>JAFRCN010000002.1 GCA_017404335.1 Candidatus Saccharimonadota bacterium | reverse complement strand
CGCCCGTCAAACCATGAGAGTCACGAGCACCCGAAGTCCGTCTAGGCGGCCTAAGGTGAGCGGGATGATTGGGGTTAAGTCGTAACAAGGCATCGGTACGAGAACGTGTCGATGGATTACCTCCTTTCTTGAGAAGGAATTGATGCGCCTGAAACAGCAATGTCGCAGGTAGCTAGGTCGGTTACGGTTATGATTATGCAAGCTTGAATCATAACAGCCCTCTTCAAAGAGGCGTAACATTAAGCTTTACACTAAACTATAGATGAAAATTGCACAACTAAGTTGTTAAACCAAAATCCGCCCAATCTGGACGGTTTTTTGGGTGTAATATTGACATATTTAATAAAGTGTGCTATAATAAAACCAAGTTGGCTATGACCAGCTAGTACTCGTTCGTGTATGCGTTCGAGAATAAAAAAGAGGAGGTGTCCGTATGGATACCAATAGGTTGCATCTGCATTCTGCCAAAGAAACCTTCAAGATCGTGAGCGGTCCGAGCAAGGATCGTCTTGTCGATGCGTTTAAATACGCGTACGACAACACTACGTCTATCCCAGTTTCTTTCGTGGTTTCTCTGGACAAATCAGCGAAAATCACTTCGTCGAGATGTGTGTGGATGATTTTCGCATCACCAGTCTTCAGCACGAAGATGGCTCTGGGCGTTCTTTCAACGTAAGCGGATATTGCTCCGCTTCATTCGTCGAGCCACAGTCGGAATTACATAAGCCTATTATGTATCACTGTCGGTTCAAGGCGTATTACAACGCTGCCACCCGCAAGGGAACCATCAAGTTCGACATTGTCTAACCCATACCCCCTCCCCCTATAGCCCAATAAAACGGGCGGCCCGGACCTCGCGTCCGGGCTTTTTCATTAACTATCAGTGTTGGTCAATAAAAGCTCACGCTTGACTTCCAAAAAAGCAGATAGTACAATTTACTCAGCTAAGGGTCATTTTTTGTTAGGCCTCGAACATTATTAATTAGAAAGGAGATGATTTAAGTGGGGGTTACTCAAGTCTATACTCTAGGGGATTCTGTTGGCTTTGAGCTGAATAATGGTTCAGTTATGGTTATTAAACACTCGGATGTTAACGAAGGCTTGCTGGGGTTGCTTTATAATTTAGTAGATGAACTTGGGCGAGTCCCCACGTTCAAAGACGTCCTTAACCACCCGAAGATGCCCCACCCCAATACTTACTCGTTTTATTTTGGGTCATTTGCGAAGGCAGCTGAAGTAATAGAAGGGAAGATCAGATTCAGGAAATGGCAAGAGACTAACGCTTCGACGAAATCGGAGAAAGGAGAGAAAACGATGCCAAAGAAGTCGTTGACCGACAATCAGATACTTGAACTGCTCCGTGACAGAGTCACCAGATTGGGTAGGCTCCCGAGTCAGAAGGAGATTAATGGCGACCCCGAACTTCCTAGCTATCCCACAATCCGCCAGAGGTTCGGTAGCAAAAAACAATTAGAGATGCGACTGGAAGAATTTTCCCAAGCCGAACTCCCCACCAATAATCCACAACCCAAAACATGGCCAGAAAAATCGACCAGCACGGAAGACGTCAAGCAAGCGATGGACTCAATCATGGAGGTTTTAATGAATCCCGAAACCACATCCGACGCCCAGGCAGCCGCTTCACAGGACGAACTCAAAAAGCCCGACCCCGTAAGCGGCGACGAAACTATCGTCCCAGAGCCAAATAAGATGACGATAGCGCTTGACGATACCGACGGGGTAAAGACTATCAATTTAGTCATTACGCTTAAAATCTCACTTTCCAGATAATCCCGCCCCTAGGCGGGATTTTACCAACCTAAACTACTAAAACATGGTATAATATAAATCATACTAGAGTGGGAGTAAGTTCTTTTATTTCTACTCTATATTTTTAGGAGGTGGTTTTGTGCCAAAGTACAACCATGAGTTTCTCGCCAACTATCTTTTGGAGTTAGGTGAAAAGCTCGGAAGAAGCCCTCGCCCCAAAGATCTTGAACAGGGTGCGCCGAGCCGGCAAACCTATTCGCGCTACTTTGGGTCTTGGAATGAGGCCTTGAGGCAAGCCGGATTTCTTTCGGCTGAAGCCCATATTGATCCTGCATCCGATACTGAACCAAGCCAAGACTCAATCGTGGACGAAGAATCTTCTGTGCAGCTCGTGAACTTACTAGGAAAGCCAGTGGTCTTTGCTTCTCGCGAAGGGCTCTCAAAACCTTTGTTGAGCAGTGGGAAAGCGTGGATTCTGCGCTCGATGCCAAAAATCCCGCCAACTGGCGAAGCCTTAGGCAAGGTAATTGGTAACATCTTAGTTCTCACTTTTCACGACAAAAGGATTTTGATCGAAGACAACAACGGCATTCAGCGAGATTTTCCTCTTCCGGATGCAAGTAAAGTGTATCTCGTAGAAGAAAAGATCGCCCGTGCCGCACACGTTTTCCTTCGACCCTCGTACGACCTCGTATTCCCGAAGCACTGCGTCGAAAACGGGGGAGTTCTCTACGTTGGAGGGCTCGAAATGGTCTACACCCGTGGGTTATTTGAACCTCGAACACCCCAAGAACCTACCGACTAAAGGTCTTAGTACCTTATCGCCCCGCGTCAAGCGGGGTCTTTTTATCTCTCGTCGCCAGCGCCGTGGATTTTTCCGCGGTTCGCCCTATCTTCGAGTTTCGCCAGATTCATTTTCGCAACTTCGTCCAAAGAAAGCCCAAGATATCGCGAAATATTCGCCAGATACCATAAGACATCTCCCAGTTCTTTCGCCACCCCGAGCTTATCCTCTTTGGAAAAACCCCCTTCCTTGTCTCTTAATACCTTCTTTACCTTGTCTGTCACTTCGCCGGCCTCTCCCGCGAGTCCTAAAACCTTCTCGACGAACCCCACTTCACCTAAATTTCCGGACGGTTGGAATAAATCCGTCGTCGCCGCCTTTTCTTGATATTCGTTAAAATTCATCTCTACCTCCTCTTGTGTTATAATACATTATATCATGGAAGACCCCAGAAATCTCATCGACGAGTACAAAACCCTGACAAACGAGCAGGTTTTTGACGCTCTGAGTAAAAAACGCATACCTTTAGAGATCGCCATCGAAAACGTCGAACACGATTTTAATATCGGTTCCATCGTCCGTACGGCGAACTCTTTTAACGTCAAAAAAGTCCATATCATCGGTCGCAAAAAATATAACCGTCGCGGAGCCATGTGTACGGATAAGTATCTGGAGATCATTCATCATCCCGACCTGGAAGATTTTCTCAAAACTCAAGAAAACAGGGAACTAGTCGCCATCGAAAACAACACCTCGCGTGCCAAAGAGCTACATTCTAAACTCTTTACCCATAACACTACCCTAATTTTCGGCTCCGAAAATAGCGGTATCTCAAAAGAACTCTTAGAAAAGGCCGACGACGTCCGTTTTATTGAAAGCTTTGGCTCTACCCGCTCGGTTAATGTCGGTGCCGCCGCCGCCATCGCGATGTATGAATATGTTCGTCAGATTATCTTTTAAAAAATAGGCTAACTATTCCGCTCAAGATAAAGGTATGCAAGTTTGCCGTAATTAGTAGTCCAACTACGATTGCGATTACGCCAAACAGCTTTACATGGTCATAAGAGGACACCCCATTCGCTAGCCCGTCCGCTATCTGTTTATAAAATATTACCACCAGCGCCCCCGCCACCGCGATTGCAATCCCTCCGAAAAACCAGCCAATATCGAAAGTATAATTCATCCCTTAATTATACCATGAACTCTTTACAATTTGTTAAGTTTTTGCTAAAATAACATGGCGAGGGGTAATAGCTCAGTTGATTAGAGCGCCGCCTTTGCAAGGCGGAGGTCCAGGGTTTGAGTCCCTGTTACTCCACCATCGTAGGAGCCGAGTGAAAAGTGAACTTGTTCACTTTTCAAGTAGATGACGAATTACTTAAAATAGGTGCTTGCACATATTTTAAGTAATGAGGAAGCTACGAAAAGAAAGTTTACTTTCTTTTCCGAGGCGACGCCACAATGGACGACTTTTATGCTAATAAAAGTCGACCACTTTAAAAATCCGGGGATATAGCTCAGCTGGTTAGAGCGCGTCACTGATAATGACGAGGTCTGTGGTTCAAGTCCACATATCCCCACCAATTAAACCGCGATTATGGCGGTATTTTTTATATAAATTTCAGCGCTCTTATGCTACTAATTTCACAATTTTCTCATCTCCTCGCGCTACGATCGTAAAATATAAAAACAAAGCAACAATCACAAAAACCGCATCTACCATCAAAAGCCCCGCAGTCTGCCCAGCGAGAAATACCAACCCAAAAATTAGCGAAACCGTGAGAAGCACCATCCCAAGCCCCATAAAAGTTGCAACCATTACGCTTGCGCTCTGTCTTACGGTTACGGCGTCGCTCTCCGCGTCAAACCGCGCATACTTCAAATCTACCAATATCCCGACGAGCTCCGTCACCAGCGGCATGAAAGCTACCGCAAGCAGCACTAAGACTAAATCTAGAATACTAAATTGGAACTTAATAAACATCAACAAACTCCCGACTGCCGTCACCGGCACAATCAATATCATTGCTGAAAGTACCTTAGTCATAATGATTTTAACGCCACTAATCGGTAGCGACTTCAGCATATTAAACGCCTTCCCCTCGAGCGAAATCATCGGCGCCGTAATAAAAGTCAAAAGGCTCGTAAACGCCACCATCGCGACCGTGATACTCGGGACAAACGCACGAATCTCGTCTACCGTCAGCGGAAATTCCTCAACTGAATCAGCCAGTGAATTCACCAAATCATCGAACTTAAAACAAACCGCCCCCACCGCAACAACGAATATCACCAACCCAATCGCTGTGTTAGTTAACCAAACCGGCGTCTTAAAATACCGCGTCAACTCTTTTCGCACCATCGCTAGAGTTTGGCTCCGCTTCCTGAAACTATACTTCGCGTCAACATTTCCATTCTTTCTTATGACATTTAGCCGAGTCACAATTTTAAAATAAAACCGACTAACTAGAAATACCGCCACCGCTACCACCCCTAGATTTATCGCCACGAATAATAAATACTGCCCAATCTCGAAATCCGTCGCTAGTCGAACTAGCGCCGCCGCCGGATAATAAAACTCCGTTATTCTATTTCCGATTGTAACTGCCGACCGGCCGTCAAAATCCGACGCAGAGTTGACATTCAATATTAATATCGCGCAAATCACCAAAAACCCAAAAGAAAGTAGCACCTCTAAAACCGCCTTATGCTTAAATCTCGAGGAGATTGCCGAAGTGATAAACCCAATAACGCAAGAAACCGCAATCGGTATCACCGGTATTAATAACATCATCGTAATCGCTATCAAAAAATACGACGCCCCTACTTCGACATTCATCGCATAAGCGATTAGCGCCGGTAGAAGAAAGATTAAACAATAAAGCATCTCAAACGCATAAAACTTCACCATCCGAGCAAAAACAATCAAGGGCTTTTTTATTGGCATCGCGAGAAGCATGTCATTATCGCGAGGCTTAAACAGTAAATCCCCAGACTTATAAATCCCCTCGGTTACTATTATTATAGTTGTGACTAAGGCATAAATTGACAATATCGCTGACTCACCGCCAGCTTCCTTTAACTCCGCCGTCATCCCTACGGCGCTTATCAATATCAGTACCCCCATCAATACCGCAAGCAGAGTCGGCATCAGCCATCTAGACCGCTTAGTTTTTCCGCGGTAGTTAAAAATCTGAATTCCCCCCGACATCGTCGCGTTTAGAAGAGAAGTTAGCTTACTCATTGGCCTCGAGTTCCAAAAATACTTTTTCGAGCGACTTATCGCCCCGAATTTTCTTCATGTCGCCCACCTCTACAATCTGGCCATTTTTTACAATCGCCACCCTGTCGCACAGTTTTTCGGCCACATCTAGAATATGGGTTGAGAAAAAGATGGTCCCGCCCCGCTTCGCTATCTCCCGCATCACCTCTTTCATATCAAAAATCGCCTTCGGATCTAGTCCGACAAACGGTTCATCCATAATTAGCACCTTCGGCTCGTGCGAAAGTGCCGCAATCAATGCAATTTTTTGCTTCATCCCGTGCGAAAACGACCGAATTTCGTTCTGAAGCTCGTTTTCAATCTCAAACATCTTCGCGTAGCGTTTGATATTTCGCTCGCGCACCTCCTCCGAGGTATCATACATATCGCACACGAAGTTAATAAACGAAATTGCTTTCATATCTTCATATAGCTCCGGGTCGTCTGGCACGTACGCCATCTCTCTCTTGCAGGCAATCGGCTCAGTCTTAATCGATTTTCCGTTTATCAGAATCCGCCCCTCATCAAAGTCCATAATCCCGCAAATCGATTTAATTAAAGTCGTTTTTCCGGCTCCATTATGCCCGATAAACCCAAAAATCTCCCCATCTTTGACTTCAAAGGAGACCTTATCTAATGCCTTTTTTTCACCAAACCTTTTACTGACATTTTTTATCACAATCATATTTTTTATTATAGCACGTCAAAAGATTTATCTTGGCGAACCGCGGAATAAAAGGGAATTAACCACAAAGAAAATCACCCCTTTACGGGGGTGATTTTCCAGGTCATACATGTATTTAAGTAGCCTCGCAGTTGCCTCTACTTAAACTATCCCAATTTTATCTCACGTAGTGCATATTGTCAATACTTTTTTCCACAATTTGTGCAAAAGAATAAAAAAATTTGTTCGGGAAATAAAAAAATATTAAAACATATTTTTTAGAATTAGCATATTGACAAAACTAAAGCAGTATGATATAATGGAGTCATACATTCATTTATATCCCTAGCGGGTGACGGATGTGGAAGGGCTCCCGCGGAGCTCGCAGGCGCTTTAGCGCCGAGAGGATGCCGCGGGAGGGAAGCATCCGGCAGGACCCGCTAGGAGAAATAATGGTGGTGTGTTATTAATTAATTCGGTGGGCAGAATGGAGTTTCGACAATGTCAGGAACCAAAGCTGGTGGCATGAAAGCCGCCGCAACCAACAAAGCCAAATACGGTAAAGAGTTTTACGCTCGCATCGGTAAAAAAGGTGGCGAAAACGGCCACACTGGCGGTTTCGCCGCTAACCCGGCTTTAGCCCGCATCGCTGGCGCTAAAGGTGGTCGTATCTCTCGTCGTGGCCCGGCGAAAAAAGCCTAATTATCACAATTAGGGCAATGATAGACGGAGTCTTGCGTCTGAAATCGCGTTAGTCCACAATTTGGACAACGCGATTTTTTGTGTAGCCAATCTCTATATGTATCTAATTCTTCTTGAACTAAATCTTCGTTAAATTCAACCCCGTATAATTTTGCTAACTCTCGCGCCTTTTCCCAAGCTTCTACTTCTATTTTAATCCGCTCCACGTCTGTTCCGAAAAACCGATGGCCCGATAAAGCGTGACCGATCTCGTGTAAAATCAGTAAATCTCCCGATTTTTCCGAAGAATTAAAAACAATCGTCCTCGGCGGCCTAAAGGCAAATTTCCTACCTTCAACGAACCTAAAGCCTGAATATTTTTTTTCCAACTGGCTCAAAAACTCAGCCCAAGAAAAGGGAACGGCGCTAGGCTTATTTTGCCCCTTTTTGCTTTGCATACAAATAACATCCGTAAATAACCGACTCATTTGGGCGCTTCGGTCTTCGATATTTCACCCCCGATATTTCTGGTAAATATTTAGAATAAAGCTTAAAGATCTTGCCAAGCGGACCTCCGAGTACGATTGTATTCGGCCTTAATTTTTTTACGACATCCGGAAGTCCTAAATAAACCCTTTTAGCTACGTCTTGTAGCTCTGCCTTTTTTCTTAAATCAGTTGCATAATCGACGTGATAAACCTTTTCTAGCGCACTTGCCGCCGCTAAATCCTCCCACTCCTTGGTTGCTCCATTATACGTATAGATAACATGCCCCGGTTCAAATTCGTCAGATTCCGGCTTTAAAATTTCACCGTTCTCGACTACGCCTCCGCCAATCCCGGTCGAAAAAGTCAGAAAAACCGTCCGTCCGGGTAGCCGATACGATTCATAGAGTGTAGCTAAATTCGCATCGTTTTCAAAATAAATTGGCACATCGAACAAGTTATTTATCGGACTTAACAGGTCTATTTCATTCCAATTCCGATTGCCAAATCGGACTGAATAATTTTTTTGTACAACTCCCGGGATTGCTACTACCACAGATTTAATCCTAAACCGCTGAAAATCTTTTAGGTTTCGCTCTAAATCTGAAATAAACGTCCGCGAACCCTGTGCCGTCTTAAACTTCCGCTTCCGAACCACCCTCCCACGCTTAGAAAACACTGCGATTAAAGTTTTTGTTCCTCCAATATCTACCGCTAAATACATATCTTGATTATATCATACATTTTTGCTATAATATACACTATATTTAGGCTCATTCACAGAAGTTTAAAATCCGCAACGGGTGGTGTCGCCGGAGGGGGTCCCCCGCGACATCTTCGCGGGGAAGGAGGCGACGACAGGACCCGTTGCGAGAACTCCTATGAATGAGTCTAAAGGAAGGAATAAATTAAAGATGGCAGATGCCAAAAAAATCACCATGGATGAACTTTTAAACAATAACGAAAGTTCTTTCAAAAAAGCAGTAGCAGGAGATACCGTAGATGGTAAAATCCTCTCAGTCAAAAAACATGAGATCCTAATCGATCTTGGAGCTCAAGGTGTCGGGTTAGTTCCGCGCCGTGAGGCCTCATTCGCCAAAAACCTTAACGTCGGCGACGAAGTAACCGCGTCGGTAATCGAAGCCGAAATGAACGACGGTTATGTACTACTGTCGCTTCGCAAAGCAGTCAAAGACAAAGGTTGGGATGAAATCCAAGCCAAACTCGACAGTGCCGAGACGGTCAACGTTACGCCATGCGACGCAAATCGCGGCGGACTTTTAGTTGACTACGAAGGAATTCGTGGCTTTCTTCCAGTTTCGCAACTTTCCGCCGAGCATTATCCGCGCGTCGGTAGCTCCGATAAAGATGAAATCCTCCAGCGCCTTAATTCGTTAGTCGGAAAAACCATCCGCGCTCGTATCCTCGACGCCAATAAGAAAGAAAACAAGCTTATCTTCTCCGAAAAAGAAGCCATAAAAGATGGCCTCGCTGAACGTTTCGCTGAACTTAAAATTGGCGACAAAATCAAAGGCGTCGTGACTGGCGTTGTAGATTTCGGCGTATTTGTCAATATCGAGGGTATCGAAGGGCTCGTTCATATCTCCGAGATTTCTTGGGAACGCGTCAGCAATCCTTCGGATTACGTTAAAGTTGGTGAAATCATCGAAGCCAAGATTATTGCTATTGATAAGGAACGCCTCTCTCTCTCGATGAAGCAGCTCGTCGAAGACCCATGGCTTACCGAAGTCGAAGCCTTAAAGAAAGGCGCGAAAGTCGAAGGCACCGTGACTCGGATTACTCCGTTCGGCGCTTTTGTCCAAATTTCTCCAGCCATCGAAGCTTTGGTCCACGTCTCTGAGCTTGGCGAGGGTTCCGATGTCGACCCGGAAAAAATCTTTACTTTAAACGAACGTAAAGATTTCAAAGTCCTCGATATCGACAAGGAAAACCGCAAAATTTCGCTTTCTATCGCGAAATAAATTCGCAAAAATACCGATGAATTGAATATTCACCGGTATTTTTTGTTGACTTTTTTAAATTGCGGTATTATTATAAAAGCATAAGTAGTGTCATGCATTAACAAAATTAAAAAAAGGAGAAAAATTAAATGTTCGGCATCGCAAATAATACAGAATTCCTCACCGCCATCGGGATTAACGATGCGCCGGAAGAAACTAAGGCAACCTTAATCACCGGGATTGAGGAGCTAATCAAAAATAAACTAATCACCGAGATGTCGAACCGGTTGACCGAAGCCGAAGCCGAAGAATTCGGTAACATAGCTGACGAAGACCAGGCCTACAATTGGCTAAATGCTCACGTGCCGGACTTTAATGACATCGTTAAAAAGATCATCGGTGATGTTCAATATGACATATTGAAGCATAAAGCCGAAGCGATGGGGGTCTAACATGAACGGAGAATATGAAGCCTGGAAATCTATATACGGAACTACTGGTGGCGAGCTCGACAAAAGAAGAACCGATGCTTTAGTTTTAAGAGCGATTCAGGAAAGCCGTGGCGAAAAAACGAATGAAGCAGTAAGGGCAAATAACACTAGCTCCTGGGTGGAAACCATGCAAAATGGCGGGCGTCCAGTTTCAAAACCAGAAAATCGTCCGCATATTCGTCAAGCATCTGAAAACGTCGGATCACCTTTAAAGCCGCCAGTTAGAGAACCACGGGCGATAGCAACAGAACCAGCACTAGAAGAGGAGATGGAAGCTGAAGCCGAAATGGAGGCCGAGGAAGAGGCGGAAATCGAAGCGGAGACTGAAGCCGAAGTCGAGGAATTTAGGCACAAAGCAGAAGAATTGGTAGAAAAATTTGACGATGAGAAAACCGAAAGGATTAAAAATATCCAAGAAAAACTTGCCAGTTTGCGTGGAGGATTAGCTGAATTGTATGCCAGAAATCGTCGACTCTTCGTTACTCATAAGAATCGCGAGTTATTCCAAAACGCCCAAACTCAATACAATAAGCTATTAAACGAATTATTAAGTCTAAAAACTGAGCAGGCATACAAAAAAGAGCAATCTGAGAAATGGAGTAGATTGTCCAACGAAGACGTCTCTAAAGCTCATAGTGATTTGAAAAAAGGTCTAGAAACCTTTAAAAGCACTCATCCGGACGCCACTAAAGAAGAATTAAAAGCCGAAGAAGAACGCTTAAAAAACGATATCACGGCTAAACTTCTTGGTTTTGAGAATACCAAAGAAAAAGCCAGCGCAGCTTTTCTGAGCGAGTATTTAAAGCAAAAAGGCGCCCTCGAAGAAGCCACTGTCGATGCCCTCGACAATGGCACAATTTGGCGCAGGTTTACGCACAAAGTTATTGACAACAAAAATGTTAAAACCGCTCTTGCAGTTCTAGGTGTCGCCGGATTTGCCGCTAGCATTATTGCGACTGGGGGAATCGCCTCAGTTAGTTTTGCCGGCTGGGCTGGAGTCGCTTCTGGCGCGGCAAGAGGCGCTCTCTCTGGCGCTATTATGTCGAGGCAAGACTCTAAAAATAGCGCCGTCCATAGACTTGCAACCGAAGAAGATCTAAAGAAACAGTTTGAAGAAATCGCTATAACTAGCAAAGGTGATGTAGACATTAACAATGTAGCGAGTTTTCTCGTCGGGCGTTATGAAAGCGCAAACGAAACCGATAGGAGCAATAACCGTAAACGTACGCTTATCTCTGCTGGCATTGGCGCCGCTATTGGCGGGATTATGGGTGGTGTACAACTCAATAAAACTATCACGAGTGAGAAGGTTGTTCAAAGAACAGAATTACAAGCAAATACTCATACTGAAATGCGTCCAGAAATCGACATCGACAGTATTAGTCATGCAAGAGGGAAAGGTACTGAAAAACTATTCTTAGAGCTTGGCGGCGAATCTTCGGAAAAGTATTATTCCAGTGGTGCGCATAAGATGCTTCTCGAAATTGGTAAAAAATATGGCCTAACTCCAGGTAAATCAGGTTGGACTCATCCCGGACATATTAGCGAATGGCCGTCTGCCGCTCAAGGCATGGCAAGAGAAGTAGCTGAAGAATGGGCCAAGCAAGGGCTTATTCCTAGTCAATCTGTTGTCGTGAGCGGAGAGCCAGCTTTCAACTTGGTATCCAAAGCAATCACTGAAACGGTAACTGAAACCGTCAAGGACGGAATATTTAGCAACTTCGCACAAGGCTCAGCTACCGTTGCCGCTGGTGCAATCGGCGGGCTAGCGGGTGGGCTAGTGGGCAGAAATAACCGGGCCAACCAATCTGCATCAAATACTTCAACTGTTTCCCGCACAGAAGCTCCAGAGGAAGATCTATTTATGAGCGACACCTCAGATTTTGAACAAAATGTCGAAATTCCACAGGCGAACGTCAAAAATGCTAGAGAAGCAATATCGCGACTGCTTGGCGCGCTCGGACAAAATATTTCAGATGGCGACTTAGGTCTTATTATAAGAGGCAATGAGCGTCCTTACAGCGACGCCGAAAGTGCTCAGCTTGAAGCCCTGTGGGGAAGGCTAGATAATGACACTAGAACCGCTATTAGCGAATATATGGCATACGAAGGCAATGGAATGGATGGTCGCACTGCGAAATCCTTCCTAGATTGGCTGAATAGTCGAGGGAACGAATCTCCTGAAGCCTCTACTGAGACGCCCCCCGCAGAGGCTGCACCAACTGAATCTGCACCAGAAGCCCCATCTACACCTTCGACAGAAGATACTGCTGAATCTCAGGAGTCGACAAACCAAGAATATTATGATCGGCTATCAAGGCTCAATGAGGAAATTGGCGGCGACGCAACAAGTCTAGAGGCGCTGAGACGCCCTCTTAGCCAAACCACAAGAGGGGACGCTTTTATTATGGCTACGCGCGAATGGTTTAGAAGACTAAATCCAGAAAACAAAGCTAAGATTGTAGAATTCTTCAATGAGAATCTTGGATCCGAAGATCCTGGTCGAAGCGCCCTCTATTCAATTATCAGAAGATTGGGCGAAGAAAATATTTAAAATTTCTCAAAAACTTCTCCTTATGCTATAATTAGCGTAAGGAGATTTTTGTGAATAAGAAAAAAGAATACAAAGAGCGCCCTTGGCTCGAATTTTATGACGAAGAAGGGCTCCCTGCCAACCTAGAATATCCCGATTGCTCGATGGTTGATATGATTATCCAATCTGCCGAGAAATATCCCGATAATGTCGCTTATAGCTACTACGGCCATAAGGTAACCTTTAAGAATTTCGTGAAGAAAATCGAAAAAACCGCCCGCGCCTTAAAAAATTATGGTGTGAAAGAAGGCGATAGAGTTACGATTTGTATGCCGAATACCCCAGAGGGAATTACGATGGTCTACGCCGTTAATATGGTTGGTGCCGTTTGTAACATGGTCCATCCGCTAAGCTCTGAAAAAGAGCTTGAATACTACATCAAGGTCGCCGAATCGAAATACGTTCTTGTTATCGACGCAGTTTTTGATAAAATTTATCGTCTCCGTGACTCTCTGGAGCGTATTATCGTCGTTCGCCCTTCCGATGGTCTCGGCTTTCTTAAAAAGAAGCTTTACAATACCCTTCACATTAAGAAAGTTCGCCTCCCAGCAAACGACAACCGCGTCGTTTTATGGGAAGATTTTATCGCCAACTCATTGTTTTATCAGGGGAACTATCACGAAGAGCGTAACGCTACCGATCCAGCCGTCATCATGTATTCCGGTGGGACGACCGGCGCTCCGAAGCCTGTCCTCCTTTCAAATCTTAACATCAACGCCGAGTCGCTTTGCGACGCGACAGTAATTCGCCAGGTTACCCCCGGCGCAACCGTCCTTTCGATTCTTCCGCTTTTCCATTGCTTCGGCCTCGGCGTCTGTATTCACACCCCTCTCTGTAAAGGTATGGGCTGTATCTTGATCCCGGCGTTTTCGCATAAGCAGTTCGCCGATATTATCAAGAAAAACGAGCCGAATTTCATCGTTGGCGTTCCGACTCTGTTCGAGGCGCTCATTAATACGAAGCTAAAACCGAGCGACTTGTCCTCAGTCACAGCGGTAATCTGCGGTGGCGACGCCCTTACCCAAACCCTTCGCGATAAAGTCAATAGCTATCTTAAAGCGCATGGTTCTAGCGCCAAAATCCGCGTCGGTTACGGTCTCACCGAAGGCTCCGGTGCAGTCTGCTTGTCGCCCGAAAACGCCTTTTCCGACGGTATCATTGGCGCTCCGATGCCAGATATGTACTTCAAGATAGTGAAACCTGATACGTTTAACGTTCAGCCGATCGACGAAGACGGCGAAATCTGTATCAGCGGGCCTCTGGTCATGATGGGTTATTTAAACGACGACGCCGAAACCGCGCAAGCGATTAAGGTCCACGAAGACGGTCGTGCCTGGCTTCATACCGGCGACATAGGTCACCTCGGAAAAGACGGCCTAATCTATTTCGGTCAGCGCCTGAAGCGAATGATTATTTCCTCCGGCTACAATATCTATCCAACCCATCTCGAGTCCGTCATTAACTCCCACGAGGCCGTCCTTACTTCTACTGTCATCGGTATCGACCACCCTTATAAAGGTCAAGTCCCGAAAGCCTTTATCGTCTTAAAACCTGGTTATAAAGCAGGGAAGAAGATCGAGCGCGAAATTCGCGAGCTCCTCGGCCGCAACGTCCCAATCTACGCCCTCCCGACCGCCTACGAATTCCGCGACAAACTCCCGACCACCCTCGTCGGCAAAGTCGCCTTCAAGAAACTTGAAGAAGAAGAAAAAAAGAAAAAATAATCAACAGGAATAAACTTAAGAGCGAGTGAGCATTGAACGAGCCCGAGAAAGTTTTTGTGAAATTTAGGAAAATTTGTCCGCGAGACCACCATCCGGCGTGAGACGGCAAATTTTCCGTTAAAAATTTCACAAAAACTTGTCCCGGTGCGAAGTGAAGCGCGAACGAGTCTTAAGTTTATTACTTAAAATAATTTAATCTTACTCTTACTTTTAATCTTAACGGTTTTTCCTTTAAAAATCGGTTTTTCCTCCACTTCGGAAAATACTTTTTCAACATTTCTCGCGAGTGCGAAAACCCAGGCTTACCTTCCGGAAACTTCACAAAATCTTTCGCCGAATCGATTAAAAGATTCCAAATAAAAAACCACTCTAACTCATCATGATATTTCTTTTCCGCTTTAGCTTCCATAAATCTCCCATACAGCCCCTCTAGCGCCGGAAAAATATCAAAAATATGCGGACTAAACTCGCGTTTATGTAGAACCGAATCTGTATTCTGGTAATAAGTATATAACGGCTCATCAACGAACGAAAACTTATCGGTATATAGTATTAAAGCCGACATCAGCTCCATATCCTCGTGAATTATTCCTTCTCTGAGCTTAAAACCATGTTTCTCCCACCATTTGCGCCGAATCAGTACTTGCCACGGCCCCATCCCGTACCGAATAAAACGACTCTTATAATCAGTTTTATCCGCAGAAACAGGGGAAAGATAGTCCTCGTGATCCGGAAAAACCCGCTTCGCCCCTAGCATTACCATATCAGCATCATGAGTCTTAGCCGTCTCTAGTAGTTTTTCGACTGCGTCTTCAGAAATCTCATCATCCGCATCAATAAACCAAATATATTTACCATGAGACTTTAAGACTCCATAATTTCTTACCGCCGCCGCTCCAGGTGTATGACAATGTAATACATACACCAACTTCGGAAATTTCCTCTTATACTTCTCTAGAATCGAAAGGGAACTATCCGTCGAACCATTATCTACTGCCAAAATTTCCCCTGAAATCCCCTCTAAAGACTTTAAAATTGAATCAAGACATCTCTCTAGATATTTTTCCGCGTTAAAAACCGGCACGATAATCGAAATCTCCATGCTATAATAATAGCATGTTTTGGAAAATCCTTGTCGTTTTCTTCGTTTCAATGGTTCCTTTGATCGAGCTCCGGGGCGCTATCCCGATCGCTGTCGCCATGGGTCTCGAGCTTCCCGAATGGGCAATTCTCATTATCGCAACCATCGGTAATATTATTCCGGTTCCGCTCATCTATTTCTTCGCCCGCAAAATCCTCGCTTGGGGTAGTCAAAAAAACTGGAAACCATTCAAGAAATTTTGCAATTTTTGTCTCAAAAAAGGCGAAAAAGCCGGTGAAAAACTCCTCAAAAAGACTAAGGGCGGTGTTTACTTAGCGCTTTATCTCTTCGTCGCTATCCCTATTCCCGGTACCGGCGCCTGGACCGGCACTCTCGCAGCTAGTATCCTTAATTTAAACTTCAAGAAAACAGTTCTCGCCATCACCCTCGGTGTCCTGACTGCCGGTCTCATCATGCTTGCCGTCTCTCTCGGGCTTTTTGGGATAGTCACCGGTAACTATGCTATAATAAAACCATAAGGAGTTAATAATATGCCAAAGAAAACCATCAAACCCAAAAAGACTAAAAAATCCTGCGTCTACGACGACCCACGCAGTGTCTTTTGTCGCCCGTCAACCTGGATCGTCGCTGTCCTTGCGCTCGCCCTTTTCGTTATTTACGGCATTTCGATGTACGGTTTTAAAACGCTAGGGAAGAGAACCAGTCTCGAAGCCGCTGAACTTAAGACCTTCGGGCATATCGCAAAAACGTATATTAAAGATATGGAATTCGAAGTCAGCGACCAGCCGACGATTAAGGAAGCCACCGGCTACGGTGTCTCCGACGAAGACGGAGTTCTCTATATTACCTTTGACTTCGCAGTATATCCGACGAGCGGAACGTCTTACTCGAGCCTCGAAGACCTCAATCCCCGCCACGGTATCATCTACTTTCAATACGACGCTGAGCGCGACACTTACGGACACGCCTTCTCTTACCACGATGACGCCTCTTACCATCCGGATGGTACTTACGTCAAATTCTAAAAACTACCATGCTATAATGTAAAATATGGATAGCAACAGCATTGAAAAACTACCGGGAGCTAGTCCCGAAATTTCCGTCGAGCGAGAACTCCCACCGGAGCAGGATTTCGC
Organism: Candidatus Saccharimonadota bacterium; assembly: GCA_017404335.1. Taxonomy (GTDB): domain Bacteria; phylum Patescibacteriota; class Saccharimonadia; order Saccharimonadales; family Saccharimonadaceae; genus Nanosyncoccus. The sequence continues at coordinate 218,909 of JAFRCN010000002.1, read as the reverse complement.
TAAAAATTTCGAAAGTGGCGTACCGCCCTTCGCCGGCGAAAACTTTGGCACGGCGCACGAAGACAATAATTACTATGGCGAGTCGGTCGACAATTCAGAATCCGAAGCCGACGAGAACGAATCCGACTACAACGAAGGTGTAGCCAGCGCCGCTTCGCTAATTAACTACGGTTTAGACGCTGTTGCAAGAGAGAAGGGTGTCGAGGCGATCGTACAGGGAATTAAAAGCTTCGATACTACCGGTTCCGAAAACCCACTGAGAGATTTATACAACCATCTCGGTATCGATACGAAAGAAGAGTTCAAAGATGTCCGCGAAGAATCGATGGCTTCAAAAGCCCAAAGAATGCGATTTCGCGATGAATATAATATGCCAAAGACTGAGAAAAGGTCTCGCGAAGGCATGCTTAAAGCCATCGCCGACATGAAGGAATTAATCGCCGAAGTCGAGAGCGCCGACCCACGCTACGAAGAGCTTAGAACCGCCGCTAAAGCTTACGGCAAGGGCTATTTCGAATATGCGGTTAAAAACTATGGGCTAAGAGGCTTAACCGAACTCTTTTCCGTCCTCGCCGACCAGAAAGAAAAAAAGGAAAAGCAGGAAGAAGAACCAAAAGAATCCGAACAAACAGAGCTAGAACAACCAAAGCAAGAAGAGCAAAAAGAAGAAACTGAGCAATCAGAACAGCCAGAATTTGATCAAGCGCTAGATATGAATTCTAGGCCTGAGCGATAATTTCATGCTCCCGGGGCCGGGCGTCAGGCGTGCTTCGCACGCCTTCCTGAGTAACTGGATTATTCAAGATTGAAAGGCGCCAGATTGGTGTTTTCTTCGTGCGAAGTGCACCTCTCTAAGTGGAATTTGTTAGCTAGAATCGCTTAGATGGGTGATTTCTTCGCTTGAAGCGCGTCTAATGGACGAGCGAAAGCGAAAAATCGCCCAGATAGGCGATTCTAGCAACAAATTTTGGCTCCCGGGGCCGGGCTCGAACCGGCAACCTCGAAGTTAACAGCTTCTTGCTCCACCATTGAGCTACCCGGGAATCTTAAAGTGTATCCCTATTATAGCATATTTTTCCAAAATGTGATAAAATTAAATAAATATCGTCGACGGGTGACGGCTCCGGAAGGGGACCCCAAAATGTTTTGCGAAGCAAAAATTTTGGGGAGGGAGAGGAGCCGGCAGGACCCGTCGACCAAATTTAAATTAAACACAGGAAGGAGTACGATGGAAGAAAAAACGATTCAAATTGCTGGTTCTATCACTGTCGACGAGCTAAGTAAAGCCCTCGGTCTTTCTGTGACCGAGCTAATCGGTACTCTTTTCAAAAACGGCATCGTCGCGACGATTAACCAGCGCCTCGACTACGAAACCGCGAGCATTATTATCGACGAGCTCGGCCTCGAGAATGTCAAGCTCGAAAAGAAAAACACCTCGACTAAAACTTCCGATTTCCATAGGGAACTATCCGATAAAGCCGTCGAGCGTCCCCCTGTCGTCGCCGTTATGGGTCACGTCGACCACGGTAAAACTACTCTCCTCGATACTCTATTAAACAAGAAAACCGTCGAAAAAGAAGCCGGCGGTATTACTCAGCATATTTCCGCCTACCAGCTAAAACACGAAGATAGATTAATTACCTTCCTCGATACACCCGGTCACGAAGCTTTCGCTGCCATTCGCCAACACGGCGCGATGCTGACTGATATTGTTGTTATCGTTGTTGCTGCCGACGATGGCGTTAAACCCCAGACCATCGAAGCAATCAAATTCGCGAAATCCGCGAATGCAAAAATAATTGTTGCAATCAATAAAATCGACCGCGAAGGCGCCGATATTCCGCGTACGATGGCCGACCTAAGTCAAAACGGTCTCCAACCCGAAGAATGGGGTGGCGATACCGTAGTGGTCCCGATTTCCGCGAAAATGAACCAAAATCTCGATAAGCTCCTCGACATGATTCTCCTCACTGCCGATATCGAAGAATTAAAAGCCGATGTCGAAATCCCGGCCGAGGGTCTCGTGATCGAGTCGCACATGGAGACCGGCAAAGGCTCGGTTGTGAACCTCCTCGTTACCGGCGGGGAACTAAAAACTGGCGAGTTTATCGTCGCTGGTAGCACTTATGGCAAGATTCGTACGATGCTCGATTGGAAGGGCAAGCCTAAAGGCAAAGCTACGCCTTCTACCCCTGTGACGATTACCGGTTTTAAGGAGCTTCCGAGCTTCGGCGACCGCTTTATAGAGGCGAAAGACGAAAAAACCGCCCGTAAAATGGCGCTTCTTAACGCCCAAGCTCTCGCGAACGAATCCGCTAGCGCGAATGTCACGAGTTCCGACCTTCTTCGCATGATGAATGTTGCCGACAATTCAAAAGTATTTAACGTGATTATTAAAGGCGACGTTCTCGGCTCAGTCACTAGCGTGGTTGATTCTCTAAAGCTAATTGACACCAAAGGCGAAATTACCCTAAATATCGTTTCCACCGGCGTCGGCGATATTAACGAAAACGACGTCTACATGGCCGCTGGCGAAAATACCGTAATCTATGGTTTTAATGTCTCCGTCCCGATTAATATCTCCAAGATGGCCGCCCGCGACAATGTCCCGATTAAAACTTATAAAGTTATTTACGAGTTATTAGATGACGCCAAATCCGAAATGGAGAACTTATTAGACGCCGAAATTATCGAAGAAGACAAAGGGGAATTAAAGGTCCTCGGCGTTTTCCGCACCGAAAAGACTAATATTATTGCCGGTGGCGAAGTCCTGAAAGGCGACGTGAAGCCTGGCTTTCTCGCTCGCGTTGTTCGTGATAAAAAATACCTCGGCGAAGCCGAAGTGACTAGCGTCCAAAAAGAAAAAATGGACGTCAAAGAGCTCACGGCCGGCGAAACCGGCGGCCTCGCCCTAAAAACCAAGCAAAAAATCGACCTCCAAATAAACGACCGTCTCAAATTCTTCATCCGTGAAACCAGAAAACGCAAACTCGACTAGCCCCAAGGTTACTAATAGTTCTACCTCCAATTTGCTTATGCTTGCAGTTTTTCATAAAATATCGTAAAATACCTCTAGACTATTTACTTGCACATTAACGAAAAGGGGGTACCGAAATGCCGTTCAGTAATTCTTTCTTTTTCCTTCGTCGTTTCTTCCTCGTCCTGTCGCTCATCCTGGCGCTCTTGCTCGTCTTTACCGCTGGAGCCCTTACCGACGAGATGGCAACTCTCGAAGAAGAGGATCAGTTCGCGGTAGCCATGAACCCAGAGCGCGACTATCTTATCGTCGTCAACGATGGCCATGAATACGAGTTTGGTGGCGATTACGATCGCCTGCTCCAGCCGGATATCGTTTACGCTTCTGATTGCGACGGCTTCCTTACGCCAATTGAGAAAGCAACCAATGCCGCCTTCTCTTTATTGAAGCAACATTTGTTTACCGAGGGTTTTACTATTGAACTTTACAGTTGCTTCCGTACTAAAGATGACCAGGAGTGGGTTTACGAACATTACAATAATCTCAAGGACTGGTCTGAGGCTAATACGGTTATGCGGCCAGGTTTCTCTGAACACCATACCGGTCTGACGCTGAGTTTCGTGGTTTTATGGCCCAGCGAAGAGTATCCTGGCACTGACGTCTGGACCGAAGAGACCGCCGAAGTCCAAGCCAAATACCCGGAGCTTAGGCAAATCCATGAAGCTCTGGCCGATTTCGGTTTCATCGACCGCTATCCGGCCGGCAAGGAAGACATCACCGGCGTGATGCCGGAGCCCTACGAAATCCGTTTCGTTGGCTCTTCCAAGATTGCCCACGAAATCATGGATAACGGCCTCTGTCTCGAGGAATATCTCGCTTCTAGATAAAAAGAAGCAAAATCGTCAAAAAGAAGTAAATAGTCTAAGCGGAGAAATCTCCGCTTTTTTATGGAAAATGTTGTCGCCCGCCTAAAAATAAGCTATAATAACCATAAGGAGATTATATGAATTTTGACGAAAAATTTCTACAAGAGATGGGTCTCTCCGCCATGCCAGAGCCCGAAAAACAAAAATTCCTTGACTATATTCAAGAAGAAGTCGAAGTCCGTATCGGCGAGCGCATCTCTAGAGGATTGACCGAAATGCAACTCGCTGAGTTTGATGCCATTACCGATCCCGCCGAAGCCGCGAAATGGCTCGAGAAAAACCGCCCCGATTACCGCGAAATCGTTACTCGCACAATCGAAGAAATGAAAGACGAAATCCGTGCCAACCGCGCGAAACTCGTACCCGCTCAGTAATCTAGTCTAAATTTATTTCCTATATCCATTCACAAAGCTCTTCGCATCCATCGCTTTCCGCCCCTCAGGCTGAAGCCTGTCTACGGCCACTAGAGCTCCGTCAGAGCCCTTCAAAGTTAAAACCGCTGTCTCATCCTCCTTTAAAGCATGAGCGTCTAAAATGATGCAAGAAACACCGTAGAACGTAAATTTCGGCTTAGGGTAGCCCTGAAAAGCAATGATTTTCCTTAAAATAGTCTCCGCCGGCTCTTTTTCTGGCGTTAAAACCCCCATTTCCTTCGTCATTTTCCCGCAAAACGTCGCTTTCGAATCATCTTGCAAAGTCGGCTCTGGTAGTTCTGTCAGGTGTGATACAATCCACTCCGCCCCCGCCTCTGCTAGCGCTTGATAAATCGCAAGTTTCGGCGGAATCAACCCAGAAACCAACTCGGAATCCGTTCTCTTCGCTATTTCTGTCCCCGTTAGCGTCGCCTGGTAATAAACCGGCCCCGCGTCCATCGCCTTAACAAGCTTCATGACCGAAACAGAAAAGTCAACCGCGCCATCTATAATCGCACTCTCAATCGGCGACGCTCCCCGATAAGCTGGCAAAAGGGAAGGGTGAATATTTAAAATCCCCTCCGGCTCAAACACTTCTAGAACCGACCCAGGAATCAACACTCCAAACGACGCCAAAACTCCGTGTGCCTCTGGGCTCTCTCGCTTTAACCGGCAAGCCTCCTCTAAATCACTCTTCTCATGCGCTTGAAAAATCACCTCGCACTCGCGCTCCAAAACTGCTAACGCATACTCCGCCAACGCTCCATTTCCGAAAAAGATAATCTTCTCTCTGTTCATGTCTGTTATTTCTACCTCATTGAATAAAATTTTTATTCAGACGCCACCTCTGTTTTTACTCATTTCCCCAAAGCTCTTTATTGTCCCAAATTTCCTTCTCGTAGTCCAAAACCGGCTCTAAATCGCCTTTTTCATTCATTCGGTAAAATGCATCTTCCACCCCTTTAATATGGTCAATAAACAAAACTCCGTTAAGATGGTCAATTTCGTGTAGGAGCGTCCTCGCGAGCTCGTCCGTCGCTTTAATCCGTACCTCTGTTCCGTCTTCGAGTTTCGCTTTTACTCGTACCTTGGTCTTCCTCGGAACTTTTCCGTAAATTGAGGGGACCGAAAGGCATCCCTCGAAATCAGTCGCCTCCTTGCCCTCGGCTCGAATCACCTCTGGATTAATCAGCGCCGTAAAAGTCGCATTTTTCTTATTCTCCATATCGTCGCGAATAATAATAATCCGCTTCAAAACCCCCATCTGGGGCGCCGCCATCGCCGCCGAAAGCTCAAACGGGTGCTCTTTCTCCCAATCCAGCGACAACTTCCGCATCTCATCAATAATACCCAAAATTTCGTCGTCAATCACGCGAACTTTTTCTGATTTCTCCCGTAGCCGCTTATCCGGCGTCGTAATTATTTTCATACCTTAATTATATCATATGATACAATAGAATTATGAGAATCCTAGAGACCCCAATTAAAAAGCTCGATTTAATCAATTCTTCCTCTAACTTTATCGACGAAAATGCAATTAAGGCCGTCGTTGATGTCGCTCGCGAAATTATCGCGGTCGACTCCGGCATGCACTACGAATGCGAGCAGCTATTATAAATCTATCGTCTCAAAATGGCTACTTTAACCTATATTCATAGTCTAGAAACTCGTCAAGATTGGCTAACTCGTTCGCTTGCTTATCAAATGGGAAACATCGGTAGCGAAGTCTCGCGCGCGCTCAAATGGACCGAAAAAGGGAATCAAGCTCGGGCCGACAAGGCTATCGATCGCGCTCTCGAGCTTTTCGACCTTACCATCTCAGCCAATCTTAAAAATCACCCCTGTCTTACGGAAATTTTAAAAGCCCGCGAGGAATTTTGTGACTATTTTTTCGCCAACAATTCCTGGCAGACCGACTCTGTAAAGATGCAAAAATATTATGACGGCTTTGCTATGATGGAGAGGCTTCGCCCCGGTCGTCTATAACAGAGAAGGCGGGTCCAGAGTAACCTTAAAACTAGCGTCTAGCCCCTCACAAGCCTCTAAAAGTGCCTTCCGCGACCGACTCCGGACGATAATCTGCCAAGTAAACCCCGCCGCCGTCCGCTCATGAAAAGCCGGTAGTGGCGACGAAACTAGAAGCCGGCTGTCTAAGCTCAGTTCTTTCGCCGTTTCTCGTACTTTTCGAAGCGTAGTTGCTTCTGTTTTCATGGTAATCTCCAGCCTCATAATAAATTTAAACGGCGGAAAGCCTGATTTTTGCCGCATTTTTAAGGCATATTCATAAAAACCTCGATAATCCTCTTGGACCGCAAACCCGAGGACCGGATGTTCCGGCCGAAAAGTCTGGATAAACACCTCCGCCGAGTCGAGATGTCCCCTCCCGACCCGCCCGATTACCTGAGTGAGTAGCTGAAAAGTCCGCTCCTCCGCCGCAAAATCTGGTAGCGACAGCCCCGCGTCCGCCTGTACCACCCCGACCGTCGCAAGCCTCGGCAAATCCAACCCCTTCGCGAGCGTCTGCGTCCCAACGAGAATATCTACCTCTCCGTCTCTTACGGAAGTATAAACCGCTTCTAGCCCCTCGCCTTTCTTATTATCGGCGTCGAATCTCCTTATCCTCGCCTTCGGGAAAAGCTTAAGAAGCTCCGACTCTAGCAACTTTGTCCCAAACCCCTTATGAACCAGCCCCGGCGTCCCACACTTTGGGCAAGCGACCGGCACCTTAAGCGAAAAACCGCATGTATGACAATGTAATACATATTCATCGGCGTGCAAAGTCAGAGGTAAATAACAATTCGGGCAGAGAATCTCCTCACCGCAGTTTTCGCAGATCGTAAGAGGCGATGATCCCCGTCGATTATGAAAAATCAATGTCTGTCGCCCCTGTTCTAAATTCGCCGAAATCGCCGATAAAAGGGAATTAGAAAAATACTTATTTTTCGTATAATTATCCCTGTTTTTAAAGTCAATTATCCGAATTTCCGGCCGAATCGCCTCCTCCTTCGCCTTTTCTGTTAGCTCCACCACCGACCCTGCCCTCGAAGCTAAATAATAATCCTCCAAAGTCGGCGTCGCCGACCCTAGAATCAGCGGAAATCCCCCAGTTTTCGCCATAAAACTCGCTACCCGAATCGCCGAATACTTCGGCGCATTCTCCTGATAGTAGGTCGACTCATGCTCCTCGTCGATTAAAATCAGCCCGAGGTTCGAAACCGGCGCAAACAACGCCGATCGTGGCCCGACCACAATTCTCGGCTCCTCTGTTTCAAGTAGGGAATTAAAAATCAAATGTCTTTCCGCTTCAGTCTGTCGAGAATGAATTAAAACCACTTTTCCGCCAAAAACCTCCCGAAAAACCCGAACAAGTTGGCCTGTTAAAGCGATTTCCGGCACTAAAAGTATCGTGGATTTTTGCTCGGAAAGGGCCCTAGAAGCCATTTTAAGGTATATATTAGTCTTTCCGCTTCCGGTCACGCCATGAAGCAGTCGCGTGGCTCCCGGCGCCTTGTAGAGGCCTTCTAGCGCCTTTTTCTGCGCCACATTAAGACGAATTTCCGGAAAACTCGAACCCTGTTCGGTTTTATAAATTTCGTCGACGGGTGGTGCGCCCGGAGGGGGACCCCCAAAATGTTTGCTTTGCAAAATTTTGGGGGAGGAGGGCGCGACAGGACCCGTCGACAGATTGATACCGAACATTTGTTCGGTTTTCCTCCGTTTCTTTTCGACTCCTTTGGGCAAAACTAAAGACACCGCCAACCCCGAAGGGACATTATAATATTCATGGATAAACTCAATTGTTTTCAAAAGATGTGTCGGCAACACCTTTGAATACAAAACTTTCAAAATCGTCCGAGTCTTAAATTCCGGTTGCGCAACTTTTTTAACAACTACTCCCGGAACGACCCTTTTCCCGACCGGCACCAAAACAATTTGCCCCGGTACCAGGGAATCGCCATCAAAATCATACGTCAACCTCTCTACCCTTCCCCCCGGTATCACCTCATAATACATACCTTTATTATACCATGGGAGTTACTACGTAAACCACAGAGCAGGCTCCAATTTTTGTGAGCATAAAGCAAGCCCAAGATGATCTTGGGTCATTTTAGGAAATTTTCGCAGCGAGACCCCCATCCGGCGTGAGACGCGAAAATTTCCGTAAAAAAATGACACAAAATCATCCTGGCGCGTAGCGTAAAGCGAACAAAAAATGGGGCTTGCTCTTTTATTGTTGTAATTTTTACAAAAGTTGTGTTATAATGGGGATAATTAAGCGAGGTAATATGTTAGATATATTTGTGACTTCTCGGGTGCGCCGTAAAATTCTGGTTGTTTTTGCTAAATATCCCGATTTTAAGACCCACGTCCGCGGTTTAGCGAAACTAATCAAAGAAGACCCAGGTAATATCCAACGCGAGCTCGAACGCATGGCAAACGGCAATTTCCTCATTGTGACCAAAAAAGGCAACACTAAAATCTACCAAACCAACAAACAATTCCCGATTCTAAAAGAACTCCAGAGTATCGTGATCAAAAGCCAAAAGGGCAATAAACCTAGTAAAACTATCGGTTAGGGGGAAAATGAGTAAGTTGTTCAAACGTCTCCTCGAGTCGCGCGGTCTAAACGAGGATTTTCTAAACCCTAAATACGAAAACCTATCCGACCCCTTAAAAATCCCCGATATCAAAAAAGCCATCAAGAGAATCAAACAAGCGATAGAAAGTCACGAAAAAATCCTCATTTACGGCGATTACGACGCCGACGGTGTCACCGCGAGCACGGTTATGGAAGAAACCCTCAAACTCGCCGGCGCGAACCCCGAAAATCTCGAAATCATGCTTCCCGACCGCTTCGCCGACGGCTACGGCATGAGCCCGAAGCTGATCAAACGCGCCGAGAAAAACAAAATCAACCTCGTGATTACCGTCGACTGTGGCTCAAAAAACCACGAAATCGTAAACGAATTAAACCATCTAAATATCGACACGATTATCACCGACCACCACGAAACCGCCGACACGCTCCCAGAAGCAATAGCCGTTCTAAACCCTAAGCGAAAGGACGCCTCAGCGGATAGTCTTAAAAATCTCGCCGGCGTCGGCGTCGCCTTCGAGCTCGCGAGAGCCCTCGTAGAAGAAAACTTAATTAAAAACGGCCAAGAAAAGTGGCTACTCGACCTCGTCCTCATCGGCACCGTCTGCGACAGTATGCTCCTCACCGACGAAAATCGCATTCTCGGCTACTACGGTATGAAAGTTCTCGCGAAAACTCGCCGTCCCGGCCTCATCGAGCTCATGAGGCGAGCCGGAGTAAAAAATTTGAACTCCGATTCGGTCGGATTCCAAATTGGTCCGAGACTAAACGCCGCCGGTCGTCTCGAGACCGCCGATTTATCCTTAAATCTCCTCCGCGCGCAGAATTTGATCGAGGCCGCCCCTCTCGCCGAAAAGCTCGAAACCCTGAACAAAAAACGTAAAACCGAACAACTTTCTGCCACTAACGAAATCATCAAGCGCGGCGTCAAAGACGACCCGGTTATTATCGAAACCGGCAAATGGCATGAGGGCGTCCTTGGCATTATTGCCGGTCGCCTAGTTGAAGAATACAAAAAGCCCGCCTTTGTCCTTGCGGAAACTGCTAATAATATATATAAAGGTTCGGGTCGTAGCTTCGGCGATTTTAATCTCGCCGAAGCCCTAAACTCCGTTAAAGATATTATCATCGGCGGTGGCGGCCACGCTGGCGCCGCTGGCGTACGGGTGGAAGGGAACAATCTCTACACTTTTCGCGAAAGAATCAACGAGTATTATAAGAATCTCCACCTCCCCGACCAAGCCCATTTCTTTAGACCCCACGCCGATCTCGATTTAAGCGACTTTTCTGGTCTAACCCTAGATTTCCTAGACGAGCTAAAACTTCTCGAGCCATACGGCGCTGGCAACGAAGAGCCGATTTTTCGCCTAAGAGACGTCAAAATCGAAAATCTCACCCGCATGGGCGCTGAAAGAAACCATTTAAGGCTCGACCTCAAAGACAAATCCGGTCGACCCCTCAAGCTCGTCGCCTTCTACGCCCCCGAAAAATGGCTCACACTAGACCCCGCTTTCGACCACATCGAACCCCTCGTCAAGTTCGTCGAAAACGATTTCAATGGTATTAAAACCGTAGAAGCAAGAATAATAGACATCGTCGACGGGTGACTGTATACATAATTCGTGCAATCGAGGGACATTAAGGCAAAATCTTCGATTTTGCCGCCGAAGGGGCGGAGCTTTCGTGTATAATCTTTGATTACACGAAAGCGGAGCTCCCGAGATGCACGAATTATGTAATTGTCAACCGCCCGTGCTATAATAGTGTTAATGTTTAAAGACTACCGTAGATATCTAAAGAATTATTGGCGTATCGCCGAACTCCACAAAGGTCTCTTCGCTCTCAATCTTTTTACCACGACTCTTTATAAAACCTTCGCCCTCGCCATGCCTTTCGTCGCTTCTTTAATTATAAAATACCTCACCGAAGGAAATTCCGAGGCCGCCTACATTCACGTCGCGATCCTTTTTTCTATCTATCTAGGCTACCAAGTTGCGCATTTTCTAAATTTACGCGTCTATTCTTGGAGTGTAAGCTATTCCTATCGCCGTATGCACGACAAAATGTTCGACAAACTCACCAATATCGACGACAATTTCACCCGCGAAATCAAAAAAGGCGAATTTATGAATACAGTTAACAGCGATTTTATCTCCGTCGGCGAAATGAGTGATGAAATCTCCGAGCTTTTTACGACTTTTCTCCAAATCATTGCCGTTCTTGTTATCGTAAGCTTATATAGCCCGTTTTTCACTCTACTTATCATGCTCGCTCTCGGCGTCCAAATCTACATCCGAAATTACGCCGATAAAAAAATGAATCATTATTGGCTAAAGACTAGAAGGGAAGATGATAACTATTCAAGCTTTATCGGCCAAGTTGCGAACGGCCTCGAGGAAGTCCGGACTTTTAATATGCTTCCAAAGCTAAAACAGAAGTTAAGGTTAATTAATCGTCGCTACGATAAATACTATAAACACCAACGCGCCGCGGTCAATCTTCGCGACATCGACGTTTTTTATTCCTATTATATTTTTAAAACTTTTCTCTATGTTCTTCTTGTCGTTTTCTTCATGCAGGGTCTTTTCGCGCTCGACGTCCTGATTCTGATTATTTCGTATTACGAAACCGCTTTTAATTATTCCAATGATTTAATCGACGCCACGAACGAGATTCGCCTAACTGACGCCTCGGTCGAGCGCATCAGCCGAATCCTCGAATACAATCCCGCCGAGCCTTACGAATTCGGTCGCGTTAGTATCGAGGACTTAAACGGCAAAATCGAATTCAAAAACATTTCACTAACTATCAATAAAGCTCCGATTCTAAAAAACGTTTCTTTTAAAGTCAAACCGCGCGAAGTCGTCGCCATCGTCGGCTTTCCCGGAGCAGGGAAGACTATGCTTTTTAACCTTCTCCTTCGCCTTCGTCGCCCGACGAAGGGAGAAATCCTCCTCGACGATATCGATATTAAGGAATTTTCGCGCGAAATTTATACTAGTTCTGTCGCCGTCGCAAACCAAACTCCCTTTATTTTCAACACCTCCATCCGTGATAACTTAAACTTTGCCGACCCGAATATCAAAAACCAAATCTCCGCTTGTAAAACCGCCGGGATTCATGATTTTATCGAAACTCTCCCGCTGGGCTACAATACAATCCTGCGCGAAAATGCTTCGAACGTTTCCGGTGGCCAAAGGCAGATGATTTCGATTGCTCGGACGATTCTAACCGACGCCGAAGTCCTCCTTTTAGACGACATTACGACTTCCCTTGACCCCGATACTGCGACTTTCGTCCCAAAACTAATTAAGAATCTTAAAAAAGACCATACCGTCATTATGATTACGAAAAAGCCCGAGCTAATGAATCTCGCTGACCGCGTAATTGTTTTGAATCATGGTAAAATCGAAGCCGTCGGAAAGCCGAATTCTTTAGCTGAAAAAAGTAAAACTTATCGCGATCTTCAATTTACCTCGCCGGTCAGTAAGGGGGAAAATGCCTAAACTTAAAGTTCCGATTTATTATACTCGCATCTTGCGCCATTTTATCGCCCTTAAAGCAACGAGAAGGCGTCATCTCGCCCACCTCGCTGTCTCCGCGCTTTCGGGAGTATTGTCTTACCTCTTAGTCCCGTTTGTCGCCTCGAGAATTATCAACTCTCTCGAAAACTCCGACTTTAGCTTGGCCTTCGCCTACATCGCTCTGTTCCTCGCGACCGCGACTTTCTATCTAATTTGTCGTCATTATAACTATTGGGCCTATTATATTAATGCTAACAATATTCATAATATTCTCCAAGCTCGCATTCTAAAAAAAGTCACCGAGTTCGACGCCAGCTTTACGAAAAACATTTCGAAAGCCACTCTCGTCAGCACTGCTTTTCGTGATATTGATCAAGCTCGCCAAGTCCCCGACTTTTTCTGCGACACGATTACGCACATCGTCGGCGTCGTGACGAATGCCGTGGTCCTTTGCTTCATCGATCTAAAAATCGGCTTTATCGTCCTCGGTCTCCTCTTAATCGCAGTCGTAATTTTTGTCCACCACACCAAAAAGCGCGACCGCTACCAAGCTATCCAGCGCGAACACGCCGACGAACTTTCCGGTCTTTATTCCCAAATTATCGACGGCTATAAAGAAGTCCAAGTCATGAATCTAAAAGAAAACCTTTCTGAATACCACGAAAGGGAAAAACAATCCTGGAAAAAGTACTACGGTCTCCAGCGCCTCCATCGTGATTACGCTACCGGTATAGTCCCAGTCTTTATCGGTATCGGCCGGTTCATCGTCTATTTTATTTGCATCGACTTAATCTTAAAAGGCGAATATTCTATCTCAATGCTCGTTCTCGTTCTCGGCTATTTCAATGATATTTTGAATCGCTACGAAAAAATCTGTAATTCGATCGACAACGTCTCAAGAAGCTCTATCGCGGTCGAGCGTCTCTACCGCCTCCTCCGCTACGAAACTCCACACATGCTTAAATTTGGTAACAATAAAACCGACAACATTAAAGGCGTCGTAGAATTTAGTAACGTTTCCTTTACCTACGACGAGCCTCCCAAAAAAGCCCCAGATGGCACTCCACTCGAATTCCCGGTCAAAAAAGCCCCGAGCTTTAAAAATATTTCCTTCAAAATCGAGCCGAAAACTTTTACCGCGATTGTTGGTAAATCCGGATCCGGTAAGTCGACTATTTTTCGCCTCCTACTTCGCCTTTATAAAGTCACGAAAGGGGACATCCTCCTCGACGGCGAAAGTATCTATGATTATACGAAGGAAGTATTCGCTTCGAACGTCAGCCTCGTCGCCCAAAAGCCATTTGTTTTCGACATGACCATCCGTGAAAATTTCAACCTAGTCAATAATAACATTGACGAGCAAATTGCCGCCTGTAAGCTTGTCGGAATTCATAATGATATTATGAAGCTCGAAAACGGCTACGATACTCCACTTCGTCGCGATGCCGAAAACCTCTCGACCGGCCAAAAACAGCTTCTTTCTCTCGCTCGTACACTTCTGTCTAAATCTGAAGTCCTCCTTTTCGACGAGGTGACCTCGAGCCTCGACCCGAAGTCAACCGAGAAGGTCGTCTCCGTCTTAAAGAAGCTAAAAGAGGACCATACCGTCATCATGATTACGCATAAACCCGAGCTGATGCGCCTCGCCGACCGCGTTCTCGTTGTCGACAAAGGTCGCCTCGTCGGTGAAGGCTCCCCGAAAGAACTCCTAAAATCTAATTCGTATTACCAATCCCTCCAAAAATGATATAATATAGTTATGAAAAAAGTAATCTTGAAGGCGAAGTTGAAAAACCGCGATGATTTCGAAGATAAGCTCTCCGAAATCGATCTCGATTTCTCTGCGATTTACTGGCAACACGACCGCATCTACCTTCCGCGAAACTACAAAAAGAACTCAAACTACCCTCGCCTCGTCATGCGTACCGAAATGAAAGCCGTCGATAAACCCGCAAAGTATTACCTTATCTTAAAGCGTCACATCGAAGACTCCGGCGTCGACATCGTCGAAAAGACCGAGATCAAAGATTACGAAACCGTCGTGAATATCATCCTCCAACTTGGCTTTAGACCTACCGCCGAAGTCTCCCGTCGTCGCCAAGATTTAAAGATGGGCGAAGGAACCTTCATTTACCTCGACAAAATCGAGAATCTCCCCGGCTACTACGCCAAAATCGAATCCGTCCTGACCGACCAAGACTCCGCCGTCGACGCTCGCCTCGACCTTCAAAAAACCTTCGAAACCCTCGGCGAATCGAACTTTATCGACGCGCCATACGCGGAATTATAATCTTATCCGCGTGGCGGCTCGCCATCCGGTTCGCCGAGCAGCTTTTTCGATTTTATTTCGTATCGTCGCCCATTCACCGGCGATACATAATAATCTTCGTTCAAAAGATTTACAAACATCGTTAAATCTTTGTCGTCCATAATGATAATCGACCCGTCGTCGTCCGTCATCAGCTCAAGTTGCATCTCGTCCGCATATTCAAGTAGCTTTTCTTGCGGCATCTCTTCCGCAATGTCCATCGCTTGCACTTTTTTCAAAATCGGCTTCTTATCCGCGAGCAGGGAATCAAGCGTCAGCCCTTCCGAAAACGACAATTTATATTTTTCGGTTAATTCTTTCGCCTTTGCCTCAGCAATTACCTGCGATTTGTAGTCGTACTGAAACAGATTTTCGAACTTCGCCTGATTAAAAACTACAATATTACCGTCGACAATCGCGACTTGGTTGTCGTCGGGCATTTTTAGGGCAATTTCCGCCGAGAATGGCTCGAAACTTTCCCCGTTAATCTCCCAAGATTGCGCTCCCTTGAGAGCCGATGATGCCGAAATCATCTTTGCGATATAAAAAGTCTTCGACCCCTCGTCTCCGCCCGGGTAGGTAAACTTCGCGATTATACCTTTAACTTTCTTAAAGTCGTATTCGTTTTCCGAAAAATAATCGATATCTTTATATTCGTTTTCAATCAAATGAATCAATGTCTCCGCCCGCCCGACTTTCGAAAGAGAAGTTCGATAGATTACTTTCTCCTCGCCATCTGCTTTCTCGTAGTCGCGCACTTCTAACCCCTTGTCCGCCTCTTCGATAACAAAATGTATCGCCTCTTGCATAAACATCGCCTTCACCGCCCCAGTCAGCTTATCGGAATATTTAATTTTATACGGCGTATAATTTTTATTAAATAAGAAAAGCTCTGCCGAGACGTTATTCTTCACCTCGTCAACCTCATTCGCCCACAAGAATACATCAAACGGCTCGCCACTATTATTGTCCATATTTTTCTCCACTTATTTTCACCTATTATATCACACCCTCAAGACCAAACGCTATATGATAAAATGTAATTATGAAGCATGAAAGAATCTTTACCAAAACCGAAGCCGAATCCGAAATCAACAAAAAGGGTGAACCCGGAAAATGGCATAATCTTGAGAACAAAGCACCCGATTATTGGACTGAGGCTTCTCTTAGAAAACGCTCGATAAAAGAAATGTACCCTAAAGGCGAGGCGGAATCCGACGAAGCTTACGCAGAAAGATTAAAAAGAATCGGTGAATATGCCATAAAAAAAGATCCTAGCTTAGAAACTCCTCCCAAGCCCGGAAAGTACTACCCTTACGAAGATTACCATGGCAAACCCACTCATACAGCCATTCACGGCTACCGGTTCAATGAATATGCCCCTGAGACTACCGAAGAAACCTACAGCCAAGTCTTCGCCGAACGTCTCAAAAACCAAGAAATCATGGATGCCGTTTCCGACGAAATACAAGCAAGAAAAGACAACACATTCGAGTTTGCCGTCAATCTGCCAAAAAGCTACGAAAAACAAAAGGAATTAGCAAGATATTTTGTCGGTCCTCTTGATTATCGAGAACGTTCGAAATATGTCGGCAGGTTCCAAGACGTTGGTTCAGAAAGATACTCTCTTGTTCATGCGGCAAAAGTTGATCGCTGGAAAGAGAAATTCCTTCAAAACGACGAAAAAGAAGAAGATAAGATTGAAGACAAAATCGACGGTAGAATTCTCGAAAGCTTCTTTTATCCCCTAACTAGAGTCGGTTTCTTCGACGCTCCGACTGGCAAACATCCTGCAGCGACTATTTTAACTAGCGACTATGACGATTTTCATCATAAAGCCGACACCGCAGTATTTCTTCCTGTCAAAAACGGCGAAGAAGCTGCCGACCCAATTTACTACCCAATCGGCTTCGATCTAACTATCGGTCACGGAGGCAACAAAATCTCTAAAATTAAAGAAAAATTTAACAAAAGTCACGGTCTAACGGAAATAGAATACCCTTCGACCTGTTACAAAAGGGGACTAGGCCCCATGAAAGACGTCCCCCATTTTATCCTTTGTCTGCCTAGGGACGGAGGCGAATTCGCCAGCTTTAACGAAAGCCTAGCCAGCGGCAAAATGCCACCGCAGGATATCCAGGACTTAATCAACTACGAAATCTACGCCCAAGCGAGATACTGGACAGGATATTGGAGCAATCAAGCCGGATACGAAGAAATCCAGGAGAAGTTCCGCCAAATTGCCAATCACTTTAGCCAGAAATTAGAATTAAACACTAAAGGTGCCAAACTAATCAATCTTATCCACTCTTGCCATCCCGGCGCTACCCGATTCATCTCCGAGCTACTTTTTAAGCCATAAAAAATGGCCGGCGAACCGACCATTTATTGTGCTACAACGGAGCCAGATGCGCCAAACCCCCATGGAAGACCCGAAAGCTCATCTCTAACCCATAAGGCAAGAGAGGTCTTTCGCCGTACTTCGTAAGTGCGGCCTCATAGTACTTTATCCGGTCTAGCGCCAGAGAGTCCATCGTCAGGAGCCGACGGTGTTTTTTTGCATCACCAAAAAACCAAGACGTCGGCGCCTGCCCTCCCTCAGCTTTTACGGGGTTGATTTCTTGCGTCAAGCGCAACAAATCCTTAAACAACCGCTGTTCTTGTCGCCGTGTCACCGACAGTTCGGCAAATAGCTGCTTAGCGGCAGAATTAAAGCTTTCAAGCGAGTAGTCCATTCCGTAGCGGAAAAACAGGGAATCGCCAGCTTTAATTACTTCAGACCACGATTCATCGCAGTTATCTTTGCAACACCTCCCACCGCCTAAGAATAATTGCAGTCTCGCAACATTCTTAGCTTCAGTTCCGAGCTCAATCATGACTTTCGCGATTTTCAGATAGCACAGAAAAGTGAATCTGTACTCCTCCTTTAAGACGAAATCAACCTCTCTGCTCCGTTCTTCAAAAGTTCCACTGGGCATATTTTCACCCCCCCTTCAAGGCACAAAAACCCAATATGCCACTATTATAGCACAAATAATATAAAAAGTCAATACCATACGTGTTCGGTTTCTATAAAATAAAATAAGAACAAAATCAATCACACATGTTCGGTAAAATAACAGAGAAGTTTTCCACACCTGCGAAAAAGCCTAAGTTAAAAAATCTTCAAAAAAGCTCTTGCATTTTCCGCAAAAATATAATAAACTGAAATTAGCGAATAAATAAACAAAAACGCTAAACAAAATCGCACCTTAAAATCGTTTGAGACCGACCATCTAGGAGCTTCGCGCGCATTAAATCTCAGCGAGATGCGAAAAAATAATCGTGCGTACATTCCTTAAAACACACCTCCCAATTAAACTCTATGGTTAAATTTACACAATAAGTCTCTCAACGGCCATGATTCTATGATCAGTCTAGCGCTCGTCAATATCGTGGTAGATGAATTGTGAATCAAACAAAAATCAAACAAAAACAAAACCGTCGAAGTTTCTAGTTGAACGGTCTCAAACAGTGTATAATATAAGATATGGAGAAACTGCATATCCCTGTATTATTATCGGAAGTCCTGGCGACTTTGGACCCGCACCCCGGAGATAAATATTTAGATTTAACTGCCGGCTACGGAGGACATGCCAGTAAGATTTTGGATGTAACACAGTCTTATAAAACCTCAGTTTTAGTCGATCGCGACGAATTTGCTGTAAATTATTTGAAACAGAAGTTCCCGCCGGAGACTGAAATTATCAATCAAGATTTTTATAATTCGGTGCTACAGCTTTTCGAGTGTGGAAAGACTTTTGATATTATACTCGCCGATTTTGGAGTTTCTTCTCCGCAACTAGACATAGGAAGTCGGGGCTTCTCGTTTAAATACGATGCTCCTCTCGATATGCGGATGGACCGGCGCCAAAAATTGACCGCAGACGATATTATAAATAAATATAGCGAAAGGGAACTCACAGAAATTTTCGTAAAGTATGGCGAAGAGAGCCCGGGCCGTGCTGCAATGCTAGCTAGGATAATCGTGCATCATCGACCGATTCATAGTACGTTGGAGTTAGCCGAATTGGTAAGAGTAAGGTTGCATGGCTATTCGAAGATTCATCCTGCTACCACTATCTTCCAAGCGGTCCGTATAGTAGTAAACGACGAGCTGGGTCAAATCGAAAAGACCCTCCCGCTCCTGCCGAAGCTACTTAATAAAAACGGTCGCCTCGGAATTATCACCTTCCATAGTCTAGAAGACCGGCTAGTCAAGACATTTTTCAAAGAGGAAAGCTCGCTCGGCGAGGAATCGCCTCTCGAAATCCTGACTAAAAAGCCTCTCGTTGCGGAAAAACCGGAGTTAGTTATCAACCCGCGTTCTCGCAGCGCAAAGTTTAGAGTCGTGCGGAAGCGGATTTGATAAAACAAAAACTAAACATAAAAAGGAGGCAACATGCCAAAACAAATCATGATTGCGAATAAATCGCGCAAACAAACCATCAAGGTAAATTTCCGGTAGGAATCAATAGGGGGGATACGGGCCTTTTAGGGCCTACCAATTAGAGTTTTCACAGAGAGTGTGAAGTGTATGACCTTCCCGAGACGGACTTTATAGATTACTTATAGCTCTGTCTATAAAGCCCTCTCGGACTAAGTTAGAATATCAAACATATTAAAACAAACATAAAAATAGCGAGGAAATAATAAAAATGATTAACCAAACCTACGTCAGCCGACGTGCAGTATCTACGACGACCTTTGCCCGGAATAGGAACACTGTTCGGTTTACCGCGAAAAGTCTAGGTTCCATCTCTCAAATTGTAATTATCAGTATGCTGACCCTAGTCTTTGGGCTCATCTATGTTGCTGAAGGCACTAAGGCTACTAGTTTTGATTATGAAATTTCCTCCGTTGAAACTGAAATTACTGAATTAAACGCTAGAAAAGACGACCTTGCGGTCGAGAAAGCGCGTCTGACCTCCGTTGCGACAGCTAAATCCTCTACCGTTGCCGCCAACATGGAAGCCGCGACCGTCACCGGCTATGCCACAGAATAAGAAATCATTTTCCCGCATTAAAATCTTAAATCGAGTGGTTGTTTTCGCCCTCGCTGTGATTTTGGTGCGGCTTTTTTTCATCCAGATTATCGAGCACGACGCCTGGGTTGCGAAGGCCGACGAAAAGCACACCCTCCTCGAAGAAATCCCTGCCCGGCGTGGCGAAATCTACATGATGGATCAAGGCGAACCCACCCCGGTCGTCTTAAATCAAACCGTTTATCAAATCATCATCGATCCCGCCGTGACCGAAAAAACGGCAATTTTTGACGCGCTTTCATCATACGCCAAAGATTATATTACGGCCGACCTAGAAAAAATCTACGGAACCGAAGGTCTAAGATATGCAATTGTCGCAAAAAATGTTCCGCGCGAAATCGCCGAGAAAATCGCCGAAGAGGGAATTGGCGCCGTCTGGTTCCAAAAAACCAATCGCCGGGTCTATCCCGAAGGCGAAATGGCGTCAGGGCTTCTCGGGTTCGTTAATCTGGACGGCGTCGGCCAATACGGCGTCGAAGGCTCCCTAAATGAGCTTCTGTCTGGTAAAAACGGTCTTCTAAAAACCACTTCCGATATCAATAACGTAGCCCTCAGTATCGGTAACGACAACATTAAAATTCCTGCCGAAGATGGCAAAGATGTAGTCCTTAGTATCGACCGCGGTCTCGAAAAGGGAACCGAAGAAATCATGGCGGAGCACCTTAATTCTAGCGTCGCGACGAATGCGTCGGTGATTATTATGAAGCCCCAAACCGGCGAAGTCATTGCGATGTCTAGTCTCCCGAATTACGATCCGGGCAATTACGCTTACGTCGAAGACGCTTCAATTTATCTAAACTATACGACCGACGTTCCTTATGAGCCGGCTTCGATTTGCAAAACTTTCGCCTTCTCCGCCGCCCTCGAAGAAGGCGCCATGACTCCTTGGACGACCTATTTTAACGAACATTACACTGTTGTTGATGATTGGAAAATTTGGAACGCCGAAACTCGCTCAAGCCTCTACGGGACCATCGACATGCGCACCGCGCTCTATTGGTCGCTTAATACCGGCTCGATTCAGGCCCTTCGGCTCCTCGGCGGCAACCCTAATTCAATCACCCAGCAAGGTCGCGAAAAACTCTATGACTATTATTATAATAAATTCCGCTTAGGTCGACCTACTGGTATCGAGATTTCCGAAGCAACCGGCTTCATTCCCGACCCGAACGAAGGCTGGGGCCGCGATTCGACTTACGCCAACATGACTTTTGGTCAAAACCTCAGCCTAACCATGATCCAAACCGCCACCGCCTTCTCCGCCGTCGTCAACGGCGGCTACTGGCGCACTCCCTCGGTGGTTAAGTATGTTACATCAGCGGGTGACGGCGACGGAAGGGGACCCCAAAATGTTTTGCGAAGCAAAAATTTTGGGGAGGGAGAGTCGCCGGCAGGACCCGCTGAGAGTAAGATTCTAAGCGACGAGACGTCCGCCACTATGCGCGAAATGCTGATTCATAACCGCGATTACAAAGCCCGTTACGGCATCGACCGTTCCGGTTACGACATCGGCGGTAAATCCGGTACCGCTCAGGTCGTCAAAAACGGCGCTTACGACGATACGATGAGCGAACTTGTCGGTGGCTACGCCGGCTTCATCGCCCCGACCGGCGCCCTACCCGAATACGTCATCTTAACCAAAATGTGGGGCGAAGGTCAGGCCGTCGGTAGCGGTGACGCCATGAGCCTTTTCGACGACCTCTCAAATTTCGTAATAAACTATACAAAATTAAAACCTGGGGTATAATATATATATGACAATCAATGATGAAATGTTCTATGGGCTCTTACTGGCTCTTGCCAGCTTCTTATTATCGATGGCCCTCACCCCTTTCTATACGCATTTTGCTTATAAATACAAATTCTGGAAAAAGCAGAAAAAAACCACCGTCGACGGCAAAGCTCTCCCGATTATGACGAAACTCCACGCGCACAAATTCAAGCACGTTTTTCCGACTATGGCCGGCCTCGTCGGCGTAGCCGCAGTAACTATCGTAACTTGGGCGTTCAACCTCGATCGTGGCCAGACCTGGCTCCCCTTAACCGGTTTTCTCGGTGGTGCTTTCGTTGGCGTAGTGGACGATTGTATTAACATTTTTGGCTCCGGTCGCGGTGCAGCTGGGCTAAGAGGTCCAATGAAATTTTTCATGATTTCTGTCGTCGGCCTTCTCCTCGGCTGGTTTTTTACTGTGAAGCTCGGCTGGACTTCGATTTTAGTGCCGTTTTTCGGCAGTTTCGAGCTCGGTGCGGTCATCATGACCTTAATTTTTGCCTTCGCCGTCGTCGCAACCTCAAACGCGGTCAATATTTCCGACGGTCTCGACGGTCTCTCCGGAGGTCTTGCGATGTTGGCGTACGGCGCTTTCGGCGTCATCGCTCTTTTTCAGGGTCAGATTTATCTCTTCGGCTTCTGCATGACGATAGTCGGCTGGCTTCTTAGCTATATTTGGTTTAATGTTCCACCTGCCCGCTTTATGATGGGTGATACCGGTTCATTCGCTCTCGGTGCCGGCCTTGGTGTTGTAGCTATGATGACGAATTCCTTCCTCCTGCTTCCGATTATCGGCCTCGTTTTCGTTATTGATACCGGTTCAAGTCTTCTCCAGCTCACCTCTAAAAAATTCTTCCACCGCAAAATCTTCCTCTGTGCCCCGATTCATCATCATCTCGAAGCTATCGGTTGGGGTGAAGCAAAAATTGTCATGCGGTTTTGGATTATCGCCGGCGTTTGTGCGATCTTGGGCATCTTTATCGCCGCGACCGGAGGCGCGATTTGAGAAAGCATAAATCAGATTTAGTAATCTTATTCTCGACGCTCGGGTTAATGGCGCTAGGTCTTGTCGTAATCTACGCTCTAAGTCCTCTTCGTGCCAACGTTCTCAACAATGCCTATGGCGGCAATTACGACCCCAATTATTTTTTCCTCGGTCAGCTCCGCTCCGTCGTCCTTTCCTTAATAGTTTTTTTCTTAGCTTTTAAAGTCATTCCGATCAAAACTGTCCAAAAATTCGCTAAACCTCTCCTTATCGTAGCTCTTTCACTTTCGGTCTTGCTTTGGATTCTTGCAAAATCCGGTTCTTCGCTCGCGAAATGTGAGCTCGGCGAATGTCGCTGGTTTAACCTCGGCGGTTTTAGCTTCCAGCCCGCCGAGATTTTAAAAATCGCCATCGTAATTTATCTTGCCGATTTCTTTACGCGCAAGAAAAAAGAGGGAGCTATCGGCGACCTCAAAGAATTTTGGCTTCCGCTTCTGTTTATTTCCGGGCTTTCACTCCTCCTCGTCGTCGTCGCGCAGGGCGATCTCGGTACCGGGGTCGCTCTCGTCGCCATTGTCTTCGGCATGCTCCTGATTTCCGGCGTCCCGATGAAACAATATCTCATTTTTCTCGTCGCAACCGTTGTTGTTGCCGTCGGTCTTGTTGCAACTTCGGCACACCGCATGAAGCGTGTCGACGCCTGGATTGCGACCCTTACCGGTAGCGAATCCTCCGATTCAACCTACCATATTGACAACGCCATGCTCGCTATCGGCACCGGCGGTTTTACCGGCGTCGGTATTGGTAACTCCGTCCAGGCGACTGGCTATCTTCCCGAGTCGATTAACGACTCCGTTTTTGCCGTCATGGGCGAAACCTTCGGCTTCGTCGGCCTGTTTGTGATTATTTTTATTTTCGGCGCGATGCTGACCCATATGCTAAAAGTCGCCGAGCATACCGAAGATAGCGAGAATCGCCTCCTCGTCGTCGGCGTCTTCTCCTGGACTCTCGCCCAGGTCGTCGTTAACATCGCCGCGATGACTGGTCTCGTCCCCGTGACTGGCATTACTCTCCCGCTCCTCTCTTACGGTGGCACAAGTATGCTCTTTATTTCTTTCGCAATTGGTCTCGTTTTACAACTTTCGTGTTATACTAGTAGGGAAGGAACTAAACATGAAGATACTAGTAGTCGGCGGAGGGTCGGGGGGCCACATCACACCCGCGGTCGCCGTAGTTCGTGAGATTTTATCGAAAAAACCTCGTACCGAGGTTGAATTTTGGACCGACCATAAATACTACAAGAATGTAACGAAACTCACGACTGAAATCGGCGTCGAATGGGGCGAAAAAACCGTCCGTCGTCGCAAGGACCCTTACATTCGCGTTCGCAAAATCCCTTCTGGTAAATTTCACCGCTACGCGAACTGGAAATTTAAAGATTATTTTATTCATATCGAATACACTTTAAAAGACCTCATTTTTGGTAACATTTTCGGCTTTTTCGGCTTTATTGCCGGGATTATTACTGCTTTTTTCCGCCTCCTCCCCCCCAAAAATCGCCCGAAAGTTATTTTCCTTAAAGGTGGCTACGTCTGTTTACCAGTCGGTCTCGTCGCTCGCCTTTTCAAAATCCCCTATATCATCCACGAGTCCGACGTCGTTGCTGGTCTCGCGAACCGCATTCTAATGAAAAAGGCTAAAACCGTCGCCTTCGGCATGCCGATTCCCGATGATTGGAAGGAGAAGCACCCTAACTACGTCTGGACGGGTATCCCCGTCGGCCCCGAATTCAAGCCTGTCTCGCCAACGAAACAGCTCTCGCTCAAAAAAGCCTTCTCTTTTAATCCCGATAAGCCTCTTGTAGTGATTACTGGCGGTTCGCAGGGTGCCGAGAATCTAAACATTGCCACCCGTGCGATTCTCCCCGAGCTCTTGAAGTTCACCTCTGTTGGTCTTGTCGCCGGGCGCAAGCACTATGAAGATATGATTGACTTAAAAGAATACGAAAACTGGGATAAGGCTAGTCTAGAATCTAATTTCCGTATGTGGGAGTTTAACACCACGATGGATGAGCTACTCGGCGCCGCCGATGTCGTAGTCTCGCGTGCTGGCGCGACGACCATCGCCGAAATGGCCCGCCTTAAAAAGGCGACCATCCTCGTCCCGTTCGCTCCGCTTCCCGGTAAACATCAAGTTAAGAACGCTCTCCGCCTCGAAGAAAAAAATGCTGCCGTGGTCGTCGACGACTACGAAATGGCCGATAACCCGACTATCCTTCTCGAGAAAATCCGCACCTTGATTCATAGTCCGAGAAAGCGTGCCGACCTCGCCGACGCTCTCGCTCTTGAAGCCAAATCCGATGCCGCCTCGACCCTTGCCGATATTATTCTAGGAGAAATCTAAGATGCGAAAAAAACCGGCAATTAAAGGCGCGCCTGCTTCGTCTCCCGCTCCCGAGCTCGTCCGGCGAAAAATGCACCAAAAGTCGACCTTCCGCGCCGGCCGTACCATCGCCGAAGAGCGCGAAAAGCTCGAAACCGCCTCTGAGCGCGCGAATAATCGCAGGTTAGAGGAGCGTTCCAGACGCCTCCGGATTATCTCGATTTCGCTCGGTTTTCTCGGTGGCGCCGTGATTTTGGTATTACTTTTTCTCGCTTTTACCTCAGACAACTCTCCCGACCCCTACCGAAGCGTCGTCGCTGTTCCTTACGCTCCAACTATCGAAGTTGTTGACGAGGATTCCTCTGCGACCGGCGGCACTTTGACTAGCCGGATGTCCGAATATATCGGTATGCTCGAAGTCGACCTTCGCGCCCTCGGTTATACTCCGACGAAAGCCATTATTCCTACCGGCACCGTCCGCGAGGTCGACATTTATCTCGACGGCTACACCGGCTTTATTAAGGCTCTAACCGACCGCGGTTCTGGTGTTACCGCCGAAGATATCGACCGTATGATTCGCTATCTCGCGGAGCGGGGAATTACCGATTTTTCCTATATCGACGTCCGCATCGAAGGCAAAGCCTATTGGAAATAGGAGGGAATTAGTTTCTGTTCGGTTTTTGTTCGATTCCGTTTAATCCCCCTTTTGTTCGGTTTCTGTTCGGGTTATAACAGGGTGAAAAACATCAAAGCGCGGTCGAAATTACCGAAAAACAGGGAAAAACACAAAAAAGGGAAATAAAGAAGGGGAATTGTCAAATCGCGAAAAATCCACCCAAAAACGTTAAAATTGACCAAATCGACCAAAAAGTCATTTAATGTATAAAATAATCAAGAAATTCTGAGTATTGAGCGAACCCGATATTTTTCATGAATTTTAGGAAAAATCGTCTCGCGAGACCCCCATCCGGCGTGAGACGAGCGATTTTTTCGTTAAGAAATTCATGAAAAATTTCGGACGTGAGCGAACCGCGAAGAATTCCTTGATTATTTTATGGTTTAAAGAATAACATGGCGCGAAACAATCACGAATAAAACCTTAGTAGAAGCCTTCAAAGCATATGGACCTGAATATTAGAAATGAACATATGGACGAGCTTTGGAATCATTAAACAGGGCTATTTCCCGGTCCGCTAGAATTATCGAGCCCTAAAAGACGATTGTTTACCCGTCTTTTTACCATAACCGCAATGTCGTAAAATGTGTATTGTGCGACATTAAAACCATAAGCAAAAACAAAACCAACATATTTTGTGAAGCTTAAAATTTCAGGTCCACGCTGAAGAAAATATGATGGTTTTGTTTAAGGGTTAGTGTTTTATAGATAGAAATCCGTCAATCGAATTATCTTTATCCGCAAACTCATCAGTTCTTTTAACAGGGGTAGCCAGGGAAATAGGCGTGTTCGAAGGCTCGATCTCTACCTCTGTTTTTTCTCTGTATTCAATTACCGGCTTCACCGCCTCAGCTTTTTCCTGTTTTTCAGGCTTTTTACCCTTATTCTCGTTTTTACGGGCATTTTTCGAGCGCTTCTTTTTCCCTTTCTTCTCGATCATAGGGCCCTTTTTCTCAATGATTACCTTTTGTTCTGCCAGGCTTTTTGATTTTTCGCTTTTCCCCTCTGCGTCTTTTTCGCGATTTAGGCGGTTTTCTTCGAGTATTCGGCTTAAATCCTTCAGCCCGTTCCGGACTTTACCTTCAGCTGTATTCGGACTCAACTTTTTTAAGTTCGGTTTTTGTTCGGTCGAAGCATGAGAAATCCGCATTCCATTATCAGAGGGAACTTCCCTAGTATTTATGACCAACTTAGGGCTTTCCTGCCTACCCGAATCAGCTAATTCTTTCTTATACTTCTCGGACTGTTCAATCGTCTCGCGAATTTCTGCCTCGACCTCGAGCCTTGGACGCGCGAAATATTCTCTCGAATGGGCAATAATTGCCTCTAAATTATCTTTTGGTGACTCTGGAATCGATAAAGTCGTCGCCGAAAACGCTGGCACTTTCTCGCCATTGATAATCATCGAGATTACAAAATGGCGGTTATTTAGCTGGATAATGTCGGACTCTTCAAACGCTGGTTCAAACTGTTTAACTAAAATCGGAGCGTCGTCCGCCGAAACTCGGAAAGAAATCGTCGTCCCGACGTTGCCAAACACCGCATCTCGGACCGACTCGGTCATCTGGGCAACGTATTGGTTCGCCACGGTGAGATTAAGTCCGTATTTCCGCGCTTCGGAGAGAATCACGGCGAAAGAATCCGTCGCGAAGTTCTGGAACTCGTCGACATACAAATAAAATGGGCGACGGTTTTCGATCAAAGGGATATCTGAGCGCGACATTGCCGCAAGCTGGACCTTCGTGACTAAGAACGCGCCGAGAATCGAAGCGTTGTCTTCGCCGATTAGACCCTTAGACAAATTCACGACTAAAATTTTGCCTTCATCCATGATTTTTCGGATATCAAACGACGACTTTGGCTGCCCAATGATATTTCGAATAATCGGGTTCGCCGTAAACGCTCCAACTTTATTTAACACCGGCGCAATCGATTCGTTGACTTGCTTGTCATTCCATTGGCCGAACTCATGTTTCCAAAATTGCAAAACCGTAACATCCTTACAATAATCCAAAGTTTCTTTGCGAAAATCCTTATCAGTTAATAATCTAGAAATATCGAGTAGTGTCGTCGAAGGGCGGTCTAGTAGGGCGAGGAGGGTATAGCGGAGAATATGCTCAAGTCGCGGACCCCAAGAGTCACCAAACATCCGCTTTAAGACCCCAATTACCTCCGAGCAGATATTCGGTTTTCTTGCCGGGTCGGTAATCTCGAGCGGGTTAAATGCGACTGGAAACGCCGTATCCGCCGGGTTAAAGTAGACTACGTCTCGAATCCTAGATTCCGGGACGAATTTTAAGTTATCAATCGCAAAATCACCGTGCGGGTCGATAATACAATACCCATGATTATAAAAGACATCAGAAAGCGCTAATAACTCAAGCATCCCGCTTTTCCCTGCTCCAGTTTGCCCGATGATGTAAACGTGTCTTGAGCGGTCGCGTCGGAGTAGACCGAATTGGTGATTAATTCCCCGGAAGTTAGTCAGACCAAACGCCGAAATATTCTCGTCAATCGACGCATCGCCGGTTAAAACCGGAAGCTTAGCCGGTGGCTCTGCTGTCTTCGAGTTTGCCCAGACGATATTCGGCGTCTCGACCGAAGTATGCGGCAGGTGATAAACCGAAGCTAGCTCTGAAATATTCAAAATAAACCCATGGTCGCTAAATTGACGCAGTTTATAGGCGTCTAGGTCAGAAGCATTAAAACTCCCGCCGACTTGCCGAAATCCGTTTAGATTCGTTGAATTATATTGCTTAAAAGTTCCAACTAGTGCCTGCATGTTTAGTTTCGCATCGACGTCGGATTGTCCTAAGTACGCCAAACGGATCTTTACTTCATAACCTAACTTCGTTGCCTTTTCCTCGGCTTTAGCGATTTGGGTTTTGGCGCGTTCAGATAATTCTACCTTAGCTTCCGAGCCGGTTCCGCCTTCCGGTGGCCTAAATAGTGCCCCTAGAATCTCGATTATATAAGTCCAGTCGATTGCGCCCGAAAGGAAAGGTCGTTTTCCAGATTTTATTCTCTTTATCCACCTATCAGTTGTATTTTTATGCCAATCATCTGCAATTGGTCGCGTCAAAATCTGAATCCAAAGCTCTTCGCTCCGATCGGGATTCAATTTCGCTAAAGTCCCCGTAATCCCTGCGAGTGGGTCAACTTCGAAGTTATCAAATGTTTTAATCGGTAAAGCTTCATTATCGACTAACCCTAGTTCCGACATATATTGCACTGGGTATTTCGACCGGTTATCGACGTAGTCCTCGTTCATTTTGTAGATTTGCACCGTTGGATACTGGGAATAGATTTGCCCCTCAACAAAACTCTGTAAAACTTTCGGCACCCAAACATAAAACCGAATTTGTCCTGCGGTCGAGACGATTTCGAATGATAAATGCTCCTGGACCCCGCCGGAGTTTCTTAATTCCCTTTTGTCTCTCAAAATACCATGCAAACTCGCGAATAATTGTTCCGCCGCGAGCTCCTTTTTGTCATTTGTGCGTGGAATCTCGAGCATCAAAAGCACCGAATCGACATTTAAAACCTTTAGTTTATTTAACTTCTTGTAATTTCGATAAGTCAGATATGCCAGTCCCCCTACAACGGGAATCCAAAAGATCGGCATTAAGATGAATCGTACAAGTGCATCCATAAGCTTATTATATCATATTAAGCTAAGGTATAAGAGTTCTTATCGACTTTTTTAAACAATTTCTTGTTTTGTAGGTTTAATAAAATGGTCGTTTCCTTCACTTTTCGTACCTTCAGGACTTGTTTTACGATTTCCTCTCTCGAGAGCGGTTTTCCAGCTTTTTCTAAAATCAGCTTAATAGTGTCGGAGATCGTTCCCTTTTTATATCCCCAACTCGAAAGCGCGTAAATTCCGCGTCCAATTAAGACGAACCGCGAATCCTTAATTAATTCGTTGTGAATCGCCTGGATTGTGACATTTTTTCGTTTAAAATTTGATTCTTTTATCTCTTTCGCGATATCCGAAAAATGCATCGGCTCTTTTCTGGCTTCTAAAATAACAAAAATCTTATCGCGGATGTTTTTTGGGTTGACTTCTGGCCATTTCGCGAGTCCCCAAACTTCGTTTAAGGTAGCGAGTAGTTTAGAAATTGACGCAGTTGCTTTTATATGGTCAGGATGCTCATAATTTAGCTTTTCGTCAAGCTCATCTAATGTCATCGGAGATTTATGGGCTTTTATTATCGAGACAATCTCGTCAACCCGCTCACGAATCTTCGTCTCGTCTCCGTAATCGGCAATTCCTACTGCCGCATTATAGCGGTCATTCTCTTCGACTACAGTCAAATTTTTTGCAAAGGTCGCAATGAAGCAAATCCCGGCTCTCTCAGGCGCCTTAGCTGTTCTCCCGTAAACCTTATCCGCTAAATCAGATAGCTTCGCAACTCGTCCCATCTCGGTTAGGTTACGAACTAGGAGCTTCTCCGCCGCGGCGAGTTCTGGAATCTCGTCATCCTCTGCCGAAATTCTCAAACGAATCAGAATAGCCTTTTCGAGCTGGCGGACGCGTTCACGCGTAATCGACAACATTTCGCCAATTTGTTCAAGGGTTTCCTTGCTGCCGTTTAGACCGAACCGCCGAGAAATAATCTCGCGTTCGCGGTCTTGTTCAATGATCTTTAGACTACCCGATATTGTTTTTTTGAGAATTTCTGCATTTTGCTCCATTCAAATCATCCTTTTATCCACCCCCGTTGGTATTAGTAATTTATATTATAATATCATAAGAGTTCTGAAATGTCAACTGTAAATTTCTGCATTTCCAACTACTATTGTAGCACATTTTTTACAATTTCAAAAAATAGTTTTAAAGCATAAGCTTTATTTCTTTTTCCTTCTCGGTGCCCTTCTTTTAGTTTTCGGCTTGTTTTCGAGCATTTTCTTAGCTTCTTCTAGGGTAATTTTTTTCGGGTCAGTCTCTTTCGGGATTTTTACATTATTTCGGCGCCCCGGTCCTTTTACGTAGGGCCCATACGCTCCGTTAATAATCTGAATCTCGCCCCAGTCGGCAATCATCGAATCGATTTTCTTTTGATATAGTGGCAAAGCCTCCTCTAACATTACCGTATAAGGGTCTAAATCCTTCATCGGGATATTATATTTTCCACCCTTGAGGTAAGGTCCAAACGGTCCATTCGCTGCAATCAGTTCTGCTCCGTCCGGCGCCTTTCCGAGTAAGCGCGGTAAAGCTGGCAAGGCCAGTTGTTTTAAAGCTTGTTCCAAGGTTACAGTCTTAACCGATTTACGTTTAGGTAAAGGTGCAAATCTCGGCTTCTCGTTCGATTCTTTTTCATTGTCGCCGAGCTGAATAAAGCCACCGTTTTTGCCAACTTTAGCATAAATCGCTTTGCCGGTCTCTGGGTCGTGTCCTAAGAGTCTTGCATTATTATATCTTTCAACTCCATTGGCGACCAAAACGGTATCTCGAAATGGCCCGTAAAAATCCCGTAACATCTTCACTCGTTCTAATTTAGCCTCAGCTACTAGATCCAAATCCTTTTCAATATTGGCCGTGAATTTATAGTCTACGATATTTTTAAAATTATCCGTCAAAAATCCCGAGACCAATTCCCCGATCGGTGTCGGCACCAGTTTCCCTTTGTTCGCCCCGAACTTTTCTTTAATAACTCTTCTCTCGACGGGTCCTGTCGCCACTCTAAGTTCAACAATTTCCCTTTCTTCCCCTTCCGATTCGCCTTTAACTACATATCCTCGCGCCTGAATAGCCGTCATAATCGAAGCATACGTCGACGGTCGCCCGATTCCTAGCTCCTCCAATTTTTTAACTAAGGACCCTTCCGTATATCTAGCCGGTAGCTTCGCAAAAGTCTGTTTCGCGCTAAGTTCTAATAAATCAACCTTATCGCCCTTTTTGACTTTCGGAAGTTCCAAGTCTTTCGCCTTCCCGTAAACCCGGAGAAATCCGTCGAAAATCACCACTTCGCCCTTCGCCACAAAATCATGGCTTAGTTTAATAGTGGTTTTCGCGACTTTCGCGTTAGCCATCTGCGTCGCCACAGTCCGCGACCAAATCAAATTATAAAGCCGTTTCTCATAATCATTCTTCCCCGCCGATGTTCGAAATACATCAGTCGGCCGAATTGCTTCGTGTGCCTCTTGCGCCGAGGCATCTTTAGTCTTAAAATGTCGCACCTTGAGGTAATTCTTACCAAATTCCGTCTCAATATATTTCGAAATTGCGCCAATCGCTTGCGAAGATAGATTCAAAGAATCGGTTCGGTGATAAGTAATCAAACCCGCCTGGTAAAGTCCCTGCGCCGCCGTCATTGTCGTCCGCGACGAAAAACCAAGCTTCGAGTTCGCCTCGATTTGGAGCGCCGCCGTCGTAAACGGTGCCGGATTCGCCTTCGTTCCCTCTGTTTCGTCGACATCTTCAATAAAAAATTCCGATTTTGCAAGTTTTTCTAAAAGCCCCTTCGCTTCTTCTTCATCGGATGGACTATCTTTTTCTAAATTAGCGACAAATTCACCATCTTTGTAAAACTTCCCAGAAACCTTGAAAGTAAACTTGCTATCAAATTTCTCAATCTCTTTTTCTCTTTCAACAATTAAACGTAGTGCTGGGCTCTGTACCCGTCCTGCCGAAACCGCCCCGGGGACTTTCTTCCGCACCATATCGGATAGATCGTACCCTACTAACATATCTAACGTCTGCCTCGCCTGTTGCGACGATACCATATCCATATCCACCGTCCGCGGGTTTTTAATCGCATTTTCTAATGCCGGTTTTGTAATCTCATGAAAAGTAATCCGCGCCGTATCCTTAGGTAGCTTTAAAACCTCACAAAGATGCCAAGAAATCGACTCTCCTTCGCGGTCTTCATCGGTCGCGAGCCATATCTTCTCAGCCGTTTTAGCTTCCTTTTTTAATTCAGCAATAATCGATTTGTGCCCCGGGTCTATCTCGTAAGTCACGTCGAACGTCGCTTTATCGACTTTCGTGTCCTTCCGAATATGCCCTACGCTCGCTAGCACCTTAAAATCCGACCCGAGATATTTCTCGATCGTATGCGCCTTCGCCGGGCTCTCAACTATCACTAGATTTTTCGCCATATAATTATAATATCACACCAGTCAACCATAAGTATGATATAATTTTAAAAAGGAGAAAAATATGAAGAAGACCCCGTCCAAGCCTAAAACAATAATCGGCTTAGTTCTCATTGTCGGGATTATTGTGACTATCATTCTTGGTGGACTACGCTTTAAAACCGCAAATGATGAACTCGTCCGCCTTGAAAAAGGTTGCGATTTGGCTCAGTCTTACGAAGACTCCGAGATTGTAGATTTAGTAAAAGCAACACAAGAATGTTTCGATAGAGCCGCTCCGCTCCATGTTTCGCGCGAACAATCTGCTTACGTTGAGGGCTGTGTTCTTTTCTGCACTGCGGTAGTTCTCTTTGGGATTCTAATTACGAAAAACAAATAACAAAAAACCGTCAGGTAAGGGTGGGCATCACCTGACGGTATTTTGGCCCTCTAACGCTTCTCACTATACCGGGAGAGACCCCGGAAGCGCGACCCACCTCACACAAATTGGGGCCCGCCGGTTAGAGGGATTGCTAAGCCTTCGAAAGTATCCTTTCTAAGTGGAGGTAATACTTAAAACTTTAAACCATGAAGAAATTTAAAGCCCGAAAGGGTTTCAAAAGCTCGCAATTTCTGCTATACTTAAATCGTATAGCCGAAATTATTAATTTATTTAGGTGCGGTATGGAACACTTTTTGTGCCCCAACTGTCTTCATTATATCACACGGAGTTAAAAATGTCAACACTTTTTTCACACTTTTTTCAAAAATTCAACCAAATTCGACCTCTAGAGGCCAATTTTACAGAGGTGTTAGAGTCGATTGCGGTTAAGCCTAAATTATTGTATTTTTATGGAAAAATGCCAGAAAATGTGGTAAAATTCAAAAACTCAGAATCCAACTCAAACAATAATTCAAGTAAAAAGTCAACCGCAAAAACCCGAACATCCCGCCCCAAAACCGTCGCTATCGTCGGCGCGCGCAAAAACACCCGCTACGGCGAGGAGGTGGCCTACAAAATTTCTTACGAATTAGCGAAAAGAGGCGTAATTATCGTCTCGGGGTTGGCTTTTGGTATCGATTCGATTGCACATCGGGCCGCGCTCGACGCCGGCGGGACGACCGTCGCAGTCCTCGGGACTCCAATCGACGAAATCTACCCGAGACAGCATGAGCCCCTCGCCCGAGAGATTGTCGATAAAGGCGGTGCGATTATCTCTGAATATGCCCCAAGAACCGCGAAATTTAAAAACGCTCCACTCGCGCCCGGCGAATATGGTCTAATCGGTGGTAAATGGTTAGATTATAGATCCGAAATAAACAATCCTAATAAACGTCGAATTGATTCAAAAACTTCTTTTCTTTTTCGTAATCGGCTTGTTTCTGGTCTTGCCGATGTCGTAGTGGTGGTTGAAGCGGCCGAAAAGTCTGGTTCTCTTAGTACCGCGGCTCACGCCATTGAGCAGGGCAGGGAGGTTTTCGCGGTTCCGGGCAATATTACTAGTCCACTTTCTCAAGGTTGCAACAAACTCATCCGTCAAGGTGCGAACCCCTATACCGAGTTGGACGATATCTTGAGAATTCTCTTCCCCGAAGAATTAGCCAAAAAACGTAAAAAACCAGGTCAGGCCCTTCTCTTCGGCGACTCCGAAGAAGAGACAAATATTCTAAAGGCTCTCTCCGAAGGCCTCCGAAATGGCGAAGAAATCATGCAGACCCTAAATCTCCCCGCCTCGACTTTTAACGAAACGATTACTCTCCTCGAGATCAAAGGCTTCGTCCGTTCCCTCGGCGCCAACAACTGGACCCTAGGCTAGAAAACGTTAATTATATCAGCGACGTCGCCGATGCCCCGAACTAGAAGTATTAATTAAAATAGCCGCCCAGCAGAGAGCGGCTATAGATGGTACGGTTAATCTGACTTATTTGTAGGAATGTAGATTGTATAGCTAATTGTAGGCTGACATGTTTTAACATGTTTCTCGCCGTATCGGTCGTGCTCTACCCTATGGAAATATTCTTCCCTCTTCTCTAGCCTTGCCTGATTTGCCGAAGGCAGACGACAAATAGTGGTCGTCTCCATTGGTAGCATAGCCCGCGAAATACTCCCGTTCTCATCGATATAAACGATGTACGCATCGCCTGCGGGAACAACGTAAGAGACCGCAGTTTCGTTTACGGGAAGTAAAACGTGCGTGGTTATCATCGTTAATACCTTTTGGTAGCTATAGTGATGCCATGTTTCGTCATTCCTCTGCTTAATCATCATCCAAAGGAGGAATCCGAAAATCATCACAATGACTACCGCCACGATCGCAATCATACCGTCGTTCCCATGTTGTAAACCTACCATCCATCATACCCCCTTTTTTTGCTATGACAAAAGGCCATCACCTCAAATTATATCACATCTTACTAGGTTTTGCAAACCAGGCGCATCTCTGAAAAAAAATAACAACCCTATCCTCTAGATAATAATTCGTCAATTTTCTCGCTTACTTCGTTAAGAATTTTAGGTAACCGCTCTTTTTCCTCAGATGTAAATCTAGACAAAACAAATTCGACGTCTCCGAGCTTCCGCCTTAATTCGTCATTACCTGTCCCGATTCGGATTCGTGGATACTCAGAAGAGGATAAATGCGCATCAATCGACTTTAATCCGTTATTTCCACCAGCTAGCCCAGAGCTTCGGAATCTAATTTTACCAAATTCTAAATCAAAATTATCGCAAATCACCAAAATATCCGAAATCGGAATCTTATAATATCGCATAAATTCGGAAACCGCTCGCCCCGAATCATTATAAAAATCCTGCGGTTTAACAAAAAAAACGTCTCCGACCCGGGCATAGATCGCCCCAAACTTCGACTTAGCCTCCCAAGAAATCCCTCTCACCTTAAAATAAAAATCTAGCGCCAAAAAACCGCTATTATGCCGCGTAAAATTATATCGACCCCCAGGATTCCCTAATCCGACAACCAACTTCATGGAATTATTATATCATAATATTCGACGGGTGGTGTCGCCGGAGGGGGTCCCCCGCGAGAGCCGAGCGGGGGAGGAGGCGACGACAGGACCCGTCGAACATAATAAAGCCCCCATTAAAATGGGGGCGGTTGTAGGAATGTTACGTAGAGCTAGAATTGGTCTTCTGGCTATTCTCGGCCTTCTGGCGCTTCGCAACCATCTTTACGAGCGGATGACGCACGACTTCATCTTCCGTAAAGTGTACTTGCGCCACCATCGGGTTATCGATAAGAAGATGTGAAGCGTAAACCAGACCATTGTTGTCTCGATCGAGATAAGGAGCATGGATTTGCTCAATATCGCCGGTCAAGACAATCTTGCCCTTCGTGCCAATTCGCTTGATAAGCGTATCGGCCTGCATAGCATTTTGGTCTTGGAATGCAAAAATGGGAGACATCTCCCACTTAAAACTAGTCTAGCATAATTTTTTGCAATAAAAAAGACCCCCATATTCTAATTATACCACACTTACGAGATATTGTCAAGTTTATCTCTACTACTATGCTTCCCTTCGCTTCGATATGAGAACATAATCGGTGTACCCATAAATGGGTATTTTTCGCGAATCTTCCGCTCCAAAAATCGCTTCCAAGACCAATGTAGAAGCCCTAAATCATGCCCATGCACCACAAACCACGGTGGGCAAGTATCGGTTTGGACGATATATTTCGGCTTCGGCCGAGTGTTTTTTAGCCCCGCTGGTGCATGTGCAATAATCGCCTCATTCAAAATCTTGTTTAATTCTGACGTTTTTATCTCTTGGTGTCGGCTATTTTCTACCTCTATCGCGAGTTCAAACAGCTTCGTGACATTTTCTCCTGTCTCCGAGCTGGTAATAATTACCGGCGCATACGGCAGAAAATCAAAATCTTTTTCTAAACTATCAAGCAGAAAGTCCGCTGCTGTCCGATTTCCGACGTTTTCCTCTCCGAAGTAATTCGTCGGAGTAGCATTCTCAAGTAGGTCAGACTTCGTGACGACGATGATAATCCCCTTGCCGGCCTCGACAATTTGCCCGGCGAGCGCCTGATCAAGCTTCGAATGCGGCTCCGTCGCATCGACCAGCAGGCAGCAAACATCCGCTTCCTCTATCGCCGCAAGAGTCCGTATGGCCGAGAATTTCTCAATCCCCACTTTGCGCTTGCCTGGCTTGCGTAAACCCGCGGTATCTAATATCTCCAAATCTCGTCCCTTATAACGCACTTCCACGCGATTTACATCTCGCGTCGTTCCTTGCCGACTCGAAACGATTGCCTGTTGCTTCTTCCCGAGCGCATTAAACAAACTCGATTTCCCGACGTTCGGCCGCCCAATCAAAGCTACCTTTAGCGATTCGCGAGAATACTCGTCGTTCTTACGCTCTGTTAGATATCTTTCTGAAGAAAAAATAGGTTCGGACAGGACCCCCTCTTTAAGTTCTCTGATTCCCTGCCCAGTTGTTGCGGATACGTAAAAGATGTTTTCCGGCGCGATGCCGAGAGCACGAAACTCAGTAATCGGCAACGACTCTTTTAAATCGCACTTATTAAGCACCAAAAAAACTGGCTTGCCCGACCGTAGTGCATCTTTAGCAATTTTAGCGTCTCGATGATTGAAATATTTAGAAGAATCCAAAGTCACCAAAATAATATCCGCCGATTCGATTGCGTCTTGAATTTGCTCCTGAATCGATGCCTCGAAATCGTCTGTCGGGTCTTTCAGCCCAGCCGTGTCAACCAGAACAAAGCTATCATCAATCCGCGCGACGACATTATCTCGCGTCGTTCCCTCTTCGCGCGCCACTATTGCAATGTTTTTTCGCGCCATCCGATTCAAAATGCTAGATTTTCCAGCATTTGTCTGCCCTATTAACGCTACGATTGGCAACTTTTTCATAACAAAATTATAACATAAAAAACGGCCGAAATCCAGCCTATCATTAAATTATAGCACAAAACACACAAAAAGTCAAATTTTGGTGATTCCGGCGGGAGTCGAACCCGCGATTTTCTGGATGAGAACCAGACGTCCTAGACCACTAGACGACGGAACCGTAAGCTAATTTTAACATTTCTAGCTCTAAAAATCAACCCCACCGTATTCTGGTACCGCCGAAATAAAGGTTTGCCCCGGCGCTAACTTAATTACATTTCCTTCAGAATCTAAAAAGCTAATTTGCTCATCTCTAGTCGGCTTCGACCACGTTCCAATCGTTGCCGTTCCGTTCTGAAAAATGTATGCCTTTCCCGACCCAGTTGTTTTAATAGACTCGTGGTATCCATCCCACGCTTTCCCTTGCGAAACTAGCATCGCAATTACCACTTTCGGAGCTAAAGTTGTGAGCGAACAAATTTCTTCCGGATTTTTCTGCCCCAAATCCTCGCCAGGGCACTCATAAACTTCATGTGCCACGCCCGACTCATAGCTTCTCCGATAGCTATTGGTTGCTAAATCATAATCATACTGTACGTTATAAGATGGAGCATAACCGTAATGCAAATTGACCCCTGCGACCTTCGCGACGAGCGCCGAAGTATCAGCTTCCGTCGCCTGGGTGATATTTAAAGGACTAACAGAAAGCGTATCAATTCGCGCTCGTTCTGATTCTTCCGGCGTCATTCGTGAAAAACCCTTCGGATTCGAAGCGCCATATCCTCTGTCCGCATTCATCCGTGCGAGATTCGCTGAAGTTGTAAAAAGATTATTCCACCGTCTCGTCGCCGCATTCCCACGGTACATATAGGTATAATTTTCAGTTAAATCCTTGTATCCCCCCGCGCGTACCGCCGCCAAGGCGTCGTCCGCCCCGCCCGCGTGTACAATCGTGCAATCAAACGGCGTGTCCCATTCTAAATAATACAAACGTAGCGACCGAATCGGCCCAATTACCGCGCTAGAAGGGTTTTGGTAAATTGCCACAAATCTCGTAATTCCCGCCTCCGCAATCGCTTCAAACACTACTCCAGCCTTCGTCAGTCCAACTTGCGGGCGCGCCCCGTCTGTGCCGTTTGGCGTCTGAACACAATATACTGGCGTCGAATTTAAATCCGCGCTTGCTATTTCCTCGCCAGTCAAAGTACTATATACATTTCCGGTTTCAATTATAGAGGAAGGAATTTTCGGCAATTCCAAGCGCGCCCCCATTTTTTCCGGAATCAGAGTTGCACCAGCTAAACACCCACCCCCGCCGATTATTCCTAAAGTACCAATAATTAATAAGACCAAAGAAGATTTTTGCATTTTCATAGTTTTATTATAACCTAAACACTACCATTTTTCCACAATTTGTAAAAATTATAAATAAAATCTTTACATATTTAAAATCGTTATGCTATAATAAAATTATGAACACAAAAAAGAAGGTCATATGCGTTTCAACAGGCATCTTTTCCGTCGCAGCCGCTGTCGCAATATACACACTACCAGCAAAAACCGCCTCTGCAGAAAACGTAAACTTCACCGTAAATATCGCTGAGTCGCTCGCGGTGTCGCTCACAAAACCGATTGATGATGTCGCGAATAATACCGGTGATCCGGGTGATTTTTTGCGAAATTCGGTGCAGCTCAGTGTTTTTTCCAACACTAGTTCCGGTTCTGCCGCCGGCTACACTGCAACAATGTACGGGGAAGGTTCGTCGACCGACTTAGTTCACTCTAACAATAATTATCTTAAAACCATCAACGGCGGCGTTGATGTGACTGTTCCAACTTTAAGTTCTAGTTCTACTCGTGGTAGTTTCCCTGCTGGTAGATGGGGGTATTCCTTAGAGGGATCCTATACGGGAGACGCAGGCACCTATAATGAAACCATTGCTGGCAATAACAGCAGTAATTATTATGCAATGACAAATAGCTCTTCCCCAATCACGGTCCTAAAAAGTGCCACTGCAGGCTCCGGTACGCGCAATATCTTTTTTGGTGCCAAAGCCTCTCCGAGCAATCCTTCTGGGACCTATGCTGGGACTGTTATTATCAACGTTGTAACCGGCACAATTGACGAAACCACGAACCCAGCGATTCCGACCAACCCGGCCGTAGACCAGCCTACGACTCCGTCTAATCCAATTGCCTATAATTACGATTCAGCGAACAATCGAACGGTTTATACCTCAGTTTCGACCACTACCGGTACTGCCCCTAATCCCGATACAGAGACCACGACTACTATCGTCTCGTCTGGCGACACCACAGCGACTTACTCTAATCCGCTAGGCGAAACCGAGCGCACGGTAGCTTCCGTCTCAACTGGTTCTCCGCTGGCTCTCGGTCTTGCCGCTGCCGCTGGTATCGCTGCAACCTCCGGCATTTTCTTCCTCATCTTAGCGAAAAGGCGCGACGATGATGATGAAGAGGAAGAAGAACTCTAACTCTAGACTTGTGATATAATATAGGATATGAAAAAGATTGTTACGCGTTTTGCGCCGAGCCCGACCGGTTACATTCACATCGGTAATGTTCGCTCAGCAATTTACCCTTATCTTCTAGCGCGCCAAAATGGCGGCATAATGATTCTTCGCATCGAAGATACCGACCGTGGGCGTTACGTCGAAGGAGCAACGGAGCTAATCGAAGACACTTTGAATTGGCTCGGTTTAGAATGGGATGAGGGCCCAATCGTTGGCGGTCCTTCGGAGCCTTATTTTCAGAGCGAGCGTAAAGAAATCTATCACGCTTGGGCGAAGAAGTTAATCGAATCTGGCCGCGCCTATGCTGATCCGACTCCTCCAGAAAAGATTGACGAATACCGTAAAGAATGCAATGAAAAGAAGATTCCTTTCCTCTATCGAAATTTCCGCCCCGAAAACCCGCCAGAGTGGAAGCCGGGCATTCCGTTAAGGTTTAAATCTGAGCCGAAGGAATACTTTTGGACTGACGAAGTCATGGGAGAAATGCATGCCGGCCCCGAGGTTTTAGACGATATTATCCTAATCAAAAAAGACGGCTATCCTACATATAATTTCGCGCACATTGTCGACGACGCCGAGATGGGCGTAACGCACGTTATGCGTGGTGTCGAATACCTCTCTAGTACCCCGAATTACCTCGCGCTCTATGAGGCTTTGAATCTCGATCGCCCGAAACTCGTTTCCCTACCACACATCTTAGCTCCTACCGGCAACAAGAAACTCGGTAAACGCGACGGCGCAAAATCCGCTACCGAATATCGCGACGACGGCGTTCTTCCTGAAGCGATGCTAAACTACCTCGCTTGTCTTGGTTGGAACGACGGCACAGAACAAGAAATCTATACTAAAGACGAGTTAATTAAGAACTTCTCGCTCGACCGTATCCAAAACTCCGGTGCTCGCTACGACGAGACTAAGCTTCTCTGGATGAATGGCCAGTGGATTCGTCGCATTTTCGACGAGCAAGGTGTCGACGCGCTTTACGAAAAAACCTCAGGCTTTTGGCCTGGAACCGCTGCGAATTTCGACGACGAATATAAGAAGAAGGTTTTATCGATTATCTACGACCGGCTTAAAGTCTTATCTGACTTAAGAAGTATGACCAGCTACTTCTTTGAGGTTCCCCGGCTCGACCTTGATATGCTAAAAAATAATAAATTCCTAAAGAAACTTTCCGAATCGGAACTCGAAGATTTAATGAAAAAAACTATTGCTAAATTTTCTGCTTTATCCGAATGGGATGCCGATAGCTTACAGGGGGCTCTAAATGAGCTATTAGAAGAAACCTCTAAAAAACCCGCCGAATTATTCAGTCTAATTCGAATCGCCCTAAGCTTCGCTCCGTTTAGCCCGGCCCTAAATCTAACCTTGGAAGTTCTCGGTCGCGAAGTTTCGCTTTCTCGACTCAATTCCGTAGCCCGCGCGATTTAAAAACACCCCAAAGGGCGTTTTTAAAGCATCTGTTTTATAATGATACCGCGATTGCTTGTATTTGTTTTTTGGTTAAAGTCCCGGAGGTCGTTTTTATCTTATAAACTACCCCTCCGTTTACCCAAGCTGCGTCGCTGTTACTTATATATATAGTTAAACCTTGCTCACGTACGACGGTATAGTTTTCTCCGTAATCGTCTTTAACAAAATTCGAAAGAAGTGCCGCCGAATCCCAAGAAGATCTTTCTTCAGCCAAAGTAAAGGCTCCGTTTGTCTCACTATTTTTAAAAGTCAAGGTAATCTTATTGCTTTCGGAAGTCGCATCTGTAATACTATAGCCTCTCGGAACATAAGAAGGGTATGGGCTATCAATCCCGGTCTGCATCGCTGCGACTTTTAAAGAAACGTCAGGCATCGTAGTATTAACCAGATAAACGATCGCAAACACCGCCACTACAGCACAACCGAGAGCGAGTAAGACTCTTCCTATGCCGAATCGAATCTTACCGGCTTTTAACCCAGAAGACTTTTTAGCCTTTTTTTGATGGTTGGCTTTTTTGATTGCTTCTGCCATTTTGGGTTGCGACTCCTCCTGAACGCTTGGCAAGCGATTCGCTTCAGCTAAGGCTTTTCTGATAGCTTGATCCTTCAGCTCTACGGCAGTAGGTCGCACAGCCTTCAGCTCCATCTTTGTTTTAGGCTGCATTTTTACCCTAACTACATTATTTATGTCCCGAGAAGTCACAGAACCTGCAGAAGTTAAAGCGGCTCCGCTAACCGGCCGCCTAACATATCTCCGATTCAAAGTAGTAGAACTTCTCACTTGACGATGAGCGCTCAAACTCTGATTACTATCGGATCTTTGCATTTTCTTACCTCACTTATTCTTTTATTCTATATTACTATTTTGCGCGCGAAAACGCAAGAGCTAATTTTGATAAAAATTATGTTATAATATGATTATGGATTTCGAAGAAAAACGTCGTCGCCAAAACTTGCGTGTAATTTTTTCCGAGGCCTTGATGGTTCTTACGGTTATTTTGACAGTAATAATTTTAGTTTTCGTGGTTTCCGGCTATTGGGTAAATTCCGATTTTGAGGTCGAAAGGCAGGGGCTCCTCCAGATCTCTTCGGTCCCGACTGGTGCGTATGTCTTGATTGACGGCAGCGAGCCGTCTTGGTTTCAAAGAACGAATACTTCTAAGATGCTCCCCGTCGGCGAGCATACGATTAGAATTGAGCGCGACGGCTACGACTCGTGGGAGAAGATAGTCAGCATTTCCGAAGGATTATTATTCCGTTTGCATTATCCGCGCCTTTTTCCGCTCGAACGTGAGCCCGAGAAGGTCTACGATATTCTTGGTGTAACTAAAACTTTTCTCTCGGACAACCACGAAATATTACTACTTTATTCTGGCGACCCGACCATTCTAGACGTTACAATTTACCAAAAAATTCCCGAAGTAGCGCCTGATTTATCCGCTGAGGCTACCGGATGGAAAGTTTTAAATCTCAATTCTGATAAACCCGAGCCACGCATAGCGACCTTGAGAAATCTATACAACTTCTTCGAGGTCCCCGACGAGCCCGAAAAACCAAAAGACCCTCTAAAAGATTTTGCGCTCGAAAAGGAGTTTACAAAAGATGACAAATTATTCTTTAGCCGTTTTTACGAAGACAATTATTTAACTGCTGTAAGTGGCCAGACTCTTTCAGTTTACAAAAAAGACACTTCCGAGCCAATTCTCGAATCTGAAATTTCTTTTATTCCCGAAAAGATTGATCAAGGTCATAATGGCGAATTTATCGTCTTGTACTCTGGGCTAAAAGTTGCGACGCTCGATATGGAGACTTTGTCGGTTAAAGAATGGTCGCTCGATGGCGAAAACCACGGTTGGCTCGATAACGATATGCTTTATTCGATTAAAAACGGTGAACTCTACACCTATGATTTCGACGGTCTAAATCGTCGTCTCCTCGCAAAGAATGTTTCCGAGCGCTTCCCTGCCATGATCGTAAACGACCGCTGG
This sequence comes from Candidatus Saccharimonadota bacterium, assembly GCA_017404335.1. Lineage (GTDB taxonomy): Bacteria > Patescibacteriota > Saccharimonadia > Saccharimonadales > Saccharimonadaceae > Nanosyncoccus. The sequence continues at coordinate 175,313 of JAFRCN010000002.1, read as the reverse complement.
CTTTACTATGTTTCTGATAGCGAATTGATGCGGGAAAAGCTCTAATTCCCGGTTAACCAATTCCAAATTCCTTCAAAGAACGACGGTTCGTTAGCCGGTAGGTTTTCGGAGCTATTTTCATCTACGGTCGGCAAATCTTCGGATTTTTCCGCTCCTTCGTAAGTTGGTGATATTTGCTCGCCGGTAACCAGCAGTCGGTATCTCGAGGTTCCGAGTGGCGTACAGGTAACTAAAGTAATTAACGGTTTATCTGTATTTACGACTAGCGCCGCGACATTCGTCGGCTCAATCACCTCCTTTTTTACTACCCGATATGTATAACGCACCGAATTGTAATTGACATAGATTAAGTCTCCGTCCTCTAGTCGCTCGAGCCCCGAAAAAATATATTTATAAGGGTTAGAACTATAAATATCTCCCGCTGAATGACCCGTAACGACAAAATTGCCAATTTCACCTGGATATGCACTCGCTCCAGCAATTCGATAATGCGCTACGCCGTTATTCATTGCTGACATTACGCCAGACAGCGCTACGCCAAACCTTAGTGGCACATTGACGTTTAACTTCGGGATGATTAATTTCGGGTCGGCAGAAACGGCCTTAGTGATCGTCGGGTCGAGCGCCTCAATCTCGCTTGCTGGCGCATTTCCCGGAGAAACATACGCCATAATCGGTGCGAAAATTAGCCTATTATATTGTAAGAACAAAATCAAAAGAGTAACGAAAACTCCTGCCAAAATCGGAATAAACCTCCTTGAGCGTCGCGATTTTTTTGCCGATTCGGTGGCTTTTTTTCGGATTCGATATTTCAGATTATCCCCGAAACCGCCCTCGTTTACGGCAATTTCCGACGCGCTTGCTATAACGCCATTTTTTTCCAATTTAAAGCCAGATTTTTTGTCGCTTTTTTTGCTTGCCTTAGTTAGAGACATCAAAATCTCTTCTTCCTCGGCCTTTTCGCGCGCGTCCTTTAGCCTCTCCTTTTCGATATATGTTCGCGCCGCTTTCGAATAATATTCACTATAATATTTTTGATAATAATCTTGCCAAGCTGAGTGGTACTTTTTCCAAGATTCGGAGTTAATTTTTGGCGCTATCGGTTCGTTCTTGTAGTGAGCGGAGTTTTCCGCTGAGTCAGCTTTTTTCGCTTCGCGCGCCGCGTCCGCCGCTTTCTTCGCGTAGGCCGCCAAAACCTTCTTCCGCGCAATCGCCGAAGCCGCCTGTCTCTGTAAATCAGATGTTTGTTTCGAGACGTTAAAATCTTGCCCACCGTTTTCCGGATTCATAGAATCATTATAGCATAAAACGCTATTTCATGATATAATTAACCTAATGGGCGAGTGGCGGAACTGGTAGACGCGCTAGACTCAAAATCTGGTGACCGCAAGGTCGTAAGGGTTCGATTCCCTTCCCGCCCACCATTTTTTGTGCAAAAATTAAAGTCGCACCTAATAGTTGGTAGAATTTTTATTAAGTATTTTTATAATTATCAAAAAGAAAGGATAATTATGAAATCTAAAACCAATCAAAAATCACAAAAGCCTAAACTATTGTATAATTAATAAAGAAGCGACATGGAATTTAAGGATAATCTTAGAAAATATAGAAGTTTAGCTAGACTCTCACAAGAGAGTTTGGCGGATGAACTTTCGGTTTCGCGCCAGACAGTTTCCAAGTGGGAAAATGGGGACACCTATCCTAGCACGAAACACATTTTCATGCTATCTAGAATCCTTAAATGTAGTGTTGACAATCTTATAAACGATAATTCTAAAAACCATAAATCTTCCGACAAGAAAAATATTAGACTATTTTATTTAACCGGAGCTGTCGCCACTCTGCTCGCCATATTAATCGGACTCGGATTCTCTCAGAAATATCAAAATTCACCAATCGATAATTCAAAAATTGCGGTGTTTGATGAGATTCTTAACGGTTCGTTTAATGACGCTATAGATTCTTTTACTTTTGATAACTATACGAATAATGAAGTTGTCGGCTACGGCGTTACCGAGGGTGACGGGACCTTTTTTGTAAAATGCAATTTGTATAGAAATAGTTCCGACGAACCCTGTTCGGCGATAATCTATTTTTGCGACAGCGATGAGGGGTATTCGTATAAATGTCAATACTTAGACGATCCCGAGTATATTCCAAACGGCGAATACTACAAAGTCGGATAAAAGGAGAAACATGAAAAAGAAAATCATCCTAGGCGTAATTTGCGCAAGCTTAATCGGCATCATTTGTTTTATAGGCATAAAAAAAGACGATACCGTAAATTCGGCTGACTCTATCCATCCAGCTTCCGAAGAAACCGGATGGATTGAGGAGAAGGTCGTCGGAAATCCCGACGCAGCGAAGGTGATAGTCTACGAGTATGCCGATTATGGTTGTGCGCATTGTGCAGATTGGAACAAAACTATAAATAGCTTGTTAGAAAAATATGACGGGAAAATAGCGTTGGTGTTCCGAAGCTATAATTTAGGCTTCCAGAACGGAGCTTTAGCGGCTCGCGCTGCTACCTCTGCTCAGCTCCAAGGATTTTTTAAAGAATATAAAGACTTACTTTTTGAAAACCAAGCAGAATGGCTCCACGAAGAAGATGAATCTGAAGAGCTATTTGTCAATTATTTCAGCAAAGTGTCTGACGGTAAAGGCGATATTGATAAATTCAAAGAAGATTTAAATAGCGATGCGGTAAAAAAGAGACTAGACTTCGAAAAAAGCATGGGAAAGAAAGTGAATTTGCGTGGTACTCCGCTCTTTCGAATCGATGGCCAGAAAATCGAACTAGACAAACTAGCTGAAACTATCGAAGAGAAAGTAAATCAAGAAAAATAGGGCTTTTTAGGCCCTATTTTTTATTTATCCCAGTCGAACCCTTCGCCGTAATGTCCATACTCGGCAGTTTTTTCGTAAATTGGTCGCTTCAAATCGAGATATTTAATAATCCCATTAGGAGTTAGGTCGTAGTCCTCGATTTCTTCTGGCTTCCCGTCGATAATTACAGTCTTTTCTAGAGGCTCTGCATAGCCAATCGCATAGGCAAGCCGAACTAAAACCTCATGCGCCTGGCGCTTTCTTAGATAATCTACCGCTACGCGTCTTGCCATGTAAGCGGCCGAACGGTCGACTTTTGACGGGTCTTTACCAGAGTAACATCCCCCACCAATCGCAACTCGAGGGCCGTAGTTGTCGACAATTAGCTTTCGCCCGGTTAGCCCCGTATCAGCATCAAATCCACCTTGGTTCCAGTCTCCCGCCGGGTTAATATGGAGCTCGAGCTTACCTTTCAAATTATTCGCGGAGATAAATTCTCGCACTTTAGACTCTAGTTCGTCGTGCGAAACATTCTGGAAGCTTGCCACAATAGAATCAATCGATCCATCCGGCGCAATCGTGACTTGGGTCTTACCATCAAACGGGTATTTTTCGTAAATAAACTGATTTAGCCGACGACTAAGTACGACTTCTCTCGGCAACATTTCGTCGGTTTCGTCGCAAGCGTAGCCAATCATGATTCCCTGGTCACCCGCTCCGCCCGTATCGACACCTTGCGCAATTTCTGGGGACTGCTTGACGATTTTAGTATGAACCTCGACGTTCTCACCCGCGATTCGCTTCACAATTGCCGGGATATCTATACTGTCCGCCGTCGAGGTAATTTCACCGGTTACGAACACGACGCCGTGCCCTCCGCAAGTCTCCGCCGCCACGCGCGCATTCGGGTCGGCGCTTAAGTATGCATCCAAAATTGCGTCGGAAATCCGGTCACAAAGTTTATCTGGGTGCTTCGGAGAAACACTCTCCGCAGTTCGATAGAACATATCTTTCCTTTCTTGGTCGGAATTACCACCTTGGCATTAGCTAGGTTGGCAGGGGGTCGTCAGGCCGGTCCCTCGCCCCTTCTTGATATTAGTTGTTAATATTTCGATTATAACACGTGGCGTGGTAAAATAAAACTATGAAGATTGCATTCTTTTCCGACTGCTACCTAGATTTGACCGGCGGTATCACTAGCTCCATTAATGCGCAAAAATCCGCTCTCGAAAAAAACGGCCACACAGTCTACATTTTTACCACTAGCTACCCTAAATCCAAAGCCGAAAAAGCCGAGCTCGCGAAAGAAAACATTTTCCCAGTCCCGAGTTGCCGTCTCGCTTTTCGTGGACTAACCCCGGTTTCGCGCCGACCCAAGATAATCGAAAAATGGCTTCTAAAATTCCATCCTGAGATTAAAAACTTTGATATATATTATATACACTACGAATCCGGCTGCTCAATTGCTGGCCTCCGGCTCGGTAAAAAGCTAAATATCCCCACTATCCAAGTTATGCATGGGCGCGAAGACATGGGAGAAGCGAACATTATTCCTTTTGGTTTTCGCACCATCGTCGCCTGTCTTTTAAATTGGTTTCATTCTTGGTATTTACCCCACACAAAAACAGTTCACCGCGACAATTATCTCGCCGATAAGTTTTCGAAGGCTAAAATGTGGACTCTAATGGTCAATCATGCTAATTTTGCGGATCTAGTTTTAACGCCCTCGGAACATTTTCGCAAAAAACTCATCCATTACGGTGTCAAAAAAGAAATCAAAGTCTTCCCCAACGGTTTCCCAGATGCTAAATTTCCGAAAAATCCAGCCATAAAAACTCTTAAAGAAGGCGAAGAACTCAGAATTATTTGGCATTCGCGGGTTTCCGCCGAAAAACGCATGATGCCGTTTTTGAAGGCTTTAAAGAAAGTTCGCGGTCGCTATCGTCTCGATGTTTACGGCGGAGGCGGAGACTTTTACCGCGCAAAACGCTACGCCGACCGCAATAATCTAAGGGTTATTTTTCACGGCAACGTTCCGTTTGATAGCCTAATCCACGCAATCGGGAATTCCCATCTCGATGTTCTCGTGTCTTATAATTTCGATACTTTTGGCATGACTTTAATTGAAGCCGAAGCTTATGGTGTCCCAGTCTTCTTTTGTGATTCTGACATGAAAGAAGTGGTTCCGAAAGGAAGTTTCGTCGAAAGCGCCGGACCTAGCTCCGCAAAAATGGCGGACGCTCTAAATGACCTCCTCGCTCACCCCGAAAAAATCCAACAAATGTCCGAAACCATGTTAAACCACCGCGAAGAAGTCTTAATCTCAAATCGTATTAAGATTCTAGAAGAAATCTTTAATCTTGCATTTCTCAGCGATAAAATTACGCCAAGATAAAAATTACAACATTAGTCATGTTTTTGCTCGCGAAGCAGAGCTCTGCTCGCAAAAACTGTAATTGTTGTAATTTTTATATGGGTAATTTTATATGCTTCGAAATTACAAGATTAAAGATTTCTTGTTATAATACTAATATGAGATATTTAGCAGACTTATTAACTTTGACAAGATTTATTTTAGCGTTGGTTCTGTTTTACTTTTGTGTTTTTCATAGCGGCTCCGCCGAATCAGCCTTCATAATTTTCCTTGTCGCCGAACTCACCGATGCTTTCGATGGCACTTGCGCGCGTAAATGGCCTTTTCCAAAAAACAAAACCCCAAAATATCGCAAATACGCTGCAAAATTCGATATGATTGCCGACGTCGCGCTCGCCGGCGCCCAAATCCTCTTTGTCACTCGTCGTGTCAATTGGATTCTTGGAGTCATAATCATAGCTTATTACGCAATATCTTCAATCGGCGGTGACTTATTAGTTTACGGTAGAATTCTTGGTCACCCAGACGACTTTAATAAAAAGGCTTTAATGGGTAAAAACTTCCCCCTCGCGAAAAGAATCATTCTCATTCGCCGCTATATTTACACTTTTTGCATCGGTCTAACTAATGCGGTGATTCTCTTCGCGACGAATTGGTCGGAGCCTTTAAAAATTGGTCTCTTTGTCTTCGGCTGCTCGATCTATTTATTCGTCTTTTTCTTTCTCCGTCAGCGTCGCAAAAACATTTCCCGCGACGCCGTAGATATCGAAAAGAAACTGTCTAAAAAGTAATTACCAACCCCCTCCGCCCCCTCCGCCGCCCCCACCGCCAGAGAATCCGCCACCGCCTCCGCCAGACGACCAAGAACTTCCTCCACCTCCAGACGACTCGTGATAGGCAGTCGACGAAACGACGGCGCGATTAATATCTCTAAAGAGACTCGAGGCCACCATCCCGTGCACAAAATCTGCATCTAACCCATCCGAAACATTTTCTACCTCATAGTATTTTGCGAGCTCCTTCACCCAACTCTCCTCGTTGCCGAACAGGCTCGCCCAAGGCAATAATTTTTCGTACAACCTAACAATCCCCTTTCCGGTAGTGTCCGCTCCATCTACAGATTGTAGGAACTTGATTCTGTCCTCTTCCGCCATATCGATATATAGTTCTAGCCCCTCTAGGTAGCGTACAGCCTTGACTCCGTTCTCAGTAATTCTCTCGTAGTGATTGGTTTTCATCTTGTAGTAAGTCGAGGCTGAGATAGTAGTTATAAGCACAACAATAATTAAAATCAGGGCAGGCAATCCTCCAACAAAATAATCATTGTAGTTTATAAAAGATTCTAGATAATAAAAAATCACGACAGTAAAAATACTCCAAAACACGAGCTTACCAAAAACGCTACCAACAATATTCCCAGTAGTTGCGCTAATAATCGTTTTTTTCGTGTAGTCTTTTACTTCTTCTAAATAATGCGTTTTGCCGAGGCTAGCCCTAGCGTGTCTCCTGTAGTCTTCGGCTATATCGGCGAGATGCCTAGTCGCAGTATGCTTCTCTATCGGGAAAGTGTCGCCCTTATTAATCGCTCCACCACCCTTTAGTATTTTTAGCATGTCGACTTGGGGTTCGGTTAACTCTGTCGGTTCAACTTCGACGGTCACGGACCATTTCTTTTTTCTTTTCGAGCTCTCCTCCTTGGTAATGGAAATCTTTTTACTTACAGCGAGTTCTAGAAGTGTTGCTACATACGACTTTTCTGTTTTCTTAAAATAAATCTGTTCCGCCTCGGCAACATCTAAGTCTCTCATTGGCTGGTATTGCGGAGCGACGAAAGTACCTCTGTAAAGCTTATCTTTCTCTTCTGCCGTTTTCTTATATTTTTTAATCCTATATATTATAATAATGGTCGCGACGATAGCTAGAACGATTAGAATTATAATAAGGAGATAATTCTTTGTATTGACAACCTCGAAACTTCCCGCCTCAAACTGTACAACGAAAGTAAGATTCTCTCTTGACTTTAAATCTTCCGCCGAAAAGATAAAACCATCTTCCGTCTGTGAAAAAGCGCACCGTCCAGTTCCTTTCGCTCCGTAACTTCCAACATAACAAGAAACATCGGGACTAGTCTTTTCTAGAATGTCGTTGTCAAGATGGAGTCTCGTAGTTATGGATCCGAACCTTTGGCTCCAACCTGTCCCGTTCGTATCCCAATATAGCTCCTGAAAAGCTTTCTCGACGTCTTCCACCCCGCTAACGTTGTTGCCGTTTTTGTCAAATTCCGTAATCACGTCGGTATAATCATATTCTAACGTATAGATTTGCTTTCCGTGCACATAGCTACTCGCACTACCTATATATACCATATAATAATCGTCTTCTTTTTCAATCTTGCTAACCGGCTCCGTCACGCCGTTTCGTAGCACCGTCAAATTTAGCGCCGCCTCGTTCTCTACCACGGTGTTTTTTCCATTTTGATTAGTAAAAGGAATCGTCCTGGTAATACCATGATTTTGGTTAGTTTCCGGAAAAACTGCCGTCAGAACCTCTTTAACATGTAATTTGCTCGTCCCGTCTTCCGCTTTTGTTAAATAATAATCCGCCGTAAAATCTTCAAAATAAAAATCTTGTGTCGAGGTTACCGCAAAACAACTGCCTATCGGCAGACACAAAAAACTTAGTATTAAACCTAAAAATATTTTCAAACGCTTCATAGCTTTATTATATCATTGAATCAGCGCGGCGATACTAGCTTCCAAAAAACTGTCCGGGTTAAAAAGATTAAAGGCTAGAATTCTACTCGCTAGCTCCCCGTTCCAAATCGTAATCGGTGAATATCCGGTCTTCTCAACTTCTACCGCCCGCACCAAACCATTTTTCGCTACTAAAACCTGGCCGTTGTATAGTGTAATAATAGACACCGGATAACTTAAAGTGAACTTATGTAAAACTTCTACCGCCTGAACTAGGGATTGAGAAAGTAAAAACATTTTCGGATAGTACACCGCTCTTAAAAGCTTTTGCAGCTGCACAGCCGATAAAAACCAAATTAGGCTATCATTCATTAAGAGTTTTTCCGGAGAGTTTTCGGTAACTAAATCGACACTATCGCGCGTTATAATCATTGGTTTTACGGCAATTTCAACCGCGCTCGAAACCGCCCTCCCGGTAATCGAATTTTTCGAAAAATCCCCTGTTAGAAGGTTAAAATCCGTCGAATTTAGGACTCCCGAAAGTTTTTCATCTTCCGCAAACGAGCCCGACTCGGTCGACCGAGTAAACACGAAATTCGGTAGATTCGGCAACTTCCCTTCTAGTGCATCCGGAAGCACCGTCCGGACGTTCTCAATCGGAAATTCCCCCGCAAGATATTCCGAAATTTTAATCTCCGTCCGAAAACTTTGCGAATTCCCGCCAATTACGTTTACGGTTCCGGTTTTTCTTTCCGGAAAGTTCCAAGTATAATCCCCATTCGCCTTCTCGACTCTTTCAAAGTAATCCATCAAATCTCCAATTCAATCGAAATCGGGCAATGATCCGATCCGAAATAGTGTTCGTAAATCTCCGCTGACTTTAAATTTTTCTTTAAACTTTTCGAAATAAAGAAATAATCAATCCGCCAGCCGACGTTGTTCTCTCTCGCCTTTCCCCAATGGCTCCACCAAGTATAGCGTACTTCCTCCGGATGTAAGAATCGAAAGGTATCGATAAAGCCCGCATTAAGATAATTAGTAATCCCCTGCCGCTCCTCGTCGGTAAATCCCGCCGAATGATGATTGGTCTTCGGTCTCGCGATGTCGATCTCTTCGTGCGCCGCGTTAAAATCCCCGCACACCACGACCGGCTTCGTCTTCTCGAGCTCCTTCAAATACTTCAAAAACTCCGGATCCCACTCCGTCTCTCGTAATTTAAGCCTCGATAAATCCGGTTTCGAATTCGGCACGTATACATTTACGAGATAAAACTTTTCACAATCCAACGTCAAAACCCTGCCCTCGCGGGACGCTACACTCTTTTCTTCGCTGGACTTGTTCGCCAAAAATGTCATACGCTGGGCGTCCGGCAGAACCGCCCCTGACGGGGCGAACCTGTCGGCACCGTCAGGAATATATATTTTTGGACTCACAAATCTAATTATATGCTCAGAAAAAAGTATAGCCGTCCCGCTGTAGCCCATTCTATCAGCCGGATTCCAGAACACTTCATATCCAGGAAAATCATAGTCCACCTGCTCCGGCTTCGACTTTATTTCCTGTAAACACAGAATATCCGGCTGTTCTTTAGCAACAAATCCTTGCAATGCCCCTTTGTTAATCACGGCACGAAGTCCATTTACATTCCACGAGTATATTTTCATAGTATTATTATATCATAGCGCCAATTTTGGTTTTTGGCGTGTTGTTTATACCTATGCCATAATGAAAAAAGAAAGAGGAAATAAGCAAATCCACGCAGTCGGCAAACTATGTTACAATAGGACTATGAGAATTCTAAAAACGCCTATCACCAAACAAGAATTAATCGAGGCTTCCGAGAATTTTATCGACCAGGACACTATTAAGGCCGCGGTGGATATTAACCGCGAGCTCATAGCGGTAGATGCTCCGATGCATTATGAATGCGAGCAACTTCTTCTCGAAAACGGCTCAGACCAGTATGATATTTGGGGTATTAATTTATATTTGGACGAAGACAATATAAATGAAATGGTAGAATTTGATTCTATGATTAATATCCGCCCTACACAGAATAATCGCAGTCGCAGTGTTGAAGATTTGGACACGCAGGCCAAGATTAAAGCAGTAGTCGCGAAATGGTTGAAATGAAATATATCCATAGCGACGAAGCTCGCCAAGATTGGTTGAATCGGCCTATTACTTATCAAATGGGCAATATCGGTAGTGAAGTATCCCGTTCTCTGAAATGGTCTAGTAAAGGCAAGCACGAGCGGGCGAGTTTGGCTATCAATCGCGCTCTGGAACTCTTTGATTTTACCATCAAAGCAAACCAGAATAGTCCCGCCCGTCTTCATGAAATCCTTGTAGCAAGAGAAGAATTTTGCGATTACTTTTTTGGCCATAATTCTTGGCATACTGACCCCATAAAGATGCAACGCTACTATGATGGTTTTGCTATGATTGGCCAACTCAAAAAGAACAGTTAATTCATCCAATTTTATTATTACCGTTATTATTGTTCCTCTGTTCTCTTACCAAGACTACACGTAAAAAGTTGACTAATTCTAGAATTATGATATTATTATAATAACGAGTATCAGGTATACTTGTAGTTCTTTTATGAGTTAGTTTTGGATGAAAGGGGGATAGCATGATGGCGAGTATGTATAAGTTTGATCCGTGTAACTTGAGGAAGTTAATCAAAAGAACCAGCCTGTCGATATCGCAGATTGCGAGAGAGGCTGACGTGCAGAGAACCTCACTCAGTAAATGGCTGAACGGGTATATGGAACCTAGCCTCAGAAACGCAGTGCTTTTGGCCGACTTCTTCAATGTTTCAGTCGATGAGCTCATCGGTAGAAAACCAATCCAGGACTAATTAATACCAAAATCCGCTCCCAGGAGGAGCGGATTTTCCATGCGCATCAAATCCTATGATTGGACTAGAGGTTCATTTAATTGCGACACCTAGCTATATTTCCCTCTCTCAAAATCCCGTTTTTTAATCGTCTCGCGCTTATCGTATTTCTTCTTCCCTTTCCCGACGGCGATTACGAGCTTAATATGTCTCGACCCACCGAGTAGCTTAACCGGCACAATAGTCGATCCGGCTACTTTTTCACGTTCTAAGGCTTCGATTTGCCTTCTCGTCGCGAGCAGTTTAATGTTTCTCGCCGTCTCTGCGCCGAGAGTTAAGTTGTTCAGCCATAACTCCGAACCTCGAATTGTCACGAAAGAGCCTTTCAGCTGGACGTGATGGTCGCGAATCGAGCGAACTTCGGGCCCATTTAGGACCATTCCAACGGTTAATTCGTCGCCCAAAACATAATCGAACCTTGCCTTTCGATTAATCGTCACCGAATCCGCCACCTTCCGTTTTTTCATACCTTAATTATAGCACAAGTCGCCCGCTAGTAACTCCGACTAATACTAGCAAACCTTTACCGCTTCTTCCCCCAAAAGCTCCTTTAGTTTAGCCAATAAATCTTCATTCGCATCCACTCTAAACGGCATCTTTAAGGGACGCTTAGTTTCCCCCTCTTTTAGAACCAAAACAACATCCTGAAACCCTAGATTTAAATCCGCTAGCCGCCTTATTGCAGTTAAAGTCTCGGCGTCATTCGGGTTCTCAATCAAAAGATACAACCTTTCTTTCCGCGGGTCTTTTGGTGGCTCCTTTAAGACGCGTGGCGCGTCGATTACCGGCAATTCTGGCCGCGCCCCCATTCCACCTCCACCCCCGTTATAGACCCTCTCCGCCGAAGAACGTCCTCGCCTTCCGCGTCCATTTGGTGGCGCTAAAGTAGGCGCCGCTAACTTCGTCCCGGTCGACTGATAAGAACTCAAAATCTCATCCGAAACTACCTCAATAACCTCAGCCAGAAGCTTAACATCAGAAGTAGTATTCCCATCTTTATCTGTCGCATTGACCTTTCCTTTTACTCTTACTACATTATCTACGACCAACTTCGCTCCGTGTTCGGCAAAAACCGTCGGAAAAACAATAAACTCCGCCTCGTCAGTTTTGTTCTCAATTTTGACAAACGCCATTTTATCGCCTTTTTTGGTTAAAATCGTCCGAACCGCCGTAATAATCCCTCCGATGGTAATCATTTTATTGTCGTTTTCCGTCGAGATCAGTGTCATCGGGTGCGTCTGTTCCTCGAAATACGTATCATATTTATCTAAAGGATGTGCCGAAAGATAAAGCCCCATTAAATCCCGTTCCCATAGTAGCTGTTCTTTGTCTGGATGTTGCACTGGTGCCGGCTTGATTTCTACTTCCGGCACCGCCCCAGCTTCACCCATCATCCCGAATAAATCCGTCTGTCCCGAACCGACGTCTTTTTGGATTTTTGAACCATACGCCTGAATCGCTTCTAGGTTAAACAGTAAATCCGACCGTGAAGCGCCGAAGCGGTCGAACGCCCCCGTCTTGATCGCCGCTTCCCAAGATTTTTTGTTGAACTTTGTCGAATCAACTCGCTTCGCGAAGTCGCAAACCGATTTAAACGGACCATTTTTATCGCGTTCTGGTATAACATATTCTTCTACCAGCGCCTTCCCCATACTTTTAATCCCCGAAAGCCCGAAGCGGATCGTATTTTCTCCGCCGACGATACCGAAATCGCCGTACGATTGGTTAATATCCGGACCAAGTACCTTAATCCCCATTTTCTTACATTCCGCCATCTCAATCGCCAGCCGGTCCGTCCATCGCATATCCGCCGTCATTAAAGCCGCCATGAAAGCGTCGGGATAATGCGCCTTTAAATACGCCGTCCAATACGCAATCAGAGCGTAGCACGCGGCGTGCGACTTATTAAAGCAGTAGTTTGCAAAATCCAAAAGCTGTGACCAAAAAGTCTCTGCGATTTCTTCCGTTGCTCCGCCAATTTCCACCGCCCCCTTGATGAACTCCGGTTTCACCTTTTTCATTAGATCAATCTTTTTCTTCCCTACCGCCTTACGCAGAGTATCCGCTTGCCCACCGGTAAACCCGCACCATTCCTTACTAATCTGCATGAATTGCTCTTGATAAATCATGATTCCGTAGGTATTCTTAAGCGAATTCTCTAACCCGGGATGCAGATAGGTAATCGGCTCTTCACCGTGCTTTCTTTTAATAAACGAATCAATAAACTGCATCGGGCCCGGGCGATACAAAGCCACCATCGCGATAATATCCTCAAACGACGACGCCTTCAGGTCGCGTAGATACCGCTTCATTCCCGCCGATTCTAGCTGGAAGACGCCGGTCGTCTCCGCTCGTTGTAATAGTTCATAAGTCTTAGCATCATCCAGCGGCACCGAATACATATCAATATCATCATGATACACTTTCCGAATCATTCGAAGCGCGTTGTTAATTACCGACAAATTAGATAATCCCAAGAAGTCCATCTTAAGCAGCCCGAGTTCTTCAACCTGACCCATCGGAAATTGCGCTGCAATCGGCCCCTTGGCCGAGACTTCAAGTGGCAAGAATTTTACTAAATCATCCGGCGCGATAATCACCCCACAGGCGTGCACCCCGTGGTTACGAATCGTGCCTTCAAGTCTCGACGCAAAATCAATCACCTCCTTCGAGGTCGGGTTAGTCTCGTATTCTTGCTTTAAGTCCGGCACGTTTTTTATCGCATCGGCAAGCTTGACGTGATGCCCCTGCACCGGATCTGGTACCATCTTGGCCAGTCGGTCTGCTTCCGCGTAAGGCACTTCGAGTACCCGCGCGACGTCTCTCACCGCGTTTTTCGCCATCATCTTACCAAACGTCGCAATATTCGACACTCGGTCGAACCCGTATTTATGCGAGCAATATTCAATCACCTCGTCACGCCTAGTATCCTGAATATCTGTATCAATATCCGGCATCGAAATTCTATCCGGATTCAAAAACCTTTCGAAAAGCAAGTCATATTTCAAAGGGTCTAACTCAGTAATTCTTAAGGCATACGCCAGAATCGACCCGGCCGCCGAGCCTCGCCCCGGTCCGTAAACAATCCTTTGTGATTTTCCCCAGTTAATAAAGTCTTGCACAATCAAAAAGTAGCCATTATAACCCATTTTATCGACGACTGAGAGCTCGTAATCGATTCTCGGCAAAACTTTATGCGCCTCGTCGCGCTCTTTGTCGACCTCTTCCAGAATTTTCCGACAATCTTCAACGCTTAAATCCAATGTCTCCTCGAGCTTTTTCCCGCCATATCGATAAACCAATCCCTGAAAAACCAATTTATCGAGGTAAGTTTTCTCGTCTTCCCCGTCCGGCACCGGAAACTTCGGGATCAAAATCCGCCCGAGTTGTAGGTCGACATTACATCTATCCGCAATCCGCTTCGTATTTAAAATCGCCTCCGGGCAAGTATCCTCCCAGTGTGAAATAATTTCCTCCGCCGGAATCACATGCAAATCATAATCCTTTAAAGTCATCCGATTCGTGTCCGACAGATTCGCCGCTGTACCGATGCAGAGTAAAACTTCGTGCGCATCCTGATCTTCTTTCTTTAGATAATGCGCGTCGCAGGTTACCACGAGGGGTAGTCCCAACTCTTTCGCGTGCGCCATATGCCAGTCGTTGACCTTCTTCTGTTCTTCCGAATGCGTCGTCGACTTCGGGTGTCCGTGGTCTTGCATTTCGAGGTAGAACCGATCCTTAAACACATTTCGATACCAATCGATTAGCTCGAACGCCCTTTCGTCATCGCCCGCTCGAATCGCCTCCGAAATTTCCGAGCCCATACAGCCAGAAAGACAGATTATCCCTTCGTTGTATTTCTCTAGCTCCTCATGGTCGGTGCGCGGTTTATAATATTTACCGTGTTCTTCGGCGTTACTCATAATCCGACAGAGGTTTTCAAACCCCTTGTTGTTCATCGCAATCAGCGTAATATGAAACCGCTGCTTATCGTGCGCGGGGTCGCGGTCGGTCATCTTCCGCGCCGCAACATAGGCCTCCAATCCGAGAAGTGGCTTAATCCCGGCATCATTGCATTCTTTATATAGCTCAACCAACCCCGACATCGTGCCGTGGTCCGTTACCGCAACCGCCTCCATCCCCTCATCTTTTACGAATTTGACTAACTCTGGAACTTTTGTCAGCCCGTCTAGAAGCGAATAGTGCGTATGGTTATGCAGATGCACAAAATCACTTGGGCTAAGCTTCATTTACAAATCTTCTTCGTCTTCGTCTTCGACTTCTTTTTTGGTAGATTTTTTGCGAGGAGCTTCGTCGTTTTCGCCGCAATCGCAGTCTCCGTCGCAATCACAATCATCGCAGTCGCATCCGTCGCCACACTTGCAACCCTTTTTATCTTTTAGTTTTTTGCTAATAACCTTTCCGGCTACTGCACCAGCTGCCGCCCCAATCAGCGCTCCGAGCGCAAATTTACCAAACCCACTCTTTTTCTTATTTTCCTCCGCCATCTGCCTCTCCTTTCTTTTTAGTTTTGTTGGCTTCTTTGACTTTTTCTTTAACCTTTGGCTCGACGTATTTGTCGACAAACGTCTGCACGACTCCACCAATCGAAGTCATCCCTTTAACGTTCGAGACGATTCCGTTTGCATTGTCCGCGATGTCTTGGCTCTTTACGATTACTTTTTTCGCTTCTTTCGTCACGCCGATTAATCCGACTACTAAAACGATACCGAGGATCAAAAACACCAAAAGTGTGACGCTAAGTATTACTACTAAAACCCATTCTGCTACGTTCATTTTTCTCCTTTTCTTTTATTATATCACACCTAATGATTCTGAATAAAATTCCGCACGTCGTCGCCGTAGTCGCTTTCCGATAAAACGTATTCAAGGTGCGCCATAAAGTAATTTTTCGGGTCGCCCGTCGTAATCCAACGTCCTTTACTTCGCGCAATAATCACGTCTCCATTCTCGGCTAGCTTCGTAATCGCATCCACCGTCCAAAGTTCTCCGTCTAGACCGGTATTTGAAGGAATCAGATAGTCAAACACTTCCGGTGTTAGCAAATATCGTCCGTACGATGTTAAATTACTTGGTGATAAATCTGGCGTCTTCGGCTTTTCGACGATGTGGCTTAAAGTTCCGTTTTCTTTTAGCGCTATCATCCCGTATCGGTTCCAAACCTCCTCCGGCATTTCTTGTGCGGCGATTACCGCCTTGGCCCCTGGATTCTCGCGGTAGGTTTCAATCAAGGTTTTTACATCGCCTTCTCCCAAAATCAAGTCGTCGCTATATAATACCACAAACGCTTCGTCGTTTTCGACAAACTTTCGCGCCGAAACAATCGGCGACCCGTTGCCGTAAGGCAAAGTCGAATCCTGCTCAATCACCGTAATCTTCGGAAAGTTCAAAATCTTCTCGACCGGCGCGAAGCGGTCCATTTTACCCTGCTTTTCGAGCAAAGCCTTGACATTTTCCGACTGGCTATGAAAATAATCGTCGTAAATCTGCTTCGACATTGTATTTGGCGTCGCAACGATAATTATCTCGTCGATTCCCGCTTCGGCGCATTCCTCAACGCAAAGCTGCATGACCGGCTTCGCTCCAATCGGAATCATTGCCTTCGGAATAGTTTTTGTTATCGGTAGATAGCGGCTCGCAAACCCCGCATCCGTAATAATCGCTTTCATAAAATCTCCTTAAGAAGATTATAACATATAAAGAGGAAAAAGTTATTTTTTCCTTTTTGCGTGCTTACGAGCTTCTTTTCGGGCAACTTTATCTTCAATATTTTGTGCTCTGTTATGTACGCCATAAATTAAGCTACTCGCTCCGACTAGTAGCATATATGCTCCGAAGAATCGGATAAAGGTCGTCATCTCAAAGTCGCCCGAATTAATAATTACTGCGCCAATTATACATCCCGCCACGCCAGTCAAAACTCGAATAAAGCGGTCCGTCGGGTCGACCGTCGAAAGAAATCCGTGGAAAATATCAATCAGGCCCGAAACGATGACATAAATTGCGACAACAATTAGACTATAAATTAGATTATCTTTCGTAAAGAGGAGCAAGACAAGCGCCGCTATAACGTCGACCAGCGCATCGATCACCGCGTTAAGCCAACCGTGCTTTTTGGTTGAACTATACAGCGCCCCGACCGTGTCGACAATCCCCATAAAGAGAAGAAAAACACTTACGATAGTAATAATATTTCCGATTTCGGTTATTCCACTAAACAACATAAAACAGCTAAAAATTGTCGCGAGCGCCCCGCGGAACAAAAACACTAGCCAGTGTTTGTCGATATATTTTCGGTTTATTTTCGCCATAAAAATCCTTATCTTACTTATGTTTATTATACCATACTTTCTGCGCCTTCGTCATATTCTATTTTTCTTTGGCTCCTCAGCTCCGCGAATTTCGCCGTCCGTCGTATCGCTCCAGTGTGCCCCGAGAGTGCCGCGTAAGGCGCGAACTGCGCCGCCCGCATCTCCCGCGCCATCCTAGGATGCCTCTTCGGCTCGTAATGCGGATGGTCGATGATCTCGGCGTATTTCACATCCACCTCGCTCATTTTCGGTGGCCTCCGATCTGTACATTTCGCTCCCTCCCCGTCGCCCCCTCTTCGAAATTAATCCCCTTCAAAATTGCATTTTTTCCGTACTTCTTCTTGATTTTAAGCATCGCCTCCTCGGCTCGCTTTTCTTTCTTTAATTCACTCTCGTCGATTCTCTCATCGAATAGCCCTAGTTGCCTTAGCTCCGTCTCCCCTTCTCGTTTTACGTGATTTACGTCTATCGTTAGTCGTCGAATTTTTAACTCTCGGTCCACTTTCTCATCAAACAACTTCACTACCGCCTCGGAGATTAAATGCGCCGAAGACGTAGCTCGCGCGAGATTATAGGTCCCGTGCGCCGGCTTCGGCACTGTCCGCCCGTAAAAATCCGCTTTCGTCTCGCCGGTGTATCCCGGTAAGCTCGTTACGTCGTACCCCACCGTTAAAATCACCTGGTCCGTCGTCAGCTTCTTAGATAGAAGACCGAGGCTAACCTCCTCCGCCATCTCGAGCGCGATCACCTGCGCCCTTTCGAAACTATACGGCTCCTTCAAAACTTGGCCCGAGGAAAATGAATTAACACTTGGTCGATATGCTTTAATCTCAGAAATCTCGCAGGGCTCCCATCCCCAAGCATGGTCAATCAAAAGCTCCGCATTCACCCCGAACATTTTATAAAGATAATCCTCATCCTTTTCCGAACAGAGCGCGACGTCCCCCATCGTATATAACCCCGCCGCCTCGAGCCTTTTCGCGTATCCCCTTCCGACTCGCCAAAAATTCGTCAGCGGTCGGTGATTCCACAGTCTCCGCCGATAGCCCATCTCGTCTAGCTCTGCAATCCGCGCTCCGTTTTCGTCCGGCTCCTCGTGCTTTGCCAAAATATCCATCGCCACTTTCGCAAGATACAAATTCGTCCCAATCCCCGCCGTCGCCGTAATCCCGGTTTCCTCATAAATCTCTTTTAAAATCTTTTGCGCCAGCTCCTTTGCCGGCAAGCCATAGTTTTTTAGATACGGCGTTGCGTCGATAAATACTTCATCAATCGAATAAACGTGCATATCTTCCTCCGCGATGTAACGAAGATAGATATTATAGATACGCGTGCTATAGCTGATATAAAACGCCATCCGCGGCACCGCGATGATAAAGTCCTTCGCCTTTTGCTTCACCTCGTATAGCCTCGCCCGCCCCGGAATCCCGAGCGCCTTAAGGGCCGGCGACACCGCGAGGCAAATTGTCTTATCCGTCCGCGACTCATCCGCGACCACGAGCTTCGCTTTTAAAGGGTCCAGCCCCCGTTCGACGCACTCGACTGACGCATAAAACGACTTTAAATCTATCGCGATAAAACTTTTCCCCATCTTATCATTATACCACCACAAACCCTTAAAACTTGACAAATTCTACAATCTGTGCTATAACGGAAATATAACGCTTTTATGAGCGTTTTTTTATTTATCGCTATCCTTTAATGTTTTACCCCTTGACAAGCCTAAACTTTAGTATTACAATAAAAACATAAGAGCCTAGCTCTAGGACTAGACTCAGGGTTGTTTAGGTAAGCCGTTTTAGCGGCTTATCTTTTTTCTTTGGCTTTTCTCTTTATAGATAGAGTTACGGTAATCTTAATTTTCCAAAATGAAAAACGTATCGCCATCTTCAAAATCCTTTCCGAGCTTCTAGCTTCCCTAGACTCGCCGTTTCATGAAGCTCCACACCCGCACGAGCCGAAGCTCCTGCCGTTGGCACGCCAATTTCTCCACTAAACCCCAAAGCCAACCCAGCGCCACTCTACTACATCGCAACAAAAATTTCAACCCCTACATTGAGCCTATGCTTATTTTATTTATCGCTAGCGCTTAAACCAGCGCCTAAAGAATCAATCCTCTTCGCTTCAAACAGCACCGTCGGCACCGCCGGTGGCGGCGTAAAATCGGACGATTTTAAAGGCAGTCGAATTTTTGTCGCATAGTCACGCGTTAAAGTAAATCCCAGCTGAGAAGTGTAATGCCTAGTATTATTCAAAAGTTTTAGCGCAAACTGTTTCTGCAAAATCAAATAAATCGCTTCCGGCGGGTTCGGGTTCTCAATCAACTTATGTAAAATCGCCGACGATAAATGAAACGGCGGATTCGCAAAAATCTTATATGGTTCGGAAGGCAATTCAAAATCCATAAAATCCTTCTCCACTACTTCAACATTTTCACACCCTTGCTTCGACAAATGGCCTCGCAATTTCGCCACTGCCTCCCCATCCGGCTCCACCGCAATTACTCGCGCCACTCTTCGCGACAACGCCGAAGTGACCACTCCGCTCCCCGCCCCAATCTCTACTACTAAATCTCGCTTTTTCAAATTCGAATGCCCAATCAAAATTAGCGCCAACTTCGGACTCCGTAAGAAATGTTGCGACAATAAATGATTCCTACTCGCCATCCCATCTAAACCTTTAAACGTGCCGGATTTTTTTCCGCACCTTTTCTACCGTTAAATTCTTAAGATATGCCACCGGCTTCAAAACCAAATCGTGCGCTGGCGTATATTTCAACTCCTCGCAACCAAACGACCGCTTAAATTCCGACACTCCGTAAAACCGATGTGAAGTCTCCTCGCGCCCGACAATCCCCCAAAGATTATATCGAACACAACCTCTTTTCCGAGCCTCTTCCATCGCCCGAAGGTGAAGTAGTGGCGCCGCCGAATACTTAGTCCCGAGCTCCGACGACACTCCGTAATGATAGCTCGCCTCCGCACCATAAAAAATCATAAAATTCATCGCCAAAATTTCGTCGCCGAGTCTCGCCGTGTAGATTAACACCTCATCGTTTTTCGAGAAAGCCTCAAACTGTTTCGTTAAAAACTCTTCCGAAAACGCGACATACTGTTGACGTTTAGCGTGGAGCTTCTCTAGTCGGCAAAAATCGGCAATTTCGGACGCGCTTGCTTTAGCCGTAATTTCGAGGTCCAACTTCTCAGCTTTACGCAGTTTTCGCCGAAATCCTTGCGACGCCCCCGCAAGAATTTCCTCCTCGGACTTCCTAAGATCCAAAATCCCCGCGTGTTCTACCGATAGATACATCGGCGCCTTTTTCAGCCCATGCTCTTTCATTAGCGCAAGCGATTTTTCCGAAAGCTCTTCCTGTGGTCTAACTCTTACAAAAACACATCCAGTAGACTCCCCTTGCTCTTTAATGTCGCAAAATACCGACTTTACGACATTAGAATCTTTAAAGTCCATAATCGGCCCACCCGCAATCGCCATGTATCTGCCCCGCTTCGCCGTTTCGACCACGCCCGCATACGCCGCGACAATCTCTTCCCCGCTAAAAAACAGTCTCCTGACGACTTTTTTCCCGCGCGCAATGTGAAATTCATAAAAATCCCACGATTGCAAGAAATTCGACTCCGGGTGCGACTTGATAAAACCGTCCCACTCGTCTCGGCTACCCGCGTCGACAACTTTTAATTCTTTCATAAATGTCTCCTTTTTCTTCGCGCCGTTTCAACTATCCAGTTTTTTAAATATCGCACCTGCGAAATAATCATGTCATGCGCCGGGACGTATTCGACAATCTCTCCACCGAAGCCGGTCTTGAATGTTGTCACTCCGGCGTACCGGTGGTGCGGTTGCCCCGCCGGCGCAATCCCCCAAAGGTTAAATCGCTCATAGCCCTCAGCCTTCAAATCTCGCATCGCCCGCCATAGAATTGCATGTGCTCCCGGTAGTTTCCGATTCAAATCCGTCGACGCCGCTTCGTAATAATCCCCTTCCTTTCCGTCCTTAATCACGAGACCATAAGCAATTGGTTTAGATAGTGGTTCATGGACGGGTGACGTCGCTTGGGGGTCCCCCGCGCCAGCGCGCGCAGGGGAAGATGCGACGGCAGGACCCGTCCAGTCGATTGTCGCTACATAAATTGCGATGTTATCGCCAAAAGCCGCTCTCTCAGCCAGCAAAGTCTCTAAACTCGGCGGAATAAACTTTTGTCTTTTTGCTGTTTCCGCCTGCACCCCATGAAATTCCTTGAATAGCTCCTCTGAATTACTTTTTAGTACTTCAATTCCGAGTTTTTCCGCCCGCCGGACATCATAGCGGGTTTGTCTTCGCATTTTAGCTAGTAGCTCATCCTCACTTTTACTTAAATCGATTACCACCGTATGTTCCGCCGCGAGATGCATCGGCGATTTTTTTAGCCCCGCCCGCTCCAAAATCTTCATATTCTCAGGAGTTTTATAAAGTTGTGGTCTAATCCTCACGAAGACACACTTTTCCGCCTTCGCGATTTCGTTAATTCGCTTCAAGACGCGCTTTACCAGCCTTGTATCCTTCCAGTCGATCAGCGGTCCGCACGGAATCTCGAGATACTTTCCTCGTTTTGCCTCTCTTACAACCATCAGCGCTCGCCCCTTCCCGTCAAAATCCTCGATTATTACTTTCTCGCCAATTAGCCTATTCATCTCCGCATAAGCCGGCGACTGTAAGAAATTCGCCTCCGGGAACTTTTTGACGATTTCCGCCCATTCTAGATTACTTTTTTCCATCCGCACCCTCCTTGATGAGATATTTCTCAATGATTTTACGCGCCGTCGCTAGCTCCTCCCTAGAATAAATATTCGGGAAATTAATAATACGCTTCGAAACAAACACCGCGTTCGGGCACTCCTCCTCCGGAAAATGCACCTTTTTGTAATACCTCTCCGGTGAGACCGGCTTTTCGTACCAAAACCCGTCGAAAAAGTATCCCGCTTTTCGTAATTCTTTCAAAACTTTCTCTCGGTCGTCTACTAGATAAAACTTCCTAAGCGGTTTATTCTTCAATTTTTTGATTTGTTCTAACGCTAATTTTGCTTCGAATTTACTCATTCTGCGCTCTAAATCGAGCTTATTATCCGCCGATTTTTCGACCAAATGGATTTTAACTAGTAGTCGCATCAAGACTCCACCTAAATGAACATAGGACAGCGTCCGACACAGCGCCCCAAACATCGGATAAAACCTCGCTCTGAGATGATCTCGGAGTCTTGGGAGTTTACTGGGTGAAGCTTTTGTCAAAACTGAGGGGGTCCGGAGCGCGGCAGCGCGAGGAGTAGCGCCGGCCGCCCGTGGCAACGGGCCGGCCGGACGCGCCCCAAAGTTTGACAAAAGTTCACCCCTGAACACTACCGCGCCTCCCGAAATTGTATCAACCGACTTGTCTTTTCCGAATGATAAGACGGTCGCCACTCCGACCGTTCCGGCCTCTCTCCCATCCGGATATCTAATTCCCGCCGAGTGCGCCAAGTCTTCGATAATCAAAAGATCATTTTCCTTCGCAAACCTCTCAATCGCTTTAATATCCACCGGATTTCCAAGTGTATTTTGAATAATAATCCCCTGAACGCTAGTCCAGTCGCTTCTCGGTCCGCTTCGCTCGCGCCCGTCGTTACGGGGCTCGCTCGCTATCTCGCTCCCGTTGTCGCGAATGACCTCGAATCGACCGGACCTAGCGTTCCTGAGCGTCTTAATATCAAAATTTAAATCCTGCTTGTTTATGTCGACAAAAACTGGCTTCAGTTTAGCCGCCTTAACGGCCTCATAAACCGCATAGCATGTAAACCCGTTAACCAAAACCTCATCTCCCGGCCGAAAATAGGTCTTTAAAGCTAAAGCTAAAGCCGACCTTCCGTTTTTACACAAAACCGCTTCCCCGTCATATTTCTTTCCTAAAAACTCCGCTAGTTCATCATAATCCCTCTTTCGCCCCACCGCAAAAAGATGCCGGAGCCACTTACCGCCCGAGTAATTCGCCGCCATCCCAAGAAAATAATGCTTCACTTAATCCTCCCCATGAGCGTCACTAGCGCCCGCGCCAGCTCCTCCGGACTCGAAATGTACGGCGCATGCGTCCAATTCGCATAAAACTTCAGCTCCGCATTCGGTAATCCTTCATAAATCTTTGTCGCATGCCTCGGTGGAGTGGTTGTGTCTTTCTTCCCCCAAAGAATAAACGTCTTCGTTGTCACCTTCGAAAAATCTAAATCCTTATCCGACGCCAGCATATTCGCCAGCGTCTTTTTCATATTCTCCGGCGCCTTCGAATAATCCGTCGTTCCGGTAATTCGGTGAAAAGCTTTATCGACTAGCGGTATCTTCTTGAGCGGTTTACCAATTTTCGCCATTTTTTCGATCAATTTCTTCTTCGCCGTCGGCTCATATACTCCCGCCGAATCGAGCAAAATCAAATATTTTAATTTCTCAGGCTTAAGCGTACAAAGATTCATTAAAATTCTCCCCCCGTTCGAATGTCCGAGCGCAATCGCTCCGTCCGGGATCTCCTTATCGGCCCATTTTACATAATCCGCAATCGTAAATTCCTTGTTTGATGGCTCCGTCAGTCCTGGCACGTTTAACATCTTTACGCTAATTCCGTTTTCGCGGAGTAGCTTTATTGTCGTCTTCCAAGGCTCCACCGTGTAGGTCCACCCATGTATAACATATAAATCCGCCACCTAAAACCTCCTCCTCACGAGTCCAGCCCCCAACTTTTGCGCCGTGCGACCGCCGCCTTCTCGCGCCGGCATAATTTTTTCGCATCCTCTGGGTTCTCGAGTAACTTCTCGATCACCCACTCTAGATATTGACTTCCCTTAAATATCAAAGTCTCATTCCCCCGGATTTTCTTCTCAATATATTCCAGAGCCTTCCGGGGATCAGTTGTCGCCACCGCCGAGACACCCAGCTTCTTGAGCTCCGGCGCGGTAAACTCCTTTGTCCTCCGCCCAACGAGAATCACTCTCTCCGGCTTCGCCTCGGCGATTAGTCCTGCTAACTTCCGGTGCTCTTCCTCAGTCAAAGACCCCTGGTCGACAATATCGCCAATCACGAGCCACTTTTTCTCCGCATGCATCCTCTTCACCATATCGAGAATCGACGCTACCGAAATCATGTGCGCATTATAGCTACTATCAACGATATTGATCCCTTTTATGCCTTTAAAATACGAACTCCTCCCCGGCGCCATCTTGATATCCGAAAAATCGTTCACAAAAGGTAGCTTTAGATATTTCATCAAATCCTGCAGCACCAAAAGATGAAAGGCGATTTCCTTAGGCTCTGGGTGATCAAAATGAAAAGTCGTATCTCCGTAGGTAAAATCCGTCGAATTCGGATAAACTACGTATTTTTTCACTTCTTTTTTCTTTATCAAAATTACTTTTGCCCGAATCCCCGTGGTCGCCTTCGCCATTACCTTAGAATCCGCGTCGATATAGACTCGTTTTAAAGTGTTTTTCGGTAGATTCGCGAACTCCGCCGTAATCGCTTCGTCCAAATCGTCAAAGTTCCCCTCCGCTACTTCTCTCTCGAACTGTACCGCATGCGATCGCCCAATCGACACCCAGACCGTCACTTCCGGCTTCAGCCACTCCGCGAGAAACTCCGCCTCGTGCGGCCTTTCCCCGTCAATCTCGACTACATAATATTTCTCCTTGTGTCTCTTAAAAATCGATTTAAACGGCGCCGCAATAAACAGCCACGCCCACTTCAACTTCGACCCTCGAATCCCTTTTAACCCCAAAATATCAAACGGTACTCCGAACGCCGAATTCGCATCGTGCGAATAGTGCGCCCGCTTTCCCATCTCATGTTCGACTAAATTCAACATTGTCGTCTTGCCAGCCGACCCCGTAATCGCAATCACTCGCGGGTTCCACCTCTTATAAACCCGATTCGCAAAGAACCGAAAATACCCCGCAAATGCAAAGTAAAACCGCTTTTTAAACTTATTATACATACCGTTCTATTATAGCATAAGTTGACAAAAAACATAATCTGTGCTATAATTATAAAGATGGACCTATTTTCGGGCCCATTTTGCACTTTTACAGATTTTCTAAGGAGGGATTAATTTGGACCAGTCACGACACAAGAAGCGTCGCGGAGTTATTATTGCCGGTGGAAGCGGTTATCGCCTGTTTGGCATTAGCACTCCAGACCGACCGAAGCAATTCTGCCGTCTGAATGACAAGGATACTTTCATCCAGGCGACGGTTTCTCGTTTGAATGACTTAGAAGTTGAACCGAATCGTATCATGATTGTAACGACAAACCAGACGCAATCAGAACTCGCTCGCGAACAGACCGTCCCTATGGGGGTGCTATCTCAAAACATTTTAGAGTTTAGCCCACACTTGGACTATGCCGGCTCAATGGTGAAAGCCAAGGAGATGATTCGTGCGATCGACAAGGATGCTACCATCATCAACACTCCTAGCGACCAGTACATCGTAGCCAACGAGAGCTTCAAGGAATCAATTAATAACGCGGTATCCGTCGCTGAACATAACGGTGCTGCCTTGCTTGGAGTTAAAATTGGCGACCTCGTGACCGCCATGGGGTGCGGGCACGCAACCTATGACAATTCTAGGCCAGACCAAGACGGATGCTTTCCCGTTTCGGGTTTCATCGAGAAACCCTCAAGAGATCACGCTGATCGTCTTATGCGTAGCGATAACTCTGTCTGCAACACCGGCATTCTAGTTTGGCGCGCGGATTACATGGCGGATGAGCTAAATAGCAAGAGAATCGGGCGAAACGGCCTCGCAACTGATGCTTTAATGAAGAAGCTAATTGGTTTGAAAGTTGCCGTCGGCAGATTCCCCTGGCACGACTGCGGAACTTTAAAGAGTTTCTACGAAATCTCGAAAAAGTCCCCCAACCACAAGAATGCCAGTCTCGGCGGTGGCACGTTCGAGCGTATCGATTGCCGTCGCAGCCTGCTCTACGCCGAACCAGGAATGGAGCTTCGTGTAGCTGGAGCTAGAGATGACGCAATCATCTTTACGATTATTAAAGATCGTCCGGCGATCATTGTAGCCCGTTTAGATGAAAGCCAGCATGTCAAAACTCTTGCCGAAGATTTTCTCAAACACGACGATTTTCTTTCGGAAGATTTCAGCTTTGGCGCCAGGAATAACACCGTGCTCTGCTCCAACATTTCCGACGACCTGATTGCCGGCTTTGTCGGCGTCGAGAACTACGCGACTTACGTCACGAAGGAGCCCGACGGGCGCCTCGTCGCCGTCGTTTCCCAACAGAAGCGCCGTTAAGACGCTAAAACCCTTAGAACGCACCTTAAAAACTCCCGATTCCTCGGGAGTTTTTTCAATTCTTAAGAATTTACATTTTGATTTCGGCATCTACGCCTGCTGGCAATGCGAGATTCTGTAGGCTCTCAATCGTCTTCGGTGTCGCGTTGAGGATGTCGATTAAGCGCTTGTGAACTTTCATTTCGAACGCTTCCCCGCCAGTCTTATAGACGTGCGGCGACTTTACGACGGTAAAGGTCGAACGCTTGGTTGGTAGCGGGATTGGACCCGATACGCTCGCGCCCGTTCGAATTGCCGTATCGACAATTTGGCGCGCACTCTGATCAATTACGCGGTGATCATACGCTTTTAGACGAATCCGGATCTTTAATCCTTCATCTTTTTTGGCATCTGCCATAGTGTATCCTTTCTTTGCTCGATAACCTCCAAAGACACGAGTTTTTCGAGCTTGATAATTAATATTGCTACTCCCCTATTATACCACAAAAAATCTCCCCAGTAAAGGGGAGATTTTCTAGCTAAGGCTAACTATTTGATAACCTTGGTGATCACACCAGACCCAACGGTCTTGCCACCTTCGCGGATAGCGAAGCGGTCATTGTTGTTCATCGCGACCGGCGCGAGAAGCTTAACGTTAAATGTTACCTGATCGCCAGGCATGACAATTTCCTTGTCAGCCGGGAGCTCAACCTCACCGGTAACATCCGTAGTACGGAAGTAGAATTGCGGCTTGTAACCCTTGGAGAACGGAGTGTGGCGTCCACCTTCCTCTTTCTTAAGGATATAAACTTGCGCCTCAAATTCAGTATGCGGAGTAATCGAACCCGGCTTCGCAATAACTTGACCACGCTCGATTTGATCGCGCTCGATACCACGGAGAAGAAGCCCAGCGTTATCGCCAGCTTGACCCTGATCGAGAGTCTTGTGGAAGGCCTCGATACCGGTCACAACCGACTTCTGAGTGTCGCGTAGACCGACGATTTCAACTTCGTCATTCAATTTAACAACACCCTGCTCGATACGACCAGTGGCAACCGTACCACGACCCTTAATCGAGAAGACATCCTCGATCGGCATGAGGAACGGTTTATCAAGATCGTGTTCAGGGATATC
This sequence comes from Candidatus Saccharimonadota bacterium, assembly GCA_017404335.1. GTDB lineage: Bacteria > Patescibacteriota > Saccharimonadia > Saccharimonadales > Saccharimonadaceae > Nanosyncoccus. The sequence continues at coordinate 147,756 of JAFRCN010000002.1, read as the reverse complement.
AAAGTATTCATCCATCGCGTGAACGAGTTCCATGATAGCGTCTTCGTTTTCTTTGTCGCCCTCAAGAGCCTTAGTAGCAGAGCCCTTGATAATCGGCGCGTTGTCGCCATCGAAACCGTATTTGTTGAGAAGTTCGCGAACATCCATCTCGACGAGTTCGACGAGTTCTGGATCCGCGAGGTCCATCTTGTTCAAAAATACGATGATTTTCGGAACGTTTACCTGGTGAGCGAGAAGGACGTGCTCGCGAGTCTGCGGAAGCGGTCCATCGTTCGCAGCTACGACGAGGATTGCCCCATCGACCTGCGCGGCCCCGGTAATCATGTTCTTAATGTAATCTGCGTGCCCCGGCATATCGACGTGCGCATAGTGGCGCTTCTCAGATTCGTATTCCTGGTGCGAAGTCGCGATAGTAATACCACGAGCCTTCTCTTCAGGCGCGTTATCGATTTGGTCGTAAGCTACCGGCTTGTTGACTTCCGAAGGCAATCTCTTCGAAAGGACAGTCGTAATAGCAGCGGTTAAAGTGGTTTTACCATGGTCGACGTGACCCATGGTGCCGACGTTGATGTGCGGCTTGGAACGGTCAAAATTTGCCATTCAATCTCCTTTTTTATTATTATGTTTGGAGCGCTAATAAAAACCAGCTCCAAAACTCTACCTTATTATTCTAGCTTATTTTCTCCAACTTGTAAAGGGGTTTTCTGAAAACTTGACTTTTATAGCGAAGTATGCTATAATAAAAAGATAGACCGGTTTCCCGGTCCTCTTTTTATTTCGAGTTTCTCGATTCGATAATTTCTTGCGCTACGTTCGGCGGTACTTCCTCGTAGGCGAAGAGCTCCATCGAAGAAGCCGCTCGACCTTGGGTCATACCGCGAAGGTCGCCAGTATAACCGAATAGGTTAGCGAGAGGACAAAACGCCTTGATTAACTTCGCACCGCCGTTCAAATCTTCCATTTCGTCGATTCGACCGCGCCTGGAGTTAATGTCGCCAATAACGTCACCCATGAATTCTTCCGGCGTCGTAATCTCCATCTTCATCACCGGTTCAAGTAAGACCGGATTTGCCTTCTTGATGCCTTCGCGTGTAGCTAAAGCACCAGCGAGCGTGAAGGCTAGCTCCGAAGAGTCAACATCGTGATATGAACCGTCGTACAAGGTCGCCTTGACGTCTACTACCGGGTAGCCAGCAATAACACCACCCGCGAGTGTATCCTCGATACCCTTCTGAACCGGCTTGCGGTATTCCTGCGGAACCACGCCACCTTTAATCTGGTCGATAAACTCGAAGCCTTTACCCGGTTCGTTCGGCTCAAACTTAATCCAAACGTCACCATACTGACCACGACCACCAGACTGTTTAATGTGCTTACCTTGCGCTTCAGCCGTACCTCGAATCGTTTCACGGTAGGCCACTTGCGGTGCGCCAGTGTTGGCTTCGACGTTGTGTTCGCGCTTCAAACGGTCAATAATAATCTCTAGGTGTAGCTCGCCCATCCCCGAAATAATCGTCTGGCCAGTTTCCTCATCAGTGTGGACGCGGAAAGTCGGATCTTCCTCAGCAAGTTTCGATAGACCGATGCCCATTTTCTCTTGGTCGGCCTTAGTTTTTGGTTCGACCGCAATCGATACCGGAGGATCCGGGAATTCAATCGACTCGAGCAAAATCGGATGCGCTGGGTTACAAATTGTCGTACCGGTTGTACAGTTCTTAAGCCCGACTACCGCCGCGATATCGCCCGCTCCGATTTCGGAAATCTCCTTTCGGTCGTTCGCGTGCATTCGGACTAACCGTCCAATTCTTTCCTTATCGCCAGTCGAAGCGTTTAATACCGTATCTCCGGACTTTAATTTACCCGCGTAAACCCGAATAAAGATCAACTTACCAACGAACGGATCAGTTGCAATCTTAAACGCGAGAGCCGTTAAAGGTTCGTTGTCGTCAGCTTTTCTTACAATTTGTTCGCCAGACTTCGGGTCGGTCCCAACGGTTTGACCCTGGTCGCGATCAAGCGGCGACGGGAGATAATCCGTCATGAGATCAAGCACCTTCTCGACGATTACGCCTCGTCCGTCCCCACCGGTGACTAGGAAGAAATCGCCATCAAGCACGCGCTTTCTTAGAGCCGCCTTTAGCTCGACTTCCGAAATTGCTTCTTCACCTTGGTTGAAGTATTTTTCCATTAAAGCTTCGTCGGCTTGGACCGCTTCCTCGACCAACATCGAGCGCGCATTTTTTGCCTTTTCGACCATATCGGCCGGAATCTCGCCGACGGTGAGCTCGTGGTCCGCATAATCTTTATAGGTATAAGCCTTCATATCAATTAAATCTACGACGCCACAAATATCTTTCTCGAAACCAATCGGGAGATGAATTGCGACGGCATTTTTCGACAAACGCTTATGAATCGAGTCAAGCGACTTATAGAAATCGCCACCGATTTGGTTAATCTTATTTACGAAGCAAATGCGTGGAATCCCGTATTTAGTCGCTTGGCGCCAGACCGTCTCAGACTGCGCCTCGACCCCCATTTTACCATCGAACACTACAACTGCACCGTCGAGAACCCGCAAAGATCGCTCGACTTCCGCCGTAAAGTCGATGTGACCCGGGGTATCGATAATGTTGATTTGATGATTTTTCCAATAAACCGTCACCGCGGCCGAAGTAATCGTAATTCCGCGTTCCTTTTCCTGTTCCATCCAGTCGGTATCCGCACCACCGGTCCCGCCTTTTACTAGGTCGATTTTATGTTTTAACCCCGTGCGGTAAAGAATCGCTTCCGAGGTTGTAGTTTTTCCTGCGTCGATATGGGCGATAATCCCGATATTTCGCAGCTTAGCCAAATCCTTAACTTCAGCCATATGCTCCTTTATTACTTAATTATTTTTGTCCAAGAGTTCCACACTCAAAAAGACGCATTTTCTCCATTTTATCATACTTTTTCTTTTTTCGAAAGATTTTAAAGAAAAACCCCGGCACTTGGCCGGGGCCGGGTCTTTGACCCATGGGAATGGTAGAAAAGTACTGGAAACGATGGTTTTGTCTGCGTCGCGAATGATGGTGAGGAGCCGCCCTAGCGGTCTACCCTCAAGTCGGCCGCCACTCATTTTGGGCTCTCCGACCGCCAGTATTCGTTGTGTGCTCCCGATATGCTTTCTGCTTGCCCTTTGCCCGAAGGGCGAAATAACTAGCGGGGGTACCTAGTATCTTCCTAGTCATGTAGGCCGGGTTTCGACATACAGACTGGACCGTAGGTACCCCCGCCGTCGCTTGGGGTGCCATGGGAAAAACTGGCGGGTCGAACCGTCCGTGAGGATTAACCTACCCGGTCGATCAGAATGCTCCGCCTTTTTCCCGAGATAGAGAACAAACGACACATACGCTGGACAAAGCGTTTGCCGCAGGAACTCATCCCGCACGAAAGCCATCTCCTTTCCTCTTAAATTACGTCGGGTTAGTCAAAAACTTTACCCGCGTGAATTATATATTACTCCTTTCGTTCCAAAAATGCAAGCTTAAGCAAGTTTTTTTCGCAAAATTTCTTGCACTGCAGACGGGTTGGCTTTGCCTCTTGACTCTTTCATTACTTGTCCGACCAAAAACCCAATCACTTTTTCCTGGCCTGCCTTGAAGTCTTCCTGAGCCTTTTTCGTTTCCGGTTTTGCTAAAACGGCGTCGACTATCGCTTCGAGCGCCCCTAGGTCATTTTCCTGAATTAAACCGAGTTCCTTCGCGATCGTCTTCGCCCCTCGTCCTTTCATTTGCGGGTCAAATAATCGCAAAAACACTTCTTTCGTCGCCGTCGAAGACAGCTCCTTTTTCTCATTCATCTCCGCAAGTTCAATTAAGTCCTTCGCGCTCGGTAAGTCATTTAAGTACTCCGCCGACTTCTCTTCCGCGAGCAGCACCGAAGCGAATAAGTTAGAAATAATCTTTACATATTTATTATCAATTTCATTTAGTTTTTTCATTAATTCATGATAATCTAATAAAATTTCTAGAATATCATTTGGAATAATTCCAGCGAATTTCTCGCGGTAATCTTTCGGCATTAGCGGCAACTTCTTCGACTCGGTCTCAATAAACTCTTCCGACAGATTAATCGGTGGCAAATCCGGCTCCGGCATATAACGATAATCTTTCGCCTCTTCCTTTGAACGTTGTCCGGTCGTTTTCCCGGTCGCATCATTCCACCCACGCGTTTCCTGGATAACCTTTTCACCAGCTTCGAGAATTTTCTTCTGCCTTGAAATTTCATATTCGACCGCCCGCTCAACGCTCTTAAACGAATTCAGATTCTTCACTTCCGCTCGCGTTCCCAATTTATCGGAACCTTCCGGCGCCAACGAAACGTTGACATCGAACCGCATATTTCCGTTATATAGATCTCCGTAGGTCACTTCCGCGAAGCACATCAACCGCCAAAGCTCTTTACAGTAATCGTGAGCGTCTTTAGCGCTATGGATATCTGGCATTGAGACAATCTCAATCAAAGGCGTATCGACTCGGTTTAGATCAACCAGCGAGTAATCCGAAAAATGCGTCAACTTCCCCGCGTCTCCTTCGAGATGCGCGTGCTCAATCCGAATTTTGGTACCCGACGGTAGCTCTACGTATCCCGCGCCAATAATTGGGTGGTAAAACTGCGTAATCTGATAACCCTTCGGCGAATCCGGGTAGAAATAATGTTTCCGGTCAAATCGTGAATACGCATTAATTTCGCAGTTCATTGCTCGACCCGCCCGAATCGCGAAGCGGACCGCCTCACCGTTTAGCCTCGGTAACATCCCCGGCAAAGCATAGTCGACCGGCGAAACGCAAGAATTTGGTTCCTTCCTCCTCGCGTCGTTATCGACTTCCGAAAACAACTTCGTTTTCGTACAAAGTTGAACATGGCATTCAATTCCAATCGTTGGCGTATATTTCATATTGCTCCTAAATCCTTCAAAGCTTGTTTATAAACCGCGAGCGCATTAAACGCTTGTTTGTAGCTAATTTCGACGTCCGACTCGTGCGCAATCATATTACGAAGTTTATGTGCGCGCCAAACTGCATTTAAATTCGTAAACCGACCACTCGCCTTTTTTAATCTATCACCCATTGTCTTTCCGGAAATCCCCATCTCAACCATCGCCTTATCAAGTAATTTATCCCCTTCGATAATTGTCGTCACAAAACTCGCCGGATTATCTTGCTTTAATCTGTTTTCAATCGCTAAAAAGCGTGATTGATAAGCTTCAACGTTAAAATGGTATCCCCGCTTTCCGGTTAGTAAAATCGCCACAAATACCAACACCGCAACGATTAAAATCGCAAAGATAAAAGTTACTACTCCACCATCCATTAGATTAGCTCCTTACTGAATTTTATTAGGTTTTTATCGCTACGCCTCGGACCAACTAGCTGCAACCCAATCGGCAATCCTTCGGTAGTCTTTCCCGCTGGGATTGTAAGTCCTGGTATTCCAGCTAGATTTAGAGACACGCTCATGACGTCTTCAAGATACATTGCGACCGGGTCGTTAACTTTTTCGCCGAGTCGGAAAGCCGGGCTCGGTGAAACCGGCGTTAGAATAAAATCACATTTAGAAAAAGCCTTTTCATATTCACGAATAATTAAAGTCCGCGCTTTTGCCGCCTTTAAGAAATATGCATCGTAAAACCCAGACGACAACACGAAATTTCCAATCATAATCCGGCGTTTGTTTTCCGGCATAAAGCCTTCATTCCGCGTATTATTATATAGAGAATCTAAATCCGCCGACTTTTCCGAACGAAATCCGTAGCGCACTCCGTCGTATCGCGATAAATTCGACGCCACCTCCGCCGGCTGAATAATGTAATACGCCGGCAAAGCATATTTGAGGCTCAGCATCTCAAGCTCAACAATTTCACATCCCTTCTCTTTCAGCATCTCACACTTCTTCAAGAGCGCATCTCGAATCTCCTTATCGACCGACTCATTATCGAAATCCTTGATAATTCCAATTCGATGGGATTCGCTAGGCGCGATGTGTTCTGCGGAACATGAAGACTTGGCCAGAGCGGCCCGGAGCGTGTCCGAAGGACACGCCGCGCCTAGCGAATCCCTATCGATAGAATTGTAGTAATCGGGCAATGTCGTCAAATCTTTCGGGTCTCGTCCGGCAGTAATCTCCATAAGAAGATCCATATCTTCCGGCGTTTTCGTAAAGAACCCGATACAATCAAGCGACGACGCCATCGCGACCACGCCGTACCGACTAATCGTCCCATAAGTCGGCTTAAACCCATAAATTCCATTAAACGACGCCGGCTGACGAATCGATCCACCGGTGTCCGTCCCAGTCGTAAATTCAACAATATCAAGCGCTACCGCTACCGCCGATCCACCCGACGACCCTCCGGCCACTCGCTTGCGGTCAAACGCGTTCAAAGTCGGTCCATAGTAAGAATTCTCAGTCGACGATCCGTGCGCAAAAGCGTCCAAATTGGTTCGCCCGATCATAATCGCTCCCTCAGCTTCTAACTTCTCAACCGCCGTCGCCGTAACCGGCGAGGTAAACCCACCTAAAATATGTGCCGAAGCCGTCGTTTCGCCATCAGGCGAAAGAAAATTATCTTTAAGGGCATACGGTACTCCCGCGAGTCGCCCGACTTTCTCACCGTTAGCAATCTTCGCGTCGATTTCACGCGCGCGTAAAATCGCGCCTTCTTCATTTATAAACGTAAAAATATTATAATCAGAAAAATGTTTCGCTTTTTCTAAAGCATCTCTCACTAATCTCTCGGCGGTAACTTTTTTATTCGCAGTTTTCATAATACTTTTGGCACCTTTATTTGATTATCTTTTTCATTTTTAGTTAGCGCGAGCAAATCTTCGCGCGAAGCTTCTTGTTCTAGAATTTCATCTTCTCGCCAAACGTTCTCCATCTCAAAAGCTTGATACGTCGGTTCAACCCCATCGGTATCGAGTTCGTCAAGTTGCGAAATGTATTTAATAATTCCCTGCAAATCCCTTCCTAAGCTTTCGATTTCAGTATTAGTCAGATTGAAATTCGACAAACTAGCCAAATGCAAAATATCCTCGCGTTTTATGTCCATATCTTAAATTATACCACCTATTTTATGTTTCGGAACAGGATTTTTCGAATTTTTGCGAGTACCGGCTTAACTTCATCCAAATCCAAGAAATAACTCGCAATAATATAAACAATTAACGAAAGTGCCGTAATTAATAAGAACTTTGGAGCGGTAATTACGAGCGAAACGTCGGTGATCCGAAGCGGGATAAACTTTACGAGCGAAAAGGTTACGCAACCCGTAATTAAAGTTGCAATCAGCATCTTAGAAAAAGCCTTAAAAAAACTGCGATTTAGAAGTTCTCCCTTAGATTTATGTTGTAATAATCCAAGTAGTATGACAATCTCCAAAACTGCACCAATTGACTGCGCTAAGCCTAGCCCCTCTACTCCTAAACCAATTTTATAAAAAACCACCGACATAATCATAGTTAACCCAACTGCTATAATCGAGACAATGAATGGCGTTTTAGTGTCTTGATTAGCGTAAAAACCGCGCGAAGCAATATGAAAAACCGACTTCGCAAAAATCGCGACACAAAGCATGCCGAGAATCGAAACTATCATTCCGTTACTGTCATTATTTCCAATATTTGAAATGAACGAAACTACGTAACCTCGCGCAAAAAACGCAATAATCGCCACCGGAAGCGAAATCCAAACAATCATCCGAAGCGCTTTTCTAAAAGTATTATAGAATTCGTGCTGGTCTCCGCCGCCCAACTCTTCGGTTAGCTTCGGGAAAAAGGCAGTCGAAATTGCAACTCCGATTAAGTTTACCGGCACAGTGTGTAGTGTCGTCGCTTGATCATAGGCCCGAACTGCGCCGGCCCCCATTCTTGAAGACAGATTCATACTCACGATTGCGTTGATATAGTCAATCCCCTGGTCCAGAGAACGTGCTGGGAGTAGTTTGAGGATTGCTCGAAAACCTTGATTCCGCCAATAGATTTTAAACGTATAATCCATCCCAAGCCCGAATAAACCAATCAGGGACGTAATTAATTGTAAAATTGCTCCGAAAATTACGCCAATCGCGACCCCCATAATCCCCCCCTCGAATACTTGCACTCCAAAAATATTAATCCCTCCCGTAAAACAAGTAATCCCGATAATAATTCCTATATTATATATAGCGGGTGCAAAAGCGTGAAAAATGAACCGCCCAACTGCTTGCTGGACCGAAGTTAGGACAGTTGCGATCGAAAACAAAAACGGATTAATCGCAATTACCCTCGTCATGTTTACAGCTAAAATCATTCCCGACTCATCGAGTCCTGGACTAACGATGTAGCGAATCAGAGGATCGGCAAAAATCATAATTAGAACTGATGTTATTAATGTCAAAATTGCCAAGAGATTTAATAAACTTGAAGTAAGCTCCCATGCCGACTTCTTATTTCCAGCCATTAAACGTTGATTGAATACCGGAATAAACGAAACCGCAAGTGCTCCCGAAGTTAAAATAAAAAACATAAAATCTGGAATCGTGAAAGCCGCCGTATAAGCGTCGATTCCGGTCGGATAAGTCCCAAGATAATAAGAGTTCAAAAGTCTATCCCGAAAAAGTCCAAGTAAAGCTGAGAGGAGCGTCGAACTTGCGAGCACAATTGCTGCCGTTTTAATCGAAAGTTTCATATTGGCAAGTTGCACTACCGATTTAAAACGAAATTTTTTCATATATATTATTATATCACGTGTTATAATGATTACATGGCTAAAAAGAAATCAGAAGTGATTTTGCCGTCAAGCGAAAAAAAGGTGGTGAAGTCTAAAAAAACTGCGAAAACTTCGAAAAAGAACATGAGTCTTTATTCAAGTTTAAGTTATAAACGAAAAGCAAAAAAAGAAGCGAATGCGAGGCGTCGGGCCGAGGAGCTTGCGACTCTACCGAAAGACCCAGTAAAGAGATTTTTTGCTAGGCTCCATCCGAAACGAGTTTTCAAATGGTGGTTTTCTTGGCGTGGTCAAAAAGCGATTTTGAAATTTTTCGCAGCCTGTATTCTAATTGGTATTATTTTTATCGGCGGGCTTTTCCTTTATTACAAAAAAGATCTCGACCAAATTCGTCTCGACGAAATGACTATCTCCGAAACGGTAAATACCTATCTAGATCGTAACGGTGAAGTACTGTGGCGCGATACCGGTAACGAAGATTATCGCCTTGTAGTCAATGGCGATGAAATTTCGGAATATATGCGCGAAGCTACTATTGCGGTCGAAGACAAGAACTTCTATAATCACATCGGCGTCGACTTTGTCGGTTTGATTCGAGCTACCTTTTCAACTCTAACCGGCAAAGGCGTTCAAGGTGGTTCGACTTTGACTCAACAATTAATTAAGCAAGTTTACTTTTCCGACGAGGCGACCAGCGAAAACCGTGGCGGTTTGACGCGAAAGATCAAAGAGCTCATTCTGGCTATCGAACTTGAGCGGATGTATTCTAAGGAGCAGATTTTGACAATGTATCTCAATCAGTCTCCATATGGTGGACGTCGTAATGGCGTCGAATCTGCTGCACGAACCTATTTTGGCAAGTCTGCCAAAGATCTCGACCTCGCTGAGTCGGCACTTCTTGCCGCTATTCCAAACAATCCAGCCGTTTTAGACCCATATAATATATATGGCAACGAACTCTTAGTTGAGCGCCAGCACAAAGTTCTTGACGATATGGTAATTAAAGAATACATTACTGAGGAAGAAGCTGCTGCCGCAAAAGAAATTGCCATCCTCGATCGTATCCAACCTGAGTCTAGTCAATACGCCGACATGAAAGCTCCGCACTTTGTTCTCGAGGTTAAATCTCAGCTAGAAGAAAAATACGGTATCTCGACCATGCGCGCCGGCGGATGGACAATTAAAACTACCCTTGATTATCGTGCGCAAAAAATTGCCGAAGACGCTGTCGCAGCAGGCGCCGAAAGAACCTATGCAAACAATAGCGACGACATTGCATTGGTCTCTATTGACGTAGAAACTTCACAAGTTGTCGCAATGGTTGGCTCCATCGATTTCTTTAAAACTGGTTACGGCGAAGTTAATGCGACAACTAGCTCTTTAATCGAGCCAGGCTCATCAATCAAGCCGATTCTAGACTATGCTCCACTTTTTATGCAACGCGAAGGAATTAACTATGGCCCCGGCACAGTTCTAAAAGATGAGAATATTGATAAGATTTACTGCGCTGGCTATTCCGGCCGTTGTGGTATGTCTAATGCGACCAATACCTTTTATGGCAACGTAACAATAAGATTCTCGCTTGGTCACTCCCTAAACATCGCCGCAGTAAAAGCTCTATATATTAATGGGATCGAGAATTCGCTCGAGGTCGCTCGTGCACTCGGCGATAAATCCTATTGCGAAAATCGTGATAATTACGGCCTCTCTATCGCAATTGGTTCAGGTTGCGGTGTCCGCATGGTCGAGCACGCGAACGCCTATGCCTCTCTCGCCCGCGGCGGTACGTATAAAGACTTAGCTTATGTGCTTGAAGTCAAAAATTCTTCCGGCGATGTAGTTGAGTCCTGGACCGATACACCTGGAACTCGCGTAGTCGACGAGCAAGTTGCTTATATGATTTCAAATATTTTAAGTGATGGCAGCGCTCGTTTCGGTATTTATGCTGCTGGCGGTTCGCAGAGCTTTGGTTATGTTGTTCCGGGTGTATGGACAGCCACAAAAACTGGCACCACGACCACCTCTAACTCAGCCGTCACTAAGGACTCTCTAATCGAAAGCTATTCGACTGCTCTTTCAACTTTTGTCTGGAATGGCAACCATGACGGAGCTGGTCTTTCTTCTAACTCTAACTTGGTCCCCCGTACGGTAGTGGGAACATATATGGAACGTGTTCACAAAGAAGTCTATGAGCCTGATGGTAAGTGGCACTACGGCGATCAGCCAGTCAAACCAGCCGGTATTAAAACTTTGACCGTTAATGGCAAGACTGATATTTGGCCAAGCTGGTTTGACCCAGCCAAAAATTCCGGCATCGCTAAAGATACTTTGACGTTCAATAGATATAACCATCTTTTAGCGACTGAATGTACTGCCGAGAGCTATAAAATTGACGTTGAAGTGACTAAAATAACCGATCCGATGACAAAAAAAGAGAATTACAATGTACCGGAGCCATATAATAACGAAGTTAACGATACCTGTGACTATACTCCCCCGACAGTCGCATTGAAAAGAAGCGGCAATAGTATTATAGCGATAATTAAAAAGGGTTCTTACGATATTGCTGGCTATACTTTATATGTAAATGATGCAGAAAAAAGCGGTATCTCGCTAGGAGATGATGGTGTGATTTCTGGTTATACTTTAGATGGGTCTGAAAAGACCATTCGCTTCGTTGTCTCAGATAGCGCCGGATACGTCGCCACGGGAAACATGAGCTTAGATAGCAACGATACTCCTTAAATTCCTCCAAAGTGCTTATATTAATACGCCTCATAGTCGGGGCGTTTTAATGGTACTCCTTTAGGGGTGTTTTCTAATTTTTGCAAACACGATTTTTCCAGCCGAAGTTTCGTGAAATCTCTCAAACTCAACGTTGACTTCTCTGCCAATTCTGTTGGAGGCTTTGTCGACCACGACCATCGTTCCGTCCGGTAAATGTCCGACGCCTTGACCACGATTCGAGCCTTTTTCGGTAATTTTTATTGTCATTTTTTCGCCCGGTAAGAATTCAGTTCGTACCGCTAGGGCCAAATCGTTTAAGTTTAGGGCTTCGATTTTTTCAGCTTCAGCAACCTTTATTAAATTATAATCAATCGTTAAGATTGAGCCTTTGTTGGCTTTAGCGTAGCGGAGTAGCTCTTCGTCAACCTTTTTTCTACCCTCTCCATCGTCGACAATCTCCGTGTTGATATTTACAACTCTTTCAAGCTCCGACACGATTTCGAGTCCAGCTCTCGCGCGCGTTCGCTTTTCGGAATCCTTTCCATCCGCAAGAAGTTGTAACTCTCGTAATACACTTCTCAGTATCACCAATTCACCATCAATAAAACCAGTCTTTGCGACACTCAAAATTCTTCCGTCGATCAATACCGACGTATCTACGAAAATTTTCCTTCTTCCGCTCGAAAAAAAATCGTGTTTTCTAATCAACAGCATAGTCGTTTCGATAAAAATACCGAAAACTATCAGAAAAATAAGGATACTCATAAATCTTATTGTATCACATCTTTGCCGTATCTAATAGCATGAGCATGGTTGTCCTCTAGCATCTGTTCGTATTTTTGAACCAAATCTTCGCGCATCAAAACCTTCGCCACGTCTTTTGCTAAATCGTATCGCGAAGCTGCATTTCTTCTAAGCATCTCAAACGGCGTAGTTGTCGAACCCTCTTCGTTGAACCCATGCACGCGAAGTCTTCCTCTCTCGGTATAATTTTCCAGAATATTTTCAAAAGTCTCTGGGTAGCCATGAAAATTTGCGACGATCGGTTTATCTTTAGTGAACAGCTCCATGAACTTTTCTTTCGACAGTTTATTCTCCGTTGTTCCAATCGCGCGGTACGACAAAGCATTAACTCCAATGAATCGAATCCGCGTGTTGGGCAAATCTTCCTTTAAGATTTTTATCGCCTCGATTGTCTCGTGCGTAACGATATCTCCTGCTGCAGTGAAGACGAAGTCCGGATCCTCATCCGAAATAAACTCGTAAATCGAAGCTCCGCCGTTAAAGAACTGAAAGTTCGCGTGGTGCGAATCAATATATCTTGGTAAAGGATTCTTATTAAATGTTGTAAGGTTTACAACATTCATCGAATCTAGCATAAACCGAAACGCTTCTTCTGCCGCTACGTCGTCCACTGGGAAAATGCAGTTCGAAAGATTCGACGGACTAGAAAGTAAGGTTGAGATCAAGGCCGGTGACTGATGTGTAAAACCGTTATGGTCTTGTCGCCAACAAGTCGAAGTTGAAAGCAAGTTAACCGCCGGCAACGGTTTTCGCCAGGCGACATTTAGAGATTGCTTAATAAACTTGATTTGTTGTAAAACTTGCGAAGTAATAATCGGAAAAAACGCTTCGTAGCTTCCCATCATCGCCTTCTCGCCATTCATCAGATGTCCGGTCATGACGCTAAATAAAACATTCTCCGACAACATTTCGACAATCCTGCCGTTTTCGCTTTCCGGTAGGTCCCAAGTCTCCGCCGGTAGCCCCCACGCTCGTTTCTCTTCCTTAAAAATTATATCGAACCGATTGGATGTCGTTTCGTCCGGCGAAAAGAAATAAAATAACGGATTTTCACGAAATTCTTGGAGTAGCAATTCTCCGATTCGCTCCGCTGAGGAGAACTTTTCCGTTCCCGGATTGTCTACCCTATCTATCATCTCTTCTCCCTTCTATCGCTTCTTGAAGTTTATCTTCAGAACTACTAAACACATTCTTTTCCTTAAATTCCGCTAAAACTTCTCCAGGTCGGTAATTCGCCAGCCATTCTTCAAGTTGCTCTAACTCATTTGGGTCGGTCTTTGGATTCTTTAAAGGCACTTGATGTGCAAAATGGTAACGGTTCGGCCCGCCCTTTCCCTTCTCGGTCTTTAGAACATAGAACGGCGCCTCATTCCCATCTCCGTTTTTTAAGGCTTCTTGAAAAACTTCCGGGTCGTCCCCGTCAATCATAATAGGCGAAAATCCGAATCCACGAATTAGTTCGTTTAATTCTCTTTCTGATTTTCGCGCGTAAATCGATGGTGCCGAAATTTTGTAACCGTTTAAATGTAGAATCGGCAGAACTCGCCCGTTTTTCGAACCAGAAAGTAGATTTCGAAGATGTAAAGAAGCTAGAGCTGTCGCCGTTTCAAGTTCACCGTCCCCGATTAGGACCGCGAGGATCTTTTCGGGGTGTCCCAAAGCCACTCCATAAGCATTCGCAAGCGCATAGCCAAGTTCTCCTCCCTCGGTAATCACTCCCGGCGTCAAAGGACTCGCATGGCTCGGAAATCCGTCCGGCCAAGAAAAACCTTGGCAAAGATATTTTAGCCCGGCGTAGTTTAGACTGGCTTTTTTATCGACCTTAAATAATTCTCCGTCAAGAAAAAGATTTGCATTAAGTGCCGGGAACCCATGCCCTGGTCCGAGTACAAACGAAAAATTCGGATTCCCACCGTAAAAGCTTTTTAAATTGGCATAAGCCACATTGATCCCGTGACAAGTCCCCCAATGCCCAAGCAACCTCGGTTTAATGTCGTCTGTCCTCAGCTTCCTCGTCAATAAGAAGTTGTCTTTTAGATAAATTTGTGCTACCGAAAGATAATCTGTCGCTCGGATACGGTGCTTTACTTGGTCAATAATATCTGTGCCCACCATGCTCATGCTTTAATTATATCATAACATTATGTTTTAAAAACTTAACCTTATAATTTTTTGCTCCTCTGTTAAAACGGCATTTATGTTTTTTGAAACCGAAACTATGATTTTTTACCCTCGATAAAATCCTTAATTCTCTCAATTTCGTCGCGTAGTCCCGCCGCTTTTTCAAACTCAAGGTTCGCCGCGGCGAGTTGCATCTCGGACTGCAAAGATTTAATCAGGGTCGGCAATTCATCCTTCGGAATCCGTTTAATATCGAGTTTATTCTCTTTCTCCTTTTCCGGGATAATCGCCCGAAGCCCCGCTCCGACTTCCTTCTGAATCGAATGCGGCGTAATATGATGCTTTGCATTATATTCTTTCTGTATCTCGCGTCGCCGATTTGTCTCGGAAATCGCCTTCTCCATACTCTCGGTAATAAAATTCGCATACATGATCACCTTCCCCTCTTCATGTCTCGCCGCGCGACCTATCGTCTGGATTAGTGCCGACTCTGACCGTAAAAATCCTTCCTTATCCGCATCCAAGATCGCAACGAGCGATACTTCCGGCAAATCTAGCCCCTCGCGCAAAAGATTAATTCCGACCAAAACGTCGTAAACTCCCGCCCGTAAATCTCGTAATATGTCTCCGCGCTCCAATGTATCGATATCCGAGTGAATATAGGCCGTCTTTACGCCGCGCTCTTTTAGATGGTCGGTCAAGTCCTCCGCCATCCGCTTCGTTAACGTCGTGATTAAAGTCCTCTGGCCCTTCGCGATCCGCTGGTCGATTTCTTCCATCAAATCGTCGATTTGTCCGTCCGACGACCTAACTTCAATCTCCGGGTCGAGCAGCCCAGTTGGGCGAATTACCTGCTCCGCCGGCTCTGGTGAAACTTCCAATTCATATTCTCCTGGAGTCGCCGATACATAGATAGCCTGATTAATCTTCTTTTGAAACTCGCCGTAGGTTAAAGGTCGGTTATCCAGAGCTGACGGTAGTCGAAAACCGTAATCGACAAGCGCCAACTTCCTCGCATGGTCGCCATTATACATTCCGCGCACCTGCGGTAAAGTCATGTGCGACTCATCGACGATGAGCAGCCAATCTTTCGGAAAGAAATCGAGCAAAGTCGAAGGTGGCTGTCCCGGCGCGCGGCCATCTAAGTGTCTAGAATAATTTTCAATCCCTTTAACAAACCCTGTCTCTTTCAACATCTCTAAGTCGTATTTCGTGCGTTGCGAAAGCCTTTGCGCCTCGAGGTATTTTTGATGCTTCTCAAAATATTTTAACCTATCCTCGTACTCTGCCCGAATTGTGATAAGCGCCTTCTCAAGCTGGTCCATCGGTGTCGCATAATGGGTGTTTGGAAAAATATGAATGTGCTCCGGTTTCTCGCGAACCTCAAAAGTCAAAGGGTCAACAATCTTCACTTCTTCTAAAGTATCAAATCCAAATTCAAACCGATACGCATATTCTCCGTTCGCCGGAAATAAATCGATTGTATCCCCCATCACCCGAAAATTCCCCCGTTCAAACGCCAAGTCATTCCGGTGGTATTGAATATTTACTAGCTTTCTGATGAACTCCAATTGTGATATTCCGTCATTTTTTGTAATCTCAAAAGACATTTCCAAATAATTCTCGGGCGACCCAATGCCGTAAATGCACGATACGGATGAGACTACAATTACATCGCGTCGAGTAAGTAAAGCTTCGGTGGCTCCGTGTCGTAGCCGGTCAATCTCATCGTTAATTGCCGAATCCTTTTCGATATAGGTGTCGGTCGAAGCAATATAAGCTTCCGGCTGATAATAATCAAAGTACGAGACGAAATAATGCACTTCATTCTCCGGAAAGAAATCACGAAACTCAGAATAAAGCTGAGCCGCAAGGGTCTTATTATGGGCCAAAATTAAAGTTGGTCGCTGGACGTTTTGGATAATATTCGCCATCGTAAAAGTCTTTCCCGACCCAGTCACCCCGAGCAAAGTTTGTTCGTGGATACCCCGATTAATCCCGTCGGTTAGCCGGCGAATCGCCTCGGGTTGGTCTCCAGTCGGTCGGAATTTCGAAACAAGCTTAAATTTAGCCATATCTATCATTATAACATGCAAAGTCATTAAAAACCCTATGCAAAACAATAAAACTTATGCTATAATATAACTACTTACGACGCCATATTGCTAACTCTAAGGAGGCGTCTTAGTAATGCAGAGCAAAACACACATCTGTATTTTAGTTATAATACTTAGCATATTTATAGCTATTCTTATCTTAAACGACACTAAAGCCGATAGCATTGTCAGTGAAGCGTCAATTACGGTTCCAGTTTCATGTTCGTTGTCAAGTCTTGGCACAAACAACCACACAGCTACGATATTAAATGGCGCTTCTAATTCTAATATTGGCTCCACCACTTTAAAGGCTTTTTGCAACGACAATGAAGGCTTCGCCATTTACGCTGTCGGTTTTACTGGTGACGAATTTGGTAAGAATGTGTTGACCAGTTCTTCCTTAGGCTCAACTCATGATATTCAAACCGGTACTGCCTTGACTGGTAACTCCCAGTGGGCAATGAAACTAGAAGCTACCTCGGGCGCAACATATCCAATTACGATTCAAAACGATTTCGATAATTTTCATACCGTGCCAAGCGCGAGCATGATGGTTGCCAAACGTGAAGCCTCTACAGATGTCGGGATAAACGCCGAAGGTACAACCCTTACCACCACCTATCAAGCCTACATTTCTGCTACCCAACCAGCCGGGACCTATGTCGGCAAAGTTAAATATATTCTCGTGCATCCAGCTATACATCCCGCTCCAAAACCAGAAGTCACGAGGGATTTTGAGCTAACTTACGGGAACAACCAAAATCTTTTCTTTGATGAAGAAAAAACTCAGAATCAAAATGTCGTGACCTATTCAGCGACCTGCGAAACCGAAACGAAGCAATTTGAAATAATGAGAACGTCAAACATAGACAACAGTGGCGTCCAGTTGGGATCTTATACGGACGAAGAAATTATAGAAAATTTTGTTTTTCATGGCGCCAGCAAAATCAAGATTGTAGTAAACTATGGTTATACCGCAGGGACGGGCGGTGTTTATCTTTATATAGATGACAATAATTATGACGACATATACTCGGTAGAAAACAACCTCTCAGGCGAAGAAATTTACATTTTTGATACTGACAGAATTCACATTGAATTATTTGCTGAAAATACGGAGAACGTAATAAGCAATTACGACTACGGTGCCTACTTAACTATTACGCCTTTGGATGAATCCGATAATGAACTATCTTACGAAGCACTTACGAACTGTCGTAATTTGACCACAATTAACGGGACCTATCTAGAGCCTACCTACGTAGCACAACAAGGACTGGCGTTTGAAAGTTGGCTCTATGAATCATATTACTACCATCTATTCGACGAAGGGCAAGTATTGGATAAAATAAGCCGAACAAATCATTTCTCAACTTCCCTAAGCGGAAACCACCCCATCAAGATAGATGTAAAGGCTATGGCAATTTGGTTTTAATCAAGCTTCTTCATGGTTGGGAACGGCACCGCTTCGCGTCCCGAAACACCCTCGAGCAGCCAGAAATTCCGCTCTGAGTTACCCCAGCCACAGGCCGGTGGCATACCGTACTCTAGCATTTCGACGAAATCTTGGTCGAGCATTTGTGCCTCTTCGTCGCCTGCGTCGCGCGCGGCTTGCTGTTCTTTGAATCTCTCGAGCTGGTCGAGCGGGTCGTTTAGCTCCGAAAAGCCATTTCCCATTTCCGTCCCAGCGATCACCGGATGGAATCTTTCGGTCACCAGCGGGTTTTCGGTTGACTTTTTCGCAAGTGGCGACAAACTAAGGGGTTCTTCTACGACCCAATACGGCCCCGCCGAAGTTTTACGAATTAGCTTCCAAACGTCATCGATTAAGTGCGGTGTAGTGGTATTCTCGAGTTTCTTCTTAAATTCTTCTCGTTTCAAATCTTCAGTCTTCCAATTATCCAACAAAATCTGAATCAACTGTTCACGGTCCGGATTAAATACATCAACATTATACTTCTCACGTAATAAATCTGCATATTTATATCTCGGCCATTCTTGGTCTAAATCAATCTCGAATCCGCCGACTTTGAATTTCAAAGTACCCCAGGTTTCCATGCAAACATATTTCATCATCTCTTCGTAGAATTTCATTCCGTCTTCGTAGTTTTCATACGCTGCATACGCCTCAAACGCAATATGCTCCGGCAAATGCTCATCATCCACGCCTTCGTTTCTAAACCTCGGCCCGATATCATAGACCTTCTCAAACCCGCCCCCCAGCAACCGCTTTAAAGGTAATTCGTGCGAAATTCGTAGATAAAAATCTTCGTCTAGGGCGTTCATGTGCGTCGTAAATGGCGTTGCGTCCGCTCCGCCCGTCGTATGCTCTAATATCGGGACATTAATCTCGATAAACCCGTGCTTATTCATAAAATCACGCGTTGCCTGCCAAAACTTCGACCGTCGGACTAGCCTCTCGCGTACTTCTGGGTTGACGTTCATGTCGACATAACGCCTTCGGTAGCGCTCTTCTTTATTGGTGAACTTTTCCGGCAAAGGTCTTAAACTCTTAGTTAAAAGCCTAACGTAATCTGTAAATACTGAAATCTCGCCCGTTTGAGATTTATCTACAATTCCTCTAGCCTCAATAAAATCGCCCATATCAAGTAGCTTTACTTCTTTTGCGCCAAACATCCCAGCTGGAGTTTCGTCCGCCACTGCCTTCATAAAAATCTGTACTTCACC
Source organism: Candidatus Saccharimonadota bacterium (assembly GCA_017404335.1). Taxonomy (GTDB): domain Bacteria; phylum Patescibacteriota; class Saccharimonadia; order Saccharimonadales; family Saccharimonadaceae; genus Nanosyncoccus. The sequence continues at coordinate 128,575 of JAFRCN010000002.1, read as the reverse complement.
CGAATAATCACGCAGTTTTATAAAAACTAGTTTCCCAAACGAGCGAATCGCGACGATGCGCCCGGCTATACAGACTTCTTGCCCCTTTTTCTCCTCGAAATGATTTACTACATCAAAAATTTTTGTATTTCGATTTGACTTCGCTGGAAACGGGTCAATTCCCTTCGCCCGAATCTCCTCTAGTTTTCGAAGTCTCTCGTTTCGATAATCCTCTAATAACATGATTTGATTATAACATTTTTTCCGTTAAAATCAAAACTTTCCTCCGCCTTTCGCCCCAGAAGTGCTTTGCCAATCGGCGATTCGTTTGAAATCTTTCCTTCGAGCGGATTTGCCTCAGTCGGACCGACTAAAGTGTAAGTCACTTCCCTTCCACCCATGTCGAGCACTACCGTTGCTCCGAGGTCGACTTTGCTCTTTTTTCCGCCTCGAATTATTTTAGCGTTCTTTAGGATTTCCTGAATTTCCAAAATTCGTCCTTCAGCCATCTTTTGCTCATTCCTCGCCGAAGAATATTCTTCATTCTCAGAAAGATCACCAAAAGCCCTCGCCGTCGCGATTCGTTCCGCAATCGCCGGGCGACTTTTAATTAATTCATCTAGTTCTTTTTCTAAATCTTTTTTTCCTTCAGCAGTCAAACTGACAGTTTTCTTAATCATTTCGTAACTCCAACTTTAACAATCTCTAGTTTACCCGAAAATAACGTAAACGTCAAGCCTTTTTCTTGGCTTCGCGGTAGTTTTTTATCGCGTCCGCTAAGGCTTCGTGTCCTAAAACTGAGCAGTGGAATTTATGTTTTGGTAAATTCCCGAGATAATCGTCGATATCCTTCGCGGAGATCTTCAAGGCTTCGTCTAGGGATTTCCCCTTCGCTAGCTCCGACAAAGCCGAGGTCGAAGCAATCGCCGACGCACATCCGTAAGTTTTCCATCTCAAATCGATAATTTTGTCATCATTAACTTTAATAAACATCTTCATCTGGTCGCCACAAATTGGATTCCCGACTAACCCCACCGCATCGTATTTAAATTTCGACTCGTCGCCCATCAGAAAGTTCCGCGGATTCAAAAAGTGGTCCTTCACAATATCCGTATAAATCCAATCCTGCCCTTCCTTCATAACTGTATTATATCACGAAAAAGCCCGCTCGGGAGAGCGGGCTAGGTAGTAATTTGCCTGAAGACGCTTTAGTCCTCTTCCTCGGATTCCTCCTTAGGAGGGAGTACTGTTACGTTGGAGAAGTCCAGCATCGGCGGCTTTTTGAGCCTAAGCATGCGCTTTAGCTCACCTCTCGTCTGCCACCAACACCAGTACTCACTTTCGGAAACCCCATAGGCGTCTCCAGGTCTCGGCGGGTAAGTCCTAAAGAACTCGTTGCGCAGGGCCTCGTCGGCGCGGAGATTTGCGAACTCTTCCTCTGCGAATACGAGCGGTGACATCAGGTCGCAGCCCATCATGTTGGTCGGGATTGAGGAAAAGAAATCTCCCGGTTCGGTCTGAATCTTCCGAGAGAATACGAGAGTCGTCGTAGCGTGACCGTCCGAATCAATATACGGAGCACAGGCCTTGCATCTGACGAACTTGCCATGCATGAGCCCAATATAAGACTCATCACACACCGGAACGTAGAGAACAACAACGTCGTTTCGTTTCAGGTTCTTAATGTACTTAGCATCTAAATGTGCCACCCCCTATAAATAGTCACAAAAACTGTGCTATCTATAATTATAGCACATTATTGCTAAATAGTCAATATCTACAATGTGCTTATCCCTTGTAATCTACGAATCACGTCAGGTAAAACTTCCATTACCCGCTCGACGTCTTCCATAGTGTTCTCTAGTCCAAATGAGAATCGTATCGACGAATGCGCTACTTCCGCGTCGCCGGTTTTCGCCATTAACACGTGTGAAGGCTTAATGTCGCCCGCCGCACAAGCCGACCCCGTCGAAACGATAATTCCCTCAGTATCGAGATAGAGCTGAATCGACTCCCCCTCCGCCGCCCGAAAAGACACATTTAAAATATTTGGTAAACTTTTTCCGCGTCGAAGGTCAGTGTTTAGGGAACTTCCCGGGATTTCTTCTAGGATCCTCTTGGCAAGTAAATCCCTTAACCCTCGAACTGAAGTGTCGAATTTTTTCCAACTCCTCTCTTCGATAACCTTTTTTAACGCTGTCTTAAATCCAATAATTCCTACTGTATTATAAGTTCCTCCTCGACGCTTCCCTTCCTGGTTCCCGCCGATAATTAAAGGTTTTAAGGGCACGCCCTTTCGGACATACAGCGCCCCGACTCCGATCGGCCCGCCGATTTTATGCGCAGAAAATGTCGCATAGTCTAGCCCCAGCTCCTTGACATCTATTGGTATTTTACCTAAAGCCTGCGTCAAATCTGAATGGAGATACTCCTTTTTTTGCTCCGTAAAAACTAGTTTGCCCCACTCAGTTTTCTTTTTAAACAAATCCCAATCCGTAAATTTTTCGCCTGAAACTTTCGGAAGTTTTAAAATTTCCCCGATTTCGTTATTAACTAGCATATAAGAATATAGTTTTGGTAGTTTATCGCCCCGATAGACCTGCGCGGTTTCTATGATCGAATGGTGTTCCAAATCCGAAGTTTCGATTTGGTGACCTTCGAAAGTCCGTATTACCGTATTATTCGACTCCGAAGCGCCAGATGTAAAAATAATTTCCTCCGACGAGGCTCCGATTAACCCCGCCAAAATCTCGCGACACTCTTCGATTTCATTCATCGCGAGATGCCCCGGCGTATGAAGTGCCGAAGCGTTCGCGAAAAATTTTTCTTCCGCTTCGTGCATCGCTTCCCTTACTTCAGAAATCAGCGGTACGGTCGCCGCGTAATCGAGATAAGTTAGCCGTCGGCTCATCGCCCCTCAACTATTCTAGAAAGCTCCTCAAAACTAATTTTTCTCGTCTCACCGGTCTTTCTTTCGGTAATTTCCACCGCGTCCTCATCTAAAGTCTTATCTGATACCACCACTCTAAAAGGAAGCCCAATTAGCTCACTATCGGCGAACTTCTCGCCCGGCCTCTTGTCTCGGTCGTCGAACAGAATCGTCTCTTCATTCCCTTGATAAATTTCTTCTGCTTTTTTAACGCCATTTTCGCCAATCCCGACCAAGCAAATTTTGTAGGGTGCCACCGACTCTGGCAAACATAATCCCTTATCGTCGGCAAACTTCTCCGCGATCACCCCCATCAATCTCGAAACCCCGATTCCGTAGCAACCCATGTAAACCGTTTGGGGCTTATTCTCCTCGTCGATATACCTTAGCCCTAAAGGCTCGGAGTACTTAAATTTCAACTTAAAGATATTCCCAACCTCCGCCGCGGTAGTCTCCTCGAAATCCTCTTTCGAAACGCCGAATTCTTTTAGTACTTCGTCGTTAAACACTTCCTTATTAAAGACTAAAGATTTATCACTATTATAATATATTGTATCCTCGCCTACCGGTAGAATAGTCTGGTATTCATGCGAGTACTTCGAGAATATTCCGCCGGACGCAAAAGTCTTAAAAGTGCAGTCCCCTAAGCCAACTCGCGCATAGATTCGGTCGTAAGCCTTCTCTACTTCCTCATAAAATTTGTCCAAATCCTCTTCCGAAGTATGAAAACTGTATAAATCTTTCATTAAAAATTCGCGTCCGCGCAAAATCCCCGACTTCGCCCGTAGTTCATTTCTAAACTTCGTCTGGAATTGATAAACGTAAAGCGGTAAATCTTTATAACTAGAAATATATGTCTTTAGAAGATTTGTCATCGGCTCTTCATGCGTCGGCGCGAGCCCTAAAATACCGCCGGAAGCCAGCTCTGTCTTAAACCAAATATCAACTTCTTGGTCGTCAAATCTCCCCGTCTTTTCCCAAGGTTCCGGATTCTGTAAAGTCGAAAGCAGAACTTCCTGACAACCAATCTTATTCAACTCCTCGCGAATAATGTTCTTGATTTTTTCAATTACGCGCATTCCGAGTGGTAAATAATCATAGACTCCAGCCATTTCCTTATGCACATACCCCGCCCTGACTAAGAGCGCCCCATTTCTTGCCGTCTCATCCTTCGGCGCCTCCCGCAAAGTTTTCACAAAAGTTTTCGATAATCTCATAGATGTATTATATCACATACCGAGAACGTACAGGAGATAAAACGCCACGCCGTTTTTAATCATGTGCGTAATGATTCCAGCATGAATCGTCCCGGTGATTTCGCGCAGGGCGCACAATACGACCGACAGCGCAAAAACATTTATCCCGACGTTCCATTGCAAATGCACAATTCCGAATAGAAGCGAAACTAAAAAGTTGGCTAGAACTATCCCGGCAATTTCCGCCATTTTGTCTGAAAGCATTTTTCTAATTCTCCCGTAGAGCCAGCCACGAAAGATGATTTCCTCAAAAATCGGCGCAACTACTACGAGAACTATAAAAGCGATTATCCTATCTAATCCCGGTGCGTAAGTATTAAACCCGACCGACTGCACTTCCTCGGCATTAAACCATGGGAATAGGCTAAAGAACCAAACTAGCCCCGCCGCCAAAAGCAGCGATAAAATAAACGCAATTGGCGCGAGCCCAAGGTCTGTCCAGGTCGGAAGATCGGTCAATCCAATCTCTCTCTTTAACTCTCCCTTACCTCGCGCGGAAGTGTCTTTCAGTACCCACCGGCGATAGATTTTTCTCGGGACAACAACGACGAAAACCGTCGCGAGAATATAAGATAACGCCGAATAAATCGCCATCGGAATAGTCCTAGCGAAATTTGTCGGTCCCAAAATAAAAATCATCGCGTATCCGACTAAAAGTTGCGAAGCAATCGTCGTCGCGCCGACAAAAATCAAAAGCATAATTATTAAACAAAAAGTTTTAAGAAGCGATTTCTTGGTGGTAACGCTTTTCTTATTCTTTTCGCTCTTACCTTTGTCGTTCGACTTCTTCTTAGTTAGGACCGTTTTTTCTTCTTTCATCTAAAACAACCTCGCTATATCTAAGATTGTCACGATAAAGATAATCGCAAGAAGCACCATAAATGCCCGGGAAACGATTTTCTCTTCGGTTTCTTTAGTCAATTTCTTCCTCCGGACCTTAAAAATCGCCATCAAGAGCCACCGTCCACCATCGAGCGCCGGAATCGGCAAGACATTCATACAGGCGAGCGAGACGCTAATCAATGCCGCGAGAAACGCGAGGTTTGTCGGCCCTGCAGCAGTAAACGCTGGAAATAATACGCCGATAATCCCGACCGGCCCCGAAACTGAATCTTTTACTTCCGACAAAGCTTCTTGACCTTCTTCGCGAACTTCCGAATTAAAGCTAAATAATCTCGCCGTTCCCGAAACCAAATTCCCGACCATAATCCCGACACCTTTAAAGGTCTCTCCAGTCAGTTGTAAAGTTAGTCCCGCTCCGACTAGTGGCGCCGACCAAGTTGAATAGGCTAAAGTTTGGGTTGAGCTCATCGCCACGCCGAGCAAATATTCGGACTCAGCTTCGTTCAAAACTGCGCTAATCTTCTTCTCGACTTCTACCTCCCCCTCTTCTAAACAAGGACAAGGCTCTATGTAACAATCCGGCTGATTAACGCAACCGGTTTCAAGCCTCCGAATCGTATAGACTACTTCCTCGCCAGCTCGCTCTCGGTTTAGCTCCGTAACGTCCGACGCATAATATACTTCATTTCCGTCGACCGCGACAATCTCGTCTCCCGCTTTAAACCCGGCTTTCTCCGCCGGCGAGCCCTCGACGACTTCTACGACTGAAACCGTCCCGCCCTCAATTCGCGAATCTTCTTTGATTTTAAACTGGCCATCTAGAAACTCCGGCATTCCCGTCCAAGCGAGAATCGTAAAGATGATAAACGCGATTAGCCAGTTCATTGTCACGCCGGCGAATAGAATCTTCGTTTTTGCCCAAAAACTCGCCGCACCGAACGTTCCCTTACGAGAGTCCTCAGCCGATTCGCCATCCATCTGGCAAAACCCCCCAATCGGTAAAAGGTTTAAGCTAAATATTAATCCCTCTTGCGGTTTCTTCCAATCTTCCTTAGGTAGTTTTTTCCATTTTTTAGTCTTCGGATCTTTTACCCAGGCGACCAATCGCGGCGGGAAGCAAATCCCGAACTCTAAAACCCTTACGCCGTTTCGTCTCGCAGCAATAAAATGCCCGAACTCGTGTGCTGTTACGAGCGCCATTAAAACTAATAATCCAACAATTACCCCAACAAATATATCCATAAACTTATTATACCATTATTTTCCGAATCTACGCGAACGAGATTCAAATTCTTTCAGAATCTTTTCAATATCGCCCGCATCCATCTCCGGGAAATATTTTTTCAAAAACATAAACTCCGCATACGAAGCCCGCCAAAGCATGAAGCCCGAGATTCTCTCTTCTCCCGAGGTCCGGACCACCATATCAACATCCGGTACTTCGGGATGGTATAAGTGCTTCCGGATCGTTTCCGGCGTAATTTCGCCTTCAGCTTTGAGGGCGATATTTGCCGCGTCGGCAATCTCCTGCTCTCCGCCGTAATTAAAACAAAAACATACTGTAAGCCCCGTACAATCCTCGGTCAGTTTTTCAGCCTTCTCGATAATACTAGCCAGTGTCGGTGAGATTCGCTCTTTCGACCCTAGGATAATCAACTTCGCATTGTGTTTTTTTAATTTTTCAGCATATTTTAATATCCGGGTCTCTGCGAGCTTCATGATATATCCGACTTCATCCGCGCTCCTTCCCCAGTTCTCCGTCGAAAAAACGTAAAAAGTCAAATATTCTATCTCGGTTTTACTCGCCGCTTCGACTAGCTCTTGAATCACATCGAGGCCTTTTTTATGGCCCTCAATCGTCGGAAGCCCCTGGGCTTTCGCCCAACGTCGATTTCCGTCGGCAATAATGCCTAAATGTTTTAAACTCATATTTTCATTATCTCGTCGGATTTGGTTTTGAATTCGGCCTCGACTTTGTCTGAAAACTCCTTCGTAATCTCGTCGATTTCTTTCTCAGCACGCTTTTTAATGTCTTCGCTCATTTCTTCGGCTACCTTAATCGCTTTTCTTGCGTCTTCGCGGACGTTTCGAAGCGCGACCTTCGCCTCCTCGACTTTTGCCGAAGCGGTCTTGACGATTTCTTTTCGGCGCTCCTCAGTTAGAGCCGGAATCGGTACTCGGATTACTCGCCCATCATCTGCCGGATTTAATCCTAAAGCCTGATCGGCCCGAATCGCCGAGGCGATTGCCTGAATCGTCGAAGGGTCGAATGGTGTGACAACTAGAAGCGTCGCATCGGCTGCGGTGACGTTAGAAACTTGGTTTAACGGCATGAACTGCCCGTAAACCTCGACTTTAATCCCCGAAAGCATATCCGGATGCGCTCGCCCCGTCCGAACTTTCTTCATTTCTTCCTTGAATCTCTCTACCACCCCCTCCATTTTTTTGCGGTCTTCTTTCGTATCGAACATAAAACTCCTTACTTTATATTTTTATTATATCAAAAATAGCCCCGCAGGGCTATTTTTTTTATTCAGTCACGCCAAGTTCAATGCGTTTAAATTGGCGAACGGTAATATTTTCGCCAGTTTTCGCAATTGCTTCCTTAATAAATTGCTCAACCGTCTTTGTATCGTCAAGAATATAAGGCTGATTCATCAGGACCTTATCCGAGAAAGCCTTCTTAACTTGTCCGTCAAGAATTTTCTCTTTCATATTTTCCGGACCCTTAAAGTTAGCCTCGAGCTCCTTAATCTTAGCCTCGCGAACCTCAGCCGGAATGTCGTCTTCCGAAACATAAAGCGGCGCCATCGACGCGATTTGCATCGCAATTTGGTGTGCTAAAGTCTTAAACTCGTCGGTTTTCGCGACGAAAGAAGTTTCGCAGTTAACTTCGACAATTGCGCCGAGTCTACCATCGTGAATATAAGCTTCAATTAAGCCCTCGCGCGTCTCGCGGTCGCCTCGCTTCTCGGCTTTAGTTAAACCTTTTTTTCTCATTGCTTCGAGCGCCTTGTCGAAATCTCCGTCCGCCTCAACTAGAGCCTTTTTCGCATCCGTGAGTCCCGCACCCGAAAGCTCTTTTAATTTTTTAATTTGTTCAACTGAAATTTCAGCCATAGTTTTTGCCTCCTTATTTTTAAAAGTTTATTCAATTTATTTCTTACCTTCTTTGATCGCTTCGGCAAAGTAACCGAGAATCAGCTTAACCGCCTTAATCGAATCGTCGTTACCCGGAATAACGTAATCAATCGGGGTCGGGTCAACATTTGTATCGGTAATCGCAAATACCGGAATATTTAGCCCGTTCGCTTCTTTGATCGCGTTCTTATCTTCCATCGCGTCTGCCACGATAATCGCTGCCGGCTGCTCGCTCATTTCTTTGATCCCACCGTAACGTTCGTTCAATAAATCAATTTCTTCCTGGAATCTCTGAACCTCGAGCTTCGAATAGCGATTTTCGAGCTCACCCGAAGCCATTCTTCTCTCTAAGTCTTTTAGTTTCTTAATCTGGCGATTAACTGTCTCAACGTTGGTCAAAGTCCCGCCGACCCAACGTACCGTTACGTACGGCATTTCGACCGACTCGGCGATTTCGCGTACAGTATCTTTAAGCTGTTTTTTCGTTCCGACGAATAGAATCTTTTTGCCGCTTTTAGAGATTTCGGTAATCTTCGGAAGCGCGGTTTCTAGCCCTTCGACCGTCTTTTCTAGGTTTATAATATGCGCTTCTTGGCGCTTCGAATGGATGTACGGCGCCATTTTTGGGTGCCACCGACTAGTTTTGTGCCCAAAATGCGCTCCCGCTTCGAGCAGTTCTTTCATATCGACTTTTACCGTCATATGATTTCCTTTCTCTTCATCTCGAGACCCTTTAATCAGGAAATCCTCCCGAGATTGTTTCGTTAAATTTAGTATATAACCTCATCATACCACACCTTTACAAAAAAGTCAATATGTGCTAAAATTAACCATAATTATGAGTAAAACAGAGTTACATCCTAAAGATTATCGCACAGTCGTTTTTATGGACGAAGCTGCGGGCTTTTCGTTTTTAACTAAATCTACGGCGAAAAGCGAAGAAACCATAAAATGGGAAGACGGCAACGAATATCCTTTAGTAAAGGTACAAATCTCTTCTAAGAGCCACCCTTTCTTTACTGGCGAAGAAAAGATTATCGATACTGAAGGTCGCGTCGATCGCTTCAAGGCTCGCGCCGCTAAAGCCGCTAAGATGAAAGCTGCTTTAGAAAATAAGGCAAAAAAAGCTGCTAAAGAAGCCGGAAAAAAGGCCGAAGCCAAAGAACCTAAAGAAGCTTAAGGCTAAACTAAAATCGGGCGCCCTCGCAGTAGGTGCGCCCGATTTTTGTTTAGTAGAGTATTAACGTCGTCGGCTGGATTTCTTCTGTCTTTTCGCGATAAAGACTGCTCCGAAAATTCCAGTTAGCAAGAACACTATTATACCAGTAATAAGATAATCTGCTCTGGAAATATTCAATGCTCCGAATAATCCGCCAGTATTAGGCACTGGTATATCTTCTCTTTTCCGAATGACATGATTAACGTAAGACTTATATAATTCGTCTCCGTCTTTGTCGAAAGCAATAGTTTTAATTGTGTATGTTCCGTTTGGTAAATCGTAGTCATTGAATGGAATTACGACATTAGTTTCCGGCGGGGTCACCTTTATTGGTGATAACTCTTCGACTAAATTCCCATTTTCATCGTACACGTTAATCTCGATCTCGGCCACCTCTCCAGTTCCGTCTGGATTCGAAGGGTCATAGGCCTCATAATCCAAGCTTAAAACCGTCTCTCCTGTACTCTCATCTTCCGTCGCCTCTGCAACTATAGGATAATACGAGAATGCGACCGAATCTTCGTCTGCAAGCCCCGTCGTTCCTTCCCCTTGCAGTCTAATTACATATTCGCCATATCCGTACTCTGCATCTTGCAGATTAATATTGTATACTTTCTCTCCCGTTCCGTAATCGGTATTATAGACCGCCAAAGTAAACGTGTGTGTTGTCCCATCCAAATCTGTTTTTGTTAAAAATAGTGTGACCGTATTTACGTTTGCATAATTTAACTTAAACGTCTGCTCCGCGCCCGCCGTTACCATTCCCGACTCTGGGCTTGTTATATTAACGTCTGCTGCGCTACTGACCACCCTTACGGTCAACGTATCAGTTACGGTTGATATTGCGGACGTCTCCGAACTAGGCAAACTCGCCGCAAGAAACGTTGTCGCGACGACCAACACTAATCCGAAAAATCCAAAGATTCTCTTTTGTGTTTTTTTCATACTCTACACTCTTGTTTATGTTTAATGTTTGTTTGAATCGCTACGGGCGTCTCGCAGAGTCTAGACCGCGAATCTAGACCTACGCTCTTTGCGCTTCTTAACCCCCATTATAAACCCAACAATCATAATTGTCAAGACGATTATGATAAAAATTATCAGAGGTGCGATATTGATTGCGATAATTGAGGTAATAATTTCGGTATTTTCACCGGCCGTAACCTCCCAAGTTACTTTAAAAATGCCAAACGGAGGCGTCTCTTCCCATTCATCCGAAACTACTAATTCAGTTTCCGGAATAATTGAGGTTCTACCTCGGTTCGCCGGGGTTTCGTAAACTGTTCCGCCAAACAATCCGCTAACCGTTAACTTGCCAACAGCGTTAAAGTCGATATTGCCAGTATTTTTTACTTTTGCGCGAGCATTAATGTGGCCTAGTTCCTTAGCAACCACGGTCTGATTCCCTTCAGTGTCTTCCTCCAAACTATCCTTCTTGATGGTCTGCATTATCGCTAAATCTCTAATTTCGCTCGAAACGTTGGTTTCGCCATTCGTCCGACCATAAACCACTAACCCTGGGCTAGCTTCAGTCTTTATCCCACCCTCAGCTTTAGCGCTAGAAATCGTATGAGCAAACAAAACTGCATATTGACCGCCAGCTGGCAAATCACCCGGGGTCACAATTCTATAACTGATTTCCTTAGTCTCGCCACCGCCAACCGAAAAGCGCGGATTTTTCACCCAGTTCCCTGCACTATCCTTAAAAGTCACCCAGCGGGTAATTTGTGTGTAATTGTTTTCGTGGCTAAACGCCAAAGAATATGAATCGGTTTCTTCTGAATATATATATGAATATGGTGCCGCATAGGTTTCAAACTCAATCGGTTCGCTCCCGCCGTTTGTTACCTTAAAACTATCTTCATAGGTGGAGTTATTATCCATTTGAAGAATCTTACTAACCGGAGAAATGCTGATGTTCATACCTCCGACGGCATTCGTATCGTTTCCTTCTTGGCCCGACGTCGCCTCGGCCTTTTCAGCAGGTTCTTCTGCTCGAGCAGTTTTTGTTAGCCCAACCGCGTAGGTTCCAGCCATCAAGGCGAGTAAAATAGCTCCAAAAATCGCAAGTTTATTTGAAAGTTTCTCCATCTACCTCCTTTGTTTTCCTAATTATAACATACTTATGCTGGATTTTTGAAAAATGACCATAAATTCTAAAAATATGATATAATAATAATATGCACCTGTGGTGAAATTGGTATACACGCTACCTTGAGGTGGTAGTGGCCGTAAGGCTGTGCTAGTTCGAGTCTAGTCAGGTGCACCATTAATTCAAGTTAAAAGCCGGTATCTCGGCCTTTTTTCTTGCTCGCTCTATAGATAATAGCGCTTCGCAAGAAGAAAAGTCTAGTCTAGTCAGGTGCATCGCCCATGGACGTCAGTTTGGAATAAAGTCTGCAGAATTAATTGATTTGGTATCATTCTTTCAAAAACCTTAAGTTCCGGCATTATATAAATGATTCTTTGATTATACTTTTTCCAACGATATTGTTATGTTCTTATTGTTAACCTTTGCAATCATATCAAATTCATAATTCTCGTTCAAACAAAGAGTGGTAGCTAACGATTCACTCATTACGGAATCACGCCATTTTTCATTAACCTCTACGGATAGTGACAAACGAATATGATCGTCTACATCTAGTCCGGCTTTCTTACGCGCCACCTGTACGGCCCTTATTATCTCGCGCGCAAAACCTTCCTCCAATAATTCCTCCGTTAGCGTTTTGTCTAGTGCTATTTTCTTGCCATTTTCAACCGTTTTTACATTTACTTCTTCTGCAATCATCTGTTCGTAGAACTCTGGCAATTTTTCCCCGTCATAAGTCAGTTTTGCTAACGGCTGACGCACTTTAATTTGCTCTTCAGTCTCTGACTTTTGCATTCTTAACGCTAGCCCATTTTTAATGATTTCCCGCGTCTTGGCCATTTTCTCTAACACTTCATTATTTATCATGCCCGCTTCCGGCCAGTCTAAAAGATGCACCGAGCCATCATCTCCGGTCATATTTTTGTACAATTCTTCCGCTATAAACGGTACAAACGGAGCAATAATCCTACTTAAATATACCAGAACAAAATACAAAGTTGCATACGCTTCAGCTTTATCGTCTTCGTCTTCGGTTTTCTTAAAACGTCGTCGCGAACGCCGTACAAACCAATTCGATAAATCATCCACGAATGGCAATACGCCATCAAGGGCTTTGGGAATATTATAGATATTCATTCCCCCGGTAATATCGCCTCTTAATTGGTATAGTCTAGAAATGATCCATGTGTCCAAAGGATTATTCAATTTCTCAATATCTAAGCCTTTTAGGCTATTGCTATCAATTCCATCTACGCTCGCATACATCGTAAAGAAATCATATACATTCCATATCATCCCGAGCTTACGGTTTACGTCTGATACATCCTTATCTAGTAGTGCAAAATCCTCACCCGCACAAACAGACGACGACAACAACAGCAATCGTAATGCGTCCGCGGAATACTGATCCATCAGAATATTTGGATCTGTAAAATTCCCCAACGATTTAGACATTTTTCGCTTATCATTGCCAGCAATCGTACCGGTCGTAATTACGTTCTTAAATGCATTCTTGGCTCCATTCTTTGCCTTTTCGCCGAACGCCCCAATCTGCGCTAAACTCGTATTTAAACAATGAACATAGTAGAACCACGCCCTTACTTGACCGACATATTCCACGATAAAATCAGCTGGGTAATTTGCCTCAAACTTTTCCTTATTCTCGAATGGATAATGGTGTTGCGCAAATGGCATGGACCCAGATTCAAACCAACAATCTAATACCTTTTCTATTCTTTTAAAATGCTCGCCATTAATATCAAACTCAATCTTATCTACCCACGGTCTATGATAATCATCGAGTTTCACGCCAGACAGTTCATACAACTCATCGTATGATCCTATCACTTTTACCGTCCCATTGTTCCCCTTCCAAACTGGCATAGCGGTCGCCCAGAATCTATCGCGTGACAAGTTCCAATCTGGTGCCGCTTCGATATTCTTCTTAAAACGACCATATTTCAAATATCCTGGGAACCAATTAATATTTTCATTTTCTTCTATCATTAAAGCTTTTGAGCCATCCACATCAAAAAACCAAGACGGAAATGCGCGATAAATGATTCGTTCCTTCGAACGTGGGTTAAATGGGTACTCGTGCTGGATATATTCAATCATATAGATTACACCTTTATTTTCCAACGCTTTCGCAATATATTTATTACCCGCCCATACCTGAATTCCGGTCTCGTCGGTATCTTTGACTCCAAGCTCATGAAGCTTGTCGGATATTTCTGGTAAATAATAACCGTTTTCATCTAGACAGTCTACAAAGTTAACATCGTGTTTTTGGCACAGGGCGTAATCATCCTCACCATAAGCTGGAGCACAGTGAACTATGCCGGTGCCATCTTCCGCCGACACAAAATCTGCAGGTAAAACCGTGTATGTATCCTTACGCACAACGGCACCCTTGTCGCCACGCAGTCCCAGACTAAACGGCCCATTCATCACATCAATAATTGGTTCATATTGTTTTCCAACTATAGCGGATCCTTTTACTGTCCTGGTCGGTTTTAAATCTTTGAATAATACTTTTGCGCGATCCGTTGCCAAAATTAAAGTATCCCCCTTGACATCATAAAATCCATATGTCAACTCAGGATTGATAGCGAGACACATATTCGCAGGCAGAGTCCATGGGGTTGTAGTCCAGGCCAAAAAATAACATTTATCTTCACCGCGCATTTTAAACTTAACATACGCGCTAGGGTCGGTCACTACTTGATAAGCATCATTGTCCATCGTGACTTCCGCTTTTGAGACCGGCGTTGCAAACTTTGTGTCATACATCAAAACTTTACGGCCTTCATAGATCTTTCCTGCATCATATAGTTTTTTAAACGCCCACCAAACTGACTCCATGAAGTCCTTGTCCATCGTGCGGTAAGCACCCTTGAATTCGACCCAACGTCCGATGCGAGTAATCGTATGCTCCCATTCATCACTAATCTCTTCCATTGATTTTTTTGCAGTCAATATATAGTCTTCGAGAGACCATTTCGTTCCAATCTCTCTTCTGTCTTTAATCCCAAGTTGCTTTTCGACATAGTTTTCAGCAGGTAACCCATGGCAATCCCATCCCCAAACACGCTCTACGCGTTTCCCTCTCATCGTCCAATACCGACCGACAGCGTCCTTAATGGTAGATCCTAACAAATGTCCATGATGGGGTAAACCGGTTAAGAACGGTGGCCCATCATAAAACACATATGAGTCGTTAACGGGCCGTTCATCAACGGACTTCTCAAAAACATGATTCTTCTTCCACCAATCGGCAAGAGCTTTCTCATATTCTATGGTATTTCGTCTACTTTTAGTTTTATATTTCACATTTTCTCCTGGGATCTTTTAGTTAATTATTGGAGCATTCTAGCTCCAATATCTCTCTAACATTATACCACATCTTGCCATACATGTTGGCAAGTTGCTCCTTTCCAGGCCAACGAAAGTAACTTCTCTCACCGTCAGGCGAAGAATGACCGGTTATTCTTCTCAAACTTATTGCCAGCAGTTTTACTACACCAAAAACCACAACCTGACGAAGTAATAAAAAAAATACGCATGCTTTTCGTATTTTTTCGTTCTAAGCCCTCGCGGTGGGGGTTTGTCTAAAGGTCATACAAAAATGGCACCGCAAGGGTGCTATACCATAATCATCAACCAAAGTTCCGTCAACAATCACGATGCCTTACGGCGCCATTGCTGACTGCTGACTATACTTAAAAGAACTTCGGTTGTGTAATCATTTGGTATAGCAATATAATTATAGCAAGGCATTTTTAAAAAAGCAAGGACTTTTTTGGACTTTTTTCATTTTTTGCGAAAACAATGCCTTTAAGGAGTCTTATTTTTTAATTCTTTCATCACGGCATAATTCGATATGTCTGAAAAACGGTCCAACGCGGTCACTAGCCGCACATTATCACCAAACGCACGAGTATTTTTGTTGTAAAAATAAGTTAAATTTGTCTGGTAAAGTCCAATTGTCGGGACGTCTTCGGCTAAATATTTCAGAAATTTCTCATATTTCGCAATCCTTAAGCTTGCATCAAGGGTTTCTCTCGCCCCAATCAATAAATCATCCACCAAGGCATTTCTGTAATTGGCCAGGTTTAAACCGGCACTCAGACCATCACTCGAGGCTACCTGCGAAGAATGATAATAAGCTAGCGGGTCCGGATCGGCTCCTAGCTCGATTTCATAAACCAAAATATCGTAATTTCGTCGCGAAACGATATTAGTGATAAACTCCTGTGCCTCCTCTGATACAGAGAAATCTGTCTTAAACCCTAAGGCTTGAAGTTGACCATTTAGCTCTTCCGCAACCTCGGAAAAGTAACCGGAGTTTATTGTTGCGACTCTAATAGGGGTGTTATCATAGTTCTCCTGAACCATAGCCTTAGCGGAATCGAAGTCTTGTACTGAAATTTCCGGGTAGTTTGAAAGTTCAAGCGAAGTCCTCAAAATCGGGTAATCCAACTCACTAGTTTCCGGAGCTTTTTCTCGAAGTTTTTCCAAATCAATGCCTTGACGAACTGCTAACCTTAAATTTCGGTTTTTAAAAACTCCACTACTAGTATTAAAGAATATGAACACTCCTGAATTAATGCTCGAATTCTTGCGGTAGAACTGACCGATTTTTAGACCATCGGCCTTCTTGCCGCTTATCTCCGCTGTCGCCGTAATCTCATTAGTATTTAGTGCTTGGATCACGTCATCAACCGTATTGTATGTATGGACCGCGAAATTTGTAACCATCACTCCCCGCTTTCGATAGTTTGGGTTCGGCGTTAGGTAGAAAACTCGCTCCTCTTTTGATGCCGATTGGATGGCGTTGAATGAGAAAGCCCCAGAAGTAATTGGCGCGTTCGAAAAATCATCTTCAATTAAAGTTCTCGGGTCAGTTTTTTCTAGCTCGTGTTTCGGGACTATCGGGATATTAAGTGTGCTAGGAAAATCGGCATAAGCTGCCGGAAGCGTAAAAATAATCTTCCCTTCTTCGTTTTTCTCAGCTTTTACTCCCGCCAGAGTTGCAGTGTAGACTGAATTCACCGCCGAATTCTTGATTAGGCCAATCGTAAACATTACATCATCCACAGACAACTCCTCCCCATCCGACCATTTTAGTCCCTCTTTAAGCTCCAGCGTCCAGACTTTACCTTTCTCGCTCGGTGCAATCGATTTTGCTAGACCCATACCGATATTCCCTGAGTAATCGACGGTGGTCAAAGTCTCGAACATTAACCGGCTTAAAACTTTTTCACTATTCGTCGTAGCAAACAATGGGTTTAAAGATGAGACCTTCCCTACCGTACCCTCAATGTATGTCCCGCCTCCTACAAAAGCATCGCCCGCATACGATTCCCCAAACCAAAACGCCTGCGTGCTCGCAAGCATGATTAAAGCTAGTACCAAAAGCCCCCATTCTAGTATCAAAAGCCTAATATCGGCAAAGTTTCGCAGTTTACCAAAAAAGTTGCGCTTTAAGTGTTCTTTTCCTTCCTCACCAACTTTTAAAGAAACTCGCGAGAATTTCCGAATAAATTTTTGCCCACTCTTTCTTAAAGTTTTTTTCATACTATGCTGGTATTAATAATAATCCTAGAATCGAGCCAACGAAAGCGACTACGCACACGAGTGTCGCGATAAACATTGACTTTTCAAGACCGCGCCTCTTCGTGTATAGTTCACTAGAGCTACCCGAGCCTGAGCCAAGCGAGGCTCCACGTTGCTGCAAAAGAATTAGTAGAATCGTTAAAATCGCTGAAACAAATACGACAATTTCTAAAAAATTTCCTATTTCCATAATAACTCCTACCTCTACTTTAGCATATTTTTTCTTTTCAGTAAAGAATGATACGTGATCGCGAACCGATGCGCCTCTTCGTCAATCCGGGCAATCAAGCGAGAGATGTGCGAACCGCTTGGTAATTCCAGATATTCCGACTTGTTTGGAATTACCAGCGCAACTCCTGCGCTTTTCGCATGATTCCCTGACTTATCGCGCCCGATTATCGGAATTCCGTACGGCTCTACGAGCGGCAAAATTGCATTTACTTGCCCCACTCCTCCATCTAAAATAATTAAATCCGGAAAATCCCATTCCTCATGCTTCAGCCTTCGCGAAACTACTTCAACAAGACTCTTCAAATCATCGTTTTTTGAAGTCTGAACCTTAAACTTTCGATATTCATTTCTCGCCGAAGCTCCGTTAATAAAAACCACCATACTTCCGACCGTGTTTTCGCCCGACTGGTGCGAAATATCGTAGCCCTCAATCCTTTTTGGCGGATTTTGTAGTCCAAGTAAATCCTGGAGTTGCTTTAAGGCTTGATCCGAAGAAATATCCAAAAATTCTTTATCCGAAAAAACAATTTTCTTCTTTAATTCTTTCAGCCCAAACAGCTGGTCTCTCGCCTCCGCTGCTAGCTCGAAATTGCCCTTACTCGCCTCGTCATGCATCGTTTTCTCGAGCTCCTTCAATAATTTATCCCTGTCTCCCTCTAAATATCGAATTAGTTTCCTTAGGTTTCGCCTATAGTCTTTCGGAGTCGTTCGCCCGATTTCTATCCCCGGCGTCAGACCTAAATCCGTATCCAAAGTCTTTTTCCCATCGTACGGTTTCACATAATACGGAAAAACGTGCCTTAAAATTCGCACCGCCTTTTCGACCGCCAATTTCCCATAAAACGGGCCGATATAGGTCGACTTATCATCGACCGGATTTCTCGTAAGCGAAATATATGGTACCTCCTCGTTCATTGTCACCCGCACAAAACTAACTGTCTTATCGTCGCGAAGTAGGATATTCCACTTCGGCATATACCTCTTAATCATCTCTGACTCAAGAAACAGCGCGTCCATCTCCGTATCGACCACAATCCAATCCGTATCCGCAATCTCTTTAACTAAAGCCTCGGTCTTCACATCCTTTCGCGACTTCTGAAAGTACTGCCTTACCCGGTTTTTTAGAACCGCCGCTTTTCCGACGTAGATTACTTCACCGGAAGCGTTTTTATGAAAATAAACCCCCGGCACGGCCGGGAGTTTAGATAGTTTTTGTTTTAAAACCTCGTCCATTTCTTCATTATATCACACTTACGCTAAAAAGTCAAGTTTTACTCTGATACATTCATCATATTCATCATTTGATCTTGAATAATCGACTCCAAATCGGTGTATTCAATCGGTTCAGCTACATCAATCGTCGACGGGTAGGACAAATCCAAATCAACCTCAAGAGTCGAACCGTCGTCTGTTGAAATACTCGTATAGAAGCGCGTAAAGTTGTGATTCCCATCAATCTCGACGTAGATCGCCGGAAGGTTCTTTAGGGTTTTTTGAATCTCATCTGCCGAAGTGTTCTCCTCGTTGCCTACGCAATTCGTTGGAACGATATTGTTTTTTTCAATCTCGTTCGAAAACGAAGTAATTTTTTCCGCATCAAATACCAATTTATAAATTGGATTTATTTTCTTCGAAACCCTCAAGTTTTCATTGGTCGAGGAAACGAAGCTATTCTTTTTGTAAATCTCTGAAATCAGATTCCCCTTATTCGTAATACTTTTATAGGCGTCCGTTAGACATTGAGTGTCAAAAGTGAAACCAATTCCGCTAGACTCCACTTCGTTCAAAGAGATCCTAATCCACTCTCCATCGACTGAATCAAACATTTGTAATATATAGAGCATCGCAAGTCCGCCCATCGAAGATTGCGAAGCTGATTCTGAAACACAGTTGGTCGAGAGTTCATCTTCCGAATCGACGCAATCATTTATGGGTATATTAGGCGAATTAACCTCATCCAAGGTCTCGTCAAGAGTCTCATCCAAAGGCGCATCTAACTCTGAATCGTTAGAGGATTCATTCAGTAACGATTCTTCCCTTGTGCTTTGCATAATCAATTCGCTAACGCTTTCTATCCCTTCAAGTTTTAGGAAGATTTCGCCAGCATTAGCATAGACTTCTTCGACTCCGATATTAAGATCACCGGCTGAAGTTGTAGCCTTAAGCTCAGCCTTAGTAGCGTTGATCATTGAACCAGTTTTTACGGCCGAGTCGAGCGTTATAGTTGCGCTTTTGATAAATGTGGTGTCTTTTGGCGTAATTTTAATCGTCCCGTTTAAATGCACATTGTCCGGTTTCGGACCTTCAAATAATTTCGACACCGCGAGAACTACCGGGTCGGCCGGCTTAAATACTCCGAGCGCAAACATCGCCCCAATTACACCACCGGCTAAAACTATAAATCCAACGACCAGACCGATAATCAAACCTTTTTTGGATTTTTTCTTTTTATTCTCTTCAACTTTAGCTGCTGCTTCTGCCGCCTCGATTTCTAGTGTGCTAACCATCGGTTTATCTACTGGGCTAGCCGTATCGGCAATCACTTCAGTTTTTGGCGCACCACTCGGCTCCGTCTGGATGACTTCAGCTTTCTCGGCAGTCGGCTCGGTCTGGATTTCTTCAGTCTTTTCGAGCGTTGACTCAGGCTGACTGATTTCATTTGGTGTAGGATTTAGCGGGTTTGGCGTCATCCCTGGTGCCGCTCCGGCATTCCCCCCGAAATTTTCTTCATTCATAAAAAATTCCTTAATATTAATAATACTTAAGCTTATTTTACCATAAAAATTTTAAAATGATATATAATTATATTATGAATGATTCAATTATTAAGGATATTAAAGCTAGACAAGTTCTCGACTCTCGCGGTAATCCGACTGTTGAGGCGGATGTCTATTTAGAAAGTGGTGAGTTCGGGCGAGCGATTGTTCCCTCCGGCGCTTCGACTGGCTCCGGCGAGGCTTTGGAGCTTCGCGATGGAGATAAATCTCGTTACGGCGGTAAGGGAGTCTCTAAAGCAGTCTGGAACGTTAATTCGAAGATTAAAGACATTTTAGTCGGTAACACTTCCGAGCAAGGCATGGTTGACCATATTATGCTTGAGCTGGATGGCACGGAAAACAAGACCAATCTCGGCGCAAACGCCATTCTCGCGGTTTCGCTCGCCAACGCTAAAGCCAACGCGAAGGCAAACCGGCTTCCGTTTTATCGCTACGTTGCCGAAATTGCCGGTACGACTGAAGAAATGTCTCTACCTATGCCGATGATGAACGTGATGAACGGCGGCGAACACGCTTCCTGGGCGACCGATTTTCAAGAATACATGATTATCCCAAAAGGCGCGGGGACAATTAACGAAGCCGTGCGTTATGGCGCTGAAGTCTTCCACGCGTTGAAGAAAGTCCTCGAAGAGCGCGGTTATCCGACGACTGTTGGCGACGAAGGTGGCTATGCCCCGAAGGTTCGTGACGGCAATAACGAGCCTCTCGAATGCATTAAACTCGCCGTCGAGAAGGCCGGTTTGCGTTTCGGCGAAGATATCGCTATCGCGATGGATATCGCCGCGTCGGAATTCTACGACACCGACCACTACGTTTTAAAAACCAACGGCGACTGGAAGTCGGCCGACGATATGATTAACTGGTACACCTGGATTGTTGACAATTATCCTGTCATTTCAATCGAAGACGGTCTCGCCGAAAACGATTGGGCGAACTGGAAGATAATGACCGAGCGCCTGGGTTCCCGCGTTCAACTCGTCGGCGACGATTTATTTGTCACGAACACGAAATTACTCAAAAAAGGTATCGATTCTAAAGTTGCCAATGCCATTTTAATTAAACCGAACCAAATCGGCACCCTCTCCGAGACCATCGGTGCTGTGATGATGGCAAAGCGCGCCGGCTACAAGACCGTAATGTCGCATCGCTCCGGTGAGACCGAGGATGTTTCTATCGCGCACCTCGCCGTCGGGCTCGGCACCGGCCAAATTAAGACCGGTTCCCTCTCTCGCTCTGAGCGTATCGCGAAGTATAACGAACTCATGCGAATTTCGGAGTCAAACCCGAGATTAAAGCTTTGAGGCTTCGTGGAAGCCGTCGTAATAATTTTCGGATATCTTCGGATGTCCGATTTTATTTGCCATCTTTACGATTTCGGTTACGTCGTTGGTTACTTTAAAAATTTTCGCGTCTTTTGGCGCAACTAACTTTAAGTCAATCATTTTTTTGATTATTCGATCAAACCCCTTCCAATAATCTTTTCCGACTAAGAAAATCGGCATCTTTGGCATTTTTTGCTCCTGAGTTAGGCATAAAATTTCCGAAAGCTCATCCATCGTCCCGAATCCGCCCGGGAAGAAGACGAAAACCTTCGCTGACATCGCAAGGGCCACTTTTCTAGCGAAGAAATACTCGAACGTCAAACAGTCGGTAAGATATGGATTGGGGAACTGTTCATGGGTTAAGGTAATATTTAATCCAATCACTCTTCCGCCGATTTCATATGCTCCGTGCGACGCCGCTTCCATAATCCCCGGACCTCCGCCCGTAATGACGGCGTGGCCGTTCTCAGCGAGTAGATGCCCAAGTTTAAACGCCATTTTGCAATATTTATGATCTTGTGGCAGTCTTGCTGACCCAAAAACCGTCACTCCCGACGGGAACGACCGGACGATTTGTAATCCTTGACCCAAATCTTTAGCGTAAGCGTTTGCGCGCTCTAAATCCGCGATGGATAATTTTTTTAGCAATTCTTTGTCGTTAAACATGCTTTTCCTTTTTTAATTTACAATTTTTGAATTGGCATTAAATGAAGTGCTTCGTCGCCAGATAATATTCCTTTATTGGCTCCTAGCTTTGAAACTACCGCCGTTGAATTTGCCGATGCGAAAATTAAGGAGCTCTTAAACGATCTACCCGCCGCAATATGCGCGAGAAAACCCGATCCAAAAGCGTCGCCCGCCCCAGTCGTATCCTTTATTTTGACATCCTCGTAAATCCCAAACCGGTAGACCTCTTTTCCGTTCCCAGCAATTCCGCCCATCGCTCCGTCGGTAATAATCGTAGTTTCGACATAATTATTTAAATGGTATAGTAGCTCGGTCAAAACCACGCCCGGTACAATTCGCGACGCCTCGGACTTATTAACATTTAATATATCAACATATTTTAGTAGTCCTGTCAACTCTCGAACCTGATCGAGTTCTTTCACGCCCGGGTTAAACATAATCTTGATATTTAAAGCTTTAGCCTTCTTAAAAAATCTTTCGAGCGTATCTAAATCTCCGCGTAGAGTCGTGACGTAAAGCCAATCCGGTTGCGCCAAGTCTAAATCTGTTTCCGAGAAATTGCCGAAATTCTCGCTCGCGCCCCGGTGGGTTAGAATCGTCCTTTCGCCACTTTTTGAATCAAGGAGTATGACTGAAGTCCCGGTCGATTTTCGCTCCATATAATTAACATAGCTAGAATCCACCCCCTCTTTGCTCAGAGCTCGCATGATTGCCGCCCCCGCCGGGTCGCGCGAAATATTACCGATAAAAATCGCTTCGTGCCCGTGCCTCGAGAAGGTGATTGTCGAGTTAACTCCGCCCCCGCCGACCTCGTAGTAGATTTTATCAATATCAACTTTCGACCCGACTAAAACTTTACCAAAAATCGCCGACCCACCAATCTCGGTAGCCTTTAAATCGTCATGGTCGACAAGGTAGATATCTTGCAAGGCGCTTCCGAGCGAAACGATTCTAGCCATTACAGTACTACTCCATTTTTATCAATTTCCGCGACTAATTCCTCGAACATCTGCGCCGGATTTTCTGATTTTGAGATTGCCGAGCCGACGTTAATTACGTCGATGTCCGCATGCGCAATTGCGCGAATATTCGACATGTTTGCTCCGCCATCCCAACCAATCTCGACCTCGGGTTTCATATTACGAATCAAAGGAATCTTCTCCATCTGCATTAAATCCGCCGCACCACCTTGCGCGCCGAGTTGCCCCGCGAAGATTAAAACGTGGTCCGCAGCTTTAATATAATGCTCGACGTTTCCGGGATAGGTTGACTGAAGTAAGGCTACTCCAGCCTTAATCCCCTTTTCCTTAAGTAGCGCAAAAGTTGGCATCAGATCTTCATTTGCTTCAGCGTGCAAGATGCAGAGTGAGGGAGATAATTTTAAAACCGTATCCATCATTTCGCTGGGTCTAGCCGACATAATATGTAAATCCGTTTCCCAGTTCTTCGGCCACCAAATATTAGTGATATCGAGCGTCTTGGTTGGCGCAAACGTCCCGTCGCTGACATCAATCTGTACTCGCCTAGTAAAATAATTGATTCTTTCCGCTTGCGTCCGATAATCTTGCTTATCGTCGGATAAAATTGCCGGTACGATTGATACTTGTCTAATCATAATCCTCTCTTTCGTCTAAACGATTAATGCGCCTTACTCGGCGTTCTAAGTTCAAAAAATCTGTTCCCAAAAAGGTCGTGGCGATCTCTTGGATTTCTCCATCGCTTAGAAAGTGCGCCGAAAGGCAGAGCACATTCGCATCGTCGTGTTCTCTTGCAAGTTTCGCCGATTCGGCGCTAGAACAATGCGCCGCTCGAATTCCCTTAAAACGATTAGCCTGCGCCGTCACTCCGTGCGCCGAGTCGCAAATCAAAATTCCGAAAGAACCTGGATTCTCCCGCACTTCTTTTGCTACAGCAACCGCCGGGTCGTTAAAATCGTCTCCTTCGGTATATTCGTAAGCGCCTTTGTCCGAAACCGAGTAGCCTTTTTCGGTTAAAAACGGTAGTAGCGACTTCTTTCGTTCAAACCCTCGATAATCTGCTCCGACGAAAACCGTCATTACTTTTCCCTTCCGAAATCTACGGTTAATTCGACTAACCGATTCGAATAACCCCATTCGTTATCATACCAAGCCACGACTTTTACCATGTTGCCTCCAACTACGTCGAGAAGCGGCAAATCTACAATCGACGATCTCGGGTCACCGATAAAGTCGGATGATACTAACTCTTCTTCCGTTACACCGAGAATACCCTCGTAGTAGGGCTCCTTCGCGGCGCGCCTAAACACCTCCGCGAGTTCTTCCTTCGTTGTGTCGCGTTTTAGTATCGCGGTAATATCCGAAAGCGAAACTACCGGCGTCGGCACCCGGACCGAAAGCCCGTTAAAGCGACCTTGTAAGCTCGGGATAGTTAAAGCAGCTGCCTTCGAGGCGCCGGTCGTCGTCGGGACAATGTTTTCCGCCGCGCTTCTCGCCTCTCGTAAATCTTTCGCCGGTGCATCAAGGATTCTCTGCGAACCAGTATACGAATGGACCGTCGTCATCATCGCCTTGTCGATACCGAATTCATCTTCGAGTACCTTCATGACCGGCGCAATACAGTTAGTCGTACAAGACGCGTTAGAAATAATCTCGTCTGTCACCTCGACTGCTTCTTCGTTCACGCCAAGAACGACCGTCTTCGCCCCCTCACCTTTTGCTGGCGCTGAGATTACGACTTTTTTCGCCCCCGCTTTAATGTGCGCCCTTGCGTCTTCTGGTTTCGTAAAGAATCCGGTCGACTCAATTACGACGTCGACGCCGAGCTTCGCCCAAGGCAAATTCGCCGGGTCTTTTTCCGCAAAGACCGGAATTTCCCGCGAGTTAATCAAAATCGAATTCTCTCCCGCCGAAACTTTTTTATCATAAGTTCCGTAAGTCGAATCGTGCTTTAATAGATGCGCCAGAGTTTTTGCATCCGTAATATCGTTAATCGCTACAACCTGCGCGTCACGTCGTTCTAATAATATCTTTAGGGCGTTTCGTCCGATTCTTCCGAATCCATTTATCGCCACCTTTACCATTTTTACCTCCTAATAAAAATATACTTATGTTAATTATAACATAAGTATATTTATTTTTGAAGAAAGTCTGAAGCGTTAGCGCGCGAAATGAGCAAAAGCTCGGTTCGCTTCGGCCATACGGTGGCAATCTTCTTTCTTCTTGAAGGCTGCCCCGGTGCCGTTATAAGCGTCAACGATTTCAGCTTCTAGCCTTTTCGCGTAAGGCATTCCGCTCCGCGCTCTCGAAGCTTGGACGAGCCAAGAGAAAGCAAAGTGAAGTTGGCGGTGCCCAGCAATCGGGAACGGGATTTGGTAGTTTGCCCCGCCGACTCGGCGCGACTTAACTTCGAAATCCGGCGAAATATTCGCGATAGCTTTTTCGAGTACCTCGACCGGGTTTTCGGACTTAAGCTTCTTCGCGGCACCTTCGATAGCGGAATAAACCGCTCGTTCAGCAACCTGCTTTTTCCCGTCGAGCATCGACTTATTAATTAAACGTTGTACCAAAATCGACTGATATCTGCGATCCGGGCTAACTTTTCGCACTAAAGATTTAGTAGTTTTACGCGGCATAATTACTTACCCTCCTTTTTCGCGCCATACTTGGAGCGACCTTGCTTGCGACCTTGAACGCCTTGTAAATCGAGCGTCCCGCGCACGATGTGATAACGCACACCCGGAAGATCCGGCACACGACCGCCACGGACTAATACGACCGCGTGTTCCTGAAGGTTATGACCTTCGCCGCCGATATAAGCCCAAACTTCCTGACCGTTGGTCAAACGCACACGCGCAACCTTACGCATCGCCGAGTTCGGTTTCTTCGGAGTCTTAGTCGTTACTTTAATACATACCCCACGCTTCAAAGGCGCCGCCTTTTCATAGCGCTTCGTCTTCAAAGTATTCACGATAGAACCAAGCGCCGGGGATTTCGATTTTTTCGCCGCCTTTTTCCTAGGCTTACGAATCAACTGATTAATAGTTGGCATCTAAAATTTCCTTTTTTACCTTATATATTATATATAGTGATTTCACCTACGCTATATATAGCGTTTCACGGGCTAAAAACCACCTCAAAACACCATATCTAGCGTCTATGATTTGTCTAATTCGGTACAGCAATAGAATTAGACTGAAACTCTTCACTTGATTATACCACAGACATAATAAAAAGGCAACAAAAAACTACTTCGAGGACCATAAGCTTGGGCGAACGCCCTTGAGTGTGTCCGAGAAGTAGTTTTTGTTGCCTACTTGTTAATATTAACTAGGTAGTTTAGGGTTTCTTCAATAATCAATCGATTCTTGATATCCATCTTGACGTTTGGATTTTTAAGATTTTTCAGAGCCTCTGGCGATTTCTTATAAACGTCGCGAAGCTCAGCGAGTTTAGCATTCACTAACTCATCCGAAACGGTAATTTTTTGCTCTACTGCCAAAGTTTGCAAAGCGAGCGAAGCCTTAACGCGCTTTTCGGCGATTTTGCGGGCTTCCTTTTCCCAGCTTTCCGTCGTTTCATTATTTCGCTTGAGAAAATCCTCAAAGCTCATTCCCTGCGATGCCGCATTTCGCTCGATATCTTCACGAATCATCCGCATCTGGTCGTCAATCAAAACTTCCGGCGCCGGCACCGTCGACTTTTTAACCAAAGCTTCGATTAAATCATCTTTGAATTTTTCATTCAATTTGTGTTCGTTCTGCGCAGATAAGTTTTTCTCGATGTCCTTTTTTAGCTCGTCAAGCGACTTAAACGGACCGCATTTTTTTGCAAGTTCGTCATCAATCGCCGGCTTGGTTACTTCGTTAATTTGCTTAACCAAAATTTCAAAAACCGTTTTCGCTCCGGCCAGATCCTTTACACCGTAATCTTTCGGGAAAGTCAATTTAAGTTCGAACTTATCGCCTGGCTCGTGCCCGACGATTCCATCTTCAAACCCAGGAATAAACGTCTTCGAGCCTAAAACGAGTTTATAATCCTTCGCCGAACCACCTGGAAAAGCCTCGCCGTCTTTCTTGCCGACGAAGTCGATTACGACTTCGTCGGTCAACTTCGCCTCACGTTTAATCGCTTTTTTCTCGGCAAACGACGACGCAATGTTTTCTAATACGCCCTTAATGTCTTTTTCCGAAACTTTAGCTTCCGGCTTCTTCACTCCTAATTTCTTATAGTCCCCGAGTTTAATTTCTGGAATAATGTCCGCCGTCGCGGTGTATTCCGCCGTTTCGTCCGGAACATATTTCGTAACATTGACGCTTGGCAAAACTAATGGCGACTTCTCGACTTTATTAAACGCCTCAATTACGGTCGTCCGAACCGCGATATCGATCGCTTCCGCGTTTAAATCGTTGTCCGGGATAAACTTTTTCGCGACTTTCGCCGGCACCTTGCCCTTTCTAAAACCTTCGACCTTTACTTCCTTAGCTAGCTTTAAAAGCGCCTTTTCCTTAGCGACTTTTAAATCTTCCGGTTCGAGCGTAACGGTCAACTCAATCCTAGAGTCCGAAATCTTTTTCGACTTAACTTTCATAAAAACTCCTGCAGTTAAATTTATAAACTATATATTACTTGTATTATACCATAATTTTCGGTAAACTTTCGTTTCGAAAATGGGTCAAAGTAAACTTCGAGGAAGCGCCGAGTTTTACGTCGGGGTTCAAAATCCCGTTTTGGTCAAATATCTTCTTGATGTCCTCATAAATCTTTTTATTGAGCTCGCGAATTTCTGCGTTTGTTACGACGGCCTTTAATCTTCCCTCCGGGCCCCCTCCGGTAAGCGAGCCATCTTGCCGGTTGATGATGTATGCTCCAGCTTTCAGGAATGTCGCCGCTTTCCGGCTGAAGCCCTCGTCGTCGAGTTTAAACGTCGGCCGTAGGCTATAGATTGAAGTCATAAACGACCCATAAAGCTCGATCTCTAAATTCAACTTTTCGCCTAGGACCGATAGGTCCTTTAAAAAGTATTCCAAATTCGGCGCCGGAATGTAAAAATCGGTCAAAATCGGCACTCTTTCCGCTTCTTTTGAGACTCGCAGATAACTCGAAAGCGAATTCTCAAATTCGTTTAAGGTTCGTCGATGTTCGGACGATTCTAAAATAAACCTCGTCGAACGTGGCGCAAGCTCTTTTAGCCCTTCGAATTTTTTCGGGTTATAAATCAGCCATTCATCAAAACTCGTAAAGACGACAAATCCATCCTCAAGTTTACGAATTACGCCGTCGAGGTTTTTGCCAGTCTCTCTTGCCTTGCGGATAATTCTTAAATCGTAAATATTAATTTCGCGCGGTTTCATTTTTGTAACGTTTTTCGCAAACTCGATCGCTGGCCTAATTTCTTTAAAGGTCGCAATGACTCGAATCGGCTTCTTCTTTAAAGGAACTGCTTTTAAAATTACTTCCGAAATAATACCGAGAGTGCCCTGTGCTCCAAAAAACAACGGTTTTAAGTCTAGCGTCTCTCTCCGCGAAACTTTCGTTATTTCAGGATACCCAGTCAACCCGAGTTTTTCTCGGCTCATATTCCGAATATAATCTTCGTTTTCCTTCAGAACTTTAGAAATCTCACGATAGATATCCCCCTCGAGCGATTTCTCGACCGCCTTTTTTGCGACGGCGTATTTTTTAAGTCGCGCAGTTTGGAGACATTCGCCGTTAGATAGTACGACTTCAAGCCTCTCAACGTAATTTGAAATCCCGCCATATTTACCGGAGAATTTGTCTACCGGTGCATTTGAAATCAATCCGCCAATCGTCTCATTGTCGTGCCCGCCGACCGGAATCGTCAAACCCGAAACCGAAAGCGCCGTATTTAATTCTTTCAAAGTTATCCCTGCCTGCACTCGCACCAATCTCTCGCGCGGGTCAATTTCGAGCAACTTATTTAACTTTTCCGTCGAAACGATTAACCCGCCTCCGAGGTCTGCTCCGCCCTCGTCTAATCCAGACCCTCGCGCCGTAACCGAAACCGGTATTTCTTTCGCGGCGATTTGATTGAAAAATCGCATCAACTTTCGAATATCTTCCGTCGATTCCGGAAAAGCGACAAACTTCGGCTTAATCTTTAAAGCCGACCGATCGGTCGCATACGCCTCTAAAATTTCCGGCGCGTCAAAAACGTTTCCAATGATTAACTGATTTAGGTACTTTGTGATTTTACCCATATTTCTTACGATTATAACACACCTTTTATCTCCCAAAAAGATTTAATGATATAATATAACTATATAATATAGGGAGAGCCAAATGAAGTACCATTCCAGAAAAATCTTTTACTTAATTATTTCGCTTTTAGCGATTATTTGCTTTTCTTTATTGATTATGCTAAACATAGCAAACGAAAAACCTAAATCCTCTAAAATTATCACGACTAGTTTTGTTGGTTACGATTTCGCGCGGGCGGTGACCGGCGATGCTTCGAATATCTCGATGCTTCTATCGCCTGGCGCCGAGCTACATGATTACGAGCCAACTCCCGAAGACATCATCAACATTAAAAAAGCCGATTTGTTTATTTATAACGGCGGCGAATCTGACGAATGGGTCGAAAAAATATTAAAAGACAACGAAATACCCGAATCAAAAACTTTTCGCATGATGGGCTATGTTGATTTACGACTCGAGGACGACCTTGATGACGACGATCACGAAGACCATGATACTGACGATGAGCCAGAATACGACGAACATATTTGGACGAGCCCGGTTAACGCGATTAAGATTATCGAAAATCTTAAAAATAAACTTACCGAATTATACCCGGAACATGCTAAATCATACTCCGAACATTCTAAAAGTTATATAAGCCGTCTAAAAACTATTGATGAGAAAATTCGCGAGATTGTCGCGAACGGTTCAGATAAACCTTTAGTGTTTGCTGACCGTTTTCCGTTCCAATACTTTGTTGATGAATATGGTTTAACTTATTTCGCGGCCTTCCCTGGTTGCTCCGAAGAAACCGAAGCGAGTAGTAAGGTTATCGCTTTCTTAATCGATAAGGTAAAGCAAGAAAGCTTAGAGGTAGTTTTAAAAATTGAGCTAACGAGTGACAAGCTAGCTCAAACTATTGCCGAAGAAACCGGCGCGAAAATCCTCGAGTTAAATTCCGCGCATAACATCTCTAAAGCTGATTTTGATAACGGTGTTACCTACGCCGATATTATGGAAAACAATCTAGAAGTCATAAAGGAAGCGCTAAAATAATGCGTTCAGATTATTTAATTTCGGCTGAGAAGTTGACACTCGCTTACGGCGAGAATAAAGTAATTATTTCCGCTGATTTTGAAATTAAGCCCGGCGATTTTGTTTGCGTGGTTGGCGCGAATGGCTCCGGCAAAAGTACGTTAATTAAAGCAATTCTCGGATTTATTAAGCCTAAATCTGGCAAGATTCGCTACGCGACCGGATTCTCTAAAACCGAAATCGGCTACCTCCCCCAAGAATCCAAAATCGACCCGAACTTTCCGGCGACCGTTTACGAAATCGTGTTATCCGGAACTTTGGGCCAACTCGGTTTAAAGCCATTTTATCGACCTGAGAATAGAACTCGCGCCCTAGAAGCTCTTAAGTCTCTTCATATCGAGAAGTTAAAGTCTAAAAGTTTTGGCGACCTTTCCGGCGGTCAAAAACAAAAGGTGCTTCTTTCTCGCGCCCTTTCCGCGACTTCGCGTCTTTTAATTCTCGACGAGCCGTCGAACAATCTCGACCACGCTTCCCGTCGTGAGTTTTATGAAATCTTAAAAAATCTCAATCGCTCGGGTCTAACTATTATCATGATTACGCACGATCTCGACGCCGACGATTTAATTGGTGACAAAATCCTCGCCCTCGAAAACGGCAAAGTCTCGAGCTTTTCGACGGTAGATTTTCTCAGGAGTTTTAAATGAACGCCTTAGTTGAAATGTTTTCCTATTCTTTTATGATACGAGCTTTAGTCGTCGGAGTTTTGATTTCGGTTGTTTCGGCACTAGTCGGAGTGTCTCTGGTCTTTCGTCGCAACTCGATGATTGGCGACGGGCTTTCGCATACTGCTTTCGGCGCCTTCGCGGTCGCGACAGCGCTCGGGTTCGCACCACTTTGGTTTGCCCTGCCCGTTGTAGTGCTGGTGTCGTTTTTAGTTTTAAAGCTGAGTAAAAACCGCAAAATCGGCGGCGACGCCGCGATTGCGCTACTTTCCGCTTCTAGCCTCGCGGTTGGCACGCTCGCGATTTCGGTTGTAAAGGGCGTCAATATCGACTTAAACAGTTATCTTTTTGGTAGCATCCTTTCGGTCGGCTGGAGTGACGTCTGGCTAAGCCTAGTTCTCGCCGTGATAGTTATAATACTATATATATTAGCCTACCATCGCATCTTCGCGATTACTTTCGACGAAGAGTTTGCCCGCTCGGTTGGGGTTAAAACCGGCGTCTATGACATGATTTTCTCCGCCATCTGCTCTATCGTCGTCGTCCTCGGCATGCGCCTGCTCGGTGCGCTCCTGATTTCTAGTTTGATCATCTTTCCGGCTCTAATCGCTATGAATTTCGCCAAATCCTTTAAGAAAGTCGTTTTCCTCTCCGCCGTTATCTCGGTCATAACCTTTACGCTTGGCCTCATCGCTTCTTACCTCCTCGCCACCCCAACCGGCGCGACTGTCGTCTTGGTAAATCTCCTCGCCCTCTGCGCCGTAAAGTTAATTCGACTCATGACCTCACATATGATATAAGTAATATAATGGCAAAATATTTAGTTACCGTAAAACCCGGCTCCTCGCAAGAAAAAATCCTCGAGACTAACGAAAACGAGCTCGTCGTTTATCTTCGCGCCAAACCCCACGACGGCGAAGCCAACACCGCGCTGATTAAGCTCCTCTCTAAACATTTCAAAATCCCTAAGACTAGTATCACTATCATCAGCGGCGCCAAATCCCGCACCAAAACCGTCGAATTCTAATCTATCTGAAGCTTCATCATAAACAAAAAAGCGCTCCTGCGCTTTCAAAACCATTGGTGCCCGAGACTGGACTTGAACCAGCACGCCGTGAGGCATATGCTCCTAAGGCATACGTGTATACCAATTTCACCACTCGGGCCTAGAATCATTATATCATAAATTACCTAAAAAGCGAATATAAACAATACGAACCTAAATCAAAAAACCAATCCAAAAACCAAAACCACCCAAAAAGGCGAGCCGAAACTCGCCTTTTCTAAACAATCATTAAATTATCGTTCAGCTTCAGACTTCTTCGCCATCACACGAGACGAAAGATACATCGTCGCCGCGCCAAGCATCAACGCAATCGGCAGGTAGTCTTCCGGCCCGGTCGTCGGTAGAGAGCTGGAGCTAGCGGTCGACTCCGAAGAGCTTCGCGTCGAGCTAGTAGAGCTACTGGAGCTAGAGGAGCTCGAAGTTCCTTTCGAAGATTCGGTCGAAAGCGACCCTACCGAGCTAGAGCTGGAGCTCGAGGACCCGGAATTCGATGAATTCGAAGAATTCGACGAACTAGACGGGCTCGAAGAACTCGAAGAATTAGACGAACTCGACGAATTCGATTTCTCGTCATCTTTATTCTCCGCTACGAACGAGGAATTATTATTTCCGCCTGCATTCGTACTGGTACTGCGCGTAGATTTTTTGGTCGCTACTACGATAATCGCGACAATGAGGAGCAGAATCAAAACCGCCGCCGCGACAGTCACAGCGATGATTTTTCTGCGTTCTTTCTTTTCAACTTCACCTTGAGTATACATAAAAAACTCCTTATACTCTCATTATATCACACTTATGCAAAAAAGTCAAGATTTTTACGGGATTATTTTAGGTAAATCGAAATATTCGCCCCGGCGTAAGACTTCGTCCGGTCGAGCTTCAGCCCCGGCATTTCCGGCGCCTCGCCCGGATGCGATAAAACCAGGATTCCCGACTCCTCGACCTTCCCCGCTAAAATCTGGATTCGACCCCTGTCAAACAAATCATAAGGCGGATCGGCTATCACGATATCCCACTTTTCAGCCGAATTCTCTAAATACTGATAAACATTTTCTAATAGAACCTTGCCCCGAGACGGCTCGCCAATCTCCTCTAAATTCTCCCGAATCACCTTCGCCGCCCGCGGATTCTTTTCGATAAAAACCACCTCTTCTGCTCCGCGAGATAATGCCTC
The DNA here is from genome assembly GCA_017404335.1 of Candidatus Saccharimonadota bacterium. GTDB lineage: Bacteria > Patescibacteriota > Saccharimonadia > Saccharimonadales > Saccharimonadaceae > Nanosyncoccus. Next base: position 95,302 of record JAFRCN010000002.1, on the reverse strand, counting down.
TATCCCTAGCGCCCCCGACCCCGAGAACGCGTCTAAGACTCTCGCCCCCGTGATAAATCCTGAAATCATGTTAAATAGCGCGATTCTCTCCCGCTCCCCCATCGGATGTGTTGCGCCCCCAGGCGTCAAAATCTTCCGCCCCTTGTAAAGTCCCGAAGTGATTCTAATATAATTGTTCATTTAATTCAAAGTTGTAATCTGTTGATATTTGGTAATCCCTTCCATCAACTCCTTATATTTTACCATATTTTCCGGATTTTTCAAAAACCTCTCCACGTCTTTTTGCGCCCGCGAAATCAATTTTGTATCAGATAAGGACGCAATCCGAAGGTCTAAAGCTCCGTGTTGTAAGGCTCCGTAAATCTCCCCCGGCCCGCGTAGTTTTAAGTCCACCTCCGCAAGATAAAACCCGTCGTTAGACCTAGCGAGTTCGAGAAGCCGTCGCGACGGCTTTAAATCTCCAGAGGTAAGAAGATAGCAAAATGCCTCCGAAGACCCACGCCCGACCCGCCCGCGGAGCTGATGGAGCTGCGCTAGCCCGTACGACTCGGCGTTTTCGATTACCATTAACGTCGCATTTGGCACATCTACCCCGACCTCCACCACCGTCGTCGAGACTAAAATATCAATCTCGCCCTCCGAAAACCGCTCCATTACCGCGTCTTTTTCCGCTGGCTTCATTTTTCCATGCAAAAACTCAACTCTCCGCTCTGGAAACACCTCTTTTAGCCTCTTACAGCGCTTTTTAACCGAGGTTATTTCCGACCCGCCCCGAGACCCCACTTCGCCACTAGATCCTGCGCTAGAGTCCTCTATGGCCTTACAGATCCAATAAATCTGCTGTCCGCGCGCCTTTTTCCCTCGCCCCTTCGCGTCCGGCTTGGAATTCATAATCTCGCGCATTTTCGGGTACAACTTTTCTTTCGAATCCACCTCAGTTAAAATCGTCGTCGTGACCGGCTGTCTGCCTTTTGGCAGTTCGTCCAAAATCGAAACATCCAAATCTCCGAACACCGTCAGCTGTAAAGACCGCGGAATAGGGGTAGCAGTCATCGAAAGAAGATGCGGCGCTAATCCCGCCGGAGATTTCAGGGCTAATTTCTGCCTCTGTTCAACCCCGAATCGATGTTGCTCGTCAATTATGACTAAAGCCAGCCTCGAAAACTCCGTATCGTCGGTCAAAAGCGCGTGCGTCCCAATCACCAGGTCGACCTCCCCCTCGGAAATTCGCTTTTTTAACTCCGGTTTCTTCTTCGTCGCCCCAGTCAGAAGCGCCGTCCTAACCCCAAATTTCCCCAAAATCTCGACCAACCCTTCGTAATGTTGCGTCGCAAGAATCGCCGTCGGCGCGAGCAATGCCACCTGACCGCCGCCGAGAATCGCCTCGTACGCCGCCATCGCCGCGACCATCGTCTTCCCCGAGCCGACGTCTCCCTGTAAAAGCCGGTTCATCGGCGACTCCTTCTCCATGTCTTGAAAAATTTCCCAAGCCGCCCGCCTTTGCGCCCCTGTTAGCTTAAACGGCAGTCCCGCGACAAACTCCCCCCGCACCTTTTCCGCCCGAAACGGAATCGAAACGGCTCTTAGCTTCTCATTTTCGCGCCGATTTAGCCTAGAGGCCAAAATCAGCTCAAACAGTTCCTCGTACGCCAAATAATCCCGCGCTCCCTGGACGGACTTCAGAGAACTCGGAAAATGCGCATAAAATAGGGCCTTTTTTCGCGTCCCAGGCGCGACCGAAGGAAGCAAATCCGGTACAGAATCGAATTTCTCTCGCGCCCCAGCCATGAAACGCCTAAAATCATGCGATTTAAGGCTTCCGTGGGCCACGTAGATAGGGCTAAGACCCGTCCTTGCGTCGACCTGGGCTACCTCAGCCGCCGACGGCGAGATGAGGCTATAACGCCCATTTTTGAGCTCAAAACTCCCCGTAAAGAAGTATTCCTTGTCCGGCGAGAACTGTTTTACTCGGTACCCCTGATTAAACCAAACCACCTTGACCGCCCCAGTTTTGTCGCGAATCACTCCCTCGGTCACCGATAAATTCCGCCGCCTCGCCCGACGCGTCGAAAGTGAGTCAATCCGGCCCTTGATGACGACCTTCCCTGGCCGTATCTCAAATATCGAAGTCGGTGCCTCATAATTCTCGTAATCTCTCGGCAAATTATAAAAAAAATCACGCACCGTCCGAATTCCGTATTTTCGCAGAGTCTCTGCCGTCTTCGGCCCGATTCCCTTCAAAACCTCCACAGGCTCAAAAAATTCCATACCCCTATTATAGCATAAAAAAGAGGCGACTTGCGCCGGCCTCTTTCCCGCTGATCCGCGCCCACCCTTGGGGCACATTGGTTTGTTTTAATCCGCTGTTTTTGTTTTTAATGTAAGTCTCCACACTCCACTAATTACTCAGTGGAACCCCTGTGAAGCGTACCAGCTTACTTCAATAATAAAGCATAAGCGTAAGGTTGTCAAGACTTTTTTCAAGAAAAATGCTATAATATTTTTTAATGATAAAATTTACGATTATTACTCTGTTTCGTGAGGCGGTTGAGCCGTATCTAAAGACCTCGATGATGTGGAAAGCGACCAGTAAAGGTCTCGCCGAGTTTGACTTTGTTAATTTACGCGACTTTGGTCTTGGCCCACATAAATCCGTCGACGACACGCCTTATGGCGGTGGCGACGGAATGCTCCTTCGTTGCGAACCAGTCTTCGCCGCCATCGAATCGGTGAAATCGCAAGACCCCTCCGCCAAGGTTATCCTTCCCACTCCAGTCGGTGAACTCTGGACTCAGGAATTAGCTAGAAGATTTGCAAGGCAAGAAGAACCTTCTTCGAGGAGCATGATTTCCGACGGGGAAATCACGGAGCGACCGAGCCCTGTAACGACAGGAGCGAGGGAGCGTTCCGAGAAGAATGGTTCTTCTTGCCATTATGTGATTCTATGTCCCCATTACGAAGGCTACGACGAGCGAATCTTGAGCATTGTCGATTATAAAATCTCTTTAGGAAAATACATCTTAACCGGCGGCGAACTCCCGGCGCTGATTATTATCGACTCCGTTGTCCGCCTCATTCCCAGCGTCCTCGGCGGCGAAACCTCGGCGGAGATTGAGTCTTTTTCCGACGGCGACAATCTCGAATTCCCCCAATACACCAAGCCCTACGATTTCCGCGGCATGACCGTCCCCGACGTCCTCCTCTCCGGCAACCACGGCGAAATCAAAAAATGGCGCGACGAACACTCTGGTAGTACTGAGTAAATTATGTTATAATATAGATATGTTTGTCGATACTGCGAAAGTGAGTTTAAAAGCTGGTAAAGGCGGCGATGGTGCCGTTTCTTTTCGCCGCGAAATTTACATCCCGAAGGGCGGACCCGACGGGGGCGACGGTGGCAAGGGTGGTGACATTATCTTTCGCGCCGACAAAGACACTAACACTTTAATCGATTTTCGTTTTACTCCGATTCTGACCGCCGAAGATGGCAAAAACGGCTCCGGCACCCGCTCTGCCGGCCGCTCCGGTAAAGATCTCATCGTCGAGGTTCCCATCGGCACATCCGTATATCGATTAGAACGCGAGGAATACCCTCGTTCGAGGAGCATATTTTCCGACGTGGAAAATACGGAGCGACCGAGCCCCGTAACGACGGGCGCGAGGGAGCGTTCCGAGAACGACGGGTATTCTCGCGTTTTGATTGCCGACCTTATAAAAGATGGCCAAGAGGTCGTCATCGCAAAAGGTGGTTCTGGTGGTTTTGGTAACGCCCATTTTAAGTCCAGCACCCGTCAAGCTCCGATTATTGCCGAAGTCGGAGAGCCGGGCGAGGAATTCGAGGCGGAGTTAGAGCTAAAATCTATGGCCGACGTCGGTTTGGTCGGGCTTCCGAATGCCGGTAAGTCCACTTTTCTCTCCGTTGTTTCTAATGCAAAACCAGAAATCGCCGATTACCCCTTTACGACTATTACTCCGAATCTCGGCGTCGCCACGATCGACGAAAAAGATCTCCTGATCGCCGATATTCCTGGGTTAATCGAGGGCGCCTCCGAAGGTAAGGGTCTCGGCCACGATTTTCTCCGTCACGTCGACCGCACTGCAGTTCTCCTTCATCTTGTCGATGTTTATAATAACGACGCCGGTGAAGCCTACCAAACCATCCGAAACGAGCTAGAAAAATACTCTGATCTTAAAAATCGCCCCGAAATTGTTGCTCTCACGAAATGTGAAGGTGTCGATGAGGATATAATTAAGATGCAAATGGCCTCCATCCTCGCGAAAAACCCAGATGCGAAGATTTTTGCTATTTCCGCCCAAGCCCACCAAGGAACTAAGGATTTGTTAAGAGAATTAAGGGCACGGGTCCTGTCCAAACCATCTTCTTCGGCATCGGGACTTGAATTTTCAAGCACGTCATACGCTGGCGCGCCGGGAGAACCGTCCCTTCGGGACGAACCTCTCGGGCGCGTCAGGAATATACGTGTTGAAAATTTAAATCAAGAAATGATGCCGAGAGAAGATGGTTTGACCACCCGTGCCGATATTCCTACTATCTCTTTAAGCCCCAAGGAACTAAAGGATATTTGGAAGGCTGAAAAGACTGACGACGGTAAGTTTATTGTGACTGGCGAAAAGATCGAAAAATTCGCTCGTAAAACCGACTTAAATAACTACGCCAGCCTTAACCGCCTAAGAGATATTATGAAAAAACTCGGCATCCGTGCAGAGCTCACCAATCAAGGCGCCAAACCCGACTCGATTATTAGTATCGCCGGCAAAGAATTTACTCTCGTAGAAGACTACTAGAGACCTATTTCTTAATTACAGCATAAATAGCGTAAAAAGTCAAATTACTTACAAGATTAGTGGATATAGTTAAACTTCCCCACTTCACTTGCCGGAATGGTCGAATATAACACGCCGTAACAACCTCTATAATTTCGCTCTGAAACATTTATCGAGCCATCGGCATTTACAGATTCGACATATCCAACGTGTCCATACCAACCAGAATCCGTTTGGAAAATCGCTCCTGCCGCCGGTACATGGTTGACTAGTATCCCTCTACTTCTGGCGATATCATCCCATCTGTTAGCATTTGCCATAATCCCTAAATCTGGACGTTTAATTTGTGCCCACGAAACACATTGTCCATGGCCTAAACTCCGATTACAGACCGCTCCGGTCCGTGCCGAGGTATCCCCAAGATAAGTGTAAGTGTAGGTTCGAACCACTGGCGCGACGTATTCTGGGCGTTCTTTCTCTGGCAAAGTCCCGTCTTTGATTAAGATCCGCATTCCCTCCGAAATACCCGATACTTCTAGGTCGTTCAAGGCGATGATTTCTTCGACATTCGAGCCATATTTTTCGGCGATTCCCTCGACCGTCTCGCCAGACTTTACGGTATAAACAATTCCTGACTTACTCGGGATATAGAGCGTCGTTCCGGCTGAGGTTGCGGTTGTTTTTAAACCATTAGACCATCTAATTTGATCGGTTGAAATTTTGTACTCTTCCGCAATCGACTCCAGAGTCTCACCTTCGAGAACTATATGCTCAACTACTCCACGCGAAGCGGTGAAAGATGTTAAAGGAGGTTTTTCTAGCTTACCTGAAGTCGCCTGACCAGCTTCATGCATCGTTGTCGCGATAACATAATTCGCTGCCACATCTGAAGCACTAGCTAGTCCTAAAGCGTCAGATAACCCCGCCACTACATATAGCTCTGAGAGCTGGTCTGTCGAAACCACATAATCTTCCGCCGCAAATGAATCCAAACTAATACTCTTCCCCGAGTTCGCCTTATCGAGCGAACCAAAAAAAGCCAGAGCTATCGTTATAATACTTACGACAGCATAAGGAACCGCTCCCCTAAAGCGTTTTAAACTAATCTTTTCTTTCTTTCGTGTCATAATAATACGTTACAGAGTTCCTGACAGTGGGTATAAATATTCTGGTTATGCTCTGCCTCCGTATGACTATAATACATCAAACCATCGTCTCCTGTCAAGAAGTAAAGGTAATCCGTCTCTGTTGGTTCGGCTACGGCCTGGAGTGCCGTAAGGCCAGGATTTGAAATCGCCCCGCACGGAATCCCCGCATATAATCTTGTGTTATAGCAAGAATCAATTCTTAGCGCATCATAGTTATTATTATAGGTCGTCCTCCCTGGATCGGCTAAATCTAATGCGTAAGTTACGGTCACGTCGCTCCCTAATGCCATCCCGTAGGCAATTCGCGACAAAAACACTTGCGCCACCGTCGCCTGATCGGCCGGATTCGCCTCTTTTTGGACCACTGAAGCTAGAATAATTCCCTGGTGAAGCGTTAGTCCCCTTTCGGCATATTTTGCTTCCAGTCCATTCTCTGAGATGGCCTTCTGCATTTCGCCTAAAAACCTCCCTAGGACCTCCTCCACCGTGCTATTACCATAAAATTCTATAGTCTCCGGATATAAATACCCTTCTAAACTCGCTCCTTCCGGGCGACTTTTTAGCATCTCGAAATCATAATTCGCTGAGAAAGCCTCTTCTACTTCCTCAGAGGTATAATTTGGGAGTTTCTCTTCCGCAGTGCTAGCTCCATTCCTGTCAACAGCGAGCAGATTCTTCTTAATATCCATAATTGTTTCGCCCGGCTTAATTGTAAACTTAAACGTCGCCGCGACCATCTCTGCTTCTTTTCGTGCGTATTCCTCGGCGCGCTCCTTTGCTCGTTTATCCTTGATAAAAAGCACCGCTCCCGTCGCGAGAAGCCCCAAAATCACCAAGATCATCACCCCCGAAAAAATCTTCAACCCCAACTTAGACTTTTTTTTACCATAATCCTCCGGGATTTTAGTGGTGCATCCATCAAGAAAATCTTGCAAAATAATCGAAGCCGCCTCGGCATCGATTTCTCCCTTTTCGTATGCTTTCCTTCGACTTCTTAGCCTTTCTTCTGCTACCACCGAAGTAAGAGACTCGTCTTGAAACTTAACTTGTGCTCCAGGGAGTTCTTTTGCTAGCCTAGCTACAAAATTTCGTACGTACTGGCTTTGCGCCGTTTCGTTGCCGTCATTACTCCTGGGTAACCCAACGACAAATAACTTAGTATTAAAGCGCGTCGAAAATCGCCGTATTTCTTCCCATTCTGTGCCATCAGCTATGATGTAGCCAACCGGCACGGCTATTCTCGTAGCAGAATCCGCCTGCGCTACCCCAATTCGTTTTTCACCAACATCTAGCCCCAAGACTTTCATTGACTACTCCTGAACCTCGAGTATCACTGTGATCTTATTTGGATCGCCCGGAATCGACATTACCCATGGGTAGGACGTATCAATTCGCATTGAAGCCACACCGTCAATATCTTTCAAATCATGCTGGGCTTGACCTAAGCCTTTACCTTTAATAATTTCGATTACATCATTTTCGGTAATTTTCGGACCAGCGATATATGAAGTTTTCAATTTGCCAGTATAGCCACCTTCGATTTTTACGAAGTTTTCAATAAACGGGTCTCGCATCTCGTAAATCTTTTGGCTTTCGCTAATTTTAGCCTTTTCCGTAATAAATTCTTCTATTTTTGTTTTATCAATTGTGAATACACTTGCCGTCGTCGTCACGGAGATTTTCGGTTTCACGCCCTCCTTTACTTCCTCTCCTACCGCAGGAGTCGATGTCACCTCCGAGGTTGACTGAGTAAAGCTACTCTCTAAGATAAACGCACCTTCGCTTTTTTCGCCGATTCTTTCAAATATCTTTTTCTTATTATCAGCTTCGTTCGAGGTTGTTAATTCGGCTTTTGCTTTATCGATATCGGCCTGTGTAACTATCGTGATCATCTGATCTGAACCACCCTCCATTGCCTTATCAGAATAAACACGAACAAGCGCGGCGGTCTTCCATCCTGCACTAGATTTTTCGATATTATATGCGGCACCAGGCGCCTGGGCGGTTACGTTGACTCTTGCTGATATGATACATTTTTTATCTTCGATTTTTTCACAACTCGACAAAGAGCCATCCCAAGATAGTGTTGTATTCTCATCGGCTAAAAATGAATAATCCCCTATCGTAAATACCGTTCCTTTTGCAATCGAAACCGAACCATTATAATCAAAATCGGCTATTGCAATGACGCTTCCTTTTGCTCTCTCACCGACATTTTTCTGCCCAGTCGCCTCGAATTCAACTACGCTCGGCATCTCAAGCTTTTCCGCCGTTAGATAAAACTTACCCTCCTCGACCTTCTCCTCCGTTAAAGTTTCTGTAAAACTGACGGTTTCCGAAAAATTATTCGCTACGGTCCGAATTCCGACCGTCACCGTCGCCGCTGGCGCAATTACAAAAGCCCAAATCAAAACGAGTATCAAAGCTACTCCGAAAATTCCGCCAAAAATCGCGAGCTTCTTGTGGTCAAAAAACCACGCCTTTATTTTCCCGTCTCCTTTTTTTTCTTTCTTCACTTTCTTTCCATTTTTCGACTGCTTCTTTTCATCTTCTAACTCTGTTTTTTCGGTAACTTCTGACGCGCTTTCCTCCTCGTCTTTTTTCTCATCGGAATCGTCCTCTGATTCCTCTTCAGCTTCATCTCCATCGGAATCTTTTTCTTCTTTTTCGTCGCCGAGATTTTCGTCTAATTTTTCCTTCGACGTCGTCTCGATCGGCGCAACCCTTTCTTCGTCTGGGATAGTCGGCGCCGTAGTTAAATCTTTTGTGACTGGCAATTTAACCGAGGCTGCGAGTTTAATAATCGACGGGTCGGTCGTAACGAGGACGATCGTTTTTTTCGCTGCCGTACCGGCTTTTACTAATAGTTTAATATTCACAATACTACGCAAAATTCCGGCCTTCTTCGGCGGTACCAGCGCAATAATCTTCTCCTTGGAATTCTCTATTTTCGTAATGATATCAGTAATATCATCTTCCGGCTCTATATAGATAACGTCTTTGTTCATACTAAAATTTTAACACATTTTTACGCGCTTGTGTTAAAATAGTTATAAATGAGCTTATTTAGTAGCAAAAAAACTAAAAAACCTTCGGCGTCCGAAACTTCCGGTTTAGCTGAGCTGGCCCTAAAGACTATCCATGACGGCGTTCTAATTACCGACCGAAACAATATAATTCAGTTTATCAACCCAGCCGCAATTACGATGACTGATTGCGGTAGCGCGAATAATGCCATAGGGCTAGACTACGGGCTTCTAATTAAACTAGAATCTAAAGAGGGTCGCGAATTGTCCGACCAAGAAAACCCCCTTCTAAATGCAATGAAAAACAACCAGCCTCTTGAATCCTTTCGTGGCTCTTTGATCGTCGGGCAGACCAACAAAAGATTACCAATTTCGATTTCGGTCTTGCCAGCCGATAATCTTGGCGGACAAAAAATCATTACTTTTCGCAATATTACCAAAGAGCTCGAAGAGGAAGGCGCCCAGACTGAGTTTATCTCGACCGCTTCGCACGAAATGCGCACCCCCGTCGCGACAATTGACGGCTATCTTTCGCTCTGTTTAAACCCGGCTACCGCTACAATAGACGCGCGTGCCAAAGGCTACCTCGACGCCGCTCAGACCGCCTCAAAACATCTCGGCAAGCTTTTCCAGGACCTACTTGACGCCACAAAGCTTGATGATGGTCGCATTCGGCCGAAATTTAAGCCGATGGAAATGGTCGGCGCCGTTCGAACAATAACAAATAGCTTTCAGACGCGAGCTACGGAAGCTAAACTTAATCTTCGTTTTGGTTCCGAAGACATCTCCCCTTCCGACAGCCGTAGGCTAAATCAAGTCGTTTATGGCTTTGTTGATCCGACTTTTCTAGTCGAAATCATGTCAAATTTAATCGAAAATGCCTTAAAATACACCCCAGCCGGTGGGTCGATTTATGTCAACGTCCTCGGCGATGGCGACCGAGTCTTAATTAATGTAACCGATACCGGTATTGGTATTTCGGCCGACGATTTAGCCCATATTTTCCAAAAGTTCTACCGCGCCGATAATTCCGATACACGCGAAATCGGTGGGACGGGTCTCGGGCTTTATCTCGTGAAACAGCGTGTCGAAGCCATGGGCGGTCGCGTTTGGGCGGAATCCGCCTTTGGCGAGGGTTCGACTTTTTATGTCTCGCTTCCCCGCCTGACCGGCGAAGAATACGAAAAACGCATGATTGCATTTAATAATAATATAAACGGAGGAATCAAATGAGTAAAATAATGGTAGTCGAAGACGACGCGTCTTTACGAGAGATCTACAGTATTCGAATCACCGCCGACGGCTACGACGTCGTTTCGGCTGGCGACGGGGAGGAAGCGCTCGCAGTAGCGGTGCGCGAAAAGCCCGATTTGATACTGTCCGATGTGATGATGCCGAAAATTTCCGGTTTTGACATGCTCGATATTTTGCGTTCGACACCCGAAACGGCAGATATCAAAGTCATTATGATGACTGCGCTTTCCTCCGACGATCAACGCGCTCGAGGCGAACGCCTAGGTGCTAACCGCTACCTCGTCAAGTCTCAGGTCGGTATCGAAGATGTTGTAAACGCTATCCACGAAGTCCTTGGCGATCGTCCTGCTGTTCCACAATCCGCTGCAGCTCAACCAGCGGCTCAGCCAACAACCCCGACGCCATCTCAGCCAATGACACAACCAGTTCCACAACCAATGCCTCAGCAACCTCAAACTACCTATGGTCCGGCTCAATAAATTCCTCGCCGAGCGTCTCGGGATCTCTCGTCGCGAAGCCGACGAAGCGATTTCGCACGGAAAAGTAAAAATTAACGGCAAAATCGCCGTGTTAGGTGCTAGGATTGACAATAATGATAAAGTATGCTATAATAATAAAATAGTCTCTTTTGAGAACGAATTCTTATACGTTGCGATGAATAAGCCAGTCGGCTACGTTTGCTCGCGTCGCGCCCAAGGAAACGCTCCGACGCTCTACGATTTACTTCCCGAAAAGTATAAAAAATTAAAAACCGTCGGACGTCTCGATAAAGACTCTTCTGGCTTAATTTTGCTCACTAACGATGGCGATTTTGCCTTCCAAATGACCCACCCAAAATTCCACAAAGAAAAAATCTACGAAGTCGAACTAAATAAACCACTACAGCCCCTACATCAACAGATGATTTCCGACTATGGTATCCTACTCGACGACGGCCCTAGCAAGTTTGATGTTTTTTCATGGACGGGTGACGGCGACGGAAGGGGACCCCAAAATGTTTTGCGAAGCAAAAATTTTGGGGAGGGAGAGTCGCCGGCAGGACCCGTCCAGAGATATATTGTTAAGCTTTCCGAGGGCCGTAATCGCCAGATTCGCCGTACCTTCGCCGCCCTCGGCTACCGCGTCACCAAACTCCACCGCACAAATTTCGGCCCATACGCCCTCAGTGGCTTAAAAGAAGGTAACTTTGAAGAATTTAAACTTTAGATTTTCGAAGCATGTAAAATTACCCATATAAAAATTACAACTTTTCCGGTTCGAGAACTGGAAGGTTCCAGTTCGAGAACCGACGAATGTTGTAATTTTTATCTTGGCGTAATTTTACCGCTGAGAAAACTAAAGTTTAAATTCTCGCAAAGGGTGTGTTATAATAAAACCATGAGTACAATTTTGGGGCTCGATATTGGTACCGAATTTGTCAAAGCGGTTCTCGCGAAGCCGACGAAAAAAGGCAATCTCGAAATCCTCGGACTCGGCAAAGCGAAACAATCCGAAGGCAACATGTACGCCGGTGCGATTGCGGATATTCCTGCCGTCGTTGCGACTTGCGAGGAAGCCCTGAATAAAGCCGAGACCATCGCCGGCGAGCGCGCTGATAAGACCGTCGTCGGAGTTGCTGGCGAATTAATCAAGGGTAATACTACGACCGTGAATTACTCCCGAAAGAATCCAAATAAACCCATTACCGAAGCTGAGATGGGCGAAATCATTAAAAAAGTCCAGCAAAAATCCGGCGAAGTTGCGAAGAAAACCGTCGCGCTCGAGACCGGCAACGAAAACGTCGAAGTCCGCTTAATTAACTCCGCAATTGTTTCTTTAACTATCGACGGCTATAAGATTAGCAACCCCATCGGCTTCAAAGGCTCTGATGTTGTAATCCAATTTTACACCGCCTTCGCTCCGCTCATCCACGTTGCCGCCATCGAAAAAGTCTGCGCCGAACTCAATCTCGACCTTTTGACGGTTGCCGTCGAACCTTTCGCAGTTTGCCGCGCTTGTCTCGGAGATGATCTCGACTCGAACTATTCTGCTATCGTTATGGATATTGGCGGTGGTACGACCGATATTGCCGTTATTGATGACGGCGGTGTCGAGGGTACGAAAATGTTCTCTATTGGCGGCCGTAGCTTTACGCATCAAATCGCCGAGAGCTTAGGTGTCGAATTTGAGACGGCCGAAGAATATAAATTAGACTTTGATTCCGGCAAGCTCGACGACCACAAGAAAGCCAAAATCGAAACCGCTCTCTCTCGTAATCTGAGTGTCTGGCTAACCGGCGTCGAAGTGGCCCTCGAGGAGTTTGACAATGTCGGCTCGTTCCCTAGAAATATTCTACTCTGCGGTGGTGGCGCCAGCCTCTCCTCGCTTCAAGAAACCCTCGCGATTTCCGATTGGTATAAATCCCTCCCCTTTTCGCGTCGCCCAATTATTCACCTCATGAATATTAACGAACTTCCGAGCCTAAGCCTAAGTCGCTTAAGCGAAAAAGAAAAAGAGACCTTAGATCATTCCTTCGCCACCGCTCTTGGGCTCCTTCGCGTCGGAATCGATACTTTGGCTGGCGCTCCTGAAGAAAACAAGCTAAAAGCCAGACTCACCAAGTTGCTAAAAAATTAAAATTGTGATATAATCTAATAATCCGTAAGGAAAATAATACATGAGGGGGTATTTCATGGTTATCTTATCAGACCTTTCGGAGCTCTTTGTTACCGGTATTCTCATGATGCACGTTAGGGTATCCTTAGTTTACGGTCGTTGCGGAGAGGAGTGGTTTGTTCGCAGGAAAGAGAGGATGAACCCAGTTTTCCTGGACCTGATGCGTGGTTCAATGAAGCTTTCCGAGTTTTGGGAAGATTTCTGCGACGACTACAAGAAGCCCCCCTCGATAACTCCAGAGGGGCTAAATGAGCTTTTCCTGCAGGAAATTCAGGGGAAAATCAACGGGACTCTCGAAGTCTTCGAAGGTATCATCGCTTACCCGAACTCGTTTCGCCACTGCGACCGCAAAATCATCGAGTGGTGCCCGGCTATCATTATGGTCTCCGACCATATCCGCGAATGTGTCGATGTCTTACATCGAGCGCATCCCGAGGTGTTTGACCTTTTCTCCAACGAGGTTTGGTCGTTCGACCGCGGTGAGATTAAGTCCGACCCCGGATTTTTCGATCATCTGCTTCGCGACCTTGGTCTCCGAGCGCGCGACACTCTCTTCGTCGATGATCTCCTAGTCAACTGCGAATCAGCCGCCCAATCACATATCAAGGCTATTCGTTTTACGTCCGTTCCGGACCTCATCAGGAGCCTGGAAAATAATCGGTTCGTAATCGATCCGAGGGTGAAGGCAAAGTATCTTTCGCGCGAGAGTTAACCAGCAGGGGTCGCCTCGGCGACCCCATTTTCTTGACAAATATAACAAAGTGTGCTATAATAGAGATATAGACCCCCTTAAGGGGATTTTTTATTCTATCACCGCCTTGATTCGCCGAATCCCCGCTGCCGAAGACTCTTCCTTTTTTATCTTAAAATGCCCAATTACCCCTGTATATTCGACGTGTGGACCACCACAGACTTCGCGCGAGACCGGATTCTCAAAATCGCCAATTGTATAAACCTTTAATTTCTCCGGATATTTATCCCAGAATTCCCCATGCGCCTTTAAGACGTCCTTCGCGTAAGCCTTATCATATTCGTCGTAAACTACTGGTAAATCCGCCTTAATCCATTCGTTTACCTGGTCTTCTACTGACGTTTTCTCCTCTGGTGTCATCTTATGGTCAAGGTTAAAATCAAATCTCAACCGCTCCGCTGTCGTATTCGAACCCTTCTGAACGATATCTGGCGAAATTAGCTGTTGCAAAGCCGCGAGTAGTAGGTGTGTCGCGGTGTGGTATTTTACCGTCGTTTCACCGTGATCCTCTAGCCCACCTTTAAACATACCCTTCGAAGCCGTCTGCGACCGCTCCCTCTGCTCTTTCAAAGCCGTCTCAAATTCCTCACGATAATTCTTCGTTAGTTCAATCCCCTCTCGATAACACTCCTCGACTGAAAGCTCAAACGGAAACCCGTAGGTATCCTGTAATTTGAATAAATCCTTACCATCTAATATCTTGTTGTTTTTAGATAGCTTTTTTAGTTCTCTTATTCCATTATTCAAGGTTTTTCTAAATACACTCTCTTCTTTTAGCATTATTTCGAGCGCGGTTTCTCGATGTGTTAAGATCGAATCCGGTAAATCCGCGTAGTTAGAAGCCACGATCGGCACGATTTCCGCGAGAAAATCCGACGCAATCCCGAGGTCTAGCGCCCGTAAAATCGCGCGCCGAATCAGCCGCCGCATCGCGTAGCCTTGTGTCTTATTCGACGGCGTTAGTCCCTGCGCCGCGAGTAGATACGCTCCGCGGATATGGTCGGCGATTACCCGCATCTCATCAGTATTATTATCGTATGACTTCCCCGAAATCTCCTCGAGCTTATCAATTATTGGTTTCATCAAAGAAATTTTAAACACATCAAACGACCCAATCGAAGCCGCCGTAATTCGCTCGAGTCCCGCGCCGAAGTCGACATTCTTTTTCTCGAGCTCCGAGAAAGTCCCGTCTTCGTTTCGCTTGTACTGCATGAAGACTTGGTTACCAATCTCCATAAATCTCGCCCCGTCCGAAGCCGGATGCGCAAGCCCGTATTTCTCGACATCCTGTTTATCTTCGCCGAAATCGTAAAATACCTCCGAATCCGGCCCACAAGGGTCACCGAGTGGCGTCGTTTCGATACCTCCGCCTCGGCTCCACCAGTTTTCTTTGTCATCGTAGTAAAAAATCCTCTCCCCCGGCTTAATTCCTCGTTTATCCCCCTCGGACGCTGAGCCAATTTCGGCGATTTTTGCCTCGACCCCAGCCTCAGAAAACACCTTTTGCCAAATTTCTGCCGCTTCCGTATCGCGCGGAATCCCGTATTTTTCGTTGCCGATAAAACAAGTGACGAAAATTCGCTCCGGGTCGAGCCCGACTTCCTTCGTCAAAAACTCAAAAAATCCCCGAATCTGCTCTTCTTTAAAATAGTCTCCTAAAGACCAGTTCCCGAGCATTTCAAACACCGTCGTATGACGCGGGTCGCCTACGTCTTCGATGTCTTGTAATCTTAAAGAAGGTTGCGAATCACAAAGTCTCGTCCCGTTCGGATGCTCCTTGCCGAGAAGATACGTCAAAAGCGGTTGCATCCCCGAGCCGGTAAATAGCGTAGTTGGGTCACCTTCGAGTACCAACGGCGCCGGAGAGATAACCTTATGCCCCCGAGCAATTTGAAAATCTAAAAACTTTTTTCTTATCGTATTCGCATCCATTTCCATATTATATCATAAAATTCTTGACTTTTAATCTTAAGCGTGTTAAACTAAAACAAGTAATAATAAAGATAAAAAAGGATAAAAAATGGCACAAGCAAAAAAGAAAACTGCGACAAAGACTGCTAAAAAGGTTCAAGCCAAAAAGCAGACCGGTGCGAAGCGCGTGATTCGCTACGAAAAGTACCAAAAAGGTCAAAAATCGAATACGTACTTCGTCATTTCGATGAGCTTTCTCGCCGCGACGCTACTTTTCGCGAATCTATTAATGTTTAACGCCTAGTATGATATAATCTCCTCATGAACAGTGAGGTAAAAAAGTATATCGAAGCGGAGATTTTTCCGCGTTATGAAAAAATGCCCGGCCACAAAGACGACCATATTAAATACGTCATCGACCGGAGTTTAAAAATCGCCAAGAAAATTAATTCCGGCGAATTTAAGACAACTGCAAAAGATTTCGAAAATCTCCCCGACGAGCTAAAAACCGGCAAGATAGATTTAAACATGAGTTACGTCATCGCCGCCTTTCACGACCTCGGTCGCGAAGTTGACGACGACTATCATCATCTTATCTCTGCCGGGTTTTTATTAACCGATAAAAAATTGCGCGAGTTTTTTTCGCGCGACGAGCTTCGGGTCATGGCGGACGCCGTGATGGACCACCGCGCTTCGAACAAAATGGACCCGATTACGATTTACGGCCGAATCGTCTCCTCCGCTGATAGAAACACTGACGTTAAGACGATTTTACACCGTTGCTACGAGACGAAGCGCGCCGCCTATCCCGACGAAACCGAAGACGAGATTATCGAGCGCACCCGCGAGACCTTAATTAAAAAATATGGCGGTAAAAACGCCTACGCCGCGAAAAAGATGTTCTTCCCCGACCCCGCCTACGCTGGTTTTCTCGACGAGGTCGAGAAAATCACGAAAGATAAATCCGAATTTCGCAAACTTTTCCCGCTTAAATAATTATCCCGCCGCCGAGGCAAACCTCGCCGTCGTAAATTACAGCGCTTTGCCCGCTCGCCGGGCGCTTAACTTCGTTTTCGAAATAAAGCGTTTCGCCGTCGAACTTCGCCGGAATTAAAGGCGCCCGATGCCGGAGTCGAACCAAAACTTGTTCATTTTTTATTTGATTTCTAATAAAAATATCTTTTAATTTTATTTCTTTTTTCCATAATTCATGATGATTTAAGTTTTTTGAAACATAAATGATGTTCCTAGCAACGTCTTTTTTAACGACATAATACGGCAAATCGCTCGAAATATACAGCCCATGTCTTTGCCCAATCGTATAAAACACCGCGCCTTCATGATAGCCGAGAACCTTCTCGCTCTCAATCTCCCGAATCTCTCCCGGCTCTATCTCTATATATTCCTTCAAAAAGTCCTTCATCCCGACCTCCCCGACGAAACACACCCCCATAGACTCCTTTTTATAAGCATTATGAAGCCCTTTTTCCTGCGCTAGCTTCTTTACCTCCGGCTTCATCATTCCGCCAATCGGAAAAATCGTCTTCGAAAGCGCCTCCTCGCTAATCCGATATAAGAAGTAAGTTTGATCCTTATTCTCGTCGACCGAGCGTAGGAGCAGAGGCTTCGAGTTCTGCTTTTTCTGAAGCATATCCTGATTTGAAAATTCAGGGACGTATATTCCAGACGACCCCGACCGCTGAAGGAGCCGAGTAGACGAAACGCTTGCGTTTCGTATCGAGGCGACGTCCAGCGGACGACCTTTGGTCGACAGGTTCGCCCGCGTAGCGGGCGGTTCTGCTGGCGGTCCTGCGTATGACGTTCCTGAATTTTCAAGTCCCGCTGAAGAAAAAGTAGAATCGAAGCCTGTTCTCGCATAATGCCCGGTCGCGATAAAATCAGCTCCGGCCTCCACCGCTTTTTCATAAAACAGTTTAAACTTAATTTCTTGATTACACATGATATCCGGATTCGGCGTGTTACCCTTGCGAAATTCCGAAAGCATGTAGCCGACGACTTTATCATGATACTCTTTTTCAAAATCCCAAACATAAAAATCAATCCCGAGCTTCACCGCAACCCGTTTCGCGTCAGCGAGGTCCTCTGCCCAAGGGCATTTCATCCCTGGTAAATCCCGCGACCAATTTTTCATGTAAACCCCAACGACTTTATAACCCTGCTCCTTCAAAAGTAGCGCCGCCACTGACGAATCAACACCCCCGCTCATTCCAACAAAAACTGTTTTATTCATTAATCCTTCCCCGTTCCGCTGAAACTACTTCGTTGATAATCTTCGCCACTTCGTGCATTTGTTCTTCAGTATTGGTTTCCCCGAGAGAAATCCGAAGAGAACCCGCGATTTGCGATTCCGTTAGCCCTATCGCCCTTAAGACGTGTGAGCGAACTCCTTTCGAAGCTGCGCAGGCGGCCCCCGTCGCGACGTAAACCCCCTTTTCTTCAAGAAGAAAGATTAATCTTTCTGCATCTATACCATTATAGCATAGAACTACAAAATTGTCAAGCACATGCTTTTTATTGACAAGCTCGTACCCCTGTAATTCATCTAGTAAAATCTTCCGAAAGCTCGCGTATTTTTTCCGATTCCCGTTTAAATGCTCTTTTGCTAGCTCTACTGCTTTAGCAAACCCAATCACTCCCGTGACGTTTTCCGTCCCGCTTCGTAGGCCGTTTTCTTGCCCCCCACCGACGGTTAGAGGTCTTAGCCGGACATCATGTGAGACATAAAGTGCTCCGACTCCCTTCGGCCCGTAAATTTTCGCCGAGTTCAATGTCATCAAATCTATCCCCATCCGCGCAACGTTGATTTCGAGTAGATTTAGAGCCTGCGACGCGTCGGAATGCAATAATAACTGCGTTTTGATTCCCCGCTTCATTCGATCGAGCTTCACCTCACGAATTATTTCCGCAATCTCCGCCATCGGCTGAATCGTCCCAAGCTCATTATTAACCAAAGCAACCGAGATCATCTCCGTCTCGTCCGTAATCTTCGCTTTTAAATCTTTCAAGTCAATCACCCCATTCGGTAGCACCTTAATCGCCTCGCCTCCTAGCGCTTCTGCGACTCTTCTTACCGAATCATGCTCGGTTTCCAGGTATAATATCGTGGGCGGGTGGTGTCGCCGGAGGGGGTCCCCCGCGAGAGCCGAGCGGGGGAGGAGGCGACGACAGGACCCGTCCACTATACTAATGGCTGTAAACGCGAGATTGTTCGCCTCGGTCGCTCCGGCGGTAATAACGAGGTCAGAAGCCTTGGCGCCAATGGCATGCGCAATAACAGCCTTAGCGGACTCGTAATCAGAAGCGACCTTCTTCGCCGGTAGATACGGGCTCGACGGATTAAAAAACTCCTCCGTAAAATACGGCTCCATCGCCCCTAAAACTCGCTTATCTACCGGCGTCGCAGCCGCATGGTCCAGATAAATCATATCCATATTATAACATAAAATCTATAACTTCACAAACGTAAAAGATTCTTCGTCTTTTCGCAAAGTTAGAGTGTTGCTTTCACGATCGATTTTGTAGCTAAACTCGTCGTTAAGCGTATAGAGCCAGCTCGTCTCAATTTTCAAATTCTCCCCCTCAATCGTCCAGATAAAATCGTAATCATTAATATGGTTGTTCGTCGTCAAAGTCCCTTTTCCCGCTTCGGTGAAGTTCCAAACCACGCTCGGCGAACAATTCGCCTCGCCTTGCTCCGCCTCCGCCTGCTCGTCTGTAGGCTCGTCGCTCTCCGTCTTATCAGCGCAATTCGTCCCGTCTTCTAGTCGCCACTTTCCGACCGAGATTAGGTATTCCGCGTCCGAAATCTTCGGCTCCGCTGTTAACTTCAAGATTAAAAACGTAACTCCGGTCGCTAATAGCGCTAGCCCGATTACGAAAACGATAATCGCGACTGTCTTCTGTCGCCCCTTTTTCTTGCTTTCGTCTATTGCAAAATCCCCCTCGGGATTCTTAGCCGTTTCGTTTTCTACCTCAGGGCTAAACGCCGCTTTGAGCTCTTCTTCCATGCCTCTATTTTAGCAATAGAGTTTTGTTTTGACAAGATTTAGATAGTTCTTCGCCGCCATTCGAAAGTTATTTAGCTCTGCCCCCTCGAGCTTTTTATAGCTCGAACCCGCGACTTTTTTATAAACCCCCGCCGGGCGTACCTCGTAGCGAATCGTAATCGTTTGCTCCTTGCCGGCTTCGTCGAGCCAACTTTCGTACCAGATCCAGACGTTATCTTTATGCTTAAAAAATTCCCGCTGGTGTCCAGCCGGAATCGGCCCGAACAGCGTTCGTCCGAGCGCACTCTCGGCGTTGATTAAATCATCATAGCTCAGCTTGTTAGTATAAGTCGGCTGTTTCTGCCCGATGATAAACCCCGGTTTTTTCGATAATCCTAACAATTCCTTGAGCGACATTTTTCAATCTCCTCGCTGATCTCGTTTAATTCCTGATAGATTTCGAAACTTTCTTTCGTAGCATCAAAATTATACACTTCATTTTTTGCAAAAGACGGTACTTTAAACGTAGAATCAGTCATATCTATTAATTATAGCACACTTATGCTAAAAAGTCAAGTTTGCCCCTGTTGGCTAGGCTAGATTCCGAATAAATTAGCGACGTTTTTCGAAGTAATCTCGGCGACTTCTTTGGTAGTAATTCCAAGCTTCGTCGCTAGCCACTTGGCGATTCCCGCGATATAGGCCGGCTCGTTCGTCTCTCCGCGGTGCGGCACCGGCGCGAGGAACGGCGCGTCCGTCTCAAGTAGAATTCTCTCTAGTGGCGGTAGGGGCAAAGTCGAATAGGTCGCGAGTCCGTTCACTCCGACGTAGAAGTCCGTCGTCTCGAGAATCTGTTTTAAGGTCTTTTTGCTATCGGTAAAAGAATGCACCACTCCGCGTACTTTCGGGAAGTTCGCGACCACCGCAAAAAAATCCGTAAACGCTTCGCGCACATGAAACGAAACCGGCAAATCATTGTCGACTGCCAGTTGTAACATTTTTTCAAATAACCTAATTTGCGCCTCACGGCTATACCCCTCGTAATGATAATCTAAGCCTACTTCGCCAATAGCTATAGGGCGAGAAGAAAATCCTATAGTTTCTTCTCGTCTAGCATTCTCTGGATGTATTCCGTATGTCCAATAAACATTCTCATGACGCGACGCAAACTCGTGCGCCGCTAAAGAATCTTCATGCGACGTTCCGATACAAATTATCTTCTCGACCCCCGTTTTTCTCGCGCGAGAAATCATCTCCTCCGCCTGTTCTTCCGAAAAGAACTCTTTGTCGTGCAAATGGCAATGTGAATCAACTAACACGGTTTTCTCTTTTCCGCTTTATCGGGTCGAGTTGGCGCTTGCGAAGGCGTAGAGACTTTGGCGTGACCTCGAGCAGCTCGTCGTCGAGCAAGAAGTCCAAACATTGTTCCAAAGATAGCTGCGTATATGGCGTTAGCTGAATCGCCCCGTCCGACGCATGAGTCCGCATATTAGTTAGCTGTTTCTCGCGACAAATATTAATATCGAGATCGTCTTTTTTGTTCGACAACCCAACAATCATCCCTTGGTAAACCGGGACTTGCGGCGGTATATATAATATCCCCCGCGCCTGCGCCGCGTCTAAAGCATACGCCGTCGAAACTCCCGACTCGAACGAAACCAACGCTCCGTTTCGCTCCGGCTTATATCTCCCCTCAACCGGGCGGTAGCCCGACGGAATCGAAGACATAATCACCGTCCCCTTCGTCGCGGTCAAAAGATTATTCCGAAGCCCGATGAGAGCTGCCGTCGAAATTTCATAAACGAACCTCGTCGCTCCGCTAGAGGTAATTTCCTGCGACTTTAAATCCGCCTTCCGAATCCCGAGCTCCTGCGAAACTGCGCCGACGTATTCCGGTTCAACCTCAATCGTCAGCGACTCAATCGGCTCGGACTTTACTCCGTCGATTTCTTTATAAACCACTTCTGGTCGCCCAACTTCTAGTTCGTAGCCTTCGCGTCGCATCGTCTCGATTAAAACGCTCAGATGTAGTTCGCCCCGACCCGAAACTTTATAGCCGAGTCCGTCCGGTACAATCCTTAAAGCGATATTCGTCTCAAGTTCTTTTTCTAGCCTCTCCGCAATTTGTCGCGAAGTTGTAAACTCCCCCTCGCGCCCCTTTAAAGGTGAAGTATTAGGACCAATATAGATAGATAAAGTCGGCGCCTCGAGCTCAATCGTCGGCAAAGCCTCCGGATTGTCGCCCGTCGCAATCGTGTCGCCGATATTCGCCTCGGAAACCCCCGTAATCGCGACAATGTCCCCCGCAATCGCCTCCGCGACCTCTTCTTTGCCGAGACCTTTATAAATAAACAAATTATCAATCTTAGAAGTTTTTGCTATATCATTATGCAATATTTTCACACTCTGATTCTTTTTTAATTTTCCCTTAAAAATTTTCCCGATACAATATTTCCCTAAATAGCTGTCGCCTGCGAGCGCCGCGACGAGAAGCTGCGCCGACTCGGCATCGGGGTCAACCGACGGCGCCGGGATGTCGTTAATAATCGACTCAAAAATCGCATGTAAATCGTCATCCAAATCGGTCGTTTTCCCCGCTCGCCCTTCGCGCGCAATCGCGTAATAAACCGGATAAAATAGCTGCGATTCATCCGTCGCGAGTTCCAAAAACAGCGATTCAACCTCGCTCAAAACTTCGTCAATCCTCGCCGCCGGCTTATCGATTTTATTAATCACCACGACCGGCTTCAATCCTAAGTCCAAAGCCTTAGACAAAACGAACTTCGTCTGCGGCATCGGCCCTTCCTGCGCATCGACAATCAACAGAACCCCGTCCGCCATATTTAACGTCCGCTCTACCTCACCCGAAAAATCCGCGTGCCCCGGCGTATCGATAATATTAATTTTGTAATCATTATAATAAACGCAGGTCTGCTTCGCGGTAATCGTAATTCCCCGCTCATGTTCCTGGTCCATCGAATCCATAATTAAGGTCTGGTTCATCTCCGCTTGATTATCGCGAAAAGTGTGCGATTGCTTCAAAAGCCCATCGACCAGCGTCGTCTTTCCGTGGTCAACATGCGCAATAATCGCAACATTGCGAATTTTATCCTTGTTCAAAGTCATAAACGCTATTTTACCACATTTTTCTGATATAATAAAGTCATGAGTACACAAAAAGAATGGGACGAATATTTTATGAAAATCGCCGAGACGGTCGCGATTAAGTCGAAAGACCCGTCTTCGAAGATGGGCTGCGTGATTGTCGACAAGAATAAGCGCGTCGTTTCGCTTGGCTACAACGGGCTAATCCAAGGCGCCGACGAGTCGAAGATGACCCTCTCCGAGCGCCCGATGAAATATTATTTTGCGATTCATTCCGAGATGAATGCTGTTTTGTATGCCCGCCGCGACCTAACCGGCTGTACGATTTATAACAAAGTCGCGACCTGTGAGAATTGTCTGAAATACTGCCTCCAGGCCGGGATTAAGCGCTTCGTCTATGAAGAGCTCCGCGTCCATTCGCATTCTTCCGACCCGAAACATTCCATGACTAACCCCGAGACCGACGAAGCCATCATCCGCCTCCTCGCCTCGATGCCAGAGGTTAAGACCTTGAACCTCAAAAACGGTAAAACTTACACCGAAGATATTCTCGATTCCTACCCGAAAGACTCGCCCGAATACGCCCGCCTCGCAAAATGGGCCACCCGTGATAAACTCGCTTAAATTACCACTTTATCGGCGTGAGGCCGTTTTGTTCTAAATATTGATTACACTTCGAGAAAGGTTTACTACCAAAAAATCCGTTGTAAGCCGAGAGTGGCGACGGGTGCGCTGATTCTAGAATTAAATGTTTCGACGCGTCGATTAAGGATTTTTTATTTCGCGCGTCCCTTCCCCAAAGGATGAAGACGAGATGCTCCCTTTCGCGATTCAAATACTTAATCGTCGCCGTCGTAAAAGTCTCCCAGCCCCTACCGGCGTGCGACTTCGGCTTATGCGCCTCGACGGTAAGAACGGTATTAAGAAGTAGGACGCCTTGTTTTTGCCAATTCACTAAATTACCGGTCGGGTTCGCGTGGCTCCCGATATCGCTATCGATTTCTTTATAAATATTCACGAGCGACGGCGGAATTGGCTGCGAGTTTGGCACCGAGAAAGCCAGCCCCATTGCTGCACCTGGTGTATGGTACGGGTCTTGCCCGAGTATTACGACCTTAACGTCGTTTAAATCCGTCGTAAAAGCCGAAAAGACCAGAGTCTTCTTCGGGAAGATCGTCTTCGTCTCGTATTCCTCGTGCAGGAAATCCGCTAGTTCCTCGAAATATGGTTTCGAAAATTCGCTATCTAAAAACTCTCTCCAGCTCTCATGCATGTTATAATATATTATAACATGGCGAAACTATACTTTAGATACGGCGCGATGGGATGTGGTAAAACAATGCAACTCCTCCAAGTCGCGTTCAATTACGAGGAGCGCGGGCACAAAGTCTGCGTGATAAAACCTAAGACCGATACAAAGAACGGGACGAAATTATTAACTCGTATCGGCCCCGAACGCGAGACTAATTTTTGTTTCGACAAGAAGACTAACCTCTACGACAAAATTGCGAAAGAATATAAAGATGTCCATTGTGTCTTGGTCGACGAATCGCAATTCTTAACCCCGAAACAAGTTGACCAGCTAATGTTAATTACTATCGACTTAAACATTCCAGTCATGGCGTACGGGCTACGACTAAATTTCCGTCGCGAAGACGGCGGGTTCGAAGGCGCTACGAGACTGCTTCAAATCGCGCATGATATTGAAGAGATTAAAACCATCTGCGAATGTGGCCATAAAGCGACTTATAACGCAAGATTTCTAAACGATAAGCTTGTCTCCGACGGTCCGGACATTCTAATCGACGACGGCAAGACGAAGATCGAATACCGCGCCCTCTGCCCCGCCTGTTATGAAAGGTATTTAAAATGTATATAGTCATCGAAGGTCAAGACGGCACCGGAAAGGATACCCAGGCTAAGAAATTAAAAGAGTTTTTCGAATCACAAGGCAAAACCGTTGTCGCTTACGCCGAATCCGGTACGGCCAGCGAAGACGAGTTTATTTCCGAAATCGCTAGGTTAAACTACGGCTCTAAGCAAGACATCGGCTATAAAACTCGCGTTTTACTCTTTCTCGTTAATCGCTACGAGCAATGGCGAAAGCTTGCCGAGCCAGCCTTAAAAAACGGCGATATTGTGATTACTACGAGAAACTGGTTCTCAACTTTAATCTACGAAGGCTATGGCGCCGGAGTTAGTAAAACTTTTATCACGAAACTTCATAAAACTGTCATGCCGGAATATTACTTTAAGCCCGATAAAATTATTTTACTAACTTTACCCGAAGAAGAACAACTAAAACGTCTTAATACGCAAACCGACAAAAAATGGGATCGAAAACAAGAGTTTTGGAAATCCAAAGGCGGAGAATTCCAAAGAAAAATCAACAGCGCCTATTTAAAAATCGCGAAAGAACATAATATTAAAACTATTGACGCCTCCGGGAGTATCGAAGAAGTATTTGAAACGATTAAAGAATGTATCTTTAATCGCTAAACTGAGAGTTGTATAGCTCCGCGTAGAACCCGTTTTGTTTCAACAATTCTTCATGATTCCCTTGTTCGACAATATTCCCGTCTTTCATTACGAGGATTAAATCCGAATTTCGAATCGTCGAGAGACGGTGCGCGATTACGAACGAGGTTCTCCCGGAAGTTAATTTCTCGAACGATTCCTGGATTAACTGCTCGGTCCGAGTATCGACGTTCGAGGTCGCCTCGTCTAGAATCATCATCGGCGGATTTTCGACCATCGCGCGCGCAATCGTGACGAGCTGTTTTTCGCCCGCCGAAATATTATCCGAATCTTCCGAAATCACAGTTTTATATCCTTTCGGCAAAGCTTCGATAATATGATGTACATTCGCGGCTTTCGCGGCAAGCTTAATATCATCAAGCGAAGCGTCTTTTTTGCCGTAGCGCAAATTTTCCTCGACCGTCCCGCTAAACAGCCACGTATCTTGTAGGACCATCCCAAACAATCGTCGTACATCTGCTCGCTTCATCTCGCTCGTCGGCACCCCGTCGATGGTAATAACCCCCGAATCTGGCTCGTAGAATCGCATGAGAAGATTGATAATCGTCGTCTTACCCGCGCCAGTCGGCCCGACGATTGCGACTTTCATCCCTGGCTTGACTTTTACCGAAAAGTCGCGAATAATCGGACGCTCTAGCGTATAACTAAAGTTGACGTGGTTAAACTCGACCTCACCTCGGATATTTTTAATTTCCTTCGCCGGCTCCCTGTCCGGCTCTTCCTCGGTTTCATTTAAGAATTCAAAGATTCTCTCGCTCGCCGCGAGCAGATTTTGCAAGGTCGAGGTCGTCGAAGCAATTTCCGTAATTGGTCGGTTAAACCGAGAAACGTATTGAATAAACGCTTGGATATCACCAATCGAGATTTGCCCCTCTACGACGAAAACTCCACCCAGCGCACAAATCGCTACATATCCGAGATTCGTAAAAATATGCGTAACCGGGAAAGAAAGTGACGAGAAAATTTGCGCCTTCCGCGAAACTTCAGTTAGTTTCTCATTAGTCTTATTGAAATCTCTGAGAGCGTCGTCTTCGTAAGAGTTCGATTTTATCACAATCTGCCCGGAATAATCTTCCTCAATTTTGCTGTTTAAGATACCTAAAGTACTTTGTTGCTCGCGGAAGTATTTTTGTGCAAATTTCATGATTTTACCGACGACGAATACCGAAATCGGCACCACAATAAACGAAATCAAAGAAAGCGGTACCGAAATAAAGAGCATAATTGCCATCACTCCGACTAAGGTTGTCAGACTCATTGAGATATCGGCGATTTCCTGCGACATCGAGCTCGTTAAAACGTCGACATCGTTCGACATTCTCGACAAAGTATCTCCAAACTGGTGCTTGTCGAAATACGAAATCGGCAGGCGCGAAATTTTGTCTAAGATTTGGTCGCGCAGTTCTTTTGTATATTTCGCTGAAACGACCGCGAGAATATACGCCTGACCGTAATTCAAAGCCGCCGAGCTGACGAAGAGAATAATTGCGATAACCGCCTTCCCAGAAATTGCCGGCCAATCAATCTCCGGATAACTGTTAACCGCGATTGTCGTCATCTCACCGAGTAGCTTCGGAATAAATAGTCCCAAAATCGCCGAAGCGATCGTCAAAATTACCGAGGCTAAAATCGGGAACCGGTATTTCCTAATCGATTTTAAAAATACTCTCATCGACGCGCGAATATTTTTCGGTTTCGAGATTTTGTTAGGTCTAGGCATTTTTCCCTCCTAACTTTTCTGCAGTTTTTAATTCTAGCGCATATTCCTTATCCGAAAGTTGCGACCGGACAATTTCTTGATAAACTTTGCATTTATTTAAAAGTTCCAAATGTTTACCCTTTCCAACTATCTTGCCGTTATTCAAAACGACAATTTGCTCGGCATCCTTAATCGTGTTGATACGTTGTGCGACAATTAAGACGACGGCTGTCTCGGTCACTTCTTTTAACGCTAAGCGGAGTTTAGCGTCAGTCTTCATATCAAGTGCTGAAAAAGCGTCGTCGAATACGAAAATATCCGGATTTTTGCAGATCGCTCGCGCAATCGAAAGGCGCTGTTTTTGTCCACCAGAAACGTTTGCCCCGCCCTGCGCGATATGTGAATTGTATTTGTCTGGCAATTTTTCGATAAAGTTTTCCGCTTGAGCTATTCGCGCCGCCTTTCTTACTTGTTCATCCGAGGCCGACGGTGCTCCGAACTTGATATTTGATTTCACACTTCCAGAGAAAAGCATTCCTCTTTGTGGTACGAACCCAATCCGATTCATCAAATCTTCTCGTTGGTAATCTTTAATCGAAAGCCCGTTGATTAAGACTTCCCCGCTCGTCGCTTCGTAAAAACGCGGTACTAAATTTACTAAAGTTGACTTACCTGAACCAGTTGATCCGATAAAAGCTGTCGTCTGCCCTGCTAAAGCCTTAAACGAAATATTGTCCAGAACTTTTTCTTCTGCCCCCGGATAGCTAAAATCAACGTTTTTAAACTCCACCGAAGCGGTCCTTCCCGGAATACCCTTGGTTTTCTTCGGCCAAGTAATTTTTGAGGCTTTACCTAAGATTTCGTTAATTCTCCCTGCCGAGACGTTCGCCCTAGGAAGCATAACGAAAAGTATCGACATCATTAAAAACGACATCATCACGTGCGTAACGTATTGTGCGAACGCCGTCATGTTCCCGAGATACGCAAAGTCTTTCGAAAGAAGCGAAATTCCAATCCAAGAGCAAAGTAGCGTCGTCCCGTTGAAAATAATATTAATTAACGGGTTTTGCAATTCGAGCGCTCGATCGATAAAGATCAAAAGTTTAGTCAGCTCGCGATTAGTTTTATCGAATTTCTTTTTCTCGAGTTTTTGGTTATTAAAAGCGCGAATCACGCGAAGCCCGGTTAGATTCTCGCGAGTAAGAAGCGTAATTTTATCAACTAATCCTTGAAAAACTTTAAACTTCGGTATTACGAGCGACATGATTAAGATAACCGAACCAAGAATTGCCATTGCGCCAATCATGATAATCCAACTCATATCCGGTGCCGTCTGAATCGCCATAATAATCGAAACCAAAAGAAATAACGGCGCCCTTAGCATCATCGATAGAATCATAATCGTGACCATTTGGACTTGGCTTACGTCGTTCGTTGTTCGAGTTAGGAGCGACGCCGTGCTAAAATCTTTTACGTCCAAGATATTAAAGTTTAATACTTTGGTAAAAACCGCCGCTCTAATATCACGCGAAAACCCCGTCCCAATCCGCGCCGAGAAAAAGCTCGAAGTTAGCGCTGCGACCGCGGAAATCAGAGCGATGCTGATCATCAAAAGTCCGGTTTGCCAAATATAATCAATATCCCCAGGCACAATCCCGTCGTTAATAATCCCCGCCATTAGCGCCGGGAGCTGCAAGGTTGTCCAAACCTGCGCCCCCGTCGCGAAAACAAGAATCAAAACTTGCCACCAATATGGCTTCAAAAACCGAAAAAGTTTAAACATATTCCACCATTATACCACACGTTTTTTCTCTAGGTGCATCCTAAAGTATATTATCGGCCCAGCAATAATGTAAGCGTAATACGAGAAGAACCGCCAGACCAGCATTGCCCAAAAGGTATAGCCAGAGGCTAACCCCGAGAAAACGAGGTAAAACGTTCCTTCTGCTGCTCCAGCATTACCCGGGGTTGGAATAAAGTAGA
The DNA here is from genome assembly GCA_017404335.1 of Candidatus Saccharimonadota bacterium. Lineage (GTDB taxonomy): Bacteria > Patescibacteriota > Saccharimonadia > Saccharimonadales > Saccharimonadaceae > Nanosyncoccus. The sequence goes on along the minus strand of JAFRCN010000002.1, from coordinate 66,440 downwards.
CTGCGCTAGTTACCGCTATCGTCGAAAACAGACAGGTTATAAAATTAACTGAACCTCCGAATGTCGTCAATACAAAATACGGTATCGACGAAACCAGAAGGTGAAACAATACCGACAAGCTTATAGTTTGAAAAAATAGTCCTTTAGTTTTTAAAACTTCTTTAATCGAGCTTGCCGACTCAGCTATACTTTCCTTAGCTTTCCTAATAGCTTCATTTTTATTCTTTACTAAATGGATTTTAGCTAAGAGTCTAACCAAAATCGTAATAATTTCCGAAGTTGCTTTTGGCAAAAATGTCGCAATTAAAATCATCACCGGCCAAAACGCGTAGAAGATTAACCCAAAACACGCCGTCGCGACCAGGGTCGAATTATTAATCAAGAACCCACCGAAAAAAATCGCCATTATCGCAATAATCAAAAAGCCGAGTTGGTTAGAAACCATGCCTATCAAAGGAATTGTCGTTGCCATGCCTTTTGAAACTTCGCCGTGACGATGCATGTAATAAATCTGGAACGGTTGTCCACCGAACCCAGCCGGAGTAATATTATCATAATACTTCCCGAGCAAAACCGTCCTTCTCGCGACTCGCCAAATCTTCCGTCCGTTTTTCTTGTGCCCTGCGCGTCGAAGCATCAAAACGTATTTATAAATCTCAAGAAATATCGCCACAATAAAACAAACTGCCGCCGGTATCAGAAGCCAAAAATTCATTTTCACTTCGGCGAGATTCGCCGCGTTTTCGGCGTTACCGAATTCCGAAAACGCCGTCGCCGCAATGACCGCCACATTCAGAAGAATAAATGCGATAATTAATAACGGTTTTTTCGAAAATCGCTTAAAACTAGCTAACTGGTTAGAATTACCCTTTTCGGACTCTTTTGCTTTTTCAGACATACCTACATTCTTAAAGCTTTAATGTTAGGATATTCCTCGACCAAAACTCTAATACACCCAGCAATCGGAATCGCGATAATTGCTCCAAGTAGCCCAAACATATATACTCCAATCGTTACGGCGCAGAGAATCACGACCGGCCGTAGATTTAGCGCGCTTCCCTGAATCTTCGGAGAAATTAAATTGTTCTCGATTTGTGCATATATTATATAAATAATTCCGAACACTAGCGCCGCGACTGGATTCGAGAAGAAAAGTAGCACCGTCACTAACGCTCCGCCGATAAATTGCCCAAACATCGGAATTAAATAAAACGCCATCGTGATCATCCCCATCGGAATCGCGAGGCTAGAAGAAATGCCAAGGAAAAGCGATAAACAGAAAACAATCAAACCAGAAGCTAGGCCATCAATCATCGCAATAATAACTTGTCTCGAAACATACGTCGACACGACATTCGCCATCTTGCTGATTATGCGTTGCGCTACCTGAACCGGTTTCTTATCTTCTTCTCCATCACTCACGCTTTTCCAAAACGAATTAAGCATTTCCGGACCTTCGAGTAAGAATAATAGCGTCAATACCAATACTAATACGATTTTCATTAAAACATCCGCCACGCCACTAATGTTCGAAACAAAATTGGTTCCGACAAAGCCAAGAAGGTTATTTGAAAGCGAATTGATCGTGTTCGAAAGCTCAGCTTGAAGATTATCGATTCCAATCGAGCGACCGAAACTATTAATCCCGTCCCATCCACCGAAGGTTTTTTCGAAAGTTTGCGGGAAGTTCTGGATGAATTTTGCAGTTTCGTTCACCACGACTGGTCCGACTATCGCGAGGATCGCACCGATTACCAAGACCACAATCAAATAGGCGAAAACTGCTGATAAAGTTTGGTGTTTCTTATCTTTGCCAAAATGCTTCGTGAAGAAAGAGTTCACGTTTCTTACCAGCGGTTTTAGCGCTAAGGCGAGGAATATCGAAATCCCGATTATAATTAAGCCAGTCAAAGCCTTGTATAATACAAAAATCATTATACCAATCCCTAGCGGCACCAACCAAAACTTCACAAATGTTCTTAAATCGGTTTCTATTTTTCTAGCCATGAACCTCCTTCATGGACTTATTATAACATAGATGATAAAATAGTGGGAATGAAATTATTAATGCATACTTGTTGCGCTCCCTGTAGCGTCTATTGTATTGATTCTTTGCGAGCCGAAAAAATCGAGCCGACGCTTTTTTGGTATAACCCCAACATCCATCCGTATATCGAATACAAAACCCGTCGCGATTGTTTAAAAGATTATGCTAAGACCGCGAAAGTTGAACTAATCGTTAAAGAAGATTACGGTCTCGACGAATTTTGTAAAAACGTCGCGAACGACATCGAAAATCGTTGTGTTTATTATTGTTATAAAAAGCGCTTAACCGAGACCGTCCGTTTCGCCGCGAAAAGCGGTTACGACTATTTTACGACGACGCTTCTCGTCTCGCCTTATCAAAAACATGACGAGATAATTAAAGTCTGCAAAGAATTGGAATTATTATCCGGCGTAAAATTCTTGTATCGCGACTTTCGTGTCGGCTTTCGCGAGGGTCAGAAAAAAGCCCGTGAGCTCGGACTATATATGCAAAAATATTGCGGATGTGTTTTTAGCGAGGAAGATCGTTATAGAAAACAAATCGAAAAAGACATTAATAATATCTAGCTAGGAATTCTTTTTTGTATTCATCAAACGTATCGTTCAAAAGGGCTTCGCGTATTCTGTCAACCGTCGTTACTACGAAATGCTCGTTATGAATACTTGCAAGGACTTTTGCCGTAATCTCATCAGTTTTAAATAGGTGATGCAAATATGCTTTGTTGTAATTTTTACAACATTCACAATCGCATTCTTCCATGAGGGGCGTAAAATCGTGTGTATATTTAGCGTTTTTAATATTTATTCTTCCGTCTAAAGTATAGAGCGAGCCATTCCGCGCCATTCGCGTCGGCCCGACGCAGTCGAACGTATCACAGCCATACTCCGCTCCGACAAATAAGTCAATCGGCTCTTGGCCCATCCCGAGCAGATGCCTCGGCTTATCTTCCGGTAAAATTGAATTCACGGTTTTTAGCATCTCGTCCATCCCTTCCGCCGTAAATACTCCGCCAATCCCAAATCCGTCGACTTCTTTCGACGCGCAATATCTCGCCGATTCCGCCCGCAAATCCAAGAACGTTCCGCCCTGGACCACCGCGTAGAGAAATTGCATTTTCTCGACGGGTCCTGCCGGCGACTCTCCCTCCCCAAAATTTTTGCTTCGCAAAACATTTTGGGGTCCCCTTCCGTCGCCGTCACCCGTCGATGTAGCGCAAACTAAACGACGGTGCTCCTCTACGCAGCGGTCCAGCCAGCGATGCGTTCTTTCCATTGCGCGCTTCATGTCTTCGTAATTTTCCGACTTTGCGAGATGATCAAACGCCATATGAATGTCCGCCCCAATCGCCCACTGCGCCTGCATCGACGATTCTGGCGTCATTTCGAATTTACTGCCATCGAGATAAGATTTAAATTTTACACCATTTTCAGAAATTTTAACGTCAGGCAGAGAAAAGATTTGGAATCCACCCGAATCAGTAAAAGTCGGTCCGTGCCAACTGCTAAACTCTGCGAGACCCCCCGCTTCCTTGAGTAAATCCACCCCAGGTCTTAGGACTAAATGATAAGTATTTGCGAGAATCGCTTGGCTTCCTAACTCGCGCATCTCTTTCATAGTTAGAGCCTTGACCGTCGCCCTGGTTGCCGCGCCGACAAACGCCGGAGTTTTTATATCGCCGTGTGGTGTATGGATCACCCCGACTCGCGCGAGTTCGTTTCGTTTTAAAATATCGAACTTTAACATATCAGCATCGAATCCCCGTAACTTAAGAAATTATACTTTTCTTCAACCGCGTGATTATAGGCATTGTGCAAATTCTCCCACCCCGCAAACGCCGCCGCGAGCATCAAAACCGTCGATTTCGGCGCATGAAAATTCGTAATCAGCGCATCGACCAGCTTAAACTCAAATCCCGGATAAATAAAGATATCATCCTCCCCACTCGTCTTCCCTGTCTTCGCATAGTATTCAAGCGTCCTCGCTACCGTAGTCCCAAGCGCCACTATTCTCCGAGCGGGTCCTGCCAAAACGGAATCATGAGAAGCATTCGCTGTACATGGACGGGTGACGGACCTGGAAGGGGACCCCAAAATGTTTTGCGAAGCAAAAATTTTGGGGAGGGAGAAGGTCCGGCAGGACCCGTCCAGAGTTCGAGATTTTCGGATTATTTCAATTTCGCTGATAGTATCCTCTGGTATATGGAACCATTCCGAATGCATTTTGTGTTCTTCGATTCTGTCCGTCCGAATCGGTAAGAATGTTCCAAGCCCGACGTGGAGTGTCAGATATTTAATTATCACGCCTTTTTTCTTTAATTTTTCTAATAATTCTTCCGTCATATTTAGCGAAGCGGTCGGAGCCGCGGCCGAACCCATGTTCTTCGCCCAAACCGTCTGATAGCGCTTTTTATCGTCTTCCGTCGCGTCGCGATGCAGATACGGCGGTAAAGGCACCGTCCCGTATTTCTCGGCCAACCCCGCAAGGGGCGTCTCCGACTCAACTTCCGCGATGCCGTTACCTAGGAGACGCTTGATAATAATCCTTTCGAGGAGCATATTTTCCGACGGGGAAAATACGGAGCGACCGAGCCCCGTAACGACGGGCGCGAGGGAGCGTTCCGAGAAAGGGTTATTATCTAGCGTCAATTGGTCGCCTTCGTGGAGTTTTCCTCGGTACATGACTCTTTGTGGCTCGTCGCCGTGCTTTTCGAGGACGACGAGTTCCCTTTTTCTTCCATCCGGAAGCGTACAGAAAATTCGCGATTGCATCACGCGCGTATCGTTAAGTATTAACACGTCTCCCGGGTTTAAAAATTCGTCTAAGTTTCGGTAATAAGATTCCTTGGTTTTGCCACTTTTGCGATCCAAAACTAGAAGCCGCGTCGTTCCCCGCTCTTTCGGTGGAAACTTCGCAATTCTCTCCTCCGGCAAATCATAATTATAATCCGAAACTAACATATCTATATATTATACCATTTTTCTCAAAAAAAGCCACATAAACAAAATGTATGACAATGTAATACAAAATCACCACCATATATTATTATATAAATCTAAAAATCAACATTTGTGCTAAAAAGTAGACTACAATTACCGCTATTGCGCTAATTCCAGACCAAAAGGTCGAAGTCAACTTTCGCCCAAATCTGCGTTTGTTATATAGTTCCGAGCCTACAGCAATCAGCCCCATTAAAACTCCAGTCCCCATACAAACCCCGCCGATAGCGCTCGGTAGGCCTGAAATTAAACCGCCAGCCGCCCCGAGTTTAAAGCTAGAGGCCACCATACTACCTGCGAGCCCGATAATGCTAAGCATCACTCCAGCCACCGCTAGAGCTATCGCCCGATTCCCCATCCTTTCCGCGCTGGCGAGAATTACATTCGGGTCATTTGACCAACCCTTAACTCTTGTCGCTTTAGGATCTAAGTAAGCCAAATTTACTCTATCGGCTTTGTTTTCATCTAAATCTCGAATCGCCTTCATTCGTTCGGCTTCGATTTCTTTAGATTTTTTTGCCCACTCTTCAGTCTCTGCGTCTGCCATATTATCCCTATTTAATATATTGCCAAACCGCCCCGCCTGGAGTATCTTTTAGAGTAACTCCGCGTCGAGCTAGCTCGTCTCGTATTTCATCCGCTCGCGCGAAATCTTTCTTTTCTCTCGCTTCCTCTCGCTCACGTATTAACCCAGAAATCTCAGCCGTTAAATCCGGCGAGTCGGCAATCAGACGGAGTCCAAATAACTCGTCGATCTTCTGCCAATCGTCTAATCCTAATTCGGAATTATCGATTATAGCAAACGCTTCCGCCGAATTGAGATTATTATTTACCGCGGATAAAATCTTATCAAAACCATCAGCGGGTGGTGCGCTTGGAGGGGGACCCCCAAAATTGTCGTCAATTTTGGGGGAGGAAAGCGCGACAGGACCCGCTGATTGTAATAATGACGCGATTCGATTCCGCCAATTCAGCCGTCGGTTCTTCGCCGCCTCAAGTGAATCGAATGTAAAATTCCTCGTCCCTTGGTAATGCCCCGAAAGAAGCCACATTTTATAATCCATCGCCGAAAATCCCCGTTTCTCTAAATCCTCGAGGGTATAAGTATTCCCGAGCGACTTAGAAATCTTTTGTCCGTCAATCGTAATAAAATCACAATGTAGCCAAAATCGCGATAAATCGTGCCCATAGGCCGCATAGCTTTGCGCAATTTCGTTCGAGTGGTGCACTGGAATATGATCCACTCCGCCGGTATGGATGTCAATCGGCTCGCCTAAAACCTCGTGGATGATCGTCGAGCACTCTAGGTGCCACCCCGGGTAGCCCGGCCGCCCGAGATAATCCCAACGCATTGCATGTTTTTCGCCCGGCTGGATAAACTTCCAAACCGCAAAATCCGAAGCATTTCGTTTTTCGCTCGAAAACCCGACTCTCGCTCCCGCTTGTAGCCCCGCTAAATCTAGCCTCGCAAATTTCGCGTAATCCGCGAACTTAGCAGTATCGAAATATACCCCGTCGGTAGTTTCATAAGTAAACCCATGCTCAGTCATCAAATCTACCGCTCGCATGTCTGCTTCGATATAATACGTCGCTCGCGCAACCACGTCCGCCGGCAAAAATTCCATTTTCGCGTAATTGTCTAAATAAACCTTAATGTAATAATCTGCCACTTCAAACGGCGTCTTTCCTTCGCGTTCCGCGCCTTTTTCGAGCTTGTCCTCCCCCTCGTCGCCGTCCGAAACCAAATGACCCACGTCGGTTAAGTTCAATACTCGCTTAACTTTAAAACCGTTCACTTTCAAAGCCCGGACTAGTAAATCCCAATACGTATACGCCGCGTAATTTCCGATATGTGGCTCGCTATAAACCGTTGGTCCACAAGTATAAATTTTCACCTCTTCGCCGAGGGGCTTAAAAGCTTCTAGTTTACGGCTTGCTGTATTATATAGTTTCAGCATTTATTCCTCCGCTAAAACTCCCGCGATTATTTTTCTTAGTTTCGGCAGTTTATCAATCGTGACGCCATGCCCGCCCGCCGCTTTTTCAGCCGAGAGATTTTTATTAATCTTCAAAATCTTCGGAAGATTAAAAGAAGCAATAATTCTATCTAATTCCCCGTAGACTAAAGTCGTAGGGACGTCAACTTCAGCTAAATATTTATAGTTATCCGGATTTAATACAATATATTTTATCTCATTATTAAAGGCTTTAGTCTTGCTAATCTCCGGGTCTCTTGCCGAAACTGCTTTCGAAAACGCATCAATCGCGACCGCCATCGCCGGATTTTCTAAGTCTTCCTTCGTATAAATCGGAGGTGAAATTAAAATCAGCTTTTTAATATCTTTCTTATGCTTCGACGCGTATCTCGTCGCGATAAAAGTCCCCATCGAATGTCCAACTAAAATAATCGGAATCTCTAATTCAAGTTCAGAAATCGCGTTTTCTAGCGCCGTTAGATGATCTTTATAATCGTAATTTAGTTCATCCGAAGTCAAAGATTTCCCCGCTCCGAGTAAATCAAACGTAATAATCCTTAAATCCTCAAGCTTCTTTTCTTTAGTTAAATAATCAATCGCTTTGTCGTAACTCGCCGAATTCGAAGCAATTCCGTGAATCATAATCACGGCATATTTCGGTTTTTCGCTTGTCAAAATATCATTAGTCTTAGCTAAAGTTAATTTACTCATTTTCCTCCACTTCCTTAATTAACTCTGGAATAATTTTAATTAAATCCCTGACGACTTCTTCATAAGTCGTATCGTAAGTTCTAAACCCCGCGGCGTACGGATGCCCTCCCCCGCCGAAGTACCCCGCGATTTTATCCGCAATCGGCGCGCTTGGCACACAGCGGATTTTCCCAGTCACCTTTCCGTCGGGATAGGTTTTTATCGCCACACCGACTTTAATTCCCTCGACCAACCGCAACTCTTCAAGAATTAATACATTCGGGTTATATTCGTCAGAAAACTCTTTAATTTCGTCCCAGGTAATGTGGACCGTCCCGAGTTGTCCGTCGAGCGAATACTCAATCTTCTTGATTAAGTCAGCTTTATAATCCAAAATTCTCGGCGAACGGCGCATGAACTCGCGTCGCCGTTCCTCTAGGTCGGTAATCGACGCTCCGAGTCGAGTTAGCTCCGCCGCAATTTCAAAAGTCTTGTCCGAAACTGAAGAGCTAGTCAGCCCCAGCGTGTCTGACAAAATGCCTTGAAAAATCGCCTCCGCTCCTTCTACCGAAATCGGCATCTCTAACTCTTTCGCGACTTTATAAATAATTTCCGTTGTTGCTGTGCAGATTTCAATAATACTTTCGTGCGGGAAGCTTAAATCGTCTGGAGTTTGATGGTGGTCGATTACGAGCACCGGCGCCGTATATAACCGATTTTTTATTGCCGAGTCGTTTAATAATTTCGAAAGCAATATCTCCGCCGCCGTGTCGACAATGATATATCCATCAGCTTTAAAATCAAATTCATTCGTCACCCTCGACCAATCCTTAAAATAGCGCAAGTACTTCGGAATATCGACCGGACAATATAGGCTTATTTCTTTGTCACTGAGTAGATAATCTAACGCCATCGCACTCCCGAGTGAGTCGCCATCCGGATTTTCTGCTTGTATGATACAAATTCGCTGTTTGTTTTGTAAAAAATCTGAAAACTTATGGTACATATATATTATTATAACATGCTATAATAATTAAATGAGTATTTTTCGAGCAGACAGGAAGTTCGAGCGGTTTGAAGATGTCAAACCTGATTTTTTGAAAAAACAAGGTATTAAGCTACTATTATGTGACCTAGATAACACTTTAAGGCTTCATTCCGAAAAAGAACCTGCCGAAGAACTAGCAAAATGGATTAAAGAATGTAAAAAAGCTGGTATTAAAATCGTCGTAATTAGTAACAATGGCCGTAAAAAAATGATGCAAAAATTCTGCGAGCCGATTGACGTTCCTTGCGTTTGGTGGGCGAAAAAGCCGATGAGTACGAAACTTACCGGCGCGATGGACAAGTACAAATTCCGCCCCGAAGAAACCGCCATGCTCGGTGATAAATGGTCGACTGACGTCCTTGCGGCAAAATTCGCCAAAATCCGTTCGTATAAAGTCGAACATAGGAAAAAAATAGTATGAATGGTCCTACTGTATTAACTATTATACGAATGATTTTTTCGGTTTTGTTTATGATTTTCGCCTTGATCCCCGACGTTTGGTCCAAAATCGTCGCGTTAATCATTTTTGTTGTTGCCTCGATTACCGACAAAATCGACGGCGCTTGGGCGCGCAAGAAAAAGCTCGTCACTGACCTCGGCGCTTTCCTCGATCCCTTGGCGGACAAAATGTTGACCGGCCTCGCTTTTCTAGTCTTAACTTACCAAAACGTGATTCCAATTTGGTTTTTCGCGATTATTCTGGTCCGCGATTTCGCGGTTGACGGTATGCGCATGATGGTTGCGCGAACTGGCAAAACCGTTCCCGCTTCGTTCTACGGTAAGCTTAAAACGACCCTCCAAATGATTGCTTTAATCATTATCCTATTAAATCAGATTTTAAATTTCGAACCTTTAAACATTGTTGGAAATATCGTTCTATATGCTTCCTTAGTTCTTTGTATAGCTTCGGGCTTTGACTATCTTACAAAAGGCTGGAAACAAGTAGCAAAACCGAAGCGGTAAACACCGTCGAATCAATCCGGTCGAGAAATCCGCCGTGACCCTCATTCCCGCCGACCAACATCTCGAGTTTTTTAAAGAAATCATTTTTACGTAAAATTTCATTCGAATCCTTGACCTTAAACTGCCGCTTCAAGAAGCTTTCAAACAAATCCCCCATCAACGCGAGTGGCCCACAAAATAGATACATTAAATCTGTCGTAAAATTTCCGCTAGCCGCCATTTTGATTGCGACCATTCCAATAGCCATCGCGAGCCCAAGAATCGTTCCTTCCCACGTTTTATTTTTCGATACATACGGAAAAGGCCGTGATTTTTTGAACACCTTTCCACCGAAAGCCTTGCCGAAAAGATAAGCGAAAATGTCGTACCCCGGAACGCCTAATATAATATACCAAAAATAGTTTACGTCGATTTTTGCGACAAAAATCGTCCCACAAATTAAAAAGATACTTTCTAAAATCGCTAGAAACACATTAAACGCGCCAGCTTTTCTTTTGAAAAAACTCAGGAGCTCAATCTCAGACATCAAGGCAAAGAACCCAAAGATAATCTTAAAGGGGATGCTATCAAAAGTATAAAGGCCCACAAGGGCTACGACGAACATCCCTAAACCAACCGCAACCCGCACCTTAAAATTTTTGTCCATATGCTATAATTATAGCATGCTAGAATTCATTTACCGCAAAATCAAAAATTCTCTCCGCAAGCTTGATATGAAAATCGAACGTGCAAAATATGGCTATATCGATAAGCTTCCGAAAGATATTGAATATTTCGACGGCGGTCTTTACGACGTTGTGTATGAATCCTCGTGTAAATGGCCCCACAACGTTGCCCTCCAATATTTCGACACCGAAATTACCTACAAAGAAATGATTAAAAAAACCAACAAAGTCGCCGCCGCACTTAAAGCTATCGGCGCCAAAAAAGGCGACCGGATTACGGTTTGCATGCCGAACACTCCCGAAGCGATTTACATGTTCTACGCGATTAATGAAATTGGTGCCGTCGCAAACATGGTCCATCCTCTGTCGTCCGAAAAAGAAATCGAGGATTACTTAATCAAGTCGCACTCTAAAATCATGCTTTGTATCGACCTCGCCTATGCTCGGACTGAGCCGATTCTAAAAAACACCGATGTCGAGAAAGTCGTGGTTGTTTCGGCGACTCGCTCGATGGATTTTCTCGTTCGTGCAATCTACAAATTAACCAAAGGCCGTAAAAATCATATTAAAAAATCTCAACTCGTTCTAACTTGGGATAAGTTCTTATCCAAAGCTAATAAGTTCGTCGGCAATCCGCATGCTCGAGTCAACGCCAAAGACGACGCAGTTATTATGTATTCAGGCGGTACAACCGGAAAGCCAAAGGGTATTATTTTATCTAATCTTAATTTCAACGCCCAGGCTCTCGGCGCGAAGTATCTCGTCCCGGAACTCTTTAAAAGCAACTTTTCTTTCATGGCGTTTTTGCCAAATTTTCATGCTTTCGGCTTCGGTTGTTGCATCCATATGCCACTTTATTTCGGCGCTCGCACTTTCTTAATACCACAATTTAATCCCAAAAAGTTTAAAAAATACATCACGAAATATAAAGTTAGCATCCTAGTCGGCGTGCCGACGGTTTTCGATTATTTGACTAAAATAAAGTTTAGAAAAGACGCTCTTAAAAATGTTAAGTATGTAGTTTCTGGTGGGGATGTTATCAGTATGGCGAACAAAGAAAAAATCAACGACTTCCTAAAAGCTCACGGCTCTAAGGCAATTATCGAAAACGGCTACGGTCTAACTGAGGCTTCGGGCGGATTTATTTTCTCTCCGCGTTCGGTCGCCGAAGAATCCGACGTCATCGGCTATCCTCTTCCAGATAATGAGGTAATTATTTTAGATCTAAAAACTAAAAAAGAAGCCAACCTCGGCGACGACGGCGAAATTCTCGTGCGCGGATTATCCGTCATGAAGGGATACTTAGATAATCCGAAAGAAACCGAAAAAGCGTTTATCACGATTAAAAATAAAAAATATCTCCGCACCGGCGACATTGGCTATATCGACGGTCGCGGTGTCGTCCACTTCCGCTCCCGCTTGAAACGCATGATTATCAGTAACGGCTACAACATTTACCCTGCCACAATTGAAGAAGTCACCCTAAAGTGCGAATCTGTTTCGGCCTGTGCCGCGGTCGGTCACGAAGACAAGCTTCGTGGCGAAAAAATCGTCGTCTTCGCGGTACTAAAAGAAGGCGCCTCGGAGCGTTCTACCAGAAAAGAATTAAACGCCATCTATAAGAAGTATTTAGCAAAATACGAAACTCCGCGCGAAATCCGCTTCCTCCCGGAGCTCCCCAAGACTAAACTCGCCAAAATCGACATTAAGGCCCTAGAAGAATTATAATTTGGTTCGATTCTCTAACGCCGCGCTTAAAGTGATTTGGTCAGCATAGGAGAGGTCGACGCCAAGCGGAAGCCCTCTCGCGAGCCTCGTTAATTTCAAATTCGGGTTTTGCTCGTGTAACATCTTTTCGAGTAATAATGCCGTTGATTCACCCTCTACAGACGGATTAGTTGCAATAATTACTTCTTTTACGTTATCGGTATTAACGCGCTTAATTAGTTCGCCGATATGTAGTTGTTCCGGCGTAATTCCATCGATAGGCGAAATCGCCCCGCCGAGCACGTGGTACGTTCCCTTGAACGCTTTTGTCGCTTCGATAGCGTAAATATCTAAAGGCTCCTCTACGACTAAGACGGTCGTCTTATCGCGCCCCTCGTCGGCGTAAAACGGCGAAATGTCATCATCGGCGTCAATTAGCGCGAAGGTGACTGGACAAGATTTTACTTTACTATGGAGGCTACTTAAAGTCTCGGCAATGTTTTCCGAGATTTTTTCGTTCGCCCGAAAAAGATAATACGCATAGCGCTCGGCCGTCCGTGGACCCACTCCGGGTAAGCGACCAAGCGCCTCAATTACATCTTCCAGAGCCTTTGGTAGCATTTTACATTCCGCCGAGACCGAGATTCCCTAGCCCGCCCATAAGAGGCTTCATTTTATCCGTCGCGATTTCTTGAGCCTTAGCAAAGCCGTCTCGCATACAGTTTTCAATCCAACGTTCGAGCTCGTGGATATCGTCTAAGTCGACCTTCTCTGGGTCAATTTTTACCTTTTTAACTTTTAATTCCCCATTAATCTGCACTACGACTGCGCCGTCGCCTGCCTCGACTTCTACAATTTCATTCTTCAACTCTTTTTGAGCTTTACGAAGCTGATTTAATAACTTCATTTGGTCTAAAGTTTGACCCATGCTATTCTCCTTTTTCTACGTATAGATATATTATATCAGAATTATCCACCTTCGGCGAGGTAATTATGCGCGAAAGTTGGTATTTTTCGTGTTTTTCTTCAATGTTTTTTAGAATCGCTACTTCGCCAGTCCATTCCGTATTGGAATCAAAAACTTTTATTTCGGACGATGCTTCAAGAATCTTATAAAAGCGATAATCTTTTTCCTCGACAAATAAATTCTGGTTAGTTAAATTTTCGCGAATGACAGTCAAAGTATCACTAAAATCGTCAGCGACGTTAGGGTTATAACGGTAACCATATATATATTGTAGTAAGCTCGGGATAATCATAATAGAAAACAGAATCGTTAGCGGAAGAAGTGCCGAAATCCTCGCATAGGGGTTAGTTGGAAAGAGTCCGTACCATTTTTCTAGCATATACTTCAACCCGTGCGCGACCAAAATCGAGAGCGGTAGAATCAAGAAGATTATCATCTCGCTCTTAAATCCGGTAATTATCAGTCCAAAAACGATTAAAAGTGAAGCGATAGAGTTTCGTGAAGCAAAGAATCCCTTCGTAGTCGAAAAAAGCCCGATTAAAGCCAAAGCGAACGTTGGCAAGCTAATCAGGGGTGATAAAAATACTCCCTCGAGCGAAGTTTTCCAAGAGAAAAGCGGCGATAATCCGGCCAGAATGTTTTGGAAGAAATGACCGATTTCAAAGTTCTTCGCAAACAGAAGTTGCATAATTGTATCAGGATGATTAATGATATTTATAATTAAAGAAGTTAGTCCAGCAACGACAATTAAACTTATAACTGCAAAAGGTAATTTTGGTAAACTTTTTACAACAAAGCGAAGATGCGGCTGTACGAGTACGAAGATAACGCAAAAAATCGCAAAGTACAGCATATAGGGCGTAAAAATCGAAAGAAGAAGTGCGAGCGCAAACGCGAAACAATATCCAGGTTTCGGACGTTTTTCACCCTGGATCTTAGACCCGAGCCAAAGTAGTAGCGTCGGCCAAAAGGCTACCATGATTAGTGGCGTTCCCGACCCAGCGAGGAACAGAAACGGCGTCGAAAGTACGATTAAAGTAGACGCGAGTAGTGATACATTACTTTTAAACCAACGGTTAAGTAATAGTATTAGAAGTAGCCCGAAAATCAGCCCGACGATAATACTTGGGAGCTTAATCGTATAAGCAGTTAAGCCAAAAATCATAATTGAAAGCTTTTGGAGTAAGCGATAAGGCAAATCAACCAAATCGCCGTTTAATACGGCATCGCTACCTAAATAATACGAATTTACCGCCGAATTCATTTCGGCCGTCGACAAGCCCTTCTGCGCAATCGCTGGTAGTAAGAACATCAAAGCTATAAACGCGACTCCGAGTAAAACGTTACCGATAATAAACCTATACCGGTATAAAAAAAGTTTAGAAATTATAATTTTCTTCACTTTTTCATTATATCATACTAATGCTCTTTGTCGAGCGACATAAATCGTAGGAGTTCTGGATGGAAGTAGAGTTCAATCTTACCGATTGCTCCGTGTCGATGCTTCGCTACGAGTAGCTCGGTAATATGTGTCTCTTCGTAATTGTCGTCGTTTTGTTTATAATAATCCGGTCGGTGCAAAAACATCACGAGATCTGCGTCCTGCTCAATCGAGCCCGATTCCCTTAAATCCGATAAAACCGGCCTCGGATCATCTCGTCCAGTCACATTACGCGACAACTGCGCAAGAGCTATTACCGGAATTTCTAATTCCCTCGCCAAAATTTTAAGTCCGCGTGAAATCTCTGTAACTTCTTGTACGCGGTTTCCTGCGTAGCGGTCCGAACCACTGATTAGCTGTAAATAATCTACAATTACAATTCCGATGTCATGGTCGTGCATCGCCCGGCGCGCCTTATTTCTCAGCTCGACAATTGTCATCGAACTCGTATCGTCAATATAAATCGGGATTTCATCCATTTCACCGAGCGCATCGCCGATTTTTGCAAATTCTTCCTCGGATAAATTTCCTGTTCGCATTTTCCAGTTGTCGACCCCAGAAACATCCGAAATCATCCGGTCGACAATCTCATTCGCCGCCATCTCCATCGAAAAGAACAAAACACCTTTTTTATTAATACTCGCAATATTATAAGCTAAGTTTTGCGCGAAAGTTGTCTTACCCATCGCCGGACGCGCCCCGATGATAATTAAATCGCCCTTCTGGAATCCAGCGGTTTTTTTATCCAAATCACGAAAACCAGTTTTGAGACCCCTCAGAGCACCTTTGTTTTTTTGCAATTCCTCAATGCGGTCAAACGCGTCCGCGAGGAGCTCATCCATCGCGACATAATCACTTTTAATAATCTTGTCCGAAACTTCGAACAAATCTTTTTCCGCCGAACCAATCAAGCTATCAACTTCAGCGTCGTCTTCATAGGCTTTATTCGCGATATCCGTTCCCGCTTTGATTAACCTTCGCCTAACCGATGCTTTTTCAATAATGTCAGCATAAGCCTTCGCGTGTGAAGCCGCTGGTACGAAACTTGAAAGTTCGGCGAGATAAGGCGCCCCGCCGACATCCTTTAACATCTTTTTTGATTTCAGTTCAGAGGTTAAGGTCAATAAATCAATCGGCTTGTGCTGATCGTATAGTCCCGACATCGCATCGAAAATTATTTCATGTCGTTTTTCGTAAAAATCCCGCGGTCTTAAAATCGTCAGAATTTCCGCCATGACACTATCAGAGATCATAATCGCACCGAGCAAGGACTTCTCGGCTACGATGTCTTGTGGCGGAATTCGTCCGTCATTTTTAGAATGGGTTACCTCCTGCATCGTTTGTTACCTCTCCACCCATTATATCAGAAATTTTAGTGAGCGTTTCGTCTTTTACGGCGTTTACCGGGGTGTCACCGACTTCATGTATTGTAATTTTTACACCACCCGCTGCGTCAATCAAAATCCGTTTATTGTTATCGCGCATTAAAATCGTCCGCGCAATGCGCTTTTCGGGATAGATTTCGAGCGCATCTCCGCTAAATATGTAAGTAACTCTTTTAAGTTGCATATAAACCGCATCATTTTTTTCTTGCACTCTATCCAAAAACCCATCCCAGTCAAAATCCTTGGCTGGAACAGTTTGAGTGCGGGTCCTGTCCGACATGTCTTTTCCGGAACGGACTTTCTCGCCTTCGACGTCATACGCTGGGACGCCGGCAGAACCGCCCGCTTCGCGGGCGAACCTGTCGGGTCCGTCAGGAATATACGTCTCAGGGCTCGAAAATCTGGAAATGTTCCTTGAAAAGACATTGTCGGCCACCCGCACTCTACTTGTTAAGCACACGAGTAATTTTGCTTCTGGGAAGGGCGCTTTAACATCGGGTAGTTTAGAAAGTAAATCGAGCAGTTCCGGTTTCGGATTATCAAGTATTTCTGAGATTAATTCTTCCGCCAAAGTTTCCGGTTTGATGCCTGAAGACAACAAATCTTTTAAAAGTGTTGTAATCTTTGCAACATCTCCTGATAAATAACTAGCGAGCAGATCCGCAATCTTTTCATCTTCCGGTAACCCCATCGCCGATACGACCATTTCTTTAGAAATCTGATTTTCCGACAAAGTAGATATTTGGTCGAGTAATGATAAAGAATCGCGGAATGAACCTCCGCCCCGTTTCGTAATTACCGAAAGAGCTTCATCTGTAATTTTAATCGATTCTTTTTCTGCCACAGACTTAAGAAAATTAAACATCGTCTCGTAGGTTGCTAACTTAAAAGTATAAGTTTGCGCTCTCGAAGTAATCGTCACCGGGACTTTTATCGCGTCTGTCGTTGCCATGATGAAGACAACGTGCTCCGGCGGCTCCTCAAGCGTCTTTAAAAGCGCATTAAACGCTTCCTTTGTCAGCATGTGAACTTCATCAATGATATATACTTTATACTTCCCGCTCGTCGGCGCAACCAGGACTTTTTCTCGAAGCTCGCGTATATTATCAATCCCGCGGTTGCTCGCCCCATCAATTTCAATAATATCTACATAATTATCTTCAACTTCGTATTTAAATCTGTTTATCTCATGCGCTAATATTCTAGCGACACTCGTCTTCCCGCATCCTCTCGGCCCCACAAAAAGATAAGCATGCCCCACCTTCCCTTGGGCGAGGGATCTCCCTAATGGTTCAACAACTTGATCTTGACCAACTACCTCGCTTAGCCTTAATGGTCTATAACGTCTATATAGGTTTTTCACTATCTACATTATATCATAATCAAAAAATTTCCGGGAATTCACTTCTCGGAAATTTTTCATCATTTCTTTACTAAACTTTCTTTTTTAAAGAAAGTTTAAGGTTATAGTGCTGCTTCTACAGCGGCCCATGTAGCATCATCGTTATCCGCCGGTATCGTCACCGAAACTTGCGAACCGTTCTTCAAGTGGAAATAAGTCACCGAAGCGTAAAGAATCTGATATTCTTTCCCGGCCACCTCAACAAAGTATTTATCATCATGGTGCACCAAAGTCCCAATCACCGTCTTTCTCTCGACTGGCCCAATCTGCTTATATAGGAATTTGCCGTCTTCGGTAATCGTGAGCTTCATAATATCACCTTCAACCAATTTCGATTTCGAAGCATAATTTGCTGGAACCGGGTAATTCTTCCCATCTGGGCCAATCATAATCTGCCCATCGAAAATCCCCTCGATAATTTTGCCTTCCGGCCCCGAAACAATCGTTTCGCGCGGTGCGGAAACCAACTCGCCATCTCCTAAAATCGAAATCAACAACTCTTTTGCAGCCGACAAATTAGTCTCTGCTTCTGAAAGCAAACTTCGTAACCTTTTTATTTGTTTATCTGGTATTTCAGACATCACCTCGCATCCTGTCTAAATATATAATATTAATATTATATTATATCTAAACCAAAATAAAGTCAAGGCTTTTTTCGGAAAGTTTTCCACCACAAAAACTTCGGTCCCGCCCAAAATGTTGTAAAAATTACATATTATTTTTCCAGAGTCCAGTATGTTTTTTTCCGTCATAAATCATCGTCGGAATACCTTTAACTTTTAGCTCCTTCTCGACAATGTTTTTATTCTTAGAAAGAATTTCGCTAATTTCTTCGGAATTAATTAATTCCCTGATCTTTTTTAAATCATCTTCTTTTATACCGGAGTTCGTCAACCAGCCTTCAATCTTTTTTGTCGCCTCGTCACTCGAATAATCGAAATTGAATTTATCCTGGTAAGATATTCCCTCACTATTTCGTTCGGTAAAAATCTTATCAATTATCAGTAGCGAAGCGCCAGGCTTAATTCTCTCTGTCGCAAACATGTAGCGAACTATCAAATTCGAATTTTTAAACTTGAATTCTCCATCCGCCCCCTGAATCGCGAATGGTACTAAACGGACGTTTCGTTCATCGAAGTATCCCGCTTCTTTTTGGTTGCGGTATGATTTCATACAGACCACGCACCCCGGGTCAAAGATATCTACCACGATCGGCAAATCTTCCACTTCCGCAGCGCCAACTGGGATATAGCCAAAATCGAAATCTTCAGCTTTGTAGGTCTTAAATTTATCCGGAATCGCCTCAAAAATCTCACCCCATTCCGAAAACCATCTCCCGACACCCTCGAAAAACCCGTCGGTTTCGCTTTCGTCAATCGAGCAAACCTCCGCCCCTAGAGTACAGGCTTCGGCCTTCGTAACGTTACAGGTTCCCA
Source organism: Candidatus Saccharimonadota bacterium (assembly GCA_017404335.1). GTDB lineage: Bacteria > Patescibacteriota > Saccharimonadia > Saccharimonadales > Saccharimonadaceae > Nanosyncoccus. The sequence goes on along the minus strand of JAFRCN010000002.1, from coordinate 47,717 downwards.
AGATAGAAAGCGCTAAAATCGCTTTTAGAGAGTTGACGACTGCCCAAACTGCAACCATCACAATCACAACCGATAAAACTTCAATTACGACCGATAAAGGCTTTACCCAGGTTGGATGTTTAATTATGACCCGACTAAGTAACCCATTTTTGACGTCATCTTTAAAACCGGTTTCGCATTTTTGCAAGCGGACTTTCTTCCATAAACAACCCCAAGATTTCTTTAAAGCCTTCAAATAGGCCTTCCCTACCTTTGGCTTAAATATCGAAATAAAAGCGACAAAAACACCGATAATCGCCAAAATAATAAACGCAGCTATACACACCATAATATATTTATTCTACCACTAGTGGATAATTTTTTCCATAACTTTTTTGACTTTGTCGATATCTTCGGGACGATTATGTAATCCCAAAGAGAAACGGACTAACGGCGGCTGCTTTAAAACATGATCAAGGTAATAATGCACGCAAAAATACCCAGTCCGCGCCATAACATTCTCCCGTGAAAGCGCCGAGCCGAGCAGGTGAGAATCTAAACTTTCGACATAAAACGACATCGTCGGATTCGCTTCATGATTTACAAAATGTACCTTAGCGGAGCTATTTAAATATTCATATAGCTCAGTATAATTGTTTTCTAAATTTCTCCAAGCGCTTTTCGGGAGCTTCATCAGCCATTTCAAAGCCACGCCGAGCCCGATAATCTCGCCCCAAGCTTGTAGGCCTGATTCGAACCGTGTATAGCGATGCTCTTTATTCTCTGAAGAAAACACATAGGAATCTTTGTCGACGTCGTCGACCATCCCACCACCGACAAATCCACGAACTAGCTTTGCGTCTAGCTCGTCTCGCCAAACGATTACGCCAAGCGACGGGGCGTATAGCTTATGCGCTGAAAAACAAATCGCGTCGACCTCAACCCCCCGTAATATATCTACCGAATGCGCCATCGCTTGCGCCGCGTCGATAATGATAATCCCGCCCGCTTTGTGTACGGCTTTGACGACCTCCTTGATATTTAACAGTTTCCTTCCATCGAAATTCGACGCGCAGTTTATAACTACTACCGCATCGGTAAAATCATAATCAAAAACATTGATCGAGCCGTCTTCGTTTCGCTTCATTACTTCACGCGGTAGCCCGGTTCGTTCATGAAAAGCAATTGACGAAAGAAACGGCGAGTTGTGTTCGATTTCGCTCGTCATAATCTTCGAAAAAGCGTCCGCTCGAATCTGCGACAAAATTAAATTAATCCCGTAGGTCGTATTTAGCGTAAACGAAACTGTGTATTTCTTTGGTTTTAGGTCGAGATATTTTAAAACTAAATTCCTAGCTTCCTCAACCTTCTCGTCCGTCTCGACCCCCCATTTATATTTCACGCGTTCCCCGCAGGAATTATGCTCCGTGTAATATTTATTCACCGCGTCAATCACGCATCTTGGCCGCAAACTTTGGCACGCCGAATCAAGATAAACTTCCCCCTCATCTAAATAATCAAACTCTTCCATATAATTATTATATAACAAAAATCACCCTTTCGGGTGATAATTGCCAATCAGCTAACTTTAAGCGTCTTAAGCGAGCTCGACAGTTGCGCCAGCTTCTTCGAGCGCCTTCTTCATTGCTTCTGCGTCCGCCTTCGCGACTTTCTCTTTTACGGTTGCCGGAGCGCCATCGACGATAGCTTTAGCTTCGCCGAGACCGAGTCCGGTAGCTTCTTTCACAGCCTTAATGACTGCAATCTTTTGCGCACCAGCGTCTTTGAGGACGACGTCGTATTCCGACTTGCCTTCGTCAGCGCCAGCGCCAGCGTCGCCACCTGCAACTGCGACTACCGCAGCTGCCGGCTCGATGCCATATTCATCTTTAAGTAAAATTTTGAGTTCGTTAACCTCAAGCACAGTCATATTGACGAGCTCTTCGGCCAACTTCTTAATATCAGTTGCCATAAAATTTCCTTTCGGTTAAATTAAATTAGTTGCTTTTCTCTTCTCGATTTTCCAAGCCAGAGACAATGCCGTTGATACCAGAAAGTAGCGTATCCACGACCTGCGCGATGAGCTCGTTCTTGGTCGGGAGATTTCCGAGCGTCGTAACTTCCTCTTTCGAGAGCGAAGCCCCGTCGTCTTTAAATCCACCGATTAGCTCCATCTTAGCGTGCGTCTTAGCGAATTTCGTCAAGACCTTCGCTGCGTCGAAATCTTCGTCAGTCCCCAATGCATAGAGAAGCTGCCCAGTTAGACCGGTCGTATCCGTGTCCTTGTAAGCCGCAATCTCTTTCATCGCTACCCGGACGAGCCGGTTCTTTACGACTTTGATTTTAACGCCCGCTTCGCGTGCCATTTTTCTAAGCTCTTGGAGCTCCGCGACGGTCAAACCTTCGTATTTCGCGTAGGCGACCATCTTGGAATCGTTCAGAAGCGCAGTTAGATCAGCAACCAATGTGTTCTTTTTATCTTTGGAAATTGCCATAAAAAGTTCCTTTGGTTAAGTTAATATTTAGTTAGCTAATTGTTAAATAGCGTCACCAAATAAATTCTAAGAAATTCCTCGGCGACATAATTAAGGACTACTCCCGTCGCTGTCTTTGGTAACTTCCCTAATTATACTAAAACCCACCCCAAAAGTCAAGCTAATAATGAATGCGCTTTGAAGTCCCAAACTGGAAAAACACCCCAATCGCCATCAAGACAATCAGAATCGGGAAATAGAAAGTAGGATGATCTAAATCTTTAAATAACTCAAATACGGCTAAAGTCAAAGCGTATGCTCCGATTCCCGAGGTTGCGATAATTGTCGCCGGTTTTATCATCCTAACCGCAAAAGCGCCCAGAATAACACCAACGACCGCCCCGATTCCAAGAGTCAAAAGTTCCGTTCCGAAATAATTAATCGTAATCAACATCACCGCCGCGAAAGTAATACCAGAAACACAGAGCTTTTCAATCGTGAACCCAAGTAGCGCCATAATTACACCGCCCCCAATCGGCAGAAGAAGCTGATAGATACTATTTGTTGCAATTTCCGGCACTGAACTATTAATGAAGCCCATTATATAATCGTGCATCAAAACATATCCAATCAAAAACCAAATCACAAAAAATGCAATTCTCTTTAATCTAAAACCGAATAACAACACTAAAAGACCAATCGCAATCGTAAAAATAAGCTCATACGTTTCCATATGAGCTTATTATATCACGCTTAAACTTAATTGTACAAGTTTTCGACAGCGATCGAAGGCCCCATCGTCGTAGTTAGATAAACCGATTTAACGTAAGTTCCCTTAAGGGAATTTGGTTTTTGTGTCTTCAAAGAATCGAAAAACGCATTGGCATTCTGAAGAAGCTTTTCGACTCCGAACGAAACCTTGCCAAGTCCGATATGGACAATCGCTTGCTTATCGACGCGGTATTCAACCTTACCTGCCTTAGCTTCCTTCACGGCTTTCTCGACATCCATCGTCACCGTCCCGGCTTTTGGATTCGGCATTAAACCTTTTGGACCGAGCAACCGCGCAAACTTACCGAGTTTCGGCATATAAGCCGGCGTCGAAATCAGGATATCAAAATCAATCGTTCCCTTTTCGAGTTGCTTTAAGAATTCCTCATCTTCAGCGATATCTGCTCCGGCAGCCTTAGCGCTTTTACAAACGTCAGCTGGCGCGAATACAGCAACCCGGACGGTTTTACCGTTGCCGTTAGGAAGTACTAAAGTAGTACGGATGTTCTGGTCGGCTTGACGCGGATCGACGCCGAGGCGAACATGAGCTTCGATTGAAGCGTCGAACTTAACCGGGCTAGATTTAATCGCGAGAGCAATCGCTTCGTCCAGATTATAAACCTTGCCCTTCTCAACCAATTTAGCCGCTTCCTGATACTTTCTGCCTCGGCGTTCAATCCGCGGGCGCGTGACCGGCTTTTCCCCCTTCGGTTTTACTTCCGCCTCAGCGAGCTTTCGCTCTTCTTTTCGCGCTTGGCGCTCTTCCTCGGCCTTTACTTCCTCAATATGCTTTCTCGACTTCTTACCAGATTTCGCAAAAGCCTCCGGCTCACTTTTTGTAGTCTCCTCGACTACCTCCAAATTTTCTTTCTTTGCAGTTTCTTCTTCTGCCATATTTATCCTTTCGTGGTTTTAGCGGGTTATCCCTCCCACAGTTAATTTTATTATTCTACAGTAACACCCATCGAGCGTGCAGTACCAGCAACAATTTTAATCGCGCCTTCGATATCGACCGCGTTTAGCTGGTCCATCTTCTTCTCGGCGATTTCGCGGAGCTGATCTTTTGTGATTTTACCAACCTTGTCGACATTTGGCTTACCCGAACCCTTTTCGATTTTTATCGCTTCGCGAATTAAATCATCGACCGGTTGCCCAAGAGACTTCCAATCAAACGTTCGGTCTTCGAAAACACGGATATGAACAATCACATTCTTTCCCATTAAATCTTTCGTCTTTTCATTAAACGGATTAATGAAGTCCATCATATTAAGACCCCACTGACCGAGTGTCGAACCTACCGGAGGTCCCGCTGTTGCGCGTCCCGCCGGGATGCGTAGTTTCAAATTCCCAATGACTTTCTTTTCTGCCATATTAGTTTAATACCTTTCTAGTGCGTAACACTACTATTATATCACAATTGCTTAACTTGTAAAGCATCGAGCTCGACTGGCGTTTCGCGCCCAAACATCGAGACCATGACTTTCAGCTTACCCTTCGCGGCGTCAATTTCCGAAACCGTACCATCAAAGCCCTTAAACGGCCCGTCGGTAATCGAAACGACTTCACCAATCTCATATTTGACCGAAAACTTCGGATCTTCGACGCCCATTCGTTTCTTTATCTTATTGATTTCCTTTTCCGAAACCGGCGTCGGTTGTGTTCCGGTTCCAATAAATCCAGTCACGCCTGGCGTGTTTCTAATAATATACCAAGTTTCATCCGAAAGTTTCATATCGACGAGTACATAGCCTTGTAGGATTTTACGATCAACGACTTTCCTCTTTCCGTTTTTAATTTCAATCTGCTTTTCTTTCGGCACAATCGCTTCGAAAATTTTGTCTGCCATTTCGACCGTGTTTGTTCTCATGTTGATCGAGTCAGCAACCTTATCCTCGTAGCCGGAATATGTCGAAATCGCATACCAAGCTCTTGTGTCATCATACCTGTTTACTGCCATAGATAATGAAACTCCTTTCTAGTTCCCTAATATTAGATTAAATAGCCAAGTAAAGAATATATCAAGAAGCGAAATTAAAACTACGAAAAGCGCTGTATATAATAATACCGCTATGACCATTTTCCAGGTCGCCTTGCGGTTTGGCCAGCGAACTTGTCGCAGTTCCTTCCAGGAGTCGCGCAAGTATTTAAACAGTGCGACGAATGGTCTAAAAAGAATGAACGGTTTTTTACCATCTGCCTTCTTTTTTTCGGACTTCTCTTTCTTCTTTAATTCTTTGCGGTTTTCTTTTTCCAGTTTTTTGTCTTTCACGACGACTTTTTTTCGTGTAATCGTCGGCTCGTCGTCCTCTTTTTTCGAGGTGTCGCTTGCTTTAATTCTAGTTATTTTCGCCATCTCGCTCCTTTAATGTATCAAAAAAGTCTGATACCAGACTTGTCAATAGTATATCACGCCGGAAATAGATAGTCAAGATAATCTCGAAGCATTCTTGCGCCCGAAACTACCGGTAAAAACGTTTCGAGTTGTCTCTTTAGGCCAAATTCTAAATCGAAATCATTTGCAGACATCTCCAAAGCCTGCTCCATTCTCTGATACAGCGCTTCGAGCTCCTCCTCTTCGTTAGCTCCGGATACGTTAAGGTAATAATCTATGTTCCCGTCCGCTACTCCCCCATCGTGAGTCGAAATTAGAAAATCGAGGTTTGCGACGTCTTTTTCCCAGCTCGTCCCGCAAGCCTCAAGCCCCACAATTGGAATATTTACCGACGCATCCGAACCGACCGAGAGTCCATAGGCCAGCTTTTCGTCATAATCAGCGATATAATGCACATGATCGCGCAGATAATCGTCGCGTCGCACCGTCTCAAGTAGATTTTTTAATTTCCCCGACATTGTTTCGTCGCCAGCATGTACTCGGCCCGCAAGAATATAATGGGCACTTCGCTTTTCGAGAATTTCGCGAAGCCTCATTGGGTTTTTAAAGGACATTTCGGGCCTTTTATAATCAACAAATCTCCTTTTAAAATCAAAGATAAAATCATTTTCAGCAAATTCAAGAATTCTTCCATTTTGATCGGGTCTACTTTTAAGAATATTATTCAAAACACCTCGCCCGATTTTCTTCAACTCGCGAATTTTCTCTGCGGTTAAATAATCCAAATTATCGATATAATTATCCGTTGGCAATCCAAATCGGTCCAAAATTTCATGTTTTTTATAAAACTCCAAAATCTCGGGCAAAACCCATGTTGATAAATCGATTCCGTTCGTAATCGCTTTAAACTTAACTTTATTTCCCGCTAGATCTTTATAATTCGCAACTCTCGCATGAAGTTTTGACACTCCGCTTCTTAGCTCCGCAATTTCGATTGTGACCGACGAGAGTTTAATCCTGCCGTTTATAAACTTATCTTTCAACCATTTTTTTACCGCGAGCGACTTTAGATTCGGAAAAACAAATCTCTCAAATTGGTCATAGCCAAATTCCGCTTCGGCCGCCTGGACTAGTGTATGGTTAGTATATAAAGTGTGCTTTCTTGTGTAGACTACCGCTTCGTAAAAATCCATTCCGTTCGATGCGAGCTCGTCGAGGCGAGCGAGCGCTGCAAAGAAAGTTGCCACCTCGTTTAGTTGCATAATCGCTGGACGAAGCCCCAAGAGCTTCAAGGCTTTGTATCCTCCAAATCCTAGTGACACTTCTTGGTAGAGCCGGTGATCTCCTCCGCTCATACCTTGATAAAGCTCACCAAAATTCGGCTCCGTGATCGAAAGAATCCGTGTGTTTTCGAATTTCTTTTCAATTACATCAAGATAGCACAAATTTCCGCAACACTTAATGCTAACTTTATCAATATAATTAAACCCAAACTTACGGTAGTCTACTGGAAGATGCTCATCTATTGCTTTGCCGTCAATAATTCTCTGTTTTGGCTCAAAAGGATAAAATGGCGTAATTAAAGTGAAGGGGACATTCATTTCTTCAGCAACACGCCTAGTATCTGCCGCGAGCACCCCTAATCCCCCACCACCCCTAATGCCATTTTTCTGGTCGTATAACTCAATCGTCCAGTAAGTGTATGGACGTTCTGGCGACAATGCCTTAAATAAATGTTTACGGTTTATCGCCGCATAAAAATCTTCGGTATCCTCAATGTTTTCTAGTGGATGATAAAAAAATTTGTTTTCGTCTTCGTTGTACATGCTTATGTATATTTTAACATAATAATCAAAAAATGAAACGGAATTCATTTTCGTTTCATTTTTAATTTTGATTTCTTTTGCTGAACTTTTCTTTGCTGAAAGAAAAGTTCAAGAAGTTTAATACCAAAACTTTTTAGGTAATTTTTCGGCAATTCTTTTATGGAACTCGTAGTCGAACCCCTCTAACCTTTCGGGATTTTTGATTTTGAAATATTTTTTGCGAATTTCTTTCGCCGTCATCAGCTCTCCACCAATCAGCTTGTATCTTTTTCCAATATTTAACCCGCGCCTATAGCCTTCTGGCGGCAAAACCGCTAACGGCATAAAATCGCATTTCATCTCTGGGTCGGTATATAACTTTTTCGCGAGCATCGCCATTGTCGGGATAATTTCTTCTTTTTTATTGTAAACATCCTTATTTTTAAACACGGTCGCTTGTCTAGTCGCGCTCGGCGCCACGAAGATTACTCCGCCATCTTTCAAAATTTCGTGCGATAAATCCGTATAGATATCACGAAATTCGTGCCTTAGCCGGTTGCCTGATTCGTAGAGCGTCGAGCCTTCCTTTAAATTCATCTTCTTCCAAGTCGCCGGAGTAATAGTTGGGGTAATAATAAAACCAAGGCGTTTAATCCGGTCAAAGTTTGGTGCCAGCGCCTCATACCAAGGTAGATTAACCGGAAAACACGTTAAGCTATCTCCCATGATGTCTGCCTTCATCATCATAATTCGACCAATCTCGCCAAGCGATGGATGATTAAAACCGACTACTAACCCGTTTTTCGTATCGCTTGGTATCCCGGTGTAACTTCCCGGCGCAACTTTAGACAAAAGCTTTACTAATTTCTTTTGCGCATTTCTGGTGTGCTTCTTTGGTACATTTTTTGGTCCGGTCGTTCGAATCAGATGGTTTACAAGCATATTGCAAACTTTCCCGACCTTTACCATCTCCCTTCGCAAATCCTCTGCCCCCAGCGTCACAAGCAGTGAATAATTTTCATATTTTATTTTATCAATCACTTCCTCCGCAGAAATGGTTTTGAGTTTCTCTTTCGTAAATATTCTTTTTTCACTCATATATTTTTCTCAAAATTACTGACAATGAGGGATTCGCTCATTTATGAACGAGTCTCGTTTTGTATATTCGTAAGAACATGGCTGGGGATGAGGGATTCGAACCCCCGAATGGCGGGACCAGAACCCGCTGCCTTACCACTTGGCGAATCCCCAACTCCTTTAAGTATATCACAAATTTATTCGCTTCGCAACGCTTCGACCGGGTCTTTCTTCGAAGCCGAGCGGGCCGGAATAATCCCGCCAATTAACGTTAATATAATACTTAAAACAATCAAAATACCCGCCATTCGCGGATCGAGCGAGGCATAAAGCGGAACATCACCGATAAAATGATGCAGTACGATATTAATTGGTATTATTAATATATATGATATTACTACTCCAAATAACCCCGCCAGTAACCCGACGATAAACGTCTCGGCGTTAAAAATATTTGCAATATTTCGCTTCGACGCCCCGATTGCACGTAGAATTCCGATTTCCTTCGTCCGCTCGTAAACCGAAATATAAGTAATAATTCCAATCATAAACGAAGAGACTACGAGCGAAATCGACACGAATGCAATCAGAACATACGAAACAGCATCGACAATTGTCTTCACGGAAGACATTAGTATCCCCGTTGTGTCAGTATATTCAATTACTTTATCCTCTGAATTGTATGACCGCATTAAATCATTATATGAATCTAGAAATTCCATAAAGTGTGTTTTCCCGTCAAAACTCCAAAAGTAGAACGCTATCGTTGTCGGATCATTTAAATCTTGGTAACCGAGAGTCGATAAATTCGTCGCTAGCGTAGTTTTCTTTTTTGTAAACATTGCTGTTACGACTCGCGACAGTTCCTCTTCCGAGAAGTTCAACTTAAATGCGCCGACTATTGCGTTTTGATCAATATTAAACGCGTTCGCAAAGCTCGAAGTAAGAAAAGAAGATAATTCTCCAATCTTCGTTAGAATTTCTTTCTTCATGGTCACTTCCGTGATTGCTATTGCAAAAGATTCGAGTGTCGAATCTACCGGTAGGGCTTGTAGATACTGCTCAACTACGGGTCCATATATTAGCTCGACTATCGGAATTGGCATCGTCTCAACATCGTAAGGAATGCTCTGTTCTTGCATTGTAGCATCAAATCCTGTCACGTAAGCAGAAAGGAACCCTTTTAGCAGCCCAACGTAAGCAGTCTTAAAGGTTTCTGCTGGAATAAGATAATCTTTTTCTAAATCGTTAAAATCCTCATTCTTGATAAAATTATCGATAATCGAATCGATATCGGCTTTCATAAACGTTCCACCTCCGTCTAGTCCAGCAATACTAAGCTTTAATTTTTCAGTTAGACTCTTGAATCTTTCGATTAACTTATTTTTAGTCGGCGAAATATCCGCAGTGATATCGTTCGAAATTTGCTGGATATATTCGTTAGTTTTATTTACTACTGCGTTTCGATCTATTTTTACGCCGAAGGCCTGCGCCAGCTTCGCCTTGTCAACCGAAACTAAATCCGAGAATTCAAAATTAAAATTATTCTCTTCTTCACCAAATTCAACATTCGAAAAAACATCAACCTCGGGACTACCCAACTGCTTTTTGACAATTTCGGTTTTACTGGCATCATCGATAATGTGCGAAATTAGCGTCGGGAGATAGGCAATTCCGCTACCACTAGAAACTAAGTCCGAATTCATCACTGCTACGCCAACGATTTTTAATTTTTCGGCACCTTCATAGATTTTATTCATGTACTCTTTGTCGTCCGTCATATCTTCATAAACATCATATTTATTATTATATTTGTAAAGCTTAGTCGCCGGCATCAACCTTAAATCAACATTTAGCAAATCTTGGTAATCTAGCTCAAGGGGCTCGTTTTTTATTTCAACTTTTTCTCCACTCATGATTTTAGAAATAATTTTATTGAGTTCCTGGGAATCATGAAATCCCAGCGAATAGGTTAATAATTCCGAGATTTGATGGCGGTTGTTTAATATCACTACTAATTCATTGTACTTTTCAGGATAGCGTCCAGCTAGGATTTCCGTATTATTTCGTAAATTATCCGGATCGAATTGCCGAAAAACTGAAGTCATCGTCGAATAGTTTCGAAGAAGTGAAGTCTCACCAATTAATGAAGAAAACATGTTACTCGGATTCATTTTGGCAATAGCGCCAGTTGTATCTTTTGTATAAATAACCGGATCGACGTTATATTCATATTCCATTAAACGAACGTCGTTCTTTATTTCGTTTTCGTGTAACTTGTAATAATTGATAAAAGAAGGCAAGTCATTATTCGAAACACTGCCAAGCGTAGAAGTTAGAATTTGATTTTCAACTATTTTATCTTCTTTCACCTCATTAGTCGACTCGCCAGTTAAGTTTAAAAGTACTCCAGTTAAATCGGCCGTTTCTTTTTGCAACCTTAAAGGGTAAGACACTAAAGTATCTTCCTCGATTTTATCAATATAATTTTGAAACCCAGTCGAGACGGCGGAGATTAAAGCAATCCCAATAATTCCAATCGAACCCGCGAAAGCAACTAGAACCGTCCGCCATTTTTTTGTCAAAAGATTGTTTAAGGACAAGCCAAGCGCTGTAATAAAAGACATTTTAGTCCTCTTCTTTTTACGGGAGCTTTCTTCTTCGTTTAAATTCGTCTTAATTTTACCGTCGTATTTATTCGAATCGCTCGTAATCTCTCCGTCTTTTAGTTTTATAATTCTCGTAGCATATTCTTTCGCGAGTTCCGGGTTATGCGTAACCATTATCACAAGTTTATCTTTCGCAATCTTTTTCAAAAGCTCCATAATTTGGACCGATGTTTCCGAATCGAGCGCGCCGGTTGGTTCGTCCGCGAGTAAAATTTCCGGATTATTGACTAAAGCCCTTGCTATCGCGACGCGTTGCATTTGCCCGCCCGAAAGTTGCGCCGGCTTTTTATTGATATGTTCTTTTAACCCGACTTCTTCTAAGGCGTTCTTCGCTCGCCTCGTCGCTTCCCTTTTCGAAATCCCCGACAAAGTTAAAGCAAGTTTAACGTTTTGCAATACTGTCTGATGCGGAATAAGATTATAACTTTGAAAAACAAATCCAATCCGATGATTTCGGTAAGCGTCCCAATCTTTATCTCGAAACTGTTTCGTTGAAACTTCGTTAATAATCAAGTCACCTGAAGTGTATTGATCTAGTCCGCCAATAATATTCAGAAGTGTCGTTTTTCCTGAACCCGACGGACCCAAAATTGCCGCGAATTCACTCTGTCGAAAATTAATCGAAACCTTTTTTAAAGCCTTCGCTTTCAAACCGGCGGTCTCATAAACCTTCGTCACTCCCCGAATCTCTAACATATTATATATAAATTATAGCATATATATTTTCACGAATCATACAATCGAGAAATTATCTTCTGTTATTCATCATATTTTGATTATTATTTCTATTTTGAGTTGTGTTACCAATCATTGTTGTAGTGCTAGAAATTGTGAAATCGGTATACTTTTCGTCATTAATATATATGGTGTAGGTTTCGTCGGTTTTAAACTTTTCCGACCCAGCAGCGAGATGATTAAAAGCCTTCGCCGAAGTGTGTTCAAGAATCATTTCTCCCGCACTATTTTTAATCGAAATTTTTGTTTTCGCACTTTGGTTCGAAGCAAAGTAGACGCTAATATTATATATAGTTGAGTTTTCTCCTAAAGACTCTGCCATCCCACTCGCGCCAACTGCGACTGCTTCCCCGCCATTCATAATAATGCCAATCCCTGCATCTAAAGCTCCGTTTCCATTGTTGGTCGGCCCATCGACAATCACCTTCCCGCCATTAAAGTAAACATATCCGTTCGAATCAATCCCGTCTCCCGCCGCGTTGACGTAAATCTCTCCACCATCGATGATAATCATCGCACTCTCGTCCGCGTCAAACGCTCCCATTCTCTGGTTCGTTGTCGTAGTATCGGCTCCTCCACCGGCGTTAATCCCATCGTCCGATGCCCGCACCGATATTTCTCCCCCACTTATCGCAATTACTCTCGCTTCTAAACCTTCATAGCTTTCTTCTATCGTAACCTTCCCGCCCTTTATTACGAGTCTCTGTTCGGCATGAATTCCGTCATCGCCCGAACTAATTGAAATCTCACCCGATTCGATTAAGACAAACCCTTTACCGCGGTCAGTGTCATTACTCGACTTAATCCCGTCGCCCCTAGCAGTAATCGCGAAATGACCATCGACGATGTAAACCGAATCTTTTCCTCGAATCCCGTCGTCCGCCGCCGTAATATAATACGTTCCAGAATTAAATTTTAAATCATCTTTCCCAACGATTCCGTCCTGGAAGTTCGCAGTTACGGTTAAACTGCCTTCACCCTGAAACGTCAAATCATCTTTTGAATAAATCGCTCCAACGACATCTTCGTCGAAATCCGCGCTATATTTCGCGCCATCTTCTAAATAGTTTTCACCAACCAGTTCAATCACTAAATCATCCGCTGAGTAGCAGGCAATCGCCGGCCCGCTCGAATTTTTAATCGAAACGTTATCGAGAATCAATCTCACTTTTCCCGTATCATGATTGGCCTTAACAGTAATTAGCCCATCCTCGAGCGTCCCAGTGATATGATACGTCCCCGAATCAGTAATGGTTAAACTACCCGTAAGCCCAATATCGTAAGTCGGGTATCTCTCCCAATTAATCTTCAAATCTCCGTAATCTGTTTCGATCGTCCCGACGATTTTTTGGGTGTTGGTCTGCTCTGAGGTTACATTCATAACCACCGCCATGATAAGTAAAAGCAGGAGCAGAATTCCACCAAAAATCCAACCTTTATCACTTTTCTGCATTTAAATCTCCTCTTCGAGACATGGGTGCGAAAGCAGAACCTTCAAGTTACAGTTCTTTACCCTAATTTCGTCTAAGAATTCTTTCTCTTTCACGCCATGCTTCATCGTCACATCATAAGTCAGCTTATACAAACTCCCCATATTCATCGTCTTCATGCGTACGAGTTCCGCTTTCGAGCAATACTTTTTCAGGATCTCGTCAAACACCTCTTCGTAATCCAAATCCTCCGGTACCACGATTTTTAGTACTCGATTCTTCTTATTCGGTTCCAAGAAATGCGTGTAGGAAAACAATATAATAGCAAGAACCGCAATCGCCGTCATCACGACTGCAAATAAGACATGCCCCATCCCGCAGGCCAACCCAATCATCATCGCAAAGAAAATACTGAGTAGTTCCTTAGCATCTCCTTCAATCGAACGAAACCTCACCAAAGAAAACGCACCAAGAATTGCAATCGACGTCCCGAGATTTCCGTTTATCATAATCATTACCGCCATCACGAGAAGCGGCAACGTCGCGAGTGTCGTCAAAAATCCTTTCGTTGTGTGCGACGTTTTCATATGTGTAATCGCGAGCACTAGACCTAGCGCTAACGCCACTCCGGCCGCGATTAGTGCTGTCGTAATTGATAGCCCGGTTGTTGTTGAATCAAATATACTATTAAACATTTTGCTCCTTTCTTATTCTTTCGTATATTCTGCCAATTTTACTAAAACGTTCAGGATAAATTTTTAGTTCCGACATTTTGTTGACTAACCATAGCGGAATTACACCGTTGGCTTTAATCTCCATAATCACGTTTCTTCTATCCTTAAAATAAATTTTATCACGTTTTCCTTTAACGAAGCTTAAATTATTTGTGCGGTATTTTAAATCTTCGTCGAATGTAATCCGCAGTCCTGCCTCATCTTTATAGCTTTCGCGCTCATACATCACCAAAATCTTCGGTTTTAAATCAAACTGTGAAATTAAATAATCTACTTCCTTCGCAATCTGCAAATCATTTCCTGTCTCAATCGACCTTTTCGCCAGTTGATAAGTCGTCATTTTTCCTTCGACCAATTCTTTAAAATCCTCGTGTGTGATCATTACGCGTCTTTTATACCCAATATTTTCATCGTCCTCGCCGTAAATCTTCGTTTTAATTTCAAGAAACACTCGGTCATATCCTCCGTACGATCTCGCACGCAGTTTTTCTTTAAAGTCCACCCAGTCAATCGATTGCATTATCATGTCGTAGTTATCATTATCAAAATACAAATTCAAAACTTCCGATTTATAATAACGGTCTTTTCGCAAATTCTGCTTAATCGACTTCAAAAGCTCGCGTTTATCTTTCGCGGTAATTAAATACTTCTTCTCAATTCGGTCAAATACTTTCCCGTCCATAATATTATTATAATATGGAAAGGTTAATAAAACCTTAAATAAATAAACGATTTTCTATTGCATTTAAATTAGAATTCTAAAAAACTTGTGTTATAATATAGCAAAAGGAGGTTTATGCAACTAATTGTAATTTTACTTGCGACGGTCTCAGTTTTGACATTTCTGTCAGGAGCAATCGTATTTTTTGGAGCCTCAAAAGGTGACAAAATTCGCTCAGCTTGGTATTTTATAGCGGCAATTTTTGCCACTATTTGGATGGCGTCCATCGCAGTTTTTTTAACCGCGGACACAAATCTTGCTGGGACGATAGACTGGCATGTTAATTGGACCTTTGCGAGCGCACTCTTTCTCGACACAGCATTTCTCGGCTACGCCGCCTGGAAAAAGAGATTCGGGAAAATTGCAACTCTGTTCTTTTTGATATTAGCGATCGTCATCGCCAGTACTATCATGCTCAACCCAACAGCACTTTACTCTAATATCAATTTAAGCCACGTCGGCAATAGCGTAACCATGCATCTTGGTCCCTTGTATTTTGCCTACATTGCGTTCTTCGGTCTAATTGTGCCTGTGATAGTCATAACTTATCTCCGTCAATATCTTAACACGAGTTCGAAAAGAAAACGTGGCGGTGACCTAGTTACTATGCTTAGCTTCGGTATTTCAAGTAGCATCGTTTTAGTGGCCAATCTAATCTTACCACTCACAGATAACTGGAGTTTAATATGGCTTGGTCCACTTGCTCTCGCCGCTACGATTATCGGGGTTTACTATACGATACTGCGCTACAAAATGCTAAACTTAGCATCGATTTGGCTCCGTGTTTTTTCATATATTGTAATTCTCTCCTCAATTGCTATGGTGTATATGATAATCTTCTCAGTAATTTTCGCCGCTCTCTTCCGCGGTTCGACCCCTTCTACTGAAGTGATTATCTTGAACTTTATTATGATATTAGTTTTCCTAGCCTTGATGCCGGCGTTGAATGGAGTGATGCGTTTCGTTCAATCTCTCCTCTCTAGAGAAAAACCTGAAATGAAAGGAAACATTGATGAATGAAGAACCAAAGCATGCGAATAAAACCACAATCCTTCTATCGATAAACGCCGCAGCGATTTTGGTGGCTGGAGTGTTAATATCAAGCGCTATCTGGTTAAATGGCGGAATAGAATTCCGTGCCGTAGGCGAACGTTCTGACATCGTCGAAGACGAAATGGGTGAACTGGCGCTTCTTGAATCTGTTTCCGATTCTGACGCCAAGGAGATAGCTTATGCAACTGGAAACGACGACTATATCTCGACTTCGAGCCACGAATTCGACAGCTCCGCTGTCCCGTCCGGGGAGCTTTGGAACGAGAAGAACATCGCAATTTATGCCACTCCAGATACAGACATCTGTATCGGCGGTGGCCTTTCGGGTCTCGGTGAAATGTATTGGCAAACTTCCAACCCCGAAGTTATTTCCGGTTTTTACGACAGCGCGAGAACCTGGCTAGGGTTTAATAGCGAAACCTGTCGTTATCCTGTCATAAAAGGCTACGGCACCACTACGATTACCGCCGGCACTTATGATGGCAAGAGGAAGGATTCGATTGCCATTACAGTTATGGAGCCGCCTGCCGATCAATGGAAGTATGAAGTTCTGACTTTAGTCAACAAGGTTCGTATAAAAAATAATTTAGAAAGGCTCGATTGGGGAGTTACCTGCGAATCAGCGGCTGACCTTCGCGCGAAGGAGTCCATGACCCTCTACGCTCACACCCGTCCAAACGGCTCTAGCTGGTCTACTGCCTGCCCGGCGCCTGGATCTGGCGGTGTTAGCGGCGAAAATCTCGCAATCGGCAATGCCGCCGTCTCGCCGGCGACCGTCGTCGCGCTTTGGATGGGCTCCGATAGTCACCGCAGGAACATCTTAAATCCCGATTATACTAATCTTTCCGTTGGTTTTGTCTTCGATCCAAAATCCGAATACAAAACCTACTGGTCACAATTCTTTAGTACATATTAGAACCTACTGTAGAACACATCTTCAAGAAGCGTTCCGAGTTCTTTGATTTTTTGGAATGGTACGCGATTCGTCATTACGACGACAATAAAATGTCGATTCTCTTCCGGAAACTCGACGATTGCCGCGTCATGATAAATGTTCCAATATCCACCGTTTGGATTATAGTCCCATCCCACTTTATTATAAACTCGGGCACGCGAAAAACCGCTTGGAAGGCCCTGTCGCCAATTGTATGTCGTAATCGGCTGATTCAAAAACGAATCTATCATCCTCGCGACCAACGTTTCGTCTGCGATTTCTTTATGCTCATAAAAAATCTTCATCATTTTGGCGATATCTGAAGCATTCGAAATCAGACTCGAAATATTCGAATTCGTAATCAAAAAGTCTGAACGAACAATACTATCTAGTTCTGTGTGCCCAATCATATTCCAAAGTGTCTCTGCGCACGGCGAATTCGACTCTCTAATGGCTAGGTCGAGACATTCTAGAATAGTTCGACCAGTCGAACCAGCAAAGGCTTCGCTTGACCAAGTTCCATTAAAAACCCGTCGATATCCTTCGTAAGCCACAAATAGTTTATATAATGAAGCCGTATTATAATCTTCAAGCGCATTGTATTCAGCAGATATTTCGCCCCGCTCCAAATCGTAAATCACAACGCTTTTATTTCCGCCTATTGACCCAGCCCAGTCATCAATTGTGGACTGAAAATCTATTGCGTCCGGGAGCTTCGAGGCTTCCGTAATTTCCGGAAGTTGCTCCTCCTTCTCCTCTTCTGCCTCTGTTTTTACGGCAATTTTCGGCGCGCTAGCATTATTATCAGGATTAAGCAAAAAGATACCTCCGGAAATGACTGCGAAAGCCAGAATAATTAAGCAAATAGCTATGGTCTCGCTTCGGCGAGTCGATTTAGAAACCATTTTGCCGTCTCCTCGTCCATAACTTGAACTTGTAAAGCTGAATCATAAACCGTCGGCGTAATCTTAGTTTGTAATAGTTTACCATTATAGAAATAATGGCCTAAAACTAAACTTCTGGTCGTCCCTGGCCACCAAACTTGGTCGAAAAACAGATTGCCTAGACCATAGTAAATCGCTCCATTTCCATATAACTCAAACGTCTGTGGTTGGTGTGCACTCACACCGACTACTAAATCCGCCCCGAGATCAATTAGGTGTCGGAAAAAGCCAATCTCGTCGCCCGGTACATTCTGGGGGTAGTCACAAATCGGATCTTCATAAGTCGAAGCATAGGCGTTGCATTCGTAATATTGAATATCAACAATGACAAAATCACCTCGCTCTTTCGCTGCGGTAATTTCAGCGACTGCATTTTCTTCATAGTATTGATTCGCGCCCGGAGTGTCGTTATAGGTGGCTCCGCCGGTAGACTGATTATAAGCCAAGAAAGTAATCCCCGAGCCTTTCTGGTTAATTAGTAGAGGTTTCGCCGCTTCGGTCGCTGAAGCACCTCCTCCGACAATCGAAATTCCCCGTTCACGATACATCTCTAAGCTATCCAGCGCCGCTTGTATTCCGCAATCGCGATTATGATTCCCGCCGAGCTCGACAATATCGAGCCCAATCGCCGTTAAAGTATCGATAAATCTTTTGTCTGAGCAAATATTTGAACTCGAAGCAAAATCTGTAAAAGAGGATTCATTCGAAGTGTGAGTTAAGTCAAACGAGGAAAGAAATGGCGCAATTTTTTCGGCAAAGTAGGCGCCGTTACCAACCTGGCGCATTTTTGCATTCATGCCACGAGATAGCGCTGTCACTCCAGTCTGCGCAAAAGTCAAAACCGAATCCTTCGACGGAAAAGTCTTCACGAAAGTCTCGCCAATCAAAGGCTTGATCTCCTCTTCATACTTATCCGATTCAAATTTTATCACCCGAAACACTGCGCCCGAATCAAACTCATCCAAGTAATATTTATTATTAATGGACAATAATTTTTTTGAAAAATCTAAATCCGAAATCTTAATAGTTTTATAAGGACACTCCAAACAATTCGTAAATAGCTCTTCAGGACGCTCAATTTCAATATCGGTCTCAGTACTATAAAAATCCGTCACTGGAACATATATATCATACAAAAATTCTCCAGCAGAAAGCTCTGGTTTTTCTAAATAATCCACTACCCCCACTATTACGTCCGATTCAAGTTTAATCTCATCATTAAAAATACCGCGCAATTTACTAAACACCTCTTCCGGTAAATTTTCATCATAAGATACCACCCCAGGAATTTTAAATAAACCAGTTTTCGTAAAATACTGCGCTCCAAAGAACACCCCTGCCCCAACTACGATCATTATAATTAAACCTATTCCCGCTTTCTTCATATAAGTATTATAACATACATAATCAATATCCTCGACGGGTGACAGCTTCGGAGGGGGACCCCCAAAATGTTTTGCGAAGCAAAAATTTTGGGGGAGGAGAAGCTGGCAGGACCCGTCGAGAATATGATATAATTACCTTATGTTCAAGTGGGCAAAACTGTTTGGCTGGTTCGGTAAAGACGAAATTGACAAAACCGTTTCTTCTCCAAACGGTCGGGTCAAATGTCGTTTTGCGATGAAATCGGGTGAACTATCCTACTCCGTTTTACGTGACGAAAAAATCATCATAAAACCTTCGAAACTCGGCTTTTCGATTTACGGCGAAACTCCTTTTGGTAAAAAAGCAAAGTTAATTCGTGAACAAACCAAAAAAATAGACGAAACCTTCGAACTCCCATGGGGTGAAGACCGTTTTATTAGAAATAATTATACGGAAACTACATTTTATATTTCCGAGACTGCCGAACCGAACCGCATTATGACTATGCGCTTCCGCGTTTTTGATAACGGTGTCGCTTTTCGTTATGAAATTCCAGCTCAGCCTAAATTTAGCCGTATCACGGTTCAGGACGAACTCACTGAATTTAATTTGGACTTAAATACAGTAGCCTGGAAAATACCTGCCTACCAGCCGGATAGATATGAATATAATTACGAAAAATCCTACCTCCACGAATTAGTTCATTCTGTTCATACACCCCTGACCTTACGCACCCCCGCCGGAAATTACCTTTCTATCCACGAAGCCGCGCTTTACAACTATGGCTCAATGACGCTAAAGCTAAACGAAAAAAGAATCCTAAAGTCCGACATCACTCCTCTCTCTGACGGCACTCGTGCCCACGTCTCGCTTCCCTTCCAGACTCCTTGGCGTTTAATTATGATTGCGGATTCCGCGATTGAGTTAACCACTAATCGCAATATGCTTTGCCTTAACGATCCACCACGGGGCGATTTTAGTTGGGTAAAGACCTTAAAGTTTATTGGAATCTGGTGGGCGATGTTTGTCGGCGAATGGACCTGGGCTCCTGGTGAGCGCCACGGTGCGACGACTGAGCACGCGAAACAATATATCGACTCCGCCGTCCGTCTCGGCATCTCTGGACTTCTAATCGAAGGTTGGAACGACGGTTGGGAAGGCGATTGGCTCGAAAATGGTGTTAATAATAAGTTTACTACCTCGACTCCCGACTTCGACCTCGAGGAGGTCGCTCGCTACGCTAAACTCCACAACGTCGAACTTGTCGGGCATCACGAAACCGTCGGTTTTATCGATAATTACGAAAATCAACTTGAAGAGGCCTATAATATTTACGCGGCGAATGGAATCCATTATGTTAAAACCGGTTATGCTGGTAGTATGATGACGATTAACGGTCGTCGCGAATACCATCATTCCCAACTTGGCGTTAATCATTATCAAAAAACCGTCGAGCTCGCTGCCAAGAAAAGAATCATGCTCGACATTCACGAACCTATTAAAGGTACCGGTATTGAAAGAACTTTTCCGAATCTCCTCTCGCGCGAAGGCGCCCGCGGTCAAGAATACGAAGGCGGTGCGCTTAGTCCTTCACATGCTTGTTTTTTGCCATATACGCGCCTACTAGCCGGCGGAATGGATTATACAAACGGAATTTTAGATTTAAGCAATAGCGTCAAGCGAATGTCGACTACGCTCGCGCGTCAGCTGGCTTATTTCATCACGATTTATTCTGGTATGGCGATGGCGGCCGACCGTCCTTTTATTTACGAAGAGCGTTTTCCGAACGTTTATAAGTTTATTCGAGATGTTCCGACTAGCTTCGAAAAAACTTTGCCTCTCGCTGGCGAAATCGGCGAATATTATATCGTTGCTCGAAAAGACCGATATTCTAACGATTGGTATCTCGGCGGAGTAACAAACGAAGACGCAAGGCGAATTCATATCGGCTTGGATTTTCTAAACGACGGGAGCTATATCGCTGAATTATATACTGACTCCGAAGATGCCCATTACCGCGACAACCAATTTGGCATCCGACTCGAACGTCGCCACGTCACACGAAATGATTCCCTCGATCTCTATCTTGCCCCCGGTGGCGGTTTTGCAATTAGATTGATGCCTCAATAATTAATCGCTTTGTCGCGTCGGTTTCGCCGATCGATTCCCCTGCGCAAGTCATTAAAATCAAAGTATCTTTCTCGGCTCTCCTTAGAATATCGCCCATGTCAACTTTAGCCTTATCAAGTGTATACTTATTGTGTATATAATATATGGATTTGTTATAATACACTCTATCACCGATCTTTGCTAGGTGCAAATTTAAAAAGGCGGTCGAAGAATGACCAATTAATAGAGTTTTGTTTTCGGCGCGCGAAAAACTTCCCACAATCGTATCGGGTGTTTTTAATTCATTATTCTCAAGCGAGAGCGTCGTAACGTCGGAATATATTTTAGCATTTGGAATTAAAAGCTTGCCCGAAATTTCATAATTAGCCGCTTCTGCTGGCATAAACCCAACCAAAAGATAAACCAAAAAAGCAAAAATATACAAACTGGCCATCACAATCCTAAAATCAAGTCGTTTCTTGATTTCCACACTCTCCTCCTTAAATACATTATAGCATAAAAGTTTTAAATGGTTTTAAAAAACATAAATAGTTTTTTGAGATAATTATAGTCCAGGTGAAAATTGTTTTAACTTTTTTTCATGTATTTTATAATTCTTATCATGAAGTCCGACTTCATACCAAAACGCCTTCGAATGGTCCATGTGGTTTAAGTGTGCGAGCTCATGAATAATTACGTAATCTCTTAAAGCCTGTGGGACTTTCATTAGCCCAATATTTAAAGAAATTGTCCGATTCGACGAGCAACTCCCCCATCTCGTATTCGCGTGCGAAAGCCGACATTTACTATATTCATACCCATATAATTTAGCGAAATATTCTAACCTATACGGCAATTCCAACCGCGCTTTCTTCATGAGTATTTTTTTCTGATAATCCCTAGCTCTTTGCCCTTCTGGGTCTTTAACTGGCAGTTTTTCTCGAATCATCTCTCGGTTAGTATTTAAAAACCTTTTCGCCAAGAATTCCGAAGTATACTTCGGTACCGACATCTGCAGTCGACCAGAAGTCGAAATCGAAAATTTAATATTCCGACAGAGTGCGTTTTTACGCACCAAAACTTCACCAAATTCAGAATCAGAAATCACCATTAAGCTATAGTTCCGCAAGAGCCGAAATCACGTGCCTAGACTGCGTCTCGAAAGTATGTTTACCAGAAAGAATAATCGGAAACTCAATTTCGCTCGGTGCCTCCATAGCTGAAGTTGCTTTGTCGTAGAGCTCTTTAGCTTCACTTACGCTCTTATGCTTAGCCTTGAGCCTAGCTCGGATCGTCGAAAGGTCGGTCTGTATCCAAACTAACGAAGGCTCGTATCCAGCTAAACGAAGGATTTTAACAATCTCCTCGCGCTGTTTTTCGGTATCGAGACCACCTTCTAGTACTAAATTTTGTCTCGTTTTCGCTATTAGTTCCAAGATAGTTAATATATTTTTTCTCGAAAAATTATTCGCGACCTTTATTTTTTCCAAGTCAAAAAAGGTCAGTCGAAACTTTTCCGCAAATTTTTCGGAAAACGTCGTCTTACCGCTACACGGCGCCCCGAATACAAGTAAAGCTCTCGGCTTAGTTTTTTTACCTTCCATAATAACATTATTATAACACAGATTCTAAAAAACCAAAATTAATTATTCACAGGATGGTGTGCAGTCGGCGAAGTCGCGTCGAGTTTCATAAAAGTATAGCCATTTTCTAAGCCATACTGGATGATTCTCTCAACCGCAGCTACTGAAAACCCTTTTATATCGTGTTGTAGAACAATCGAACTACCTTCCTTCAATTGATAAATAACATTCTCGACAATCACATCCGTCGAAGTAGTCTCCCCCGCGTCACCCGAAGTGATATTCCAATCAAAATAGGTAAATCCTCTCTCTCCCGCTTCTCTAGTTAATGTCGTCATAATCCGGGACCTTCCGTCATAGCGCCGGCTAACCGTATTTGAGCTCCCACCCGGAAAACGCATCAAGAACGATTTATATCCAGTAGCCGCCTCGACTCGCTCTTGCACTCGAATAAGGTCAGCCCAAAAAGCATCCGAACTGGTATATATATAGCTGTAATTGTGCGAGAAAGTATGAAGACCAATCGCATGCCCTTCTTCGTATTCGCGTTTCAATAATTCATCCGAGCCAGCTCCAGTCACGAAAAAAGTAGCGTGTATATTATATTTTTTTAAAATATCCAAAAGTTCCGCCGTATATTGTCCCGGACCGTCGTCAAAAGTTAGGTAAATTATTCTGTAGGGTTCAATTACGCTAACTTTCCTGGTCGCTTCAGCCTCGTTGCCAACTTCATCTATCGCGGAATACTTAATAACATAATCGCCCGTTATTGAAGTATTAACTTCACCCTCAATTTTCAGCTCCGGTTCACTCCGGTTATCAAAAACTTCCGCACCCGGCTCTTCGTATTTCGAATTAACTAAAACTTTGGTCTCGGAAGCGCCATTTAGAACAATTGTCGGCGCCTGTTCATCAACAATCTCGGGTTTCAAACTGGCAATATACCTCTCATCCTCAAGAATCATTACCACCAAAAACATCCCTAAATTCACCAAGCCAAACATAAAAAATAAAACAAAACCTATTATTCTAAACCAACGATATCTGCGTTTTTTCGCCATAGATAATCCGTTATATTTTGTGGCAGGGGTGGCAAGACTTGAACTCGCGACACACGGTTTTGGAGACCGTTGCTCTACCAACTGAGCTACACCCCTAAAACTACGCATAAATAATTTTAGCATATTTTAACTAAAAAATAAACCAAAAAAGTTTTAATTATATTGAGTTTATGGTAAAATGAAATATGATGAAAATACTCATGCTAGGTTGGGAACTTCCCCCACATAACAGTGGTGGGCTCGGTGTCGCTTGTTTGAATATGGCTCGTGCTTTAGCGAACGAGGGCGCCGAAATTGATTTTGTAGTTCCCTACGAAGCCGAGCACCCTGAGATAAACTTCATGCACGTTCTATCTGCAACCCATCTTGACCCAATTTATCGCTATGGTGGCGGAGCTTATGAATCTCTAAAACTTCTTGAAAAAATCATCCCAACAATCGATAAAGAAAAACTAGTTTCCATCCGTGACGTCCAAAAGTCCTATTGTGAATTCGTCGAAAAGTATCTCATGGATTATAAGCCCGATTTGGTCCACGCGCATGATTGGCTGACTTACGAAGCGGGAATCTTAGCGAAAAAGGAATTCGGCTTACCGCTTATCGCCCACGTCCATGCTACTGAGTTCGACCGTGCCGGCATGCATTCCGGGAACCCTTTGATTCACGAAATCGAATTTGAAGGCTTAATGATGGCCGACCGAATTATAGCGGTATCTGAAGCGACTAAGCGGATTATCCACGAAAAATATCATATTCCGCTTTCAAAAATTGATGTCGTCTACAATTCACTTGACGAAGATTATTATAGCGCTGATTATGTTTATGACGAGAATGCTTATGGTTTTGTTAGGAATCTAAAGAAGTCCGGCTGGACGATTGTTTCTACGGTCGGAAGGTTTACGGTCCAAAAAGGCTTACATAATTTAATGCGCGCAGCTGCCATGGCAGTTTCTAAGAATCCGAAGTTAATGTTTGTGTTTGCTGGCGACGGCGAAGAGCGAAACGAGCTAATTAATCTCGCCGCTAATCTTGGAATTTCGAAGAACGTCATCTTTACCGGCTTTATTCGTGGCAAAAAACTCCGCGACATTTATTCGATTTCCGATATTTTTGTAATGAGTTCTATTTCCGAGCCCTTCGGTCTTACCGCTCTCGAAGCCGCACATCATGGTGATGTCCTAATTCTGACCAAGCAATCCGGCGTTTCGGAAGTGATTTGGTCGGCACTAAAATATGACTTCTGGGACGAGAAAAAACTCGCCGACGAAATCCTTGCCGTCGCCGAAAGTCGACCTCTTCGCGAAACTCTGCGAGAAAATGCCAAAAACGAATATACTAGAATTTCCTGGGAGAAAGTTGCCAAAAAATGTCTGAAGATATATAATAAAGCAAAGCATAAGAGGATATAAAATGAGAGCGATTTGTCTATACTTACACATCCACCAGCCCGTCCGCTATCGCGAGTATTCCATTTTTGATGTCTCAAATAATTCTAACTATTTTTACGACGATTATCATGGTCGTCAGTCTAATGAGCGGATTTTTCGCAAAGTTGCCGACAAAAGCTATCGACCGATGTTAAATCTGCTCGAAAACAATATGCTAAAAAATCCGAATTTTAAAGTTTCATTTTCTATCACGGGCACTTGGCTTGATCAAGCCGAAAAATGGGGCCCCGAGTTTATCGCTCAGATTAAGCGCATGGTCTCTCGCGGTCAAGCTGAAATCGTCGGCGAAACCTATTATCATTCCCTTGCTTTTTTCTACAATCGCGACGAGTTTGAGGCGCAGGTCAAAAAACATGCCGACAAAATCCGCTCGGTTTTTGGCGTTACCCCGAAGGTCTTCCGCAATACCGAGTTCGCCTATAACGATAGTCTAGCTAAATGGGCAGATGAAGCCGGCTACAAAGGTATCCTGGCCGAGGGCTGGGATAAAATCCTCGGCTGGCGTAGCCCGAACCACGTCTATCGCCCGACCGGATGTAGGAATCTAAAACTACTTCTTAAAAACTATCGTCTTTCCGACGATATCGCCTTTAGATTTAGTAACCGTAATTGGAGTGAATGGCCTTTGACTGTTCCTAAATACAAGAATTGGCTTAATATGGATTGTCTCCGTGGTAACCTCGTTAATTTATTCATGGATTTTGAAACCTTCGGCGAACATCAATGGCAGGATACGGGAATTTTTGATTTTATGAACGCCTTGATTCCCGAGTGGCTCGGCGAATACGAAAACAAATTTGTCACCGCCTCCGAAGCCTGTGCCTTGTCCGAACCAGTCGACGAAATCTCAATGCCCGAGACTGTGACCTGGGCCGACACCGAGCGCGACCTTTCGGCTTGGCTTTCAAATTCGATGCAATCTTCAGCCATGAATGACCTATTTAGTCTCCGCGACAAAATCCTCGCAACTAATGACGAGGCGTTAATTAATGATTGGCGCTACATGACAACTTCAGACCATCCCTATTCAATGTGTACAAAGTATTGGAATGACGGCGACGTTCATGCCTACTTTTCTGCTTACGCCTCCCCTTACGAATCCTTCATGTATTTCGAAAACGTTCTAAGAGACATAGAGTATCGTTTAAGTCAAAAAAATAACCCCTAAGGGTTATTTTTTAGCGTTTCTTTTCTTTGACTTCGTTTCGACCTAAGTTTTTCTTAGTTTCTACGAATAGAACATGTTTACGAAGTACCGGATCATATTTTTTAAGCGATAGCTTATCCGGAGTATTCATCGTATTTTTCTTCGTATAATAAGCGCGGACCCCCGATTCTTCCGAAACGAGCCCAACTAACTTTCTTTTAGTATTATTCTTCTTTGCCATGATTCCTTACATTTTACCACATCTATAAAAAAATGGCAAGACTTTGTGAGCCTTGCCAAGGGAAATGAGAATCAGACGATACCGCTACCGTGGCAGTTGAGGCAAGGGATACCCGAAGTGTCTTTGCCAGTCCCCCGGCACCAGCTACACTTTCGCCAACTGTCCTGACGGCGATAGCCTTGGCGATGTTCACGTTCCATGTGCTCTTCGAGTTTACGGTTGATCTCAGAGCTATCGCCCATGATAACCTTACCACACGTCCTGCAAGTAATATGCACTCATTTCACCCCCTTTAAAAAGTTCTAAGTCTAGCAAGTGCCAAACTACACGAGTATTTTACATAAAAACCTATTTTTTTGCAAGCAAAAGCTCAATGAATTCCTTGATGTCTTTTAGCCCTCGCGTCTCGTCTTTTCCGACGAATATTTCTTTATCCGCCATAAACTTCAAAGAAGATATCAAATCATAAACCACTCGGATTAAATCTAGTAACTCCTTCTCGTCCTCCGCATTAAACTCATAAACCTTATCGTAAACCTCATCGTCTTTGTCTGGGGTAACGAAGAGAATATGTGCCTTCGAAACGGTATATTTTCGATAAGTCGGCGAAGCATTTAAAAGTAACTTGTAAAACCCGAGCTGGAGCATATACTTATACAGCGTTGCATGAGAATGCCATTTTTCTTTATGGTAACCGCCGGTTTTGTAATCATAAATTTCGATCGTTTTGGCGCCCTCGTCGATTATCATATGATCGATTTTCCCCGTTACTGGTACCCCGTCAATAACCAGCTTCTCGACCCCAAGGTCAACCTCGGCCTTACCCTGTCTTAAAATTTCTCCGAATTTAGCCAACGAAACCGATAAGTCGCTCGGTCCCTTTTCGCGTAGTTTCGCAATCGTCTCCGACTCTAGGTCTTTTTTAGTGAGCTCTTCGAGGAAATAAGCCGTTGCATCCTCATCCGAAAGCCCACTGTTCGTCACTTTTTCAAAAGTCTTATGAATTAAATCACCAAAAGCCAAGGATTCCGTCTCAGGCCCTCTCGGCGCTCCGAGAATATACGATTTAAAGAATTCCTCCGGCCCCGCATAAACTATATCAATAAAAGATGTCAAAGCCGTCGCCGACATCCGAAACTTTTCCGCTCGCTCCCGATATAGAGAAAACAAATCCGGTGACTCGACAAAATACGGTAAAAACCAATTTTTAAGAGAGTTTACGGCAATTTCCGGCGCGCTTGCATTATATTCCAATCGAACATTGGAAGTAGGCAAAAATGGCGAAACCACCCGCTCTGTCTCCCCGTCTTTTTCGACATATTCCTCGAAATATTCCAATCTCTCCGGCGATTTGCCGTTAAAATCGCGTAAAGAATTCGTAATATAGAGGGCATTCTTCGCCCGTGTCAAAGCGACATATAGAATTCGTAACTTCTCTCCGTCGGTCGTCCCGGTATGGCGAATATGCGCGAGATTTCGCGGCAAGACCAGCATGTTATTATTTCCTTTGCCTTTTCCCCACGCCGTATGGTCAGCAGAAATAATAAACACGTATGAAAACTCAAGTCCCTTCGCCTTATGTGCCGTCAGAATCGAGACCGCCTCGTCAGCGTCGCGATACGGCGAATTGACCGTCAAGGTCATTTCCGCCTCGCGATAGTCTCGTATCATCTCGATCAGCTCCGCGAGTTTAAGCCCTCTTTCCTCGCCGAAATGTTTATAAACCTTTCCTTTGAGTGCGGCAAGATTTTCATAAAACTTAAATCTTTCGTACGGGTCAGAAATCTCTGCTTCGATCTTCGCAACAATCTCCTCTAAGAACACCGTTAAAGGTTCGGTTGTCGAGCGGACAATTAACCGTCCGAAAAACTCCGCCACCTCAACCAACTTCGGGTTATTCGACTCCGATAATTCAATCAAGACCGAACGCTTATTTCGTCTCGCCTTCTCGACCGTCTTAATCACTTCTAAAACCGGGAGTTTCAAAAACGGATACGCCAAGATCTCCATAATTGGCGTATCGACCCGTTTTTCGTTCGCCACTTCATAAATATACTCCGCCAGAGTCAAAATCTGATGAATTTTGTCGTCTTCGAACAAATCATCTCTTTTTTCGTAAGCGATTTTAACCTCCGGATGTTCCTTCAAATATGGCAAAAGTGGCGCAAAGTATTTCCTCTTGTATGCAATCACCGCGATTTCGCTCTGACTTACTCCGCTAGAAACTAGCTCGGCAATTTTCTTTGCAATAAAAGCATACTCCATCTCCGACGCCCGAAATTCGTAGCGGTAAATCTCCGAGGGTTCCGGATTGGGCTTGTGCGCCGTCAACTCCTTATCGGCGAACCTGTCCGGCGCCTGCCGAATAATCTCACGCGAAAAATCAAGAATCTCTTGCGTAGAACGATAATTTTCAGTCAGAGCAATCACATTCGCGTTGTAATGCTCTTGAAAATCCGTCAAATTCGTCGATAAAGCTCCTTGAAATTCATAAATCGCCTGATCGTCATCGCCAACCGCCATTACTAACGGCTTTTCATAGTCGGTTAGGAGTTTAATAATCATAAATTGCGACGGGTTCGTATCCTGAAATTCGTCGAGCATGATAAACTGATATCTCTCCGAAAGCGTCGCCCGAAATCCTTCGTCCTCTCTTAAAACTCTTACCGCCTCCTGAATCATATCGTCGAAATCATACAATCCTTCTGCCTTTAAATATTCATCATATCTTCGCATCACTTCTGCTACGCTAAGTAACTTCCGATTCGCCACCCGCTCCTTCAGCCGATATTTCCCTCCCGCATTCTTCTCGAAGAAAGCATCCTTCCAACTCGATAATGGTTTAATCTTTTCCGAACTTATCGCCTCCGATATTGCGGTTTTAAGTTCTTTAGTTATGATACTAATATTTCGTTCAATTTTGTTTATAATTGGTTTAGTTTCAATATAATTAGACAGTATATTATATATGGGTTCATATGCATTCTTGTAAGACGCTTCGAAGTTTCTTGGCACGATTTCCTCAAGTAAAGGCGAAATCGCCTTCGATAAAACTTCCGCATCTTCGATATTCTGCTCCGCGACCGTTTTTAAATCAGAGGCCGACAGCCCCGCCGACTTCGCCGACGAAATTACCGAAATAATATCCTTCACATTGTCTCCATGTAAAATATCCTTCGCCGGTAGTCCATCGCGGATTTCTTTCACAATTTTATACTGCCGGACCTCGTCAATCGGCGAATCGAGCCTCCGGTCGTAGTCGACTGCGTAGTTCTTGTATTGTGCTAAAATTTCCGTCCCAAAGGCATGATATGTCCCAATATTCACCTTTAGTCCATCCTTTCCGACGATCGACTTTAGTCTCTCGCGCATATTCATCGCTCCCGATTCCGTAAAAGTCATACAGAGGATATTTTCCGGGTTCGTATCGGTCTCACGCAGAATATACGCGACTTTTTCTGAAAGAAGCTGAGTCTTACCCGTCCCCGGCCCCGCGAGCACCAGCAAAGGCCCATCTAGATATTCTACCGCTTCTTTTTGTCTATCATTTAGTTTCATAAGCCTCCTTTTTGATAATTAAAGCGCGTCCGAAATTGCCGTAAATTTTTCTACTATCTCTGTAAAAATCGGTAAATTCTCCGGAACTTTTATTTCTCCGCGTAGAATCCGCCGAAGTGCCGCGAGACCTTCAACCGTCTTTTCTGGCTTTGCCGAAGAATTTTCCGAAAAAAGTTTCCCGAACTCATAATTTCTCGAAGGTAGATAACAAGTCAGCTTCAAATCTCCTTTTCCGCAGGCTAATTCTACCGTCGCCTCGTCTGCGCCGTTAACTTTCAAAAACTCCTTCATTTCGAGAGTAGCCTCGCGCACATATTTCGAAAACTCCGGCGTTCCCGGTTTTAATCCACGATACCCCGAGAGTAAAGCATAGACGTTTTTTAGCGCCCCGCACATCAAAACACCCTTAGCATCAGCTGTATAATCAAAACTCATATATTCCGCTCGGAATAATTCTTCGAGCCTTTTGTCTGTAATCGTTAAAATCGTCTTTTTCCG
Organism: Candidatus Saccharimonadota bacterium; assembly: GCA_017404335.1. Lineage (GTDB taxonomy): Bacteria > Patescibacteriota > Saccharimonadia > Saccharimonadales > Saccharimonadaceae > Nanosyncoccus. Next base: position 17,049 of record JAFRCN010000002.1, on the reverse strand, counting down.
TGCTTTAATATCATCCGCGAATCCCGGGCCGGACAACACCATATAGTCAGAAAATTCATGAAACGAAGCATCGCCCAAAATCCCCTTCGTCGCCACAATTAAAGGCGTATCAGTCGGTAAATGTGGTAACAAATACGGCGCCGCCGAAGACGGCGCGGCGAGTAAGATATACGAAGCCCCAGCTAAAACCTCGCTTAAACTCTCTCGTTCTAATTTCGGGTCGTAATAATCAATATCGTACCCATTAAACGCTAAAATTCCTCCGAGAGCCGTACCAAAAGCCCCCGCACCTAAAATCGCTATTTTCATATCATTATTATAGCACCAGTCGGGGGCTAATAGAAGCTAATGGTAGCTAGAATTAAGCTTTTGGCACCTGTTGAGTGATGCAATGAATATTCCCACCACCAAGCAAGATTTCGCGCGCATAAACCGTCTCAATCACTCGATCCGGAAAGAGAGATTGCAAAGTCGCAACCGCAGCTTCATCGTGCGGGTCATTAAAGACCGGAAGAATAATCGCGCCATTACAGTTGTAATAATTAATATAAGACGCCGGCAACCTATCGCCTTCATTGCGCGGGAAGGTTCCTTCGACCACGTCGACACCTTCGGATTCTTCCTTCGTAATCGTCACGACATTCGGAACATGAATCTTGACTATCTCAAGTTGTCGCCCTTTAGCATCGGTTACGGACTGCAAGTATTCTAAATCTTTTACCGAGCGTTCGTGTTGTGGGTCTTCGGGATTATCCTCCCAAGCCAAAACTACTTTCCCTGGCGCTACGAATTGGCAAATATTGTCAACATGTCCATTTGTATCTTCATCTTTATAAATACCGTAAGGAATCCAAAGTACTTTCTTGGCTCCGCAGTAATCTAAGAGATACTTCTCAATTTCTTCTTTTGATTTCCCTGGGTTTCGCCCTTCATCGAGTAAAGTTTCTTCAGTTACAAGAAGTGTCCCCTCCCCATCCGAATGCACTGAACCACCTTCTAGGACAAAATCGTCCGTCCGATATCTATCAACATTTTCAATCGCCGCCATTTTAGCCGCAATCATATCGTCTAAGTCCCACGGGAAATAGATCCCATTAACTAGACCGCCGTAACCATTAAAGCCCCAGTCTACCGCACGCATTTCGCCAGCGCCGTTTACTACCATCGTCGCGCCAGTGTCTCGAATCCATGAATCATTATTAGAAATTTCTACCACTGAGACATTTTTCATGTTCATCCCGAGAACATGTGAATATTGCGACTGATTTACGCCAAGTACAACCGGTTCGTGCTTAGCGATCTTCTCGACTACCTCACGAAAAGCCTTCTGTGCTGGCTTCGCGCCTCCCCGCCAGTTATCCGGTCTTTCTGGCCAAAGCAAATACGTACATTTATGTGGAGCAAGTTCTGAAGGCATATAGAAGCCATCTTGCTTCGGTGTTGAATTTAATCTCATGAAAACCTCCTTTATATTATATATTTTAATAGGCTTGTCGGTATTTGACAAGCCTATTAAGTTTTAGTTGTTAATTTTTAGCGACGTCCTGCTCCGACTGCTTTGCGATTCTTCGTAGCGAGTTTTTTCGCCTTATCTTTCTGCGACATGTGAAATACCATAATTTCACCAATCGCAATACAAATTACCGATGAAACAATTAAAGTAGCATTATCGGTAATCGCCTCGAGCGAAAACTCTGGAATCCAGGTAAAGAGAAGTGAGACGAGAAGTAATACAATCGGTACAATTCCCATCACCCATCTTAACACCGGACCAACCTTGAGGAAGTATCCACCTTTGACTTGCTCGCCTTTCTTGTGTAGTTTGATAAAGGCAGCGAACATCGGCACGTACGAAAGTAGTAGACACACGAGCGACAAATCGAAGAACGCCCAGAACATATTCGAAAGCGCCTCCCAATCCGGGAAACAGTAAGCAAGGATTATTCCAGCTACTGCGAGTACCGCCGCAACAATGCCGGTCCAAATACCAACCATGTACGGCACGCCGTCTTTATTGCGCTTTCTCCAACTTTTCGGGAACATCCCGTCCTCAGCTGCATAAGCGATAACTGAGTAGACGCCAAAGTTCCAAGACGAAATATTCGAAATTAATGTCAAAATAAACGCCGAACCGACCGTTAGAATTACAGTTTTAATTAAGGCGGCCGAAAATCCTGCATTAAGCATTAATATTTCATACGAATCGAGTAAACCCGTGTCCGTCGAAATATCCGAGAACGATGTTCCTACACCAATCGCAAACGATGGCAAAATGTAGAAAATTGCAATCAAAATACCACCGACGATAATTGCTTGCGGAATCTGCCTTTTCGGTTTATCCATGTCGTCGACAAACGTACCGACAACCTCAAACCCGAGCATATTAAAGATAATTAACGAGACGAACGCCAACCCCGACCAATCAATTCCTCCATCCGCGGAAGCAAGCGGAATAAAATCATGCCAGGATTCAATCGGGTTCATCGTGCCCTGGGTAAAGAACACGTAAAACCCAAGCACGCTAATTCCTCCTAGAATCAGGAACTTGATTATTGCCCCGAGATTCGAGACCCATGCCGATTGCGAAATCCGAAGCATCCCAAGCACCGTCACTAGAACGATGTAAAAAACTTGGATCGCAAGCACCATCCAAATCTCCATGTCGATGCCGAGCATTTGCATTAATAGTGTTGTAATAAGGTCAGCAAGAGAAGCAATCCACAGAGGATAGTTTACCCAGTAAAACCAGGCAACCCTTGAAGCCCACTTTTTCCCGAAAGCTTTTTTAATCCAGGTATACATCCCGCCTTCGGATGGGTACTGTGTACCTAGTTCCGCGCTAATTAGCGCATATGGTACGAAGAAACCGATTAGCATTATTGCCCACCAAACATACATCGAATTGCCAATCGATGCTGTAGGCGCAACCGCATCTCCCACCAAGATTATACAGACTGTCGCAAGCACTGCAGAAAACAGCCTGAACTTACGTTTTTTCTGTGGCATTATTTGCCCTCCTTTTGTTGTTTAATATAATCGAGCGTTTGCTTCGCCACTCGACCGAAATAAAGCACCAACCCTCTTTGGGCGGTCAGACGGTTCTCCGCTTCATCCCAAGCTACCGAATTCGGGCCGTCTAGTACCGAATCCGTGACTTCTTCGTTACGATTTGCTGGTAAACAATGCATAAATTTACAATTTGGATTTTCGGTCGCTTGCATCAATTCATCGTTGACTTGATATTTGGGGTAAAAATCTTTCATATATTCTTCTTTCGGAGTTTCTTTATCGTACAGACCATACCAAACATCAGTATAGATAAAGTCCGCCCCCTTCAAAACTTCTGGATCCTCACTCCAAATCGCCGAACCACCATATCTTTCGGCGTTCTTCTTGCCTTTTTCGAGCCACTCGTCCGAAATTCGATGATTTTCCGGACCATAGTGTACAAAATTAAACCCAAGTTTCGTAGATATTTCGCAAATTGTATTACAAACCTGCGTCGCGTCACCAACAAAGATAATTTTAATCTCATTCGGCTTTTTACTAGCCGGCCAATGATCAAACACCGTAATCATATCACCAATTCCCTGCGTCGGATGAACTCGATCACTCATACCGTTAATTACTGGTACTTTCGCATATTTGGCCAAAGCTTCAATTGACTCGTGTCTATCTACGCGAGACATGATCATATCACACATTCTGCCAAGTACAACCGCCGTGTCCTCAATCGTCTCATGTGCACCGAGCTGAATCGCTCCGGGTGCAAGGTTAAGCGCATGTCCGCCAAGTTGAGCCATTGCTACTTCAAATGAGACTCGTGTCCTCGTAGATTTTTGTTCAAAAAGCATCGCTAAAGTCTTGTGATAAAGTGAGTTTAGTGTGCGCCCACTTTTAATATAATCCCGTACCGTTCGGGAGAGTTTAATGATATCGACAATTTCCGACTGATCGAAATCAGCCGTGTCGATAAAGTCCTTTCGTGTCGGGTTTGTATGACGTAAAGTGTAATTATCCATAATTATATTATATATTAAGCTTATTTTAAGCACAAGTATTTTGCGAAATTTTTAATGCACAATTGTGCCAGCTTTTCCCCTTAGTGCATCATAAAGATTATCAATATCCGTAATAATACCGATATTCCCTTTTTTGTATTTAGAAAAGGCAATCGTTGCCTCAACTTTCGGAAGCATCGATCCAGCTTTAAAGAAACCAAATTTTTTTAATCTCGACAATTCTTGTGATGTTATAACACCAAGTGCGGTTTGGTCCGGTTGACCGTAATTAAGATAAACATTCGGCACCGCCGTCACCGAAACAAAAATATCTGCATTGACAATTTCAGCTAATTTTTCCGCCGCAAAATCCTTGTCGATTACTGCGTCAACACCCTTTAGCTTTTTTCTAATCTTCGTTTTATAAACCGGAATTCCTCCACCCCCAGCCGCAACAACAATCACGCCTTCGTTTATTAATCCCAAAATCGCTTTCTTTTCAACTATGTCTATCGGCTTCGGCGATGCAACGACTCGACGCCAACCTCTTCCCGCATCTTCCTTTACCGTCCAACCTTTTTCTCTAGCTAATCTCTTTGCCTCTTTTTCGGTATAAAATTGTCCAATCGGCTTGGTTGGGTTCTTAAAAGCCTTATCTCTTCGGTCCACGACAACTTGCGAAACGACCGTGGCAACTTTAGCTGTCTTTCCTTTTTTTGCATACGCGTTGTTTATTGCCTGCGTCAACCAATAGCCAATTTGCCCTTGGCTCATCGCAACGGCGGTTTCAAGTGGCATCGCCGGTGCTTTTTCGGTCGCCGCCGACTCTTCATGAAGTAATATATTTCCCACTTGTGGTCCGTTCCCGTGTGCAACAATAATTTCAAACCTCGAAGCGAACTCGGCAATTGCTTCACCTACTTTAATCGCTACATTTTTTTGCGCTTCTGCAGTCGCCTCGCCATTTTTTTGTAAAGCGTTTCCTCCCAGCGCTAGCACCACTCTTCTTTTCATAAGATGATTATAACATAACCATTTACCGATATTCAATATTACTCAATACTTAAAATTTTGCCAGTGCCAAATTCTAATTTAAGCAATCTTTGATTGCTCGATCCGCGGAAACGTAAACTTAAATCCCTTTGTTTTAAAATAAACGGCCCATCGATTAACGCGTCAAGCGATTTCAAAAGCTCCCAAGGATCTTTACCATATTCCTTAATAACTTCATAAGTAAAGCCTGAGAAGCTCCAGACATTCCAGCCAAGCCCTTTTCGTACGAAATCCGCGATTTCTTTACAGGCTTTAGCCTGCACAAAAGGCTCTCCACCGCAAAAAGTTAGCCCAGTCTGCCCCTTAAACTCCGACAGGCGTTGTTTAATTTCGTCGATTTCGACTAAAAAACCTGCTTCGTAGTCCCAAGTCTCCGGATTTTGGCACCCTGGGCAATGATTCGGGCAACCCTGCGTCCAGAGGACAGCTCTAAGGCCGTCCCCATTTACGATGTTGTCACGCTCAAGTGGCCCGGAGAGCCGTATATAGCCCTCCGGAGTTTCGAGCTGTTTCGATAGCTTCTCTAACGATATTTTATGCCAATCTTTCAAAGCTTACGTCTCCTTCCAATCTTCCGCAATGTGGGCATCTTTCGCCAGTGATAACACCCGAGAATCCACAGACTGGGTCTCGATCGACCGGATGGTTAACCGACCCGTACCCGATACCAGAATCATGCATTTTCCGGATTACAGCCTCAAATGCCGCGATGTTTTGCGACGGATCACCGTCGAGCTCGATATAAGTAATATGCCCAGCGTTACAAAGATTATGATACGGCGCCTCAATCTCGATTTTCTCAAACGCCGAAATCGGATAGTAAACCGGCACATGGAACGAGTTTGTATAAAAGTCCCGATCAGTTACACCCTTAATCACGCCAAATTCTTTCTTATCGAGCTTAGTAAATCGCCCCGCGATTCCCTCCGCCGGCGTTGCAAGAAGCGAAAAGTTTAATTTATATTTTTTACAATAACTATCGCATTTTTCACGCATATGAGTCACGATATCGAGCCCTAGCTCTCGTGCCTCTTCGTCTTCGCCGTGATGCTTTCCGGTCATCGCGACTAAAGTCTCTGCGAGTCCGATAAAGCCAATCGACAACGTTCCGTGCTTAATTACATCACGCAGCGTATCGTTCCAGCCGAGCTTTTCGCTTCCAAACCAGTTACCTTGACCCATCAAGAACGGGAAGTTGCGAACGTGTTGACTAGCTTGGAATTCGAACCTTTCGAGGAGCTCATCTTTCACTAAATCTAGTTTTTCGTCAAGCTCTTTATAAAATCCGTCCCAGTCCGCTTCTTTTCTTTCGCCTAGACAAATTCCGTGTTTAATTCCGATGCGTACAATATTAATCGTCGTAAAGGACAAATTTCCGCGCCCGGTTACGATGCCATCGCTCTCTGGAAAGACACTCGCAAAGACTCTGGTTCGGCAACCCATTGTCGCGATTTCCGTCCGATAGTCGCCCTTTTTATAATATTTCAAATTATACGGTGCATCAATAAAACAGAAATTCGGGAAAAGTCGCTTCGCCGAAACCTCCATTGACTTCTTAAATAAGTCATAGTTCGGATCATCAGGTTCATAGTTCACGCCTGACTTAACCTTGAAAATCGAAATTGGGAAAATCGGCGTCTCGCCCTTGCCGAGTCCGTTTTCCGTTGCGACAAGGAGATATTTCGACACCAGTCGCCCCGCCGGCGTCGTATCGGTTCCGAAATTAATCGAAGTAAACGGCACTTGTGCGCCCGCGCGAGAATGCATCGTATTAAGATTATGTACAAAGCCTTCCATCGCCTGTAAGGTTTCCCGCTCAACGTCTTCATTCGCCGCCGAGATAACCTCTTTCGGCCATTTCGCCTTTTCAAGCTTCTTATCGTCGCCAAAAACGTAATCGTCTTTAACTTCTAACGTTAATTTCTTTCCGCTAAATTTATTGTATTTCTCAAGGTTTCGCTTGAGAGCCTTTCTAAATGATTTGTTTACGCCTGGCGCCATCGCGTAGTCAAAATTCGGAATCGATTGACCACCGTGTTGCTCGTTTTGGTTCGCCTGGAGCAGGATCGCCGCGAGCGCCGCGTAGCTTCCGATCGACTTCGGCGTCCGAAGGTGCCCATGCCCTGTATTAAACCCGCCATTTTCGAATAAAACAAACGGGTCGCTTTGGCAACAAGTTAAAGTCCCTGTTGCGTAAAAGTCTAAATCATGAATATGGATGTCGCCGTTATCGTGCGCCGCCGCAATGTCCGGCCGAAGTAAAAGCGACTTCGCGAATACTTTCGACCCTTCCGCACCAAATTGGAGCATCTTGCCCATCGCCGAATTGCCATCAACATTCGCGTTCGACCGCTTGACGTCCGAGTCCTCGCTCGCATCCGCATGGGAAATCGTCCGGTAAATCATCATCAGATCCGACTTCGCCTCACGCCTTCTCGAGCGCTCCTGACGATAGCGAATATATTCCCGCGCCGTCCGTTTAAACGACGATTCCATTAACACTTCTTCGACAATATCCTGAATCTGCTCGACATTCGGCGTCCGAGCTTTAATTTCTTTCTCGGCTCTTTCAAGCACTTTATCCGCGAGAGCCTTCGCACGGTCGTGTTTAAATTCCTCCGTCGCGAGCCCAGCCTTTGCAATAGCTTCTGTAATCTTCTCGGGATCAAATTTTACAATCTTTCCATCCCGTTTTACAATTCTTTTGAACATTTTGATACCTCCTTCAAATGACAGTTCAAATTTATTCTTTACTATATCCCCCACATATAGCGCTTAATATCTAGTATAACACACTAAATATGGATTTTACAAGACTTTTATGCTAAATTCATGAAAAAAGAAAAAAGCCCCGTGCGGGGCTAAAAAATATAGATTTTGGTACCAATGGGAATTTTGTTGTAAAGCCACTTCGCCCATTTCTGGGCCAACCAGACTTCACCCATCGTGCAAGGCTCGCCTAGTGGCTGATAAAACTGGTCTTTTTTGTTTCGCTTCGGTTCAGTCATAATAACCACCTTCGGGCAATTCGTAAAAGTTACGTACTTGTATTTCTTCCCAGCGAATGTGGAAGTCTTCTTCTTCCTCGTCACGACAAACGTCCCTTTCGGAGTTTCCGCAAAAGGATTCCCAACACTGCAGATCTGCGCCCCGACAAGATCCCAATTTGTCGAATTCGTCTTTCTCGAGAAAACATAAGTCAATCCAGCCAGTCGGTCGATTACGACGGAGTATTCTGTCTTTGCCTTTGTCCTCTTGGCAGCCTGCGCCGCCGGCAGAGTAAAACCAATCGAAAAGGCGAGAATCAGTACCAAACAAACCACTAAGCGCCAAGGCTTCATTAGAACCCCTCCTTCTAATTTGGTTCCAAAATTAAACAGCGTAATGACGAAAAGTCATTATATTTATATTGTATCAGATTTTACTAAATTTGTCAATGATAAAATTGGTGGGATTTACAGGGCTTGAACCTGTGACCTCACGAATGTGAATCGTGCGCTCTAGCCAGCTGAGCTAAAATCCCGCATTATTGTGCTATAATTATACCATGAATTTAGAAAATCTTAAAAACGAATTAGCCGAGATCGAAGCCTTTTTGGCAAAGCCAGACGCCTACAGTAGTCCCGACTTCGCCACAAAAAGCAAGCGCGCCGTTTTGTTACACGAAATATTGGATTTAAACACGAAAATCGAAACTTACACTAAAAGTCTTGCCGAAGCGGAAGGTTTAATAAACGACCCCGAGCTCGGCGAAATCGCAAAAGAGGACGTAAGAACCCTTAAGTCCGAAATCGAAGCCTCGAAAGCTAAGCTCGAGGAACTCCTCATTCCCCGCGACCCCGCCGACGATAAACCGGCAATTCTCGAAATCCGCGCCGGCGCTGGTGGCGACGAAGCCTCACTCTTTGCCGGTGAGTTGTACCGTATGTATCTTAAATACGCCGAAAACCACGAACTAAAAGCCGAACTAATCTCACAAAACGAAAACGAAGCCGGCGGCATGAAAGAAGTAATCTTCAAAATCTCCGGCGACAACGCCTACGGTCAACTTAAATTCGAAGGTGGCGTCCACCGCGTCCAGCGCGTTCCCGTTACCGAGTCACAGGGTCGTATCCATACTTCGACCGCAACCGTTGCTGTTCTCCCGGAAGCCGCCGAGGAAGATCTCGAAATTAATCCCGAAGATTTGCGTATTGATATCTACCGTTCCGGCGGGCACGGTGGTCAAGGTGTCAACACGACCGACTCCGCCGTCCGTATCACCCATCTCCCGACCGGCCTCGTCGTCGCGATGCAAGACGAACGCTCCCAACAGCAAAACCGTATCAAAGCGATGAACATCCTCCGCTCGCGACTTCTCGAAAAGAAAAAGGAAGAAGAAAAGAAGTCCGCTTCTGAAGCAAGAAAGTCCCTCATCGGCACCGGCGATCGTTCCGAAAAAATCCGTACTTATAATTTCCCTCAAGACCGTGTCACCGACCACCGCATCCACTACTCCCGCTCCAATATCCCTGCCGTCATGGACGGGGATATTGATGATATTATTCATGAGTTAGCTAAACATGAACGTGAATTTTTACGGTCGTGATTTTATTATTACACCGGATGTATTAATACCAAGGCCCGAAACCGAGCAGCTAATCGACGCGGTTTTAACTCTTGCCAGTAAGCCTTTTCTTCCCGGAATAAAAGCGCCTAGTCGCGAACTTCCCAAAAATCCAGTCATTCTCGACGTCGGTACTGGCTCCGGCTGTATTGCTATCACCATTAAAAAAGAACTTCCTGAAGCCACCGTCTATGCCTCTGACATCTCTGAAAAAGCCCTTAAAGTTGCGAAAAAAAATGCGAGCGCGCAAAACGCCCCTATATCTCTTATTATATCACACCTAATTAAAAATGTCAAGCTTAAGCGGCTAAAACCGGATTTAGTTGTCGCAAATCTCCCGTATGTCGATAAAACTTGGGATTGGCTCGATCTCAACTCTCTCAAAAAAGAACCCGAAATCGCTCTCTTCGCTGAAGACGGCGGTCTCGCCCTCATCAAAGAACTAATCGACGAGGCCTCCGCTCTCAAAATCCCGCGCCTTCTCCTCGAAGCCGACCCCTGCCAGCATGACAAAATAGCCCTTTATGCTGAGAAAAAGGGCTATCTTCTAATAAACATTACTGGTTTTATTTTGAATATGCGCCTAAAGTAACATTTACTGCCGTTTCTTTACCATCACGAATTACCGTAAATTGTACCGTATCGCCCGGCTTATATTCGCCCACAATCGAAGAAATCGAGCCCGCTTTACCGACTTTGACCCCATTTATTGCAGTCACAATATCTTTATCTTTTAATCCAGCTTTATCCGCCGGACTTCCCGAAATCACCGCCGAATAAGCCGAAGAACTATATATATACGACCCTTCCGAAACTGGTAGATTGTAGGCTTTCGCGACCGCCGCAGTGATGTCTAAGCTATACACCCCAACATAAGCTCGCTCCGCCTTCCCTGATTCAACTAGCTGCGAAAGCATCCCCTTCACGCTCGAAATCGGAATTGCGAAGCCCATATTCTCCGCCGTTGTCGAAGTGGCAGTATTAATTCCGATCACTTCACCCGCCGCATTTACTAAAGGTCCACCAGAATTTCCCGAATTAATCGCTGCGTCAGTCTGGATCATGTCAGTTAGAGTCTCAGACATATAGCCAGACGAGTCCGAAGCCGTCACCGAACGACCAGTCCCGGAAATAATCCCAGAAGTCACAGTGTTTTGGTATTCGCCAAGCGCATTGCCAATCGCAATCACCTGCTGACCAACGTTAATTGTCTTCGAATCACCTAGTGTCGCCGTAGTCAAATCGGAAACCCCATCTATCTTTACAAAAGCGATATCGTTCAAGGGGTCCGTCGCGACAACCTTAGCCTCCTCATAGGCCGTCCCGTCAGCCGCCACGACTGTAATGGTCGTCGCCCCTTCAATTACATGCTTATTAGTCAAAACGTATCCATCACTCGAGACAATCACTCCCGTCCCCGCCGCCGAAGAATCGTAGCTCCCACCGAAATAGCTTCGCACTTTCGTCGACGTGATAATCGAAACCACACTACTCGACACTTTCGAAGCAATATCCGCGATCGAGCCCTCGACAAAATTCGCCGAGTTGCCGTCAGACCCCGACCCGAGAAACGTAATCGGTGTCGAAGCTTTTTCGTAACTTAAATACGAAAACACCCCGCTTACCCCAGATAAAACTACTGCGAGGGCCGACATCGCAATCGCAAGACCGTTTGCCCCCTTCGGCTTGCTCGACGAGACGTCTACCGAATCTATCGGCAATTCTAGACGCGCCTTCTTTTCTTCATCTTTAATAACTTCCGCTTCTTTAATTTCTTTCATTTTACCTCCTTTTTAGAAATTACAAATTAAATATCGGATTGCTAAACCCTAGTAATATTATCGCGATTAAAACCGTCCCGAATAGTACCGGCCCCAAAATATGTCGAAACCGAAAATCTTCTTGATATTTCACGACGGCTTGGCGTACATAAATATAAACGAATGCAAATATCGTTAGGATAATCGCAAGTTGTGGTATTCGGATTCCGCTCGCGCCAAAAGTATATATAATAGTCCAAAACGAAGAAATTAGGGAAACTTCTGCAAAGACTAACCCACAAACTAGCGTCGACAAAGTAAAATCCTTGTCACTACTCTGTGCTAAAATGTGTCGGCTTGCCGAATAACCTATAATAAAACAAATTAAGCTTAAAACTACCGGATCAAGCGAGGTAGTCATAAACACCGTCGCACTCACTCCAAGAAATACCGCAATCAAAGCTTGCGCCATTATCGCCACCTCAGAAGATTTCGACTTGATTACAAGTAACCACATTACATAAAAGCCCGCAAGCACGAAATCGACAGGTAAAACTGCCGCCCCAGCATGATAAGTCAAAATCACCACCGAAAGCCCCACAATAATATCGACTAAATTGGCCTTGATATTTAGCCAAAGATACCGTGCACGAACTGCAAATACGCGCCATTTTGAAGTCAAAACTAAAATAATCCCGAGCGCCGGATTACCCGATAAAATTGTAATCATTACCGTCCCGATTCCGAGTAGTAAATTAAGGAATAAATGCACCGCCGAGGATGCGATATTTCGAGATTTTCTTACTAATACGAAGTCCGCCATATTTATATATTATAGCAAATATTTTAAAATAAGCTTAAAAATGCTATAATGAAAAAATGCAACCAACTTTTTCGCAAAAACATCCTTTGCTTAAAGATTTACTTAGCTTAGCCTTTTTTATTGGCGCAATTATTCTGGGGACGGTTTTTCTCAATACATATATTTATCGCTCGTATAACGTCGTCGGCGGTAGTATGGAAAACACTCTTCATGGCAACGACCGTGTTATTGTAAACCGCGCCGCAGTGTCTTGGTCACACTTCCTCGGTGAGGAATATATTCCCGAACGCGGACAAATCATTGTCTTCCTAAATGAAGACGAAGAAGCCGTAAAAAAATATAAAGAGAATGGCGCAACTAACCCAATGACCTGTGGTGTCCCTTCAAACGTCAATGACCAATACATTATTAAACGTGTTATCGCCTTCCCGGGAGAGAGGGTGACAGTTAAAGACGGCATCATGACCATCTATAATGAAGAACATCCCGACGGTTTTATTTATGACGAAACCTGGCGGAAATCCGAAACCGACGGCCCGAAAGAACATACCTCCGGCGAAGTCGACACTATCGTCCCCGAAGGTGAGCTATTCGTTTCCGGCGACAACCGCGAAGGCTCAAATTCTTGGGACTCTAGAAACGGCCTTGGCACGATTCCATACTGCCGAATTATCGGCCCAGTCGTCTTCCGCCTCTTCCCCTTCGATAAAATCAGAACTTTCTAGTTATCAATTTCACCAATTAGCTTAACCGAATCACTTTCCGGCAATTCCTCGACATTCTTTAACTTTCTCTCAATCTGCCTCGAAGTTGTCTTCGCTGACTCAATTTTATTCGCTGATTCTTGGAGTTTTTTCTGAACACCCTCAAGTAAATCTGAAAACTTTGAAAATTGCGTTTTGACCGCCCCGAGTGTTTGCCAAACTTCCGCCGAGCGCTTTTCAATGGCTACGGTCCTAAAGCCCATCAAAAGTCCCGACAACATCACTGGCAGAGTAGATGGCGAAGCAATCGTAATGTTATATTTTTGACGAATTTCGTCCGACAGCCCCGATATTCGAATAATTTCCGCATATAAGGATTCCGTCGGTACGAACATAATCCCAAAGTCCGTCGTTTTTGGCGGGTCAATATACTTCGTCGAAATCTTTTTCGCCTGCTCTTTAACGTCCGCACTTAAGGCTTTTTGATAGGTGGAAATGTCATTCTTGTCACCATTGTCGTACGCCGAAATTAACCTCGAATAATTCTCGACCGGAAATTTTGAATCAATTGGAAGATATACATCCGATTCTTTCCCCGGCATTTTGACCGCGAACTCAACTCGGTCATTTGAACCAGTTTTCGTAACAATGTTCTCTTCGTACTGGGCTTTATTCAATGTATCTTCAATAATCGCGCCGAGTTGTACCTCGCCGTAGATTCCGCGCGTCTTTACCCCTTCCATTACCTTCTTTAGATCTCCGACTCCAGTCGCTAGATTCTTCATCTCCCCTAAACCTTGGTAAACTTGCGTCAATTGGTTCGAAATCGATTTAAAGCTTTCGTTAAACCTTTTCTCGACCGAAGCTTTCAATTTTTCGTCGACCGTCTCACGCATTTCTTCGAGTTTCCTCTCATTGCCATTTTGTAATCTTTCTAGATTATCCGCGATCTCTTTACGGTTCTCGCGAAAATTCCGGTCAATCGCCGGGTTAATTTTTGAAACTTCCCCTTCTACCCGAATTAGTCTCTCTTCCATTTCCCGAAAATCAGCCGACTTTTCGCTAGACGGTTTTTTCTTGAGCGTCAGAATCAAATTAATTACCAAAAGAATTATTACAATTCCCCCCATTACACCTAAAATTATCTCCATAAAAAAATTATAACACGAAACTTGACTAATTTCTATTCTATTCAAAAATCGAGAACACTTTGTGTTCTCTCTTGTTTTCTCTCATGGAGCCGACTGTACGGGGTACATCCTGCTCCATTCGGAAAACAAATCGAGAACACTTTGTGTTCTCTCTTGTTTTCTCTCATGGAGCCGACTGTCGGGCTTGAACCGACGACCTACGGTTTACAAAACCGTTACTCTACCAACTGAGCTAAGTCGGCATATATAATACTATATATTATATAGTATTATATCTAATCTAAACAAATTTTTCAATAATTCGTCGCCTTAATTTCAAAATACGCTCGCGGATGGCTACAAACGGGGCAAATCTCAGGCGCTTCGCGACCGATCACGATATGCCCACAATTCCGACACACCCAAATCGCTTCCCCATCACTCGAAAAGACTTTTTTATCTTCAATATTTTTAAGTAATTTTCGGTATCTCTCCTCGTGCGCTTTTTCGATTTTCGCCACGCCTTCGAATTTTTCCGCAAGCTCGATAAACCCTTCTTTGCGAGCCGTTTCAGCGAACTCTTTATACATATCTGTCCACTCGTAGTTTTCTCCGTCTGCCGCCGCCTTCAGATTTTCAGTTGTATCCGGAACCGCTCCACCGTGAAGCTCCTTAAACCACATTTTCGCATGCTCTTTTTCGTTTCCAGCCGTCTCCTCAAAAATTGCCGCAATCTGCTCATACCCATCTTTCTTCGCCTTAGAAGCAAAGTAGGTATATTTATTCCTCGCCTCGCTCTCTCCTGCAAAAGCTTTCTTTAAGTTTTCTTCAGTCTTGGTGCCATGATATTTATTCATTTTTTCTCCTTTCTTATATGGCCGTATACCCGCCGTCTACTGGCATAATTAACCCTGTCACATACGAAGCCTCTTCCGAAGCTAGAAACACTACCGCAGCGTCCAATTCGCCCGGTTTTCCATACCTTTGCATCGGCACATGCGATTTTGCAAACTCCTGGAATCTCGGCGTATCTAGCACTGCTTTCGTCAGCTCCGTTTCAAAATACCCCGGACAAATTGCGTTACAAGTAATCCCGTCTAGCGCCAATTCCGCCGCCACTGCGCGCGTAAAATTTACCACCGCGCCCTTCGAAGTATGATAAGCAACAGTGTGAATCTCAGTATTTCCAACCAGCCCATACATCGATGCGATATTGATAATCCTACCGTAATGATTTTTCTTCATAATCCGCGCAAACGCCCGTGTCATCTTGAATACGCTAGTCTGGTCCGTCGCAATGGTAAAATCCCATTCGTCGTCCTCCATTTCTAAGACTCCCTTATCTTTCGACGACCCAGCGCAGTTTAATAATATGTCAACCCTCTTAAACTTCTTTTCGACTTCCTTCGCCGCCGAATTAATATCTTCCGTAGAAGTTACATCGCATTTAATCGCCAGAACCTCTTTCGCCCCTGCTTCGATTAGTTTCGGTTTAAACTCATCTAACCGTTCTTTCCTTCGCGCCAGAATCGCAAGACTAGCTCCTTGTCGAGCTAAAGCTAAAGCCATCTGTTGCCCAAGTCCGGAAGACGCTCCTGAAACTACAGCTATTTTTCCCTTCAAATTAAACATAAATCCTCCTTTTTCTTATTATAACATGGAAGAATAAAAAGAAAAACCCAGCCCTAAGGCTGGGTCATGTTGGCCGGTAGATGGTAGAAACGCTTGATATTACCCAAGCAGTATGGACAATAAACCACATGCGCAGAATCTAACATTTCCGCTAGCACCATTTTCTGAATCATGGAATTTGTCCGATTCAGCGCGCAGAGCTCACTCGTGCAAGCCATTGTGCCGTTGTTCCAAATAATTTTCTTACGCCGATGGCTCATTGCGCCAAGAAGTAAGCCAAGTTCCTTCCAGATCGCAAGCTTAATCACGCGATACTCATCATTCGATGCTAAACGATCTTCGTAGTACGGAGCCATACTGAAAATGCAAATCCGATCATCAGAAAATCGATAGCGACACTCCGCATCGCTACTCAGAGGCGTAGCGATCTGACGAGTTGTGAACATAAGCGTCAAGGCATTTTTACTCAAGAAAGGCTCTTCCCGAATAATCCTTGCCAAGTCGCTCGCATCGACCACGTCGTTATCTCCATTCACCGAAAATGACCTTGCCGACTCAAGAAGCCTGTTGGCAGAAAATGCTTTGTCTCCCGAAAAGAAGGCTGTTTTTCCAAACAATCGAAACTTCAAGTCTTCCGAAACCCCTTCCTGCTCAAGTTTCATCTGAATCTCCGAAATGGCATCTTTGATTCCGAGTACCTCGATCTTGCTTAGCCAAAAATCATACAGAACGTTAATAAACAAACCGACCATCTCCTTTTAAAGTACTAGATACTTTCATTATATCACACTTACGCTAAAAAGTCAAGCTAGCACCAGTTTCAGCCAGAATTTGGCACAATTTTCTCCATTATATTCATTTTTTAAGAAAAATATGCTACAATACATATAGATCATTTTTCTCTTGCCGCGATAGCTCAGTTGGTAGAGCGCATCCATGGTAAGGACAGACACTCACCCCTATTGAAAAACTGGGCTAAAGGTCGTAGAGATATAAGAGATTCCACCTTAAAAAATTGAACTAAACGATTCCAAAAAAGTTTGGCATATAGCAATATGCCGTGATAGCTCAGTTGGCAGAGCGTCGCCATGGTAAGGCGAAGGTCGCCGGTTCAAACCCGGCTCACGGCTCCATAAGAACCAAATTGCTGGAGTCGTCTAGTGGCAATGACAAGAGACTGTAAATCTCTCGCGCTTCGAGCTTCGTAGGTTCGAGTCCTACCTCCAGCACCAATTTAGCCCTTAAGATACCGCATTTGATTTCACAAAGTTGAAATTAAGTGCGGTTTTTTAATGCTTCCAAGGACCACTAATCGCATTCTTCGTTAATAGATTATATGG
>JAFRCN010000001.1 GCA_017404335.1 Candidatus Saccharimonadota bacterium | reverse complement strand
TTGCAGCTGAATTATTCGTATCATGTCAATGGAGAATGGAAGAACTACAAAATCTTGATTCACAAACATTCTTTTATGTAGTAGCTGGTGGTGACCAAAAAGCATCTGCTGGTCAAAAAGAAGTTTTAGAATACTTACAAGGAAAGAGTATTTCAGTAAGCACATTGAGCGATGTTGATGCAACTTTATCAAATCAAGAATTTACAACAAAAATTAGTGATATGCTAAAAGATAAGAATAAAATTAATATGATTACATTTAAAAGTGGAACAGTATTAAGTTCATCAAGTAATTCAAAAGGTATGGGTTCAAGTGAACATATGTCATCATTTAATTACGCTTATAGAATAAGTGCAATTAGAGATTGGCTATTTGAACAAAGTAAATAATCGGAATATTAAGATATTACGAACACAATAATGATTTATAGAGCAGATAATATCTGCTCTATTATTTCATTGACATTATATTTCTTTTATTTTCTTCATTGCCATTGTTTTAAGCCTCTATGGCTCCAGTTAAGCCATATATTCTTAAAAGTTCGAATCTCTTTGCCTGCAAAAGTATACCTCAGAACTCGCAAGGCATCAGCATAGGATAGTCTTTCTTAGGTATAACCTTGATCTTAGCAGTATATTCGGGGTGGTCGATACACCAGTCTACAACCATGCAAAGCCGAATAAGTATTCCTGGTCGCCCCTCACCAATTCCTGACGGAATTGCACAAAAAGCGGAACTCGGTCATAAATGAGCGAGTCCCACCCGGCTTACCATGTGAAAGAATTTAGTCGGTATATTCAAATAAGATCGTGTTGGCGTGTATATTCATTAAGAGATTTTCGTCTTTGATTAGAAGTTCTCGTTGGAGAACAAACTCAATTTTCTTGAACCCGTAGTCAAATTTCAAAAGATGAGGAAAAACATCGTAATAGTAATCAATGTAATCAGCAACAATTAAAACATATTTTTTATTATTTTCATCATGAAAAAGATACACCCAAACGTCATAATCAACTTGATAATGGTCGTCTTCTACGAGGTTTTTGAATCCATAAGCAGACATCGCTATTTCTCGCTCAGATTTCGTCAAATACATATTTGCATTATATCATAAAAAAGGCCGACGTGTGTCGGCCTTAGCGGTATTTGGTTGGTCGGCGTTTAGATTTTATGAGTATTTACACCTCGCTTTTTACGATCATCGATTAGATAATCCTCATGATCCTGCCAAGCGTCACGCAAATAAGTAACGTTTCCGTCGCGGTCAATAACAGCATGTCCATGGCCCACGCCGTCTCCGGTCGCGTTTAAACCACCAAAGAATACGTCGGTTTTGCCACTATCATCATTTCGTGGTCTTATTTTTGCATCTCGCCCAAAAATTGAGCCAAGATAAAACGCGCCACGTTTTTCATGAACAAGTGCCATGTTAACCTTGTCTACAGTCTGTTGTTTTTTAGCTGCACGTTCCAACTTGACTTCTCCGAGCTTGTGACTGAAAGCAGCTTGAGCTTGCTTAAACTGCGCCTGAAGATGATCGAATTCAGCTTTAGCAGAATCGCGCTGAGCTTTCAGTCTCTTGAATTCTGCCTGCGCAGATTCATGGCGCGCCTTAGCCGATTCGAAAGCAGACTTTGCGGAGTCGAACGCGTAAGAGCTAATTCTCGGGGCTGAAGCCTCAGCGTTCGCCTTGGCTTGTTTGACTTCGCGAGCGAGTTCGGAAATTTCGGCATTCAGTGCGTCGCGACGATCTTTATGCTCGTGTCCTTGCTGAGAATAGTAGGGAGCCTCAGATTTATCGCCATACTGATACGCATTACTGGCCTGTTCGAAACAATCCTGCATTGCACGATGTTCAGCGTCGGCTTCGTACTTCAGCGATTCTATTCTGGAATTATTATAATCACGAATGCGACCGTATTCATCCCAGACAGAATCACGATGGGAGTAGGCGGATTGTCTTGCCTCGAACTCGCGGTTCATATGCTCCCTAGCGCTGGTGCGTTCATCCCAAGCCGATTGCATAACGTCATGAGTTATATTGGTCCGTTTCTGTAAATTCTTAAATCTCTGGAATGCAGCCTGTTTCTGTTCGAAAAGTGACTGCTGCTCCGCTTTTAATCTGTCCAATTCTGGATTTCTCGACATACATAATCACCAACCTTTCAAAATAGTAATGTACGTTTGATGTGTGCCAACCAAATACTGTATTAATTATAACATAATTCATTTAGTTTGTAAATGTAGGCAGGAAAATGCTTCATAGAAGTTCTAACGGAGCGAGCTACACTTAAAGCATCTTCAAGCGAATGCCAACAACTCCATACTCTGCTTGTTTTTCCGGAGTATAGAACTCACTAAGCACACTGAGTAGCTCTTCCTTTGTCATAGAAGCATCGGCGAGAATAGAAATATCGAAATCCTCAAACAAGTCCTTAAAGGAATTGTAGCGGAGAAGACCGATAACTTCAGCTTTTAATTTATCATTTTCAGACTTAGAAAATTCAATAATATCTCCAAGCTCTATCTGGCTTCGTTTTTCATCATAAAGGCGAAGCTCGATACGTTTCGTACCGTCTTTCATAAAATCGAAGTACTTTGGTTGCAAATTCATTTCAATTGTTTTCATATTATATATTATGCCACGAAATCTCTTTCATTGACACTGCATTATGATATTTTTTATAAAATGTTTACATTATCTTGATTTAGAACTGCATTTACTCCAGTAATTTCTGAAAGTTCGAATGGAGCGAAGCGACATCCTTATCTTTTTGCCTGCAAAAGTATACCTCAGAACTCGCAGGGCATCAGTACCGGATAATCCTTTTTAGGTATAACCTTAATCTTCGCAGTGTATTCGGGGTGGTCGATACACCAGTCCACAACCATGCAAAGCCGAATAAGATAGTCTTCTCGCCCCTCACCAACTGAAATGGTTCATACTAAAATAACCGCTTTAAATGCGGTTATTTTAGGTGTTATTGGTCTGTTGAAGAGTTTGTTGGCGAGTCTTCCGTTTGACTATCTTTTTTATGCCGATGGTTTTTTAGCCATTCTTTTCTTTCTTCTTCTGTCATGGCGTCAAGTTTTTCCTTTAATTCAGCCTTTTTCTGTTCCCATTCTTCGTCTGTTAAATTGGCTGGTTTTCCTCGATGTTTGCCACGCTCTGGCCGTTCGCCATCCTTTGGCTTGTGGTTTTCTAGCCATTCTTGTTTTTCTTCTTCAGTCATTGCATCTAGCTTAGCTTTAATTTCGGCTTTCTTTTCTTCGCTTAGTTCTGGTTTCTTGTGAGTTTCGCTAGATTCGGATTGTCCGTTATTGTCACTAGTAGCACTAACCATTTGACCAGATGCTATTGCTGCTCCGCCCGCCATAGCGCCAATCATAAGCGCGGATGCAACAACTTTTTTTCTACGATTCTTGTCTTTCATATAATCCTTTCTTTTATTATTGTGATACTATTTTATCGACCAAAGCTTAAATATAAATGAAATTATATTAATTTAAGGTTAGGAAAGGTTACGATGAATTTGGTCAAATGATTGTCGCTCTCGCAAGTTATCTGCCAGTTATTTTGTTGGCAAAGTGCCTTGGCGATGGCAAGACCGAGGCCGGAGCCATCTTTAGTTTTGTCAGTTTGATAGAAACGATCAAAGATCTTTTCTTGGTCTTTTTTAGGTATTGTTGCGCCATCATTTGTAACTGCAAAACTGTTTTTATCTAAAATGACGGTTATTTTTTTGTTGCCATATTTTGTGGCGTTGTCTAACAAAATATCTAACACTTGGAGAAAATCTTGTTTTGGAAGAGCAGTGGCCTTGTGGTCGGACGAATCTTTTAAAGAGATATTTCCAGTAAATTTTGGCTTAAACATTTCTATGCGTTTTTCTATTTCTGCCTTTAGATTAATATCTTCGATCGTGCTCTTTTCTATATTACCTGCATCCATTTTGGCGAGTTGTAATAAATCTAATACTAGTTTGTTGGCATGATTTATCTCATCTTCAATATTAGACTTCCATTTCTCACTTTCTTCGTTAACATCCAAGGCCTCCATGTTGGCTTGAATAATTGCAAGCGGAGTTTTTAGCTCGTGAGAAGCATTAGCAATAAATAACTTCTGTTTATCATAGGAATCTTTCACTGGTTCAACTATTTTAGAAGATGCGAAAAAGATAATTAGAAAAGTAGTAATTTCAATAATTGCTCCGACGCATAAAAGAGTAATAAGGAGACGCTCGCTACCTTCTTTACGATCGTTTTTGATGAATTCTTTTAATTCTTGATCGTTATAAGAAACTGGCGTCGCCATATTGTAATTTAGCTCAGGGTGAGGCTTTGGTTCTGGGCGCGTAGTTGATGAAAAAACCATAATCAGCACACCAGACAAAACTAGGACGGTGGTCGTGGCAGCCATTGTAATAAGGATAATTCGGTTTCTCAGTTTCTTGAACATGTTATTTGCTCGTTAATTTATAGCCTAGTCCGCGGACGGTGATTATTTTGGTCTTACTATGAATTTTCTTTAGCAGCTTACGAATTCTAGACATGTAGGATTCTACGTAATTGTCTTCGCCAAGACCTTCTTCTCCCCAAATTTTTGCTAGCAAGTGTTCTTTACTAATTAATATTTCTGGCGAATTAATTAACTCAGTAATAATCTCAATTTCTTTAGTAGTAAGTTGCTCGCCGTTTAAAGTTGCGTTTGTCTTGTCTAACACTAAATCGCCGTAAGTAATATCTGAGATATCAATAGTTTTTGGGCGACGAACTAGGGCTTTAATTCTAGCTACGAGTTCGGCGGTCTTGAATGGTTTGGCAAGATAATCGTCTGCGCCATGGTCTAAGTGGCTAATTTTAGTTTCAACTTCTGAAAGCGCGGATAGCATGATTACTGGCGTCTGAACGTTCTTTTCACGCATGCGTTTTAAGATGTCGGTCCCGGATAGCTTTGGTAACATAATATCTAAAACGACGCAATCATAAATGTTGCTCATAGCGTTTTCTAGGCCATCTTCTCCGTTATTTACGAGGTCGACTGAAATTCCTTGTTTTTCAAGGTTGTGTTTAACAGCTTCGGCTAGGAAGGTCGCGTCTTCTACGTATAGTATTCGCATAGATTCTCCTTATTTAATTATAATATAATTATGCGCTTCTTACCTCAAATGAAACTTAAACAAATCTTATTGAATTATTTTTTGATGATGAATTTGTCGAGTGTGGCGAGGAGAGCGGGGAGGAGGACGAGAATGATAATGGTCGCGCAGAGCGTGCCGAGGGAAATTGAGGAGCAGATGGTGGCGGCGATAGCCGAAGCGAAGTTTCCGACGATGGCGGTGACGATGATGAGGATCGAGGCGGAGGTAAGGATGGCGCCGATGGACTTATTATAGGTATCGATGAGGGCATTTTTGACGTCAAGCTTAAAGTAGGTACGGTTTTCGATATAATACGACGTAAAGAGAATTGCGTAATCAATGGTAGCGCCCATTAGAATTGCTTGGACGATAATGAGAGCGATGAAGTAAATACTAGAGCCAGTAAGCGAGAGATAGGCCATGACGATGTAGACGGCGCACTGGATTACTAAAACTAGGAGAAGAGAAACAAAGAGCGATTTAAAAGTAAAGACGACGACTACGAAAATCGAAAGCATCGTAAGGATGGTAATAAAATTCATTTCGTCGTTGAAGGTTTCGGACATTTCGTAGGCCATGGCGGAATCGCCGATTAAGAAATAATCAGTTTTGTTGGTTGGTCCGAGACGTTCTTTAAGCTCTTTGATAAAGGCGAAAGTGGCTTCACCTTCGGCGGGGAGGTCGGATTCGATAAGGGCGCGGTAATGCTTCGTGCTGACGAGGAGCTCTTTTGCGTTGCTAACGGTTTTTTGTCCATCGAGGATTTTTTCGCGCATTTCGGAATCGAGACGTTTTTCGAAACGAGAGTCAGGGAGGACTTTTGCGGTTAAGAATTCAACAAAGTTTTCGATGGTGAGACGCCAAGTCTCGTCGTAGTCGTAGAGGGAGCCATGGTAGAGATAAGCTAGGAAAAGTTGATTTTTGTCGAGATTTCCGGCGAGTGGGAGAACAGCACGGTAGAGAGAATCATAATTGTATTGTGCGCCGGCTTCAGCGGAATGCATGAGATCCGCGATAGTCCTCAGCTGGAGTTGTTCGTTTTCGTCGAGTCGGTTGGCGTATTCCGGATTTGGGAGGATTTCGTCATTGATAAAATTGATAACGGTTTTTAGGGAAATTAGAGGATTATTGTCGATATGGCGATAATAATACAAAGTATAGACGAGATTGATTTTGGTTCGGTCGAGATTAAATTTAGTTGAGAGGGCAGAGGCAGAATATTTTGTCGATTGGCTATCCATGATGTCTTTCGCGAGAGAAAGTTTCGCGAGAGTTTCGGGAGAAAGAGCGTCTTTTAGTTTATCGTCGGTGGAGTGGTTGAGGAGAAAACCGACGAAGTCTCGTGGTGAGATTGTTGTAGAGCTTGCGGTAGTTTCGGCTTGGTAAAGTCTGTAAATGTCTTTAAGTTTTGAGAGAGCGTCGTTGAGACCAAAATCGTCTTCGATTTTGAGATAATCTAAGATGGATTTAATATTGTTGGCGACGGAGTTTATGTCGTCGAAGGAATATTCTTTTGTGAGAAAGCTTGTGATATTTTCGAGATTGATATTATGTTCTTCGAGAAAAGGAGTTATTTCGGATTTCACTTCTTCGATTAAATCCTTGAGGTTGGCGAGATTGGTTTCGATTTCAGTTACTTCGGAATCGGAAAGTCCGAGTTCGTCGGTAATAGTTTGGTTAGACAAAGCGAAGTTTATTAAAGTTTCGGCGGAAGCGGATACGGAGGGATTATTGATGTTGGTAAAAATGTAATAGGTGAGAATTTGTTCGATAGAGTTTTGGTCGATGTCGAAGATTTGGGCGAGCTCAGCAGAAGATTTTGGCGTATTGGTGATATTGCTATTGCTCAGGGTTTTTAATTTCGAAAGGTCGGAACGTTGGGAAGCGGAAACCATGGACGAGTAGTTAGGATTAGTAAGAATTTCGTTTGAGACAAAATTGGCGAATTCGTTGAGTGTGAGATTGGTTTGGACGTTTTGTTTTGAGAGATACAAAACTAGAACGTCATCGAGCTTCGAAGCGTCGACGCCGAGAATGTTTGCAATTTCATTTTTGGTGCGAGGTTGATTTACTTTGGTTTGATTGACAAAATACGAGAAACGACCGATTTTGGATTTAATTTCGTTGGTGACTTCGCTAGTGAAACGGTCGCTAGGGAAGACTTCGTTCTGGAGAAATTCGACGAACTCGTTTAAAGACATAGTATGGGAATCAACGTCTTTGTAGTAGTGGTAATAAATGGCTTTAACTAAATAATCTTCTGTTTTGACTGGCTCGTCGCCGAGTTCGTTGATCTTAGGAATGAGCTCTTGATACTTTTCGGGTTCGCCGATAGTGTTGCCGTAGCAGAGAACTTGAGTAGTGTCTTTGCGGTTTTCGTAATCGTGGCATAAATTGGTCACGTCTTGGTCGAGTTTGGCATCGTAGACTAAAGCTATTTGGTTGGTTTCTTTGAAAATATCTTTGATTTTGTTGTTTTGGTCAGATGTGTAATTAATAACGGTATTTCCTTTAAGGAGAAAACTGCCGATAAAAATGAAGAGAAAAACTGGGAAGGCGATATGGCGGAGATTGAAGCTTTGTTTGCCGAACCAATCCATTTTGGGGCTAAGGGCTTTCTTTTTGGTTTTTTCGATAGCCTTGTCGAAAAGTAGCAGAAGAGCCGGAAGGGAAGTAAAAATGGAAACCAGGCTGAGAACAACACCTTTACTAAGAACGAGACCCATATCGCGTCCAATGGTGAAGCTCATGAAAATTAAGACGATGAGCCCGACGACGGTGGTAACGGAGCTGGAGGAAATAGCGCCGAAGGAATAGCGCATGGCGTGGCGCATGGCGGTCATTTTGTCGGGGCAGTCGGGCTTAGCTTTTTCTTGGCGATAGCGGGTCGAAAGCATGATGGCGTAATCCATCGAGAGCGCCATTTGGAGAATGGCGGAGATGGAGTCGGTAATGCTGGAAACGCTTGGAAAAATGATATTGGTGCCTTTATTAACAACGACGGCGAGTAAAATTGCGAATAAGAAGAGCCAAGGTTCGATCCAGGATTTACTCATGATGATTAAAATCACCATGGCACAACCGATTGCAAATAAAATCGTAGTAATATCGATAACTTTGCCGTTATAGTTGTGGACTTGACCCGCTTCGGTTAATTCGTATTTTTCGGAGTATTTTTCATGGATGGTTTCGTAAAGGTGGGCGGTGATTTCGGAATCAGCAGGAGCATTGATGGTAATTTTATAGCGGGTGTATGCGTCACGATTATAATTGTCTGTGTCGTCGTAATCAACAGATTTAATACCTTCGAGTGATTCGATGTAGTTTTTGATTTCGAATTTTTCTTCGACAGGGACATCGGTTAGCATCATTTCGTAACTACTAGTAGAGTCGTAGTCGAATTCGTCGTTCATAATTTCGAGACCAAGAGAGGTTTCGGAATCGGCGGGCATATAGGAATAAATATCTTTGTTGATTTTAACTTTGGTCGAGAGAATACCACAAATAACCGTTACTACAAGAAAAACGGAGAAAATAAAATAACAGTGATTAACGATAAAATCCGTGACCTTTTTCATCTTGTGCCATTATACCATATTTTTGTGAAAAAGTAAAGGGCTAAGAATTTGGGTTGATATCCAAGAATGAAGATGGGACCATTTTAGAAAAACATCGAACATCGGATTTTGTAGATAATGTCATTGTGTGATAGTGGTAAAAAATAAAAATGGGGGGTTGACATTAAAAAAGAATAAGCGTATTATGGGAGTCATAATAGGTCATATTAAAAACAAAAAGGGTTAAAAATGTTAAAAATACAACGTAGAAAAACATTTGCAAGGACGGCTTTTCTTAGTGTGTTCGTTGCATTGTTTTTTGGGTTGACGGCTTATGTCGTCATAGATAAACAAGAAAAGAGTATCGCTATTACTCCTGGGGGTACGGCTGTAGCGATTTCGAAGAAAAATAATAACTATTACCGCTATGGTGCGGAAGACAATTATACCAGCTGGTATAGGGCGACTCCCAATACTACGCCAAAAGTAACTTACGATGCTTACTGCGCGGAGCCGAGTGATCATGATCCTGTCGATAAGGATAACAAGGCATATCCGATTTCTGGCGGTAAAAATGATGTAATAAAACTTTTGATTTATTTACGTGAATATGCTTCCGCAACTGATGAGTTACGAACGGCGATTTATGGGCCGATACAAGTTAAGTCTTATTGGGGTAAAAACCAAACGAATCGAATTTATGCTTATACGCATGCGGTAATTGGCGCTGTTTACGATAATGACTATAAGGGGCTAAATAGTACTGCGAAGGAACGAATTCAGGGAACGGTGGCGATGTTGTCTGGAGCGATAAATGAGAATCATTCGGATTGGCAAGCTGCTATGAATTTTACACTCTTCTATGCTAAGCCACGAAGTGATGGATACCAGGATGTGGTTTGGGTTGAGCCGCCAGAAGGGATTGCGCCATATGAACCCTTGGTGGAAGAAACTGGACAGATTACGGTCCAGAAGTGTGATATTGATTTGACGGGCACTTGTGTTTCTCAGGGAAATGCGGATTTTAATGGTATTACTTTCTCTGTTTATAATGATGAATCTGCCCTCGTTGATTATGGTGTGCTTGAAAATGGTAATACGACTATTGTGTTTGATGATTTAGAGTTGGATAGAATTTACAACATAGTTGAGGGTGTGGGTTCTAATGTCTCTTATAATTTGGATAGTAATTCGTCGCGAACGGTGCAATTGAATGGAGCTAGCAAAGAGGTTACTGTTGTTTTTAACAATAACGTAAAAAGAGGCAGTGTAACCGTGAATAAAATAGATAAGGAAACAGGAACGTGTGAAAGTTCTATCGAAAGAGACTTTGCTGGCACTACTATTCAGGTAATTAATACCTCGGCTCGTGGAGTTGTCTATAATGGAAATTTAATTGCAAGCGGTCAAGTGGTGGATACGAAGGTCTTTTCTTCAAATGATTGCAGTGTTAGCTTTGCTAATCTGCCATATGGAACATATCAAGTTAAAGAAACCGTTGCAGCAACTGGGTATGTTTTGGACAGCACTCCATACGATGTAAGTATTCCGAGTGGTGGTACCTATGGCGTTAGTATTACCATGGCTAACCAGCCGATTCGGGGCGATTTGAAGTTCATAAAAAAGGATTTAACTAATGCTAGGCCGATGGGCAATGCGACTTTTGTGATTTCGGCACTTAATAAAAATAACCAGGTTAAAGAAACACATATTGTGGTAACTGACCAGAATGGTGAGGTTGATACTTCTTCTAGTTTTGCACTTCATTCCTTTAATATGAACGGTTACGACTCGCTTTACGATGACATAACTCAAACAATTAAATTCAGTGGGTATGGTGTTTGGTTTGGTAAGAATGCTAATAATCAACAGATTCAGGTAAACGATGGTGTTGGCGCGTTGCCGTATGGAACCTATATAATAAATGAATTAAGATGTGATTATAATTTGTTTTGTTTGAACTTAATTAATCAAAACCGAACTATAACTATTGATCAACATAATCAGGTTATTGATTTGGGCGAATGGGGAAATGATTGTACAAAGTTTTCCGTTGATACGGTTGCAACAGATTACTTAGATGGTGATAAATTTATTAGGCCAGGTAACGAAACGGCGGTAAAAGATACAATTACTTATTGCGC
Source organism: Candidatus Saccharimonadota bacterium (assembly GCA_017404335.1). Taxonomy (GTDB): domain Bacteria; phylum Patescibacteriota; class Saccharimonadia; order Saccharimonadales; family Saccharimonadaceae; genus Nanosyncoccus. Next base: position 97,771 of record JAFRCN010000001.1, on the reverse strand, counting down.
TAGAAAAGGTGTTGAATTTACAATTGTTGGGACTATCATGGATAAGGAGACTGGGGAACCTTTAGTAATAAATGGTGAAAAAGTAGAAAAATCAATAACTTTTACGCCCGAGGAGGACTGTGGTGTCATCGAGATGGTTTTTCCATTTGACACTACCGAGCTCGTGGGTAAATCCGTTGTAGCCTTTGAGAAACTCTATTATAAGGATATCGTTGAGGCTTCTCATGAGGATATTGATGCTCCAGAACAGACAGTAGATATTATTGACTTTGAAACTTTTGTTAAGCCAATGGAAGATGGCGAAAAAGTCTTTCCGTCCGATTCTAATATTGAGGTAAAGGATGTCGTCAAATACTGCTTAAGGCCGGGTTTGGAATATACGATAAAGGGTATTGTAATGAATAAAGAGACGGGTGACGAGGTTGTTATCGATGGCGTTCCTGTAACAAGCGAGGTTACATTTACTCCTGGAGTAAATTGTGGAGAGCTCGAGATGTCATTCAAGTTTAATACTACTGGGTTGAACGGAGCGAAGTTAGTAATCTTTACTGAGTTATATTTTGAAAACAACGTTATTCTTGAAAATAAGAACATAGATGATCTGGATGAATCTTTTGAAATTGATGATCCATTATCTATTCCTGAAACCGGTTCGATTACGAAGGATGTTTCAAATGGGGAAGCTAATTCATATGTCGAGATTGCCGTTATTGTGATTGCAGGTTTAGCTTCGATTGGATTATATGCCATAAATCGTCGACGTTCTCGTGTGACATTGGGATAACGTTGGTTTTATAGGATTTTAATAGTCGATTTTGGTGTTGACTGATATATTTATAGTATGCTTAGATATTTGGTGGTATAATGAGAGAAATAATAGGAGAAAAACTATGTGTGGAATTGTCGGATATGTTGGAGAGAAGAACGCGCAAGATTTCTTGATATCAGGATTAAAGAGATTGGAATATCGGGGGTATGATTCGGCGGGAATTGTGACAATTAAAGACGCTGGAGGGGAAAAGGGCGAGGCGACTTTAATTAGGGCAAAGGGGAAGATTTCTAACCTTGAAGAGAAGCTTGCGAAAAATAAGCGCGAGGATAAAATCGGGATTGGGCATACGCGTTGGGCGACGCATGGCGAGCCTTCGGAGACAAATGCGCATCCGCATCAGGCTGGATACATATATTTAGTTCATAACGGGATTATCGAGAATTATAAGGAATTAAAAGAGCATTTGACCGAGCATGAGTTTAAGTCGGAGACGGATTCGGAAGTTCTTGCGGCCTTAATCAATTCGTTCTATAAAGACGGGAAGTATTCTTTGACCGACGCGGTGGTGCAGGCTTTGAAGCTCGCGAAGGGGACTTACGGGATTGCTGCGGTGTCGGTTTTAAACCCGGCGGAAATTGTCGTAGCGAGGAGCGGGTCGCCTTTGGTTATCGGCGTAGGGCATGACGAGACTTTGATCGCGTCGGATGCGTCGGCTTTGGTTGGGCATACGAAGCGGGCGATTTATTTAAACGACGGCGAAGTTGCGACGGTAACGAGAAATAGTATCGAGATTAAAACTTTGAATGCGGAGCCGGTTAGCGCTAAGGTTGAGGAAATTGAGACGAATCTTGCGGCGATTCAGAAGGGCGGGTATGAGCATTTCTTGCTAAAGGAAATCATGGAACAGCCGAATTCGCTGGCGGAGACTTTACGTGGGAGGGTCAATGTCGCGGAAGGGTCGGTTCGGCTCGGCGGTCCGGGATTGACCGAGACGGAGCTTCGGAATATCCGACATCTATTAATCGTTGGGTGTGGGACGGCGTACCATGCGGGGCTTCTCGCGGGTTATTATATCGAGCAGTTTACGCCGGAGATTACGGTTGAGACGGTAATTGCGAGCGAGTATCGCTATCGTCAGGCGTATATTCCGCGAGATTCGGTTGCGCTAATTGTCTCGCAGTCGGGCGAAACGGCAGATACGCTGGCTTGTCTTCGTGAGATTAAGAAGCAGGGAATTCGGACGATTGGAATTGTAAATGCGATTGGGTCGACAATTGCGCGCGAAGTGGACGGCGGAACTTATGTCCACGTCGGGCCGGAAATCTCGGTCGCATCGACGAAGGCGTTTACATCGCAGGCAATTGCAATGGTAATGTTTGGACTCACGATTGCGCAGGCGAAGGGGGTGAAAAGTTCGATTCTCCGACCGTATGTAAACGAGATTGCGAAGTTGCCGGAGGCGATTTCTGCTACCTTAAAGGAAGTGGAAGAGCCGGTGAAGGAAATTGCGGCGAAATATTGTAAATATGAACACGCGATTTATCTCGGGCGAGATACGGCGTATCCGACGGCAATGGAGGGAGCGCTGAAGTTAAAAGAGATTTCGTATGTCGATGCGAATGCGTATGCTTTTGGGGAGTTGAAACATGGACCTTTGGCGCTAGTTGACGACAGGTTCTTTGAATTAGCGTTGGTACCGAAGGGGGAATTATATGATAAAGTGGTCTCGAATATCCAGGAAGTCTTAGCGAGAGGCGGACATATCGTTGCCGTGACGAATAATTTAGGTTTCGATTTAGATGTAGAAAATGTTGTAAAAATTACAACGAATATCGAGATTTTTGCGCCGATTTTGATGAATCTGGTGTCGCAACTGTTTGCGTATTATATGACGACGGCGAAAGGGCTCAATGTTGATCAACCGAGGAATCTTGCTAAGTCCGTTACGGTTGAATAAGTTTGGGACTTTCTTTCGGAAAGAAAGTCCCAACGAAAGAAACCATTTCGGAAATCGAACCGAAAGTGAATTCCGGTTCGATTTCTGTATATGATATAATCATTCTATGAAGAGAAAATCTGATTTGATTCTTCGATTGAGTTTAGTTTTTGGGGATGCGATGGCGCTGGTGCTTTCGTTCGCGGCGGCGTATTTTATTCGGATTTATGTCGATTCGAGGCCGATTTATTTTGAGTCGCAGTTACTAGACTTCACAATAACGATTCTGTTTCTTGTGCCAATTATGCTGATGGTTTTGGCGTCTTTGGGATTGTATCGGAAGTCGGTGTTTTTGGGGCGATCGAGAATGATTGAACTCGGGAAGTTGGCACTCGCGGCGGTGTTATCAGTCGCATCTCTGATTGTTTATGACTTCTTTAAGGGAGAAAATCTGTTTCCGGTGCGGGTGATGGCGATTACGGCGGTGGCGCTTTCGTTTGTGTTTTTGGTGTTTGAGCGGATTATTGTGCGGTTTTTGGTCCGGCAAATTTTTAGGAAGGATTACGCGACGAAGCGCGTGGTAATTATCGGGAACTCGCGAAATACGGAGTATCTTGCGGATTATATTGCTTCGACGCCGGAATCGGAGTATACCTTAGCTGGCATTGTGGCGAGTAAAAAGTTTATTCCGAAGGATTTGAAGGCTAGGCAATATTCGTCTTTAAAGGAGGCTTTGAAGCGGGCAAAAGCGGACGTGATTTTCCAGACGGATGAAAAGTCGACGGAGTATGTTTATAAACAGGCGGTGCAGAGGCATCTATTATATTATTTCGTGCCTTCGGAAACTGCGCTGTCGTCGCATTTCGGAGAGATGGAGCTAATCGGAAATACGCCGGCAGTGATGGTGATGACGACGCCGCTTGCGGGAGGGTACGCGGTGATTAAGCGGGCGTTTGATATTATTTTTAGTCTGGTGGCGATTATTATCACGGCGATTCCGATGGGAATAATTTGGTTGATTATTAAGCTGTCGGATTTTCGGCATTCGCCGATTTATAAAGACGAGCGGTTGACACAGTATAATCGAAAATTTAAGTGTTATAAGTTTCGGTCGATGAAGGCGGAGTATAGCGGGATGACGGCGGAAGAGGCGTTTACCAAAATGGGGAAGCCGGAGTTGATTCCTAAGTATCGGAAGGGAGGGGATTATTTGAAAAACGACCCGAGAGTGACGGGGATTGGGAGGTTTATAAGACGGACTTCTATCGACGAACTTCCGCAACTGTTTAATATATTAAAGGGCGATATTTCGCTAATCGGGCCGAGGGCGCTACTGCCGGGAGAGCTTCGGTCGTATGGAGATAGGTCATTGATTTTGACGGTGAAGTCGGGATTGACGGGCTTCGCACAGGTGTCGGGACGACGAGATATTCCGTTTGAAGAACGGAGGGCGCTTGATATTTATTATGTGAGGAATTGGTCGCTGATGCTCGATCTTACAATTTTCTTTAAGACGATTGTAGCTGTTTTAAAGGGCGAGGGTGCGAAATAGATGGCGCGGAACAAAATGAAAGAGAAACGCGAGTTTTCGGAAAATAGTTCTGAGAAGAAAGTGGCGATTGTTTGTGATTGGCTGACGAATGTCGGTGGGGCGGAGAAGGTTTTACTACGGGTGCATCGACTGTTTCCGGAGGCGCCGATTTATACTTCGAAATACGACCCGAAGGGAGTTGATTGGTTTTCTGATGCGGACGTGAGGACGGGGTGGTTGCAGCGATTCCCCGCTTCTTTGCGGCGATTTTTGGGACCGTTTCGTCAGAGATATTTTTCGAAATTGGATTTATCGGAATATGATTTAATTATTTCGGTGACGGGGGCGGAAGCGAAGTCGGTGAAGTCGGGTTCTCGGCTTTACGCCGAGGGGAAACCGGCGAAGAACCCGAAGGGGATTCATGTATCTTATTGCCATGTGCCGACGCAGTATTATTGGCAGATGTATGACGATTATGTCAAAAATCCGGGATTTGGGGTATTAAATCCGTTCGTGCGGTTCTTTTTTAAGCTACTTGTGAGGCCTTTAAGGAAAGCGGATTTAAAAGCGGCGCAGAATCCGGATTATTTCATTACGATTTCGGAGTATGCGAAAGAGCAAATTGCGAGATATTACGGAAGAGAGTCTGTCGTAATTCATCCGCCGGTGGAGTTGAAGGAGTTTTCAAAAGGTGAAAAAGCAAACGCAGCGTGCCCTTCGGGCACGCTCCGGGCCGCTCTGGCCAAGTTTTCATGTCCCGCAGGACACATTGCGTTTACTTTTTCACCTTTTGAATATTACATCACAACTTCGCGGCAGGTGAATTGGAAGAGGCTGGACCTCGCAGTGAAGGGGTGCATGATGGCGCAGAGGAAGCTACTTGTAATCGGAGAGGGGCCGGAGCATGAGAAGCTGGTCAAGCTCGCGAAGGGGTCGGGGCTGGTGGAGTTTTTGCCGTTAATGGATAAAAAGGAGCTTGCGAAATATCTTGCTAAGGCGAAGGGGTATATCTTTCCGAGTTTGGAGCCTTTCGGAATTGCGCCGGTAGAGGCGTTGGCGGCGGGGTGCCCGGTGATTGCTTATGCTGAAGGTGGGGCGAAGGATTATATTTTGGAAGGGAAAAACGGGATTTTGTTCGATAAACAAAAGGCGAGTACGGTGGCGGAGGCGATATTGAAGTTTGAAAAAATGAAATTTAAGAGAGAGAGTATTCCGGGGACCGTAACGAAGTTTTCGGAAAACCGGTTTGATAAAGAAATGAGGAAATTCATAAATGAAAAAATTAAATAATATATTTAAATTTTTCATTTATTTATTACCTTTTGCGCTTTTGTTTTCGTATTATCCGGTGATTCCGTTCGGGAGTGACGGATTGATGAATTTTGAGCTGTCGGTGCCTTTAATTTGGCTTTTAGTATTCGATATTTTTGGTATATGTTTATTGTTTTATCGTGACGGCTTTCGGAGAGTCTTTGGTGAGATTTTTCGAAACTATAGGTGGCTACTTTTTCCGGCGTTTTTGACGCTGTCGTGCGCGTGGTCGCCGAATATGGTGAGGGGGATTTTAACGGTCGGGATTTTGTGGCTAATATATCTTGCGGGGTTTTTGTTTTATAGCTTTCGAAATTTATTAGATAAAAAGTTTTGGCAGAGATTTAGAAAAGCGTTTTTTGGGGCGGGGATATTTATATGTATAGTTTTAGTTTTGCAATGCGTTTTGGATTTATCTGGGGTTTCGAGAGAATATACTTTGATGTGCGCGGGATGTACGTATAAAAGTTTTGGGTTTCCGCATCCGAATGGATTTGCGATAGAACCACAATTCATGGGAAATTTGCTCCTTGCGCCAATGTTAATCGCTAGTAAGGAGATTTTGACAGTAGCGTGCCCTGCGGGCACGCTCCGGGCCGCTCTGGCCGAGTCTTCATGTCCCGCAAAACACGTTACTGCCAAAATCTCCTTACTAGTGTTTGCGTTAGCGACAGGTCTTTTCTTGACTTTTTCGCGAGGGGCGATTTATGCGGGGGTGGTGGGGCTGGTGTTTTTGACGACGTTTGAGGTTGTTAGGACTAAGAAATGGAATAAGGTATTAAAGATTTGGGGAGTGGTAGTTTTAGCGTTTTTGTTCACGTTGAATTTGCAGGGAGTGATGGCGGAAGTGAGTAAGACGGATGATGCATACGTTTCGGGAGTGGCGAAGGTGCTGAATCATTTGTCGCTCGGGATAATTGATATTAGAGGTGAGAAGGTAAAAGAGGACGAAACGGAGGAGAAGATGTTAGAAATCGTTGGGGCAGGGGAGAGGGTAAGGTTAGACGAATCGTCGAAGGGGGCGGAGGAAGCAGTCGAGCTGGATGCGATTTTGGAAGAGGAAGGGAAAGAGGAAGCGTATTTCGACGGGTACGTGGTGGAGTCGACGGATGTACGGGTCGGGATGACGAGTGCGGCGGTGAGGACTTGGCAGAAAGATTATAGGACGATATTAATCGGGACGGGCCTCGGCGGAGCAGGAGTAGCGATGTACGAGAACGGAGAAACGGAATGGTCGAAAGAAATCGTACAAAACCAATACGCTTCGCTTCTGCTCGAAACTGGGGTAGTTGGTATTTCTCTACTGGCTTTTAGTTTTGTTTTATTAGTCCGAGAAGTCTTGAGGAGGAAACAGGCGGGTTTGATTCTGGTCTTAATGATGGCCTATGGGGTAAGTTTGTTCTTTTTTTCGGGATTACCGAATGTTTTACACATGTATCTATTTTTGGCACTTTTAATGCAAGAAGATAAATGTGAGTTTTCCACAGATTTACCATAATTTTACCATAATTTTAATTAAAACCACTAGACTTATAAAAGTTTTATTGTTAGAATGTAAATAGAAAGGTCATATGTTATTTAAAACAAACATCAATCAAAAACAGTTATTTTTGTTTCAACTATTTTTATTCTTTTCGATTTTGGCAAACGTTGTCGTTTGTTCTTCGTCGGTTTTTGCAGAGGCTAAACAGAGTACCTTAGCCATGTCCGTATCTTCGAGTGATTTATTGATTAGCTTATCTCCAAAGACATCAGGAGCCTTTGGCAAATCCTCTAGTTCTATTATCAGTGTTAATACCGACAACTTTACTGGGTATACTTTGAGTATCGTTGCTTCAGGATCTGGTTCAGGCTCTACGCAACCAAATAGTTTGGTTAATGATAAAGGTGACGAAATAAGGAGTATCGATTCTAGTGTTTCGGAGTCGTCTTTTTCTTCTTCCAGTAATTATAACAATAAGTGGGGTTATCGTCCCAGTCAATTTGTTACTATGGATGGCAACAACCAAGTTGTGACTACTAACAACACAGATTATTTGCCTGTCCCAGGCACTGATGGTGCGATATTGGATATTACTAATACTTCGAATAGCGAGGATAATACTTATACTATCGAATTTGGCGCTAAGGTAGATTACGATCTTCCCTCTGGTGATTATTCTAATACTTTAACAATAATAGCGGTAGCAAATGATATTGTTTATAATATTAATTATGATAAAAATAGTGATGATGCTACAATAGCTAATATGCCGACTGTCAGTCCTCAACCCGTGGTTATTGCTGGAGAAACACCGACTAGTACAAGTATAACAACACTAAGTAGCGCTACGCCGACTCGTTCTGGTTATAATTTTGCTGGTTGGTGCGACGTTGCCACAACCACCGATCCCATTACGGGTTCGCAGTCTTGTAGTGGTACGATCTATGGCGCTAACGATGAATACGGTATAGACCAGACCGTTGATGGTACTAATATCCGACTTTATGCAATATGGACGGTAGCTGAATATGATGTTGTCTTCAAGACTTCAACAGGTATATCTAAGATAGAAATAAAAAAGGATAATACGACAAAATGTATTATAGACAATAATTCAACTAGCAGTACTACTGGAAGTGTTTGTAGGTTAAGCTATGCTACTCCATACGAAATTATAGCCACGGTTGCTGATGGTTACACTTTTAGTACTTGGAATAATAGCACTTCAAATGGCATAATAAGCAATGTTAACTCCGCTTCTACCATGCTCACTATGGGTACTGGTACTACTATTATTACTCCTATTGCTGCGCCTAGAACATATAGTTTAACTATTAATTTTGCTGGTAAAGGTATTACCAGTGTAGAAGTCAGAACCGCTTCTGGTACTGGTGGCACGCTTAAAGGCACCGTTTCTATTAGTGGCGGCAGTGTTTCGAACCTTAATTATAATACTTCGTACTATTTGTATCCGAACTTCGATTATCCCTTCGAATTCAAGAGTTGGGCTAAGACCAGTAGTGTTGGAACTCTGTCTTCTACTTCGGTTTCTAATCCTACCTTTATGATAGGAGGAGGAGATGGGGTAGTTACATTGTCCACCAAAATAGATCCCCAAGAAACTCTTCAAGGTTGGACCGGATGTTCGGAGCTGGATACTTATGATACGGTTGTTCTCTATGATAATCGCGACGGTGAGCCTTATACTGTAGGTAAGATTGTCGACTCAGTGACAACCGTGGACGACGGAGATTTCTATTATGATGAGTACGAACATAGATGTTGGATATTAGATAACCTTCGTCTGGATCCGACTGCTGTAGATTTAAACACTTTAAAAGGGAATACTAACGCTTCTGACACTACATTGACATACTTTAAAAATGGTGGTGGTACAACTTCGAATAAATATCCAACTTCAGGTGTGTCTAATTGGATTTCTGGTTATAGTTATTCTGTGCCTTTGGTTTTCACGGAAAAGAGGCATGATTTGGCTGATGAAGACCAAGTACCAATATACGGGGGAGCTAGTTACGAAATTGGAACATATTATAATTTTTGCGCCGCATCTGCTGGTTCGTATTGCTACGGTAATGGGATTAGTTACGGAACATCTAGTGGTAATGCGACAGAGGACATTTGCCCCTCAGGATGGCAATTGCCACCTTCTAGTAAATATTCTTTTATTAAAGACAATACTTACTTTTCTATAGGAGAAGATATGTCTATTCCATTATCTGGTTTTCTTAATCAGGGATGGACGGCTGATATAGGAGATTATGGCTATTTTTGGAGTTCTACTAGGAGTGATAATGAACGTATGTACAACCTTACTGTTGATAACGGTTCGGCTAGTATAACTACTAGTGAAAGAGACCTAGGCTTTTCGGTTAGATGTATGAAAAAATAAATTCATATAGGTTACAAGGCTAGGTTGTTGAAGCGGAAATTAATAGGCTGGAGTAGGAGTGGCATATCAGAATAAGATAGAGATGTTTTGAGCTAGAAAGAGAGTCGGAAGAAGTTAGTGTCGTAGATTTCGGCGCCTTTGTTCTGGTAGAACTGCCAGGCTTCTTCGCGGCCTTTACCGGAGGTGAAGTTGAGCTCTCTACAACCCTTTTCTTTCGCCCAAACTAGCATCGCTTCCCAGAGTTTCGTACCGACGCCTTGGCCGCGACAGTCTTTATCAGTCACGAAATCTTCGAGATAGGCGTTTTTTCGGACGATGGGGCCCATGATAATGGAGAGGGTGGCGATACCGAGGATTTTGCCGTTTTCGTCTCGGGCTATGAGCATATCGTGACTAGGTGATGCGATAAGATTTTCGAACCATTCGCGCGGAATTTCGCCACGGTCTTTGCCACTGCGTGACAGTTGAATGAGGAGCTCGCGAATGCGGGCCGCGTCTTTTTCGTTATATTTAGATAAAACTTCTATAATCATAATATTTCTCCTAATTGAGTTTTTAATTCCTTTGCTAATTCTGCGGTCAGACGTTCGTCGTTTCCCCAGACGGTGATGCGGATGAGATTCTCGGTGCCGGAAGGGCGAACGAGGAGGCGACCGGAGATAGACTTGACTTTTTCGGAGAAATGTGCTAGTATATCTTTAACGGCGTTTTCCGTCGTTAGCTTGGATTTTTGTTCCGCGCTAGCTTCGAGATTAACGGTAGCTTGGGGGAGTTTTTCGAATATTTTAGAGAGGTCTTTAAGGGATTTCTTTGTTTCGGAGATGGTTTTTACAATCGTGAGGGCGGTTAGCATGCCGTCGCCGGTCGATTCGTGCGGGAGTATGATGTGGCCGGATTGTTCGCCGCCGATTTCGAGATTCTTTTCGCGCATGGCAGAGGCGACGTTGGAGTCGCCGACGTCGGTGATTTCGAGCTGGAGATTTTTTTCAGTCGCCCAGTTTAGAAGGCCTTGATTACTCATGACGGTGACGGCGAGGGAGTTTAGATTTAGATGGTCTGTTAGGATAGCGATGATTTGGTCGCCGTCGATCTCGGCGCCGTCTTCGTCGACTAGGAGGACGCGGTCGCCGTCGCCGTCGAAAGCGATGCCGAGGTCGAGATGGTTATTTTTTACGGTAGATTTGAGGGAGTCGAGATGGGTCGAACCGCAGTCGGCGTTGATTTTTTGACCGAAATTCGCGTCGGCGTTGATTAGAGCTACGGTCGCGCCGAGGTCTTCGAATATTTCTTTATTAATCACGCTGGTTGCGCCGTTGGCGCAGTCGAGGGCGAGGTTTAGATTAGAAAAGTCAGCGGGACCGAGGTAAGATTTAAGATGTTCTTTATAAAGGGAGCGGGCTTTCTCGGAAAGGTCTTCGGGGGTGACTGGAACTAGCGGGGCTAAATCGAGCGTGGAATTGAGAGATTCTTCGATCGTTCTCTTACCGGAGTCGGAAAGTTTAATACCATAGTTTTCGCCACGCTCAAAGATTTTAATACCATTATCTATATATGGATTGTGTGAGGCGGTAACGTCGATGGCAAAGTCGAAACCCATTTCGTAGAAACAGTAATTGATTGCGGGGGTGGGGAGAACGCCGACGGAGGCGGTTTTGAAGCCGAATTGACTTAGGGCGGAGGCGAGGTCGGCGAGGATTTTTTCGGTCGATTCGCGAGTATCGCCGCCGATTAAAACTGATTTATTTTCTCCGGCGTAGTTAGCAAGACCGCGGACGATTTTCGCGAGAAATTCGGGGGTGAACTCGACAGCCTTTTTACGAATGCCGTCAGTACCAAAATGTTCCATAATTATCCTTTCAATTTTTTAATTACATCGATAGTTAGCTTGACATCTTCGACGGTCGAGCCGCGGGAGAGGTCGGCGAGGGGGAGGGCGAAACCTTGGATAATAGGGCCGGCGCAAACGAAGCCGCCGAAGCGCTCGAGGGATTTATAAAGAATATTGCCGGAGTTGAGGTCGGGGGTGATGAGAACGTTGGCGTCGCCTTTGATGATTGAGGACGGGTATTTTTTTGCGGAGACGCTTGGGTCGATGGCGCAGTCGAGTTGCATTTCGCCGTCAATGAGCCAGTCGGGGTGGTTTTCGCGGATTTTGTCGATGACGAAATGGATTTTTTCGAGGTCGGGATTTTTGCCGCCGGAACCGTTGGTCGAGTAGGAGAGCATGGCGATTTTAGGCTGGAGGCCAGTATAAGTCTCGAAAGTCTTGGCGGTATCTTTGACGATAGTGTATAACTGCTCTTTAGTAGGAAGCTTGTTGACGCCGCCGTCGGCGAGGGCGAGGATGCGGTCGCCTTTTTTACAAATAAAACAGCTCGAGAAGAAGGCGGATTTAAGCGGGAAGTGGTCTTTAAAGGCGAGGAGGACGTCGCGGGAGGGAAAATCGAGGCCGGAAATCATTGAGTCGGCGGAGCCGGAGTTTAAAAGCTCGGTAGCTTCGGCGAGGCTGTTTGCGGGGAGGAATTCAATATCGGGAAACGTCTCGGTCGCTTTTTTTGCGATAGGGTTATTTAATTCAGGGAACAAAATTTTCATACCATTATTATAACATATTGGTATTGGGGGATTGTAGAATTAGGGTAGGGCTGATAGAATAAATACATGGATCGAGAAAAGCAGATTGTGAAACTGAGTATTTGGGGGATTGTGATGAATTTAGTGTTGGTCGGGTTTAAAGCGACGGTTGGGTTTTTTACGAACTCGATTTCGATTATTCTTGACGCGGTGAATAACTTTACGGATGTTTTGTCGTCGGTGGTGACGATAATTGGGGTGAAACTTGCGGGGAGGCGACCGGACCGGAAGCATCCGTTCGGACACGGGCGGGTTGAGTATTTTTCGGCGATGATTGTTGCGATGGTGATTTTAATCACGGGGGCGATGGCGATGAAAGAGTCAATCGGGAAGATTACTCAGCCAGAGGAGGCGGATTATTCGGTTGTGTCGCTGATTATCATTGCGGTGGCGGTGATGGTAAAGTTTTTCTTCGGGCAGTATATCAGGAGGCGAGGGAAGGAACTTCATTCGAATAGTTTGGTTGCGAGCGGGGTAGATGCGATTTCGGATGCGGCGCTGTCTTTTTCGGTTCTTGTCGGGGCGATTATTAGCTTCGTTTGGCATATTAGCCTCGAGGGGTATATCGGGGTGATTATTGCGGCGATGATTATTAAGACGGCGGTGGAGATTTTGATCGAGTCGTCGAACGAGCTGATCGGGGTCCGGGTGGATAACGATATCGCGGAGAAGATAAAGAAGACTATTTTGAAATTTGATGAGGTTGAAGGGGTGTATGATTTGGCGCTCCATAATTACGGGCCGAACAAGTTGGTCGCGAGTGCACATATTCAGATTTCAGATGATATGAAAACACGGGCGATTCATAAACTTTCGCGCGAAATAGAGGTGAAAGTGTTTGAAAAATACGGAGCGATTTTGACGCTAGGGGTTTATGCGTCGAATGAGAGCGGGAAATATAAGAAAATGAAGGAGTTTGTCGAGGGAATTTTAGATGAGTTTCCGACGCTTCTGCAGATGCATGGGTTTTATGTTGATGAGGAAGAGAAGACGATTTCTTTCGATTTAGTGTTTAGTTTCGAGGAGATAGAAGCGACAAAGAAAATGGAAGAAATTCGGAAGAGGGTTTCGGAGAAATACGAAGGCTATAGAGTATTTATTATTTTAGACGCAGATACGGCGGGGGAGATAAAAAAATAAGCCCTTTTGAGGCTTATTTTTATTCTTGTGGGGTAACTATTTGTCGACGACTTCGCCTTCGACGGGTTCGTCATCTTTTTTGTCGCTCTTTTTGTCATTGTCTTCGGATTTTTTATCTTCGGAGGCAGATTGGTAGAGCTTTGCGCCGATTGGCATAATCTTATCGTTTAGCTCTTTCATCGCGTCTTCGAATTTATCCTTGTCGGCGGATTCGTCGTTTAGAACCTTTTTCGCTTCTTCAACAGCCTTTTTAATTGTCTCTTTGTCGTCGTCGCTAATTTTATCTTTATATTCCGAAGGCATTTTTTCGGCTTGGTAAATCGTGTTTTCTAGGCGGTTTTTCGCGTCGATAGAATCACGCTTTTTCTTGTCTTCTTCGGCGTGCATTTCGGCTTCTTTTTGGGCCTTTTCGATATCGTCTTTACTCATGTTGCCGGAGTTTTGAATCGTGATTGACTGTTCCTTGCCGGTACCTTTGTCTTTTGCGGTGACGTTTAGAATACCGTTAGCGTCGAGGTTGAAGGTGACTTCGATTTGCGGGACGCCGCGCGGAGCCGGAGCGATACCGTCGAGGATAAAGCGACCGAGAGATTTGTTGTCTTTCGCGAATTCGCGCTCGCCTTGGAGGACGTGGATTTCGACCTGAGGTTGATTATCGGACGCGGTAGAAAAGACCTCGGATTTGCTCGTCGGAATTGTAGTGTTGCGGTCGATTAGCGGGGTGCGGACGCCGCCCATAGTCTCGATACCGAGGGTGAGGGGAGTAACGTCGAGAAGGAGAATATCTTTGACGTCGCCCTGAAGAACGCCGCCTTGAATCGCCGCACCAACAGCGACAACTTCGTCTGGATTGACGCCTTGCATCGGGTCTTTGCCAAAAATCGATTTGACTTTCTCGACGACCGCTGGCATACGAGTCATACCGCCGACCATGACGACTTCGTTGATGTCTTTGGTTTCGAGCTTGGCGTCTTTTAAGGCTTTTTTAACCGGACCTTCGAGGCGGTCTAGGAGTTCAGAGACTAATTCCTCGAGCTTTGCGCGGGTGAGAGTGGTCTCGAAATGTTTCGGACCATCGGCATCGGCGGAGAGGAACGGAAGGTTGATATCCGTGCTAGTACTCGAGCTGAGTTCCTTTTTCGCTTTTTCGGCTTCGTCTTTGACGCGTTGCATAGCGGCGGCGTCGCCTTTAATGTCGATACCGGATTCTTTTTTGAATTCGTCGACGAGGTAATTGACGATGATATTATCGAAATCTTCACCGCCGAGGTGGGTATCGCCGTTGGTCGACATTACTTCGAAGACGCCGTCACCGAGTTCGAGAATCGAAACGTCGAAAGTACCGCCACCGAGGTCGAAAACGACGATTTTTTCGTCTTTTTTGGACTCGAGACCGTATGCGAGGGCCGCGGCGGTTGGCTCGTTGATAATTCTCTTAACTTCGAGACCAGCGATTTTGCCGGCGTCTTTAGTCGCCTGACGCTGAGAGTCGTCGAAATAGGCCGGAACGGTAATAATCGCTTCGGTGACTTTTTCGCCAAGGAAGGCTTCGGCGTCGGCCTTAATCTTACTAAGGACCATCGCGGAGATTTCTTCTGGGGTGTATTCTTTGCCGTCCATCTCGACTGCGACACCTTGACCCTTTTTCACGATCTTGTACGGGCTGATTTCGAGGTCGTGTTTGACTTCTTTATCTTCGAATTTACGGCCGATAAGACGCTTGATACCGTAGATAGTGTTTTTTGGGTTCGTCACGCGTTGCCTCTGGGCGACTTTACCGACTAATCGTTCGCCTTTTTTGGTTACGGCGACGACCGACGGAGTCGTGCGATCACCTTCGGCGTTCGTAATAACTTCGGGTTTGCCTGCAACCATGTAGGCGAAGGCGCTGTTAGTGGTTCCTAAATCTATACCAATAATTTTACTCATATTTCCTCACTTTCTTTGATTTTGTTGGCACTCGGTCATGTTGAGTGCTAATCTTTCTCTATTGTAGCACACTAGCAGTCATAATGCAAGAGTGCTAAAACAGAGAGTAGTACAAAAATCTTTCTCAGCGGTAAAATTACGCCAAGATAAAAATTACAACATTAGTCATGTTTTTGCTCACGAAGCAGAGCTCTGTTCGCAAAAACTGTAATTGTTGTAATTTTTATATGGGTAATTTTACATGCTTCGAAATCTTTTCATACTACTCTCTATCCTCTATGCTATAATAATACTATGGCAATAGAGAGGTTAGTCGAGCCGACGATGGCTTCGAATGATGCGGAAGAGGAGCGGATTGAAATTTCGCTTAGGCCGACGACGTTTTCTGAATATGTCGGGCAGGAGCATCTGAAGCGGAATTTAAAGCTTGCGATTGACGCGGTTCGGAAGCGGAACGACGGTTCGGCGCTTGACCATATATTATTATACGGTCCACCAGGGCTCGGGAAGACGACGATGGCGGGAGTGATTGCGCATGAGCTCGGGGCGTCTTTACGAGTGACTTCGGGGCCGGCGATTGAGCGGGCGGGAGATCTTGCTTCGATTTTGACTAATCTAAAAGACGGAGACGTTTTATTTATTGATGAGATCCATCGGCTAAGGAGGGCGGTCGAGGAGGTTTTATACTCCGCGATGGAGGACTACAAGCTCGATATCGTAATCGGTAAGGGGCCGGCGGCGAGAAGCGTAAGGCTAGATTTGCCGAGATTTACGGTTATCGGGGCGACGACGCGGACGGGGTCTCTCGCGGGGCCTTTACGAGATAGATTCGGGATTATTCATCGGTTGGAATATTATAAAGAGCCAGAAATTGAGCAGATTATTAACCGGACGGCAGGGATTCTGTCGACAGAGATTAAGCCAGAGGCGACGGAGCTTCTCGCGACACGGTCAAGACTCACGCCGAGGATTGCGAATCGGATTTTTAAAAGAGTGCGAGATTATGCGGATGTCAACGGCGATGGGATTATTGACGTGCCGACGGCGAAAGGAGCGCTGGAGCTGATGGAAATAGATTACCTCGGGCTTGACCCGGCGGATCGGAATATGCTTCGGCTGATGTACGAGAACTACGGGGATAGACCGGTCGGGCTTTCGACGATCGCAGCTCTGACCGGCGACGAGACGACCACGATTGAGGATTTTTATGAGCCGTATTTGTTGCAACTGGGGCTCCTCGCGCGGACGCCGAAGGGGCGAGTGGTGACAGAGAAAGGAAAAAGGCACATCGAGGAAAGTAAAAAATGAGCTTAGGAGTTTACAAAAAGCGGAAAATGTGCTATAATGGAATTGAATAAGTTTTTGGTGGCTTTAAACCTACAAAGGAGGAAGAATGGACGAAAACTTAGCGAAAATTCGGCATGAGAGGAGTGTGCGGGATTTTCCGAACTTAAAATTGGAGGATGACGAGTATGTTGAGTTTGCGTTTTCTAGAGCGAAAATATGTTTGATTATGATTATCGTGGGGACGGCGCTTGGACTTGGGGTAATTCTACTAGGGTTTTTGTTGGTTTTGCTTGGGCAGGAGTCGATTGACGAGATGGGGAAGCATTATCTATTTATTATTCTGTTCGCACTGCTTGCGGCAGCGATCGTGATTGGGATTGTTGCGACGATGATTTATCGGGGGAATCGGTTGATTATTACGAATAAAAGGGTAATCCAGCTCGTTATGACTTCGCCGACGGCGCACTCGATGAATATTATTGAGCTAAAGAAAATCGAAGACGCGAGTTATAAGAGAGAGGGGATTTTGCAAGCGCTATTTAATTACGGGACGTTTAGGTTGTCGACGGTCGGGGATGAAACGACTTATACCTTTAAATATTCTGATATTACAACCGAAGAGCTAAAGGAAGTCTCGAAATTGATTTCGAAAAAACAGAACCGAAACCAGAAATAGTATCTTTCGGGCACAGGGTCGCTCGCGCCCGTCGTTACGGGGCTCGCGCCCTTTCTGTCTCGGTCGTAACCTCCGACAGATCCCTCAAGATACTATTTCTAGTTTCTATTGCGTTTTACGTAGTCGTCTTCTTTTTCGAGGTCGGCTTTTAAGGTATATTCTTTACATTTGCCGTCTTTACAGTCGGCGGGGTCGTAGGAGTAGGAGCTTAGGGGGTCGCCGAGGTTGATGCCGAAGGGGTCGGTCCAGAGAGCTGGGTCGATGACCTTAAGGTTTTCTTCGGAGATAGTCTCGGGGTAGTAACCGTTTTCTTTATAAAAACTTTCCTCTAGGGCGTAATACATGGCGTTAATCGCGGTTTTGCGGTCTTCGTCGCGCTCCATGGCGTCGATGTTGGATTTTTGAATAAAAAAGAGAACAAGAAGGAGGGTCGCGAAAACTGCGACGACGAGAATTTCTAAAATAGTGAAGCCTTTTTTCGTTTTCATAGCGTTATTATAACAAAACACCGGGCGGTTCGCAAATTTATGGTATAATTAGACGTGGAAGGGTGGCCGAGTGGTTGATGGCACTGGTCTTGAAAACCAGCAGATTAACGTCTCGCAGGTTCGAATCCTGTCCCTTCCGCCAAATTTTCGTCAAAATCGCCCTGAGGGCGGATTTTTGTTTAAGAGTATTTAGGAATGGGGGAAGATGATTTCGGTGCCGCAGGTGGCGTTGATGCCGAGATTGCTGAGAATAATCATTTCGTCGTCGGTAATCATGTGGGTGGAGTGGAGTTCGGCATCTTTTAGCTTATCGAGGGACTCGAGGACTTTTTTGACGAGAGGGTTGGTCGCACCGCAAATCGAGAGGGCGATTAGGACTTCGCCGAGCTTGAGGTAGCTTTCTTTGAAGTTGGAAGTTTTGTTCTTAATCTCGAGAATCGGCTCGAGCACGGTGGGGGCGATGAGGTCAATTTCGTCGGGGATTTTGTTGATAGTTTTTAAGGCGTTTAGGAAAGTCGCGGAGATAGGGGAGAGATAGCCGGTTTTTCGCCCGACGACGTATTTTCGCCCGATTTCGAGGCAGGCGCTCGGGAGGTTGCCGGCGAGGCGACGCTTTTCGTTGGCTTTTTCGACAGCGGTGCGGTCGTTTTCGGAGATGCCGAGTTCGTTCATGAGGAGCTTAATCCGCTCGGGGACTTCGGGAGTAACGGCGCCTTTTTTGAGGTCGGTAAGGGCGCGGTAGTAACGGCGGATGATTTCGTTTTTGGCGGCTTTTTGAATCGCTTTGTCGTCGGTGATACATTCGCCGATGACGTTGACGCCCATGTCGGTCGGGGAATAGTAGACGGTTTTTCCGGTAATGCGGGTTAGAATCTCCTTTAAGACGGGGAAGGTTTCGAGGTCGCGGTTGTAGTTTACGGCTTTGACGCCGTATTTGTCGAGGTGGAAATGGTCAATCATGTTGACGTCGCCGAGGTCGGCAGTTGCGGCTTCGTAGGCGACATTGACGGGGTGCTTTAGAGGGAGCGACCAAACCGGGAAAGTCTCGAACTTTGCGTAGCCGGCGTTGACGCCACGTTTAGACTCATGATAGAGCTGGGAAAGGCTAGTCGCGAGTTTGCCGGAGCAGGGGCCAGGAGCGGAGATGACGACGAGAGGCTTGGTTGTTTTAATGTAGGGGTTCGCGCCGTAACCTTCGTCGGAGACGATGGTATCGACGTCGGTCGGGTAGCCTTTAGTAAAGGTATGGAAATAGGTTTTAACTTTATAGTCTTCGAGGCGATTCGCGAAATCTTTGGCTTTTTTCTGACCGTCGAAGAGAGTGATGACGACGGAGCTGACGTAGATTTTTTTCGCGCGGAGAAATTCAATTAGGCGGAGAATTTCGTCTTCGTAGGAAATCATGTGGTCGGCGCGGATTTTGGAATTTTCGATCGCGTTCGCGTTGATACATAAAATCACTTCGGCGTCGTCTTTTAGTTCTTGTAGGAGGCGGATTTTAAGGTCGGGGAGGAAACCGGGGAGGGTGCGGGCGGCGTGTTGGTCGTCGATGAGCTTGCCTCCGAACTCTAAATAGAGTTTATCAAACATTTTTATTCGCCCACATATTTTCTTTTTCTGAATTTTTAAATATTTTTCAGAATCGAAACATTTTTTCATAAAACCTCCTAACTTTATTATTATAGCATGATATAATAAGCTTATGGATGAAAATGAAATTCAGTTAAAAAGGCGGGATAACGAAGAGGAGGCGACGCGGGGACGGGCGAGGATTTTAGGGTTTCCGTATCTAGATACGCGAGAGTTCGAGGAGACGATTCCGCTGACGAAAGATTTAATCGATGTTGCGATGATGCACCAGAATTTCATTATTCCTTTACAGCGCGGGGGTGGGGAGCAAAATTATCAGTTTATGATTACGAGTCAGACGCCGAGGTCTCTAATATCGCAAATGCAAAGTGATTATAATGCCGAGGGTGAGAAGATTGACTTTTTCTTGATTTCGAATTCGGCGTATAAAGTGTTTATGCTTAGATATGATCCGCCGAAAGAAGTACACTACGACGATATCAAAATTGGCGGGGAGGGAGATTCGGAGACGATTGCGAGCGTTTCGCAGACCCTCGCGACGGTTTCGACGGAGAAGGTGTTTGATTTTCTACTTGACCAGGCGGATAAGCTCGGAGCGAGCGATATTCATATCGAGAATATGCGAAATGAGATTCGGATAAGGATGCGGGTGGATGGGTTACTTCATCCGGTCGCGAATATCGACCGGGATAGGTATCGGATATTCATGGGTGAGCTCTCGTCGCGGGCGAACGTTTCGACAGCTTCGAATAAACCGCAGTCGGGGCATATGCAAAAAGAGATTCATGTCGATGGAGCGTCGCATCTTTTGAATATCCGTGTCGAGACGATTCCGACGATGTATGGGCAAGACGCGGTGCTTCGGCTTTTTAACTTTGACGAGAATTTGCTGAATTTAGATTTACTTGGGCTGACCGAAGAGGAGCGCAAGGAAATCGACGAAGTGATTTCGCATCCGCGTGGACTAGTCCTGATGGTTGGGCCGACGGGGTCGGGGAAATCGACGACTTTATATTCGATGTTGAACGCGTTGAATACAAGCGACCGGAAAATCATTACGCTTGAGGACCCGATTGAATACGGGATTACGGGGATTTCGCAGATTCCGATTAATACGAATGCCGGGGGATCCTTCGCGGAGGGGCTTAGGTCGGTGTTACGTCTGGACCCGGACGTTGTGATGGTTGGCGAGATTCGTGATGCGGATACGGCGAAGACAGCGATTCAGGCGTCGATTACGGGGCATTTGGTTTTGTCGTCGTTTCACGCGAATTCGACCAGCGCGGCGTTTTCGAGGATGATTGATTTAATTGGGGCAAATCCGATATTTTCGAGTTCGATTCGGTTGATTATTGCGCAGAGGCTAGTCCGGACTTTGTCGCCGTCGAAAAAACCGCGTCCGGCGACGGAAGCGGAAGCGAGATATATCCGTGAAGTCTTTGAAGGGGCTTCACGCGAGAAATTATCAGGGGTGGATTTGGAAAACATTACGCTATACGACCCGGTAACTTCGCCGGATGATCCGTTTGGGTATAGCGGAAGGACGGTGATTATGGAGCAGCTAGTAGTCTCAGACGAAATTGCGAAATTTATTCGCGGAGAAGTGGCGGATATTAATACGAAGGCGATTGAAACGGCGGCGAAGGCGGGTGGAATGTTGACGCTCGAGCAGAAGGGTGTTCTTGCGGCGCTGCGTGGAGAAACGACGCTTGCGGAAGTGTCTAGGGTGATATAAAAGTGGAAAAATATTGGTTTAGGGGTGGATTTTTTGAGACAAGAGTGATAGAATATTGCGATGGAAAAGGAAAAGGGGAAGGTCGGAAGAATTATAGTGCCTAAAAATGCGTTGGTGCAACCACATGAGTTTGATGTTGCCGTAGTTTTGGCTTGGACCGGTAACGATGTGGAATTTATACCTGCTAGCCATATGCACACTCCCGATATTAAATTTCAAGGTATTTTTTGGGAGATTAAGTCTCCTATTGGAAGCAGTAGCCGGACGATTGAAAATAATATAAGGTTGGCATTAAAGCAGTCTAGTAATGTAATTATGGACTTAAGTCGTATGAAGATATTGGAAAGCAAATGCTTGCATGAGATAAGGCGGCAAAATGATTTAATAAAGGGAAAACATCGTGTTATGGTAATAACGAAGAAAAAGAAGATTTTAAAGCTCTGGGAATGATTTAGAGCGGAGTTGACAAAAGGAGGGATTATTTAGTATAATGTAGGTATTAGAGGCACAGCACTGCTGGATAGCGGAACCGAGGCCTCTTTTTTTGGTGGAGCCGACTGGAAGAGGGATCTCGCGCTACGCGCTCGATGCGAACCAGTATCAAAAAAATGGCGAGACCGGGTGGAATCGAACCACCATTGTATCCTTAGAGGGGATATGTCCTATCCGTTGAACGACGGTCCCGTCAACTTCTATATTATAGCTTATTTTTCGGGTTTTCGCAACTTATAGTAGATAGAAGGGGCGAAACGAATCGGCGCGAGGGCGTTTTGGGCTTTGTTTTCCATTTTGACGAGGGTTTTTGTCCCAAAAAGACGCTTTAAGCTTCGATTACGGAAGTTTGAAACCGAAAGAACTTTTTCGCGCGAAAAGCCGGTTTTTGCGAAAATTTCTTCGACATATTTCGGGTGATAATTGAAAAAACCGTCTTTACTGATTTCCTTTAGATTCGAAGGTTTTTTGTCGAAGGGGTTGACTTTAGAACGGCCGGTAACGAAGCGCGCCATTTTTGGTAAAGTGCGTTTATTTGCGACCTCGATAACTGCGACGCCGCCGGGCTTGAGGACGCGGTAGAGCTCCGCGACGGCTTTGTCGAGTTTCTTTAGATGGTGCGTAACGCGGACCATCATGAGCCCGTCTAGCTCGTCGTCTTTAAAGGGGAGTTCGTAGATATCGCCGGCTTTGGTTTCGACTTTGTCGCCGAAGGTTTCTTTCGCTTGGGCGAGCTCGGTCTTCGAGTAGTCGAAAATGTAGACTTTGCGGGCGCGCTTAATGTATTCGTTTGTCAAACGCCCGTAGCCACCGCCGATGTCAGCGAATTTCTCCATGCGCTTCGGAAGGAGCTTGCGAATTGCCATGCGGTCGGCTTGGTCTTCGTATTCGCGGTCGACTTTTTCCCAAAATTCTTTTTTATAATCGTAGCCATTATAGTCGGAAATAACTTTTTCACTCATGTTTTTGATTATAGCATATTTAGTTGGTGCGACAAAATGGGCGAAAAAAAATGGTATTTTTATAAAAGGTTATGTTATAATAGATTTAACAAGAGCGGAATGCTCGCGGGTTTGTAATTAAAAGAAAGGTCATTGTGAAAAGACGATTTTTACAATTTAGTAGACGGCAAAGTTTATGTCGCAGTTTGTTTAGTCTAGCATTACTCTTCGGGATAATTGGGAGTAGTGTTTTGGTGTTTAGTAGTGGAGTTTTTGCGAACGATTTAACTTATCAAACGAGTGTTCCGGTAGAATTTACCTTTAATGATTATCTAAATGTTACAGTATCAGGAGATTTAGTGATTTCAGATCTCGCGCCGGGGGCCTTCGCGGACAGTAACCATATTGCAGTAACGGTTAATACAAATAACGCCTACGGTTATACCTTATCCGCTACCGTAGGAGATACGAATAATGCTTCGAGAGATTTAAGACACTCCGGATATGGAAACGGAAACACAGAAGTCTTTAGTAATCTAGACTTAGACGCAAATTTAACACGAGAGACCTTTTCTACTGGTAGTGCTTACGATAATAAATGGGGCTTTTCTACGGATAAATCTGGTTCAACCTATAGCGGTAAATATAACGGACTACCATTATATAGTGATACGGTTAATTCAGTCGTCTTAGACGATTCAAACTACATGCCAGCAAACGGTACTTCTACTACGAATTTCTGGATTGGGGCAAAGGCTTCGAGTGATAAAGTGGCTGGAACCTATACAAACGTGGTGAACTTTATGGTAGTAGGGGGAGAGGCACCAATGGGGCTCGCCGAAAGCTATGCAGCGGCAGGCAAGACTAAGATAAGCGTAAACGGCGGAAGCTACTATAAAATGCAAGATATGAATAGCAGTATCTGTGCTAATACCGAAGTGGAAGATTCTACGCTCCAAGTTGTAGATACGAGAGATAATAAAATCTACTGGATTGCGAAACTAAAAGACGGGAACTGTTGGATGACGCAGAATCTAGATTTGGACCTCGGCGTAAACACACTAACGCATAATAGTACTACCCTCTACCATGACGATACTGACCTCGGTTGGGGTAGCGATACGGAGACTACTTCTTGGACTCCAGCAAATGCGACGATAACCGTAAATGCTAGTGGAACATTTACTGGGTGGACTAACGACTATAATGTTCCGTATTCAGCTGACCCTGGGGATTGGTACTATGCCGGATATGACGGGACGAATCTATTGCCGTCGTCAACGACAAATTATTTGACAATTGCGCCGGATGCGAATGGTGATATTATTAACAGTAGCAACAGTAACGTTTACTTCTCGACTGATCCGAGTAGAGTAAATGGCGGAACACATCAGCACGTCGGTAACTACTACAACTGGTCAGCGGCGGTAGCAAGTAACGATACGAGCGGATATGGCACTAGTACATATAGTAATATAGCCAACAATCCACAGAATTCGATCTGCCCAGCTGGGTGGAGACTGCCGACGATTTCTAATGCTTCGAATACGATAGAAGGATCAACTAATGAGTTTTCGCGCATTAATAGACTATATAATAATGCGTCTACTAGTACGAGCGCTGGATTAGAAAAATCACCGTTGTTCTTTGCTCGCGGAGGCTACATCTACGGTAGTTCATTGTACAATTCGGGCTACTACGGCAACTACTGGTCCAGTACTGTCAATAGTAGTTCTTACGCCTACTATTTGTACTTCTACGCTACCTACGTCAATCCGACGTACTACTACTACGGCTATCGCCGCTACGGTAGCTCGGTCCGTTGCTTAGCCCGCTAGTTTTAGCGACACGAACCGTACTTCATCCTTGTTGTTTCGGCTTTTCCCCGGCCGATGCCCCTAGGAATGGTGGACTGGAACAAAAAAGTAATAATAACTAGGAAAGATATGAAAGAAGACAAAACTGACAAGAAAAAGAAAACTGGAGCCGAACCACCGGAGGAAAAACAGGTGACTCGTGAAGAGGACGCGGTGATGGAGCTAGAGAAGATGTCCCTGGATCGAAAAACCTACCGCGCGTTAAAGCGGGATTTGATTGGAGCCGAAGAAGAAAATTTTGGGGAAATTGTAATGCTAAAATGTTCGGGGAATGGAGATTGGTTTGAGGTTGCCGAACATTCCGCGTTGATGTACTACTATCTAATCTGTCAACCTCTGAAGGTAAAAAATTTGAATTTTGAAAATGACTACGATAGCTTTTTCGAGCAATTTCGGATTGGACGGATTCGTACTCGAGGAACAGCAACAGTTCGGAGTAGAATACAACAAGCTGGGTATTATAGTAACGAGTTTGTGATGACCGGGAAGTTAATTTTTGTTCTAAAAAAGCCGATCAGTAGAGATAAAATGGAAAGTCTAAAGAAACGGGAGGCGAAACGAAGATTAGATCTAAATAAGACAATCGAAATAAAACACGCCGACCCGCTCTTTTATCGAAATTTAGCGGAGATGATTCATTGGCTACATATTAATTGTTCAAGTAAAATG
Organism: Candidatus Saccharimonadota bacterium; assembly: GCA_017404335.1. Lineage (GTDB taxonomy): Bacteria > Patescibacteriota > Saccharimonadia > Saccharimonadales > Saccharimonadaceae > Nanosyncoccus. The sequence goes on along the minus strand of JAFRCN010000001.1, from coordinate 72,870 downwards.
GAAAAATTAAATAGCCAGACAAATGGAGCGAGAATGGTTACGCTCGCTGATGGAATTATGGCAAAATACCTTCATTCGACAGATTTGCCGGATGGGAGTAAGGAAGGGCGAAAAGAAGATTGGATTCAGATTCGAAAGATGGTTTATAAGTTAAAATACGAGGTTCAGATTGTAGATATCGCAAAAATCTGGACGCCGGAGGTTTGCGTTAAGCTATTCGAACAGGTCGGAGAGCTACTTAGGCTGGCTAACGCGAATCTTTCTAAGATGTTAAAGGGGGAAGATGAAGCTTCTGCCAGCGGGAACTCCTAATTCTGAATTAGGGAAAAAGGGCTATAGTAATTTAGAAATTGCGATTGATGAAATCGAGCGATTGGGATTTCATACGTGGCTAGTTAAAGCCTTAACGAAAGCGTACATGACGGCCCGAAAAGGAAAGAGGGCGACATATGACATGCATGAATTTGAATTAAATTGGGGCGAGAATATCCTAAATTTAGCGAAAACGCTAGAGGAAAGGATTTACGAGCCGGGATCGTCGATTTCGTTTGTGATTTTTGATCCGAAGGTTAGAGAGATTTTTGCAGCGCCATCGAGAGACCGCTCGGTGCACCATTTAGTACATGATCTAGGGGTTGACCTTTGGGATAAAGGGTTTATTTCTACTTCGACGTCTTGCCGGGTTGGTAAGGGTACGCTTTATGCGATTAAGAAGGCGCAGAAACAGATGCTTCAGGTAACGGAGAATTGTACACGAAAGGCGAGGGTTGTAAAACTAGATTTGCAAGGGTATTTTATGTCGCTTCCGCGAGAGAAGTTATGTCGAAAAGTTTTAAAGGATATCGATGAACAATTTAAACCGTATCGCGGGAGGAATTCAGCGGAAAGATTATATGCGCTTTGCAAGTTTTTATGGGAACAGATACTCTTAGACGATCCGGTTAAAAAAGCGCGAAAACGCGGACCGGCGAAGAATTGGAACCCAGAGATTCTGCCTGTCAATAAGAGTTTGTTCGGACAAGAACCTGGGTATGGGATAGTGATTGGAAATCTAACTTCGCAACTCGCTTCGAATATTTATCTAGATCAGCTTGATAAATTTATTACGGTCAAGTTAGGTTATAAGTATTATGGTCGGTATGTGGATGATTTTTATATTATGGTTTTAGAGGAAGACTATCCAAAACTAAAAAGAGACATTCTAGTCATAGAGAAGTTTTTGAAAAATGAATTGGGACTAACTTTACATCCCAAGAAACGTTATATGCAGAGTGTTTATAAAGGGCTACCGTATCTTGGGGCGAGGATTTATCCAAGATGTCTTTATCCGTCCGACCGAATGCAGGCGAAGTTTAGAGTGGCAGTTAGAAATTATTCTTCGGGAAGGGGACAGATCGAGAGCGTTATTTCATATTTAGGACATATGAAACATTTAAATGCAGACGGGTTTATTCGGAAGGTTTTTAGAGAGTTCAATTGGGATTTCCAGATTTATTTGGAGTCAAAAGGAAAGCTTCGGAGACCGATGTCGGATTTAGTTGAGGAAATGGCGGGGAAGGTTTGAGATTATTTAGGTGTCTTTAGTGATTTTTGGGAGGGGCATGCGCGGGGAAAAGCCGAAACAACAAGGATGAAGTACGGTTCGTGTCGCTAAAACTAGCGGGCTAAGCAACGGACCGATCTACCGTTGTTGCGATTGTTGTTGTTCGTCGGATTGACGTTGGTAGCGTTGAAGTTCAAATTGTAGGCGTTAGAACTACTATTGACAGTACTGGACCAGTAGTTGCCGTTGTTGCCCGAATTGTTCAATGAACTACCGTTGATGTTGCCTCCGCGAGCAAAGAACAATTTAGTTTGGCTTTTAGGATTGCTAGATTTCTTTGATAACTAGTTATAAAAGAAAATGGACTCGATTCTGAATATTATGGTAGTTTTACTCAGCTTTGAGAGTGAACCCTTTCCCGATGCCCCTTTAAGCTATTCGTTAGCTAGGCTTTGTCGTCCAGTTTTGATCAAGACAGAGTATACTACGAATAGCCCTCTTTGATTATAGCATTCTCTATATAGTGAGCATTGCGTACAATTGGAAAAACTCGCAGGTTTAATACCAAAGTCGTCGGAAAAAGTTGCAATTAGTTTGGTATAATGGGGGTATGAAGAATATTGTTGAGGTGCAAAATTTCCGAATGGAGTTCGGGGGAAAGACCGTAATTAAGGATTTAAATTTTGAGGTAAGGAGAGGCGAAATTTTTGGGTTGCTTGGGTCGAACGGGTCAGGGAAGACGACGACGATTCGGGCGCTACTCGGGTTTTATACGCCGACCGGCGGGGAGCTTTTCGTCGACGGGAAGAAATACCAGCCGGAGGACGCGAGCGTAACGGTCGGGTATCTGCCGGAGGAGAGGGGGCTGTACCGTAAAGAGTCGGTAATCGATACGATGGTTTATTTCGGGGAGATGAAGGGGATTTCTGACCCGAGGGGGTGGTCGATGAAATACCTCGACAGAGTTGGACTTTTAGACAAGTTTAACGAGAAAGTCGAGAAGCTTTCGGGTGGACAGCAACAAAAAATCCAACTCGGGATTACGATTATGGGGAATCCGAAGCTTCTAATTCTCGACGAGCCGACGAAGGGGTTTGACCCGATGAATCGGAAACTCCTCATGGAGATAATCGAGGAGCTACACAAAAAAGGAAGCGCGATTATTATGATTACGCACTACATGGATGAGGTTGAGAGGCTTTGCGACCGAGCGCTACTTCTAAAGGATGGGACGGCGCGGGCGTACGGAACGATTAAAGAAATTCGGGACGAGTTCGGCGGAAAGAGTTTAGACGAGATATTTGTAAAAGTATATGGAGGTGAAAATGAGTAGGGATTCGCAAAAGGCTTCGCGTGGGGCGGTAGCGAAGGTTTTTAAATTTGAATTCATGCGTCAGATTAAAAAACCGGCGTTTTGGGCGGCGACGCTTTTGATGCCACTTCTGATCGGTGGGATTTATTTCGTGAGTTTTATTTCGTCGCAAGGCGTCAAAGAGGCGCCGGAGCTCGACGACGATACGAAAGTTGCGATTACAGACGAAGCGGGGATTTTTTCGGCGGAGGCGCCGTTTGTGATTAATGGCGATAAGGATTACGGGGTCGAGATGGTGAAGAAAGGCGAAGTAGACTTATATTATTATATACCGGCGGATTTTAAGGAAACAAAAAAGATTGAGTTTTATCATATTTCGGAAGGGTTGGAGATTTTTAATTACGACGGGAATATTATTAAGGGGCTACTGCTTAGCGACGCGTCGAGTCGGGTGGGCGAGCTAGAGGCTTTAGCGTTGACGGGGAATTACGAGATCGAGGACAATAAGCTTACGGCGAGTGGAGAAGAGTCAAATGCTCTAGGTAAGGCGATTATTCCGTTCTTTATTGGAGTAGTTTTCTTTATGTTTATTACGCTTTGCGGAAATCGGTTTTTGATGACGGTGGTCGAAGAAAAAGAAAATCGGATTTCGGAAATGATTTTGACTTCAGTTTCTCCAAAGCATTTAATCGTCGGGAAGATTTTTGCGATGATGGCGCTCGGGGGAGTGCAGATTTTGGCGTTTGTGATACCGGTTTTGGGGCTCGTATTCTTGAATCGCGACAATTCGCTAATTAGTACGATTTTGGCGATGGTTGAAATTGACCCGGTGATGATAACTTTGAGTGTTTTACTTTTCGTCGCTTCGACGCTGTTTTATGCGGGAGTGTGTACGTTTGTCGGATCGTTGGTTTCGACGGCGCGAGATGCTTCGTCGTTTATCGGACCGGCGATTGTATTAATGGTGTTTCCGCTTTACTTTATGCAAATGTTCATGATGAGTGAGCCGAGTTATATTGTGCATCTCATGACATATTTTCCGTTTACGGCGCCGGTTGCGTTGATGCTCCGGAGCGGGTTCGGGAATATTTCGACTTTGGAATATTGTATCGGGATTTCTATCGTGGTAGTTTCGGCGGTGATAGCAATTAGGCTCGCGGTTTTGACGTTCCAAAAAAATGCGATTAACTTCTCGATTGTGAAACCGAAATTCTTGAGAAAATAATCGTCTTGCGTTTAAAAATACCATCGGTTTTTCCGATGGTATTTTTTTAGCCTTCGTCGATAATCGCGAGGTGAGCTTCGTCGAGCTGAGACTGGTCGACGGTCGACGGGGAGTTCATCATCAGGTCGACGCCGGAGCCGTTTTTCGGGAAGGCGATGATGTCGCGGATATTGGATTCGTTTTCTAATATCATGAAAATGCGGTCGAGACCGGGGGCGCAACCGGCGTGCGGAGGAGCGCCAAACTTAAAGGCGTTTAGCATCCCGCCGAAGCGAGCTTCGACGTATTCGTTGTTGAAGCCGAGGATGTTGAAAACTTTGAACATAATTTCGGGATTATAATTGCGGACGGCGCCGGAAGCGACTTCGTAGCCGTTCATGACCATATCATATTGATCGGCTTTGATTTCGAGCTTTTCGGCGTCGGTCTTGGCTTCTTCGAGAGCTTTTAAACCACCTTTTGGCATACTGAAGGGGTTATGTCCGAAGTCGAGCTTCTTTAATTTATCGTCCCATTCGTAGAACGGAAAGTCGATAATCCAGGCATAAGCGACTTCGTTGGGATTTTTCAACTTGAAACGGTCGGCGAAGGCGATGCGAAGCTCGCCGAGAATTTTGTTGACTTTTGCGCGGTCGTCGGCGCCGAAGAATACGGCGTCGCCGGACTTTGCGTCGGTAAGCTTCTCGACGTTTTTAATTTCGGCTTCGGACATAAATTTGAGAATTGGGGATTTTGCGCCTTCGTCTTTTGTATATAATATATAGGCGAGTCCGCCGGCGCCGAGCTTTTTTGCGCGGTCGGTAAATTCGTCGATTTCGCGACGAGTTAATTCGGCTCCGCCTTTAACGCAAAGCGCTTTAACGCAATTGGTTTTGAAGACTTTAAAATCAGTTCTTTCGAAAACCTTGGTGAGGTCGATTAGCTCCATACCGTAGCGGAGGTCGGGCTTGTCGGTGCCGTAGTTTTCCATTGATTCTTGATAAGGGATACGCGGGATAGTTTCGTCTTTTTTGATGAATCTTTTTGCGATTTCGGAGCGACAAACGAGCTTTTTATTTGCGAACTTAGTCGCGAGGTCTTGATAAAGAGGTTCGATTTCTTTTCGGACGATTTCGCCGTCGTCGACGAAAGACATTTCGAAGTCGAGCTGGTAGAAATCGCCGTAGAGACGGTCGGCCCTTGGGTCTTCGTCGCGAAAACAAGGCGCGATTTGGAAATATTTATTAACACCGCCGACCATTAGTAGTTGTTTGAATTGCTGAGGCGCTTGCGGAAGGGCGTAGAATTTACCCGGATGAAGCCGAGAGGGGACGAGGAAATCACGCGCGCCTTCGGGCGAAGAGTTCGCGAGAATCGGAGTCGTTATCTCGGTAAAATCGTGGTCGTACATATAATTTCGGATAAAACGATAGTATTCCGAGCGACGCTTTAAGCGGTTTTGCATCGAAGGACGCCTTAAATCTAGATAACGATATTTAAGTCGGAGTTCTTCGGAAGACTTTTCGCCATCGTCGTGGGTGTTAACCGGGAGAGGCTCGGATTTATTGAGAAGTTCGAGTGTTTCGACGACGAGCTCGATTTTACCGGTTTTTATATTCGGGTTGATCAAATCTGGTTCGCGTTCGCGGATTTTACCGGTAGCTTTTATTACATATTCATCACGGATAGTTTCAGCAAGCAAAAAAGCGTCTTTGGTCTCGGGAGTAACGACGAGTTGGAGGAGTCCGGTGTGGTCGCGGAGGTCAATGAAAATGAGACCGCCGTGGTCGCGACGGGAATTAACCCAGCCTTCGACCGTTATGCTTTTGCTCAAAAAATTTTCGGATTCTGTTGCTAAAACTCTCATGGAGTTATTATACCATGAAATAGTCCAAGAGTAAATTTATCGTCACGAAGCCGACGAGTTCGGAGGCGGAGTTTTCGACCAGGAAGAAGGTCGAGCCAGTGGTTTTGATTTCGGAGACGAGAGTGTCGAGAGAGTCGGAGGGGGAGAGTTTGCGGACGTCGGGGTCGAGGTACTTTTCGGCGCGGTCGGTTTTTTTAATTTCGAGAGCGTTTAAGGCTTCGGTTCGAATAACGCCTTTGATATGATTTTTCGAATCGATGACTGGGAAAATCGTAAAGCCGGATTTATAAAGTTTATCGAGCATGAGCGGACCGAGGAATTCTTTTTCGCCGACAAAAACCATGTCTTTTTTCTTGATCATAATATCCGCGACGGATTTAGAGCTAAAACTCATAACTGCGGCGAGGCGTTCGCGGTCTTTAAGACTCAGGACGGACTTTGGAGTGCGCTTGATGACGCTAATGAAATCTTCGAGAGAATTCGGCGTATATTTAGGAATTTCGACAGTCGGCTTAGGCTCACGATATTTTTCGAGCTTCGGGTCAATAAACTTTACGAATTTTCGCCAAAATTTTTCCCACATGTTATAATGAATTATAGCATATAAAGGAGTTTTATGAAAAAGTTTCGAGGTTTTTCGGCGGTTGCGGCCGTGATTATAGTAGCAATTGTAGGTCTTTTGGTTTTTGCGACTATTATGATAAATAATAATAGCGAAAAAAGTGCTGATCGGTATAATGCGATTTATGAGGCTTCGGATGATAACGGTAATATTGCGGATCATGTAAAGGGTGATAAGGAAGCGCCAGTTTTGGTGTTTGAGTATGCGGACTACCAATGTCCGGGGTGTGCGTCGATTAATCCTTATGTTAATAAAGCGGTGGAAGAGCTAGACGGAAAGCTTGCGGTGGTTTACCGAAGCATGCTTTTGTCATATCATCAGAACGCAACAGCGGCGGCTTCGGCAGCGGAGGCAGCTGGGTTACAAGGCTATTGGAAGGCTTATGCGGATAAACTTTTCTCGACGCAAGCCGATTGGGAGGATGCGGATGGTTCGGAGAGGACAGAGTTGTTCAATAAATATTTCGAAGAAGTTTCGGGAGGGAAGGGTGACCTAGAGCAATTTAAGAAAGACATCGCTTCGGCGCGGGTTTCAAAAAAGATCAGTTTCGACATGGACATCGCGAAGAAAATCGATGTGGGCGGGACGCCGGCGTTTTATGTCGACGGGCAGTTGATTAGTTGGAGTGCGAAAAACGGCGGAAAGGTGTATCTCGATAACGGAAAAACCGTTTCTTGGGATTCGGCGAGGTCTGGCTCGGCGTTTACTGAGCTCCTAAAAGAAATTGTTGAAACGAAGCTTTCGGAATAAAAAATAAACCCGGGAAACCGGGTTTATTTTCTCAAGATTAAATCTCGATGAACTCTTGCCAAGCGGCAGGAGCGATTTTAGCCTTGCGTTCTGGTTTAGAATGCTTAGCTCGTTTGATACGCATGTATCTAGTATTCTCCTTAATTCTCTCGCTCGTCGACCGCACCCACCTCGCTTGGGAAAAATGAGCGATAGAAAGTATTTTAACAAACATTAATTTAGAATGCAAGCATGACTGTCGACGGGTCCTGTCGCGCCCTCCTCCCCCAAAATTTTGCATAGCAAACATTTTGGGGGTCCCCCTCCGGGCGCACCACCCGTCGACGGTTTTGATTGTGTTATAATATTATTGTATGAAAAAGCATAAAAAGTTTAAGCTGAAAACTTGGTGGCTTTTGATTGGGTTGATTCCGCTTTTGTTTTTGGATGCGACGATGCTTCGGATGAATCATATTAAAATGACGGAGCTTCGGGATGCGGTACTAATGGCGGACGAGGAGGAAGACGACGAAAAAACGGCGAAGGCTTTGGAAGAATTAAAGAATTATGTTTTTTCGGAAGTCGTGATAAATGTCGTGGATGAAAACGGGAATTATCGAATCATGTTCGGGACGGGGCCGTTTTATTTGGAACATCAGTACTTACGAGCGGCGAGAGCGGCGCTCGAAAAAGCAGAAGCGGAAATGACGTCGGATGAGAATCCGAACGGGAATGTTTACGCATTGGCGTCGGGAGTTTGTCGTCCGCTCGCGATTGCGAACGGGTGGTCTTGGGATAATGCGAACTATATTAATTGTATGATGAGTGAGATTGCGAAGTATCCGGCGGCGGATAATATTCAAGATACAATTACGGCAAAACTACCGTCGACGGAACTTTATCGAAAGAATTATGCTTCGCCGATTTTTGTGCCGACAGTTACGGGGATTCTAATTATGCTGACTTTTCTCGTAATTGTTGTAATAATTATTCGGATTATTATTTGGATTGCGCTTAGGCTTTCCCTGTTGTTTTTATAAAATAGGGAAAAAGTCGAGAAAAAGCCTTGACAATTATTCTTGGGGGTCATAAGATATAATTATACTAACTTAAGGAGGAGCTAAAATGGCTTACGAACATACTAACGGTAAAGGTGTAAAGTACTATCTACACAAGTCCGAGGTTACGCTTCGTGGTGGAAAGCAACAGACTATTTATTTCTTTACGAAGGATGATAAGGGTGGTAAGGGTACGCCTTGCGATCTTCCGGCCGACCGAGAGGTTAGCGAGAATCCGCGCAACGGTTTCTTGACTTTGAAGAAGAAAGCCTAAACTAAGTTTTGTTTTTACCTTAAAAATCGTCCGAAAATATCGGACGATTTTTTGTAGAAAACGCTTGCGGTTTTTTGATTTTTGAGTTATTATGGGGATAATATGAGAGGTTATACAAAAAAGAATGGGTTTATAGTAAAGATGAAAAAAAGAGGGGCATGGATTGGAGTTTTTTGTTTTGTTGCCGCGTTAATGTGTAGTGGGGCTAATAGTGCTGATGTTTTTGCGGGGGGGGCAGTGATTGGGGAAAGTACAGATATGGGTGGTGGTGGCGGCGGTGGTAATGGTAGTACTTGTAGTGCTGGTATTGGAAATGATGGGGGATTGGATTGTATGGGGGTATCTTGGATTTATTATGAAGCCACGGGATATGCGGGAGAAAGTGGTGTTGATATTACGTTTAGCCCGCGTATTCATCAGGTTTCAGGAAATGTAATTTCGAGTGAATGTGCGGCTCCGAATAGAGGTTTTTGGGCGTTTGGCGTGGGGGGGCGTGGAGAATGGAAGGATAAAGAGTATCCTGGAGGCGGTACATATGTTTTTAGTACTGATGGAGATGCGGCTATGACTCTTGGGGGGACTGGAACTTCAGGCTATGTAAATGTTTATGCTACTGATAAAGGTAAGTATGGTTTGTATGGAATTTATCCATGGGGATATCAAGGTAGTACTAGCCGTGTATGGTCGGGGTCGGACTATCGGACATTTGATAGTGCAAAACTAAATCATCATCTTTATAAAAAAATTAATGGTAATTATGTAGAGATTTATCGTGCAGCAAAGTACGGAACGAAAGCTGAGGTAATGGAACAGTTCAAAGTTGCTTATAGGTATTATCATAATGGGGCGGACCATACGGGTAATAGTTTTCCGAGTACATTAGGATTTTTTTGTTATTGGGAAGGGATGGATATTAGTGAATTTGATGGATACGCCAATGTATCGTCTGGGAGTGTTTCTGGTTCCACTGGTTGGACTAAAGAAAATAGAGGTACTGGGATAGAGATTGAATGTAAAAATAACGGGTGTGATGCTTCGTTTGATTTAGGATTGAGGAGAACCCGGGGTGACAGAGGGACGTCTTATACGGTATACAAAAATGGCGTGCCTATTGGGAACAATCCTAGTTTCGACCCGGGGGGTGGTCGTTCAGTTTATAGTAAAACGGAGACACTAAAACCTGGGCAGACAGTTTGCTATGGGATATCTTTTATTTCTCGTCTTACTTCAAATGCAGCGTTGGCTGTTGCGTACACTGAGGCTTGCGCGACGGCAAAAGTAACTAATTTTCAGGGGAAGTCGTCGGTTACAGGGGCGACGACCAAATCGACGGAATGGCAGAATTCGAATAAAACTGAAACGGCGTTTATTGAAAACTGTTCGCCGACGACGGGATGTCAAGTTTCCTTTAACCATCGCTTAAGGAGACCGAGTGAAGCTTTGGGCTGGACTAATTATGTAGTAAAGAGGACCTCTAATATGACGACGAGTGATAAGGCGATTGCAAATAATGACGATGTCGATAGTGGGACGTTTAATTCGACCGAAACGGAGGTTAGCTCTTCTGGGCCGTTTACGCTTTATCCGGGAATGGTGGTTTGCGAAACATTGACTTTTAAGCCCAATAATGATCAGGTTAGTGTGCCTGGCGACGTGACGACGAAAATTTGTGCTTCGGCATTAGGAAAGGCTCAACCGGACGATCCTAGTCCATCGGGGTGTGTCGGGTCGGCTTGTGAAAATGATCCGGATGGTGATAACGGTAATGACGCATTGGTAGATATTGAAGTAAAAAATAATAGCGTCACTAAATTTAATACTTATCGGCGAGTAGTGTATGGTAAACCTGGAGATTTGTTGACCTATCGGGGTAGTTATAACCCGAATTTACAATATACTTATTATCTAAAGCCGGAGAAGATACGAATTGATGGTGGGACGGTATATCCTAACACGACACAAAGTCTTGCGACGATGTTTAATGCGATAAAGTCGCCTGGTTGGAATAACGATATTATCATGTACAGTACGAACTTTGCTAGTAATAGCTTTTCGCAAACATATAATTATGTGAATGGAAGTATTGCTAAACATTCGGAGACCAACGACCATAGTGTTGTAGTAAGAGAGGTGGGGCGAAGCCTAAATGAGAACGCGGAGATAAATTATCCAAACAATAGCTCAATTAAGACGACGCCTGTGCAGGTTGCTTTTACGTCTGATGGAACAAGTAATTTAGGGAACGTTTCGACAGTGCGAAGATATCGAATCGCTTATGCGCGAATTCCGTACAACTATACGACTGATATTACTGTACCAATTCCTGACCCAGAAGAACCCAAAAAGCCTGAACCGGATCCGGGTGATCCGACTAATCCGGAGAATCCAAGTACTCCTGCCGAAAAAGTGCCAGCACCAGAGATTGTTTATGCTGGAGAGAACAAGCCGATAGATGTTAAAGTGGATATTAAGCCAAAACCAAATAGTGTTACAAATAATCCAGGCGATCCAGACTATGCGACAAGGACTGGCAATTCTACAGTGAAGATAATTGTATATCTAGATGACGGCTCAAGCGGTAAGGGCGGTATCAATAATTATGGTGCGAGCAGAACGGCCGATCTTTGTAGTTACTACGGGAAGGTTAGTAGCGTGGTTAGTGAGAATTGGCGTTGTAGTGATTTTGTAACAAGAACTGGTAGTTTTAACGAGTCTGGAAATATGAATGGCAATTCAACGACTTTTCCGACATCTTTTAATGTACCTGATTTGGATGCAGGACAGAGTATTTGTGTAGCGGCAGCGATTTTCCCTTCAAATTCGGGGCTAGAGACGAATTGGGATAGTGTGGACGGAAATAATGCTTGGCGGATTTCGGATTCAAGATGCTTTGTAGTGGCAAAGCGACCGAATTTGCAAGTTCTGGGTGGCGGTATGTTTTCGTCAGACAAATTGTTCACTTCGGTTGCTATTAAGCGTAATATTTATGGATTCTATCCTGTCATACTGAACGGAAGTGATAAGAGCAATACGACGGTTTTTGGCTCGTGGGTAGAGCATCAGATTTTGTCGGTTGGAAATACGGCGGGAATTGCTTCTGGTGCTTCAACTGGGTATTTTGGATCTTCCTCGTCTGAGGTCCCGGCGTCAGGAAGGACCCCTAAAAATGGTGGACTTGACGCTAAGGGAATGTTTGGCTTAGGCGGTAGCTACGAGGGGGCGGGATTGGATTATTGTATTAGGGTACCTCTTACTATTGCTAATACGAATTCGGCGATTCCGTGTAGGGGTCGTTCGATTGCGGGAGGGTATGTAACTAGTAGTGATTCGGTTGGTTCTTCAGACAAAGATAAGTTAATAGCTAGATTTACGCAAGAAACGGAAAGTAGTGGAATAGATTATATTAAGGCGGACGGGGACTATATACTTGGAGCAACGATTACTCCTAAAGGAGCCATAAAAGTGATTCATGCTACTGGTAGCATCACAATAGATGGGGATTTAGTATATGAGGATAATTTTACGAGTTTAGCTCAAATACCAAAACTGATTATCTATGCTGAAAAGAATATTTTGATTGGCTGTGGCGTAACGAGAATTGATGCTGTCCTGATTGCAGGAAGGACGAATGAGGCTGACGGTATTGTGAACACCTGTAGGACTAACTTTGTGCCTTATACTGGAGATATTGCTTCGGCAATTAATTGGAAACATGGTTCTACTATTTTGGTGAATACTCCGGAGAATTCTAATCCATTAAAGATTACTGGAACGGTTATTGCGAATAAATTGGTCGCAAATAGAACTTATGGAGCTGCTAAGGGAATAAACTCGGTGGTTCCAGCAGAGACAATTGATTACGATGCGACACTTTATGGATGGGGAATGAGGGAATCTGAGGCTAGTGCTTCTGGTAAACTACAGACAGTTTATCTACATGAGGTGGCGCCTAGATATTAGAAGACGGTAAATAGTTATAAAAAATAAGAGTCCTACGGGGCTTTTATTTTGGTATTTGGTAGGGATGCCAGGATTCGAACCTGGGACACTGCGTGTATAAGACGCATGCTCTAACCAGCTGAGCTACATCCCCTTTAGTATTATTATACCACAAGATGAAAAATATTCCCAAGCGTGTCCTTCGGACACGCTCCGGGCCGCTCTGGCCAAGTCTTCATGTTCCTTAGGACAGTTTGGGAATATTTTTCATCTTGTGATACAATTTAAACATGAACGGTATTAGAAGCTGGTTTAGGAGGATGAAGTATAAGTTTAAACATGATTTTTTGGCGGTGGAGAATGTTGTGTTGCTACTTGCGATTGTGCTCGGGTCGGTGTGGACGTTTCAGTCGATTAAAGCAATGTCGAGAAACTGGGAGTTGACCGAGAGATTAGCGGCGGAAAAGAGAAGTTTGGAGCTTCTTAGGGTTGAGGTTGAGATGGCGGAACTAGAGAATGAATACTATAAAACGGAAGAATATCAAGAACTCTCCGCGCGTAAGTATTTAGATAAGAAACTTCCGAACGAAAATATGGTGATACTTCCGGAGAATACGGAAGAGGCGAAAAACAAGCACGGTAGTATAAAAGAAGAGACGGCAGTGAAAGAATATTCAAATTTTGAAAAATGGATGAAATTTTTATTTCCATGATATAATATAAGCATGAGAACAACGCGTAAAGGATTTACGTTGATTGAGGTGGTGATGTTTTTGGTTTTGACGGCGGCACTATTCGTAGCGGTAGCAGTTGGGACGCATAATTCGATTTTTCAACAGCGCTATAATGATTCAGTACAAAACTTTGTAGAGTTTTTAAGGGGTATTTACTCTCAGGTTTCGAATGTAGAGAACCAAGGACAAGGTCGATCGGATAAAGCAATTTATGGTAAGTTGATTACCTTTGGCGAAAAATATGATTTGGCGGAAGAGCGGATTGATGATCGGAATGCGATATTTACTTATGATATTATCGGAAATGTGGGCGATATTGGAACCGGTGACATAAAGAAAGCCCTGTCGGATTTAGAGGCCAACATAGTCTTTTATGATGAGAAGAATAATAATTACTACTCTTCTGGAATGGCGGCGAGTTATACGCCGAAGTGGGGGGCGACAATTGAAAAAAAGTCCGGTTTTTCGGATTTTACTGGCTCTATTATGATAGTTCGCCATCCGCGTTCAGGAACGGTTTTTACATATATTTTAGAGAATAGAGCAATTCCGGTTAATCAGACTAAGTATTGGTACAATGTGGGTATTAATACTGGAACGGAGGATGGCTCTGGCTTTTCGGACAATCCTCTAAAAGCCAATTTAGAGGATTTTGAGATGTTAGATATTGATTTTTGTATTAATCCGACGCCAGGAGAGGCGAATAGGTTGCGGCAGAATGTTCGATTGGTGAAGGGGGCAAGAAATGCGTCGGGAGTTATTTTGGTCACTAGTGATTCGGAGGACTATCGTTGCTCGAGCTGATTAGTATGTGGTATAATAAACATATGCGGGAAAAAGAATTCAGAAAAGGATTTACGTTGATTGAGTTCTCGCTATCGGTGGCGTTTATTGGTCTTCTGTCGATTGCGGTAGCGCTAATTATAAACGATACAATTGCGGCGTATCGGCGCGGAATGATTTTAAATCAGATTAATACTACAGGGATAGATTTGGTAGATGACTTCCGGGCGGCAGTACAGAACTCATCAGTGAGCTCGGTGAAAAATCTTTGTGGTGTAGTGTATGGGAGTTCTTCAGGTGCGAAGGATGAATGCGAAACAGATAATGCCCGGAATTTTACTTCGGTAGAGAAGTTGGCAACGGTTAAAATTCGTGGGAAGGATGTCGACAATGTGCCGGTTTTTGGAGCGTTTTGCACAGGTTCGTATTCGTATATTTGGAATTCGGGATATTTCTTTACTGATAAATTGGAGGCAGAGGTGTTGGGGGGTGTAGATCCAGCTAGTTTGGAGTATAATGTGGCTGGCGGGGGCGTGAAAACTTTTCCTGAGGATCTAAAAAAACCTTTTAGGTTGATAAAAGTCAAAGATACGGCGCGGGCGGTTTGTATTTCAGCGACTCTTGGTGATACGATTAGTAGTGATGGTGGCCAAAGATACACAGTAAAAAATACCGATAATGCCACTGGAGCCTTAGCCAGTATTAATCGAAACGGGAAGGCTAGCATCTTTAGTTTGATAAAAAGAACAGAAGAGGATGCCTATACTTTTCATGAGTTAACGGAAGGCGATATCGTTGAGGTTCTAGTTCCGGGTGCGGTGAATAACTTAGTATTATACGATTTGCGTTCGACGGCGGCGGTGCAAAATGCGGCGGAAAATGGTCTTTTCTATTCAGCGTCTTTCGTTTTAGGGACGATTCAGGGAGGGATAGACGTGACGGCGTCAGGAAATTATTGTGTGCCGCCAAAAGATTACGCTGATGCGGCTTACGCGAATACTGATTATTGTGCGATTAATAAATTTAATTTTGCCGTGCAGGCGACTGGAGAGTAAGTATGAAAAAAAGATTATCTAGTAAAAATAAATCTGGGGCGGCGGCGTTTTATGTAGTGGCGTTTTCGACGCTGATTTTGACGATTGTAGCGATTGGGTTTGCGGC
Source organism: Candidatus Saccharimonadota bacterium (assembly GCA_017404335.1). Taxonomy (GTDB): domain Bacteria; phylum Patescibacteriota; class Saccharimonadia; order Saccharimonadales; family Saccharimonadaceae; genus Nanosyncoccus. Next base: position 57,644 of record JAFRCN010000001.1, on the reverse strand, counting down.
AGTAATTATTTCGGAAGTGACCCGCTCTTCGAACGATGATTTGTCTCAATCAGCTTACGATTCGGCGTTGGCTGGGATCGAAGATGCGAAGTTGGCGTTTTATAACTATCAGAGTTGTTTAGAAAAAGGGATAACTAGCTCTATGGATTTATCTATGGGTGGAGATATTACTTGCCAAGATATTATATATTGGGTTGAGCATTCGGATGGGAGTAAGGACTACAATAAGCCATGTGATATGGTGGCACACATCTTGGGTCGAATAGGTAAGTATGAGTCTGGAGATGATGCGGGTGGTGTAATTGTAGAAGAGTCATCGGCGTCGGGAAACAATATGGCGCAGGCTTATACTTGCGTACAAATTAAGACGAATCTTTCGGATTACCGAGGTAGTTTATCATCCGATAACACTATGAGAGTTGTAAAAGTTAAACTTGACGGGGTGGCAGCTAATAATATTGACAGGGTAAGGGTGAGTTGGTTTGAAAATGATGGTTTGACAGATTTGAAATATAATAACTTTAACTCTTCTTCTGAGGTGAATAGCGGTGTGACTTTTAGATCGATTACTTCTACTCCGCCTGCGTCACCACCGATGATTTCGGTTCAATTAGTGCAAACGGGGGCGAGCTTTAATTTGGCGAGTTTTGATGCAGTGTCCGATGGTCAGACGAATCGAGGAACGGTGTTTTTGGTTCCGACGGATAGTGATAATTATGCTTCGAAATCAAAAGCAGACAATTACATAGGTGCTTTTAATAAGGAATTAGGTGAGAACATGGTTTCGGCGGCACAAATTGTAAAATCGAATGATCGGACAGTGAAGAATTTACCTTATGCGGTTTATTGTGATCCGAATGGAGGAACGGAGTTTGTTTGTTCGGCACTGCTGTCGCTTCCTAAGCCGATTGGTGGAGAGAGAAATGATGAAACGTTTATGTTTGTAGTGTCGGTGCCTTATGGTCAGCCTAACACTGATTTTGCGTTAGAGTTTTTCTGTAATGGTGAAAGTTGCGGGAAGTCAACCATTGAAGCAGCTGAACTAGGCGATGAAAAAATTTCACAAGCAATGCTGAGTGGAGTACAGATTAATATTGATTCAACTGGACGTGCGAATGATCTTTACCGGAGGGTCGAAGCGAGGTTAGACTCAGCGGACGCGAATTTCCCATATCCGCTGTATGCGTTGCAACTTTTAGGCGATGACGACGGTAACTCTTTGCTAAGAAAAGATTTGACCACTACGATTGAATATGGTTTATAAAAAGCACTTGACATTTTGCGGGGGGAGTGCTATACTTGGGGGGTAGCGCAGGTTTAAGCCTAGACGCTCAAGGTATTGAATGTCGCGGGGTAGAGCAGCCTGGTAGCTCGTTTGGCTCATAACCAAAAGGTCGCTAGTTCAAATCTAGCCCCCGCAACCAAGTTTTGAAGTCTATAGATTTCAGAGTAAAAATCGGCCTAAGTTACCCCCCTAACTTAGGTCGATTTTTGTGTTTGGAGCTTATCGGTTATTTAGTTTTCTTGGCGGAAATAAGTTTTTTCGCGGCGAGTTTAACAGCGTAGTTGTAGCTATTCATAGAATGAGGGGTGGCGGCGAGTTCGAGGGCAGAGAGATGATGGCGCATAGCGAGAGCTAGTTCTTCGATAATTAGTTCGGCGTTAGGGGCGACGATGGTGGCGCCGAGGAGTTTATTGTCGGAATCGGCGAGAAGTTTTACGAAACCGGATACACCTAGACTGGTTTTTGAGGCGGTGATTTCGGAAAGTGGAACGAAGGCTTTCTTAGATTTAATTTTTTTCGCGATGAGGTCGGCTTCGTTCCGACCAATAGTCGCGACTCCAGGGTTGGTTTTGATTATACGGATGATACCAGAGTAATTGCAGGGGGACTTAGCTTTACCGGTTAGGTTTGAAGCGAGGAGGAGACCCTCGTAGTTTGCGCGGTCGGTTGAAGATTCTGGGGAGTTATTAACGCAGTCGCCGATGGCGTAGATATTTTTAGCGGAAGTTTCGAACGAGCTATTAGTTAGAATGCCGGTTTCTTTGTATTTGACGCCGGCGTTTTCTAGTCCGTAGTCGAGGGCCGGTTTCGAGCCGGTCGCGAGAACGACGCAGTCGATTTTGATCATTTTTTCGGCGGAAGCCTGTTTAAAAATAACACGCTTAGTGGATTTTCCTTGTTCTAGAGCGACGACTTGGCAATCTGGAAGAATCATGACGCCGAGACGGGTTAGATGGTCGGAGATAGCGAGGCTGACTTCCTCGTCTTCGCGCGGAAGGATACGGGATTTGGCTTCCATGAGAATAACTTTAACGCCAAGTTTGGCGTAGTATTCGGCGATTTCGACGCCGGTTGAGCCACCACCAACGACGAGTGCGACTTTGGGTAACTTACGAAGACGGATGGCGGTCTCGGGGGTAAGGAAGCTGACAGAATCGGTCCCGACGATGCCTTTAGTGTCCAGCTTTGCGCCGGTGGCGAGGATAAAACGTTCGGCGGTGTATTTATTTTTGCCGACGGCGATAGTATGGTTATCAAGAAAATTAGCATAGCCTTTAATACAAGATATGCCGGCGTCTTCGAAAGATTTAGTATCATTCGCGCCGGCGGAGAGCGAGGCTTTAAGCTCGCGACTTATAATTGCGGGTAGATTAACCGAAAAATCAGAACTCGAGAATTCTGGAGAAATGCGCGCGAGGTAATAATTATGCGCGGAATTTAGCGCTACCGCGTATGGAATGTCGCGGGTGTTTAGATTTGCGCCACCGAAGAAGCGACCTTCGACCAAAGCAACGCTTTTTTTGGCTTTAGCTAGGGCTAAAGCAGTGGCAGAGCCGGCGGGGCCACTACCAATAACTATATATTTAAAACCGTATTTTTTTCCCATCCTTATACTATTTTATCACGATTTTGGTAAACATAAGCTAAATCCGCGTGATATTTTTTTAATTCGCGGACGACGAGGCGGGTGAGATCGGATTCGGTGATTAGGTCTTTTGATTTTAAGGATTTTTCGATGGATTTTAATGTTCGTTCGATGAAAATTTCGGCGGCGCCGGAGGGGATGCCGAGGGCTTTGGCGTCGGTTTTTAAGAGTTTTTTGAGGTCTTTTTCGTTATATTCCATATTTTGTAAACTCCGGAAGGATAATTAAGAGCGCGAGGACGAGGTAAAATAAACTTAGCATGATGCGAATGAAGGTTTTGTTTTTGCGGCGAAGACGGTCGATTTCGGCGAGGTTATGGTCGGAACGAAAGAGGATGCGGGTAAAGAAGAGATTGCCAAAAACAATAAAGAGACCGAGAAAAACGAGAAGCGGACGAGGAAAACTCGGGTTGTCCCATTTCATGATTTCAATCGTCGCTATAATATAGAGGGGAATGGTCAGAAAAAGTTCGGGAAGAGTTGAGAGAAAACCAAGTAGAAAGGCTTTTTTGCGAGTCTTAATATCTCTTGCAAAATTGTCGTAGGATTTAGCGAGCCTTCGGGGGATAAAGAGACTCATCGAGGGGCCTCTTCTAAAGTAGAAAAAGAAAGAAAAAAGCGCAAGAGCGACGAGAATGCCGGAGATTAGCCAGACGGGAAGTCCGGTGGTAAGAGTGAGGTTGTTTTGGAGTAGGAAGTAGATTACATAGTAAATAATCAGAAATAGGACGATAATGGTCGTTTCGACGCCGGCGAGGAAGTAGAGGGCGAGGTCGTCGGCGGTTTTTTTCGACTTTTTACCAAGAGCGTAATGATAAAAAAGCATGAAAACACCCGGAGTTAGCTGTAAAAATGCCCCGATAAGCGTAATCAGTATTAGGATTTCTAAAGAGGTCAAAACACCCATGCTTAAATTATAGCATGAATAGGGTTGATTTTTAAAAAACCGTGTGCTAGAGTTCGGGGCATGAAAAAATATTGGATGATTTTAGGTTTAGTTTTCGGGAGTTTATTAAATATCGCATTGGTTCAAGCAGAAGAATTAGTAGCATTACCGGAAATATATATTCGAGCTCTGAATCCGGGTTATTCGGTAGAAGGGGTTAGTAATGTCGGAGAGATGATTGAGATTGGCAAAAACTCCGACGAAATGGTTTCGCTCGCTGGGGTTACTGTAGGCTATACAAATTCGAGCGGGAGTTCGACGATTTTCGAGTTTCCCGAGTACAGTTTTCTAGCCGGCGAGAGCATCCTCCTTCGTTTGGCTAGCTCGCCGGAAAGCGAGCTAGCCGCCGGGACGTACAAGGTTGCCGGATCGAGTACGGGGCTGGCACAGGGGGCGGGACCGCTAGAATTAAAACGAGGCGAGGAGGTTCTAGATTCGGTTTGTTGGACGGGAAAAGACGACTGCTATCGGAAGTTCAAAAGTGGGAGTGGAGAAAGCTTAGTGAGGAATTTAGAAACTGGAGAGTTTGAGTTTAAAACTGACTATGAGTCGGAATATAAAGAAGAGAGTTATTATTTAGAGGAGGGTAGGGGTGAGATTGCGGTTGATGAGGAGATAGTTTCTTGCGTTGGGCTGGAGTTTTCGGAGATTTTAAGCTACTACGAGGATTCTAAAACGGAGCAATTTATTGAGATATATAATAATAGTTCGAATGCGATATTGTTAGACAGTTGTTTGATAAGATATAAGAATAAAAATTATCCACTTTCGGGGACTTTGAGGGAGGGGGGATACTTCGCGTATCATCCGGACGGGTTTAGCTTAACGAAGAATCCGGCGAACGCGAATAAAATTGAGTTAATCGATAAGGCTGAGAAAATTGTGGATACTTTAGAGTATTACAATGGGCAAAAAAAGGGGACGGCTTTCGCATTTATTGGATATGACGCTTCGGGTCAGGAAATTTGGCGAACGACTTTCGCGCCGACGCCGGGGGAAGCGAATAACTATCAGGAGTTTCGAACGTGTGAGGAGGGGAAGGTGATCAACGAGGCGACGGGAAACTGTGTGAAAGCGACGACGGTAGCGGAGAAAATTTGTGGAGAAGGGCAATATTTAAATCTTTTGACGGGGAGATGCAAAAAAATCGAAGTGGCGAGCGCAAAAGTTTGTAAAGAGGGATATATTCTTAATCCGGAGACGAACCGATGTCGAAAGATTCAGAAAAACACGGGTGCGAACTATAGCCTAACGCCGGAAACTTATGAGGAAAATTCTTCTTTCGTGGCTTTATATGCGATACTTGGAGTGGTTGGGGTCGGGTTAGTTTATGTAATCTATGAATTTAGGAAAGAGATTTGGAAGCTTTTTCGTAAAGTTTTTCGACGAGCTCGTTAAAGACGGCGTCGCGGGTTTGATCTCCGTTGACTTCGATGAGAAGCTCCAAGGTTTTATAGTGTTGGATGACTGGCATGGTCTTTTCGCGAAATTCTTTGATGCGGGTTTTAAAGACGTCGATATCGATATCGTCTTCGCGTTCACCGCGGTCGTTAAGTTTCTTTGCGGTTTCGAAACGCTTTTCGACGTCGGCTTCGGAAATATTTAAAATAATAACAGCTTTGATTTCGTGGCCAGCACCGGCGGCGACGGACATGACCTGGTCTTCTTCGCCTTTCCAGCGACCGATAGAAGAGAGAATCAGAGGATATTCGAATAAGTCGCGACGTTCGAAGTAGGGGAGAACCCATTCGTAGAAGATATTAGTAGGGATTAGGGCGCCGTTTTTGGTCAAGTCCTGTTTGGTTTCTTTCTCCATGGCGCGGATGATCATGCCGGAGGAGAGAAATTTGGCGTTTAAGGCTTCGGCGAGTTTGATCCCCTGAGTGTCTTTGCCGGACATGGGGAGGCCGAAAAGGTTAATCGAGCCGGTGCCGAGCCACTGTTTAATAGTTTCAAGCTTGTCTTCCATGGTGCTATTATACCATATTTATGATATAATAATGGGTATGGAAATCAGTGAGCGGCAGAAGGCGATTTTATGCCAGATTGTTGAGGAATATGCGGAGACGGCGTCTCCGGTTGGAAGCGTGACGCTCGCAAAGCTTTTTGGGGTTTCGCCGGCGACGATTCGGTCGGAAATGGCGCGACTGGAGGTACTCGGATTAATAGCGCAGCCCCATACTTCGGCGGGGCGTGTACCGACGGATGCGGGCTATCGATTTTACGTTAATAATTTGGAGACGCAGGAAGATTATTGGGACGATGATACGGATGCGGCTTATGTTGCGGGTTTGCCTGAGGTGCAGGCGATTGAGTCCGGCCAATATGGTCGGGCGGCGCACGTGTTGCGTCGGCGGATTATGTCGCAGTCGCAAGCCGATACGGCAATTCGCCAGGCGGTTGATTCTCTGGTTGAGTTAACTGGAAATTTGGGGCTTGCGACGATTGGAGGACAACTTTATCTTTCGGGTTTGACGAGATTATTTACGCAGCCGGAGTTTACGGAGACTAGGCGGGTCCAGGCGGTCGCGAGACTACTCGATAATCTCGAGCCGTGGCTACGCGAAGCGGCGCCGGGCGAAGCTCTGAATATCTTTATCGGGCACGAAAACCCGATTGGTAAAAATTCTGAGGTATCTTTGATTATTTCGAAATTCCGTTCGCCGTTTTCGGACCGGAGTTATATTGGCGTACTCGGGCCGACACGCCAGAATTATTCGCGCGTGATGGCGCTGGTTAAGCACGCTGGTGAAATGTTAGAGGAAATTTTATAGAAAGGAAAGCATGAAAAAAGAAAGTAAGGAAAAAATAGACGAAAGGGCTGAGGTTTACGAAGCAAAAATTGTCGAGCTAACGAATGATTTGCAGCGGACGCGGGCGGACTTTGAAAATTTTCGCAAACAAACTGAAACTCAAAAAGAAAACGCGATGAAAACTGCGAAGCTGGCGACGGTTTTTAAAATTTTGCCGATTTTAGATGATTTAGATCGCGCGATTTCTAGCTACGAGGAGCTTAAGCCGCTCGAAAAGTCGTTAGAAAAGACTTTAAGTGAGCTAAAACTAGCGAAAGTTCCGGCGGAGGTGAATGCGGACTTTAATTTGGAGATTCATGAAGCGATTTCGGCGGAGGGAGACGGCGAAAAAGAGGTGATTTCGGAAGTTTTGCGTCCAGGATACTTTTACGAAGGGGAATTACTACGTCCCGCTATGGTCAAAGTGAATAAAATATGATATAATTAAGTAAAGGAGTTTATTATTTTATGGCTGAACAAAAATTAAGTTTAGAAAAGCGTGAGGTCTCGGGTAAAAAACTGAAGGCTCTACGTGCGGACGGGAAAATCCCTTCGATTGTTTATGGCATGAAGGAGCCGGTGATGACCGTTTCGGATTATGTCGCGACCGAGAAAGTTTTGGGGCTTGCTGGTTATCATTCCCCGATTGATCTTGACATCGCTGGTAAAAAGCAACTTGCGATCGTAAAGGATATCCAGATCGATCCGGTTTCTCGAAAGATTATTAATATCGAGTTCCAGGCGGTTTCGGCGAACGAAGTGGTCGAAGCGACGACTCCGATTGTGATTCTTAATTTCGAGGCGAGCGAAGCTTCGAAGACTTACCACTTCGCAATGACGCAGTCGATTGAGGAAATCGCGGTAAAGGCAAAGCCGGCGGATCTTCCGAAGGAGCTCGCGATTGACGCGACTGGTCTAGCTTCGGTGGATGACAAAATTACGATTGCGGATATTAAGTTGCCGAAGGGGGTTGAGTTGGCTGATAAGGAGCTTGATCCAGAGCAAGTGGTCGCTTCCCTCTATGACCCGGCGGCGGAAGCGGAAAAGCGCGAAGCCGAGGCGGAAGAGCCGGCGGTCGAAGCGGCGGATGTCCCGGCGGATAACGGTGCAAAGCCGGAAGAGCCAGCTTCTGAAGCTTAGACTTAAAATAGCCCTACGGGGCTATTTTTGGTATAATAAAAACATAAATTGGAGGTATGATGAAAAAAGTTTTAGCATTTGATATAGATCAGACATTAAACGTCGCGAAGACGCCGATTACAGAGGAAATTGCGGAACTTCTGACGAAATGTCTAAAGAAATTCGAGGTTTGTCCGATTTCGGGGCAGAAATTCGATCAGTTTTTGGTGCAGATTGTTGATAGACTAACTGATGCGACACCGGAGGACCTTAAACATCTCCATCTTTTCGTCGCCCAGGGGACGCAATATTATAAGTATGATGGTTCGGAGTGGAAATTGATTTACAATTATCCTTTGACCGAGGAGCAGGTTGCAAAAATTACCGCGACGATTGAGCAGGCAGCGAAAGAGCTTGGGTATTGGGAAGAGGATAAATTGCAACCGGGTGATGAAATTATCGAGAATCGATTATCTCAGGTGACTTTTTCGGCTTTAGGACAGAAGGCGGGGACAGACGTAAAATACGCTTGGGACCCAGATATGAAAAAGCGGGAGAAAATCGTTGCAAGATGTAAGGAACTCGCGCCTGAATTTATGTACGAAATTGGCGGGACAACTTCGATTAACGCGGTGACGCCAGGAATGAATAAGTCGTTTGGGATGAAGCATCTACTTGAGGAGCTTGGAGTTTCAAAGGAAGATGTCTTGTATTTTGGCGATATGACGAAACCGGGAGGAAATGACTACCCGGTAGTCGAGATGGGATTTGAGACGATTACGGTGAGAAGCCACGAAGATACGGCGTATGCGCTGAGGGGAATCCTGGGAGTTCTATAGCTTGATACTTGACTTTTTTCGTAAAGTGTGCTATAATGATGATATAAAGCACAGAGGCTTTAGCTGGTGGCTTTTGGTACATTGAATCGACACTAGTCTTAGGAGGGATAAATATGACGAAGTGCAAGATACTCGATGGCGTATTCTATCTTCAAAAGAGAAACGGGTGCGCTGACCGGCGGATGAGTCGGTCCATGGTGGTGACCGGGGATTTCCCCGTGAGGCTTGGGATTAACCCGGAGATGATCGCCAAGAACGAGGACGGGAGCTGGAACGTGTTGACGGACGAAGGTTGCAAAGTCGCGATTCCGGGTCAGTCTTACTGGCTGACTTATCGGGTTCCGGGTGAAGATCCCAAAATCGACGTGCTTGAGAAGGGCAGTTTGGAGTATTATGACTACAACGTCTGCTCCGAGTCTGGGGTTGTCATTGGGCGCCTGTTTGACATCGAGGCTGAATAAGCCGCAAAAATACCCGTACGGGTATAGGGAGACTGGTCTAGTCTCCCTTTTTCATGTTTAATTATTGTTGGGGTTTAGGGCACGGGCGTTTGCCATCAGGCGAGCAAGGAAAGCAGCGCGAGCGGCGTTTTCGTATTCGGGGCGACCACGCCAAGTATAGAGGGCGGGGTCTTGGAGGGCACGAGCGAAAGAGAAAGTTACGGGCCAAGGGAAAGGACCGTTTTTTTCGACGGCGGCGAGATTGTCGGTGGCTTGTTCGGCGGATTGGCCACCAGATAGGAAAACGACGCCGGCGAGGTTTTTAGGAACGTGGGTCTTTAAGATTTCGGCGGTTTTTAGGCCGACTTCTTCGGGGGTAGATTGGGCTTCGGATTGTTTGCCGGCAAGAATCATGTTGACTTTGAGGAGGCAGGCGCGGAGATTGACTCCGGCTTCGCTGAGTGATTCGAAGAGGCAGTCGAGAATTTTACTGGTTACGGCGGCGGATTTATTGATGTCATAGAGGCCGTCGTAGACGACTTCGGGTTCGACGATAGGTACGAGACCGGCGGATTGACAAGCGCGAGCATATGTCGCGAGGTCAGTGCAGTTTTTCTCGATGGCGCGATTGGTCGGAGTTTTTAAATTACCGTTATCGTCAAGACGGATTTCGAAGGCGGAGCGCCATTTGGCGAAGCGAAGACCCATATCGTAGTAGTCGGCGAGACGATATTCGAGACCATCGAGACCTTTGGTATAGGTTTCTTCGGATTTTTCGAAGGGTTCGAGACCTTGATCGACTTTAATACCGGGGATAATACGGCGGGAAATGAGAAAATCGACGAAATTACGGCCATCGTCGGAGAGCTGGCGGGCGGTTTCGTCGAAAAGGATAACGCCGGAGGCGAACTCTTCGAGTTTCGGGGTGGTAAAGAAGATGTTGCGGTAACTGCGGCGATTATCGTAGGTGTCTTCGATGCCAAGTTTTTCGAACTTCTTTTTGATTGAACCGCCGGATTCGTCGGCGGCGAGAATGCCTTTACCGGGGAGGACGAGGGATTTTGCGATGAGCTCGAGATTTTCGTCGGGGCTAGGTTCTTCCATCAGCTCTTCGAGTTTTTCGAGGGAGAGGGAGGCGTTTAGCTTGGAGTTTTCGGTATTAATGCGGGCGAGCTCGAGACTTTCTTCGACGGATTTACCGAGGATAAAACAGCCAAGGATGGTGGCCGAGGCGATTGAAAAGGCGGAGAGATGAGTTTGTACGTCGACACGACTAATCGAGAGATTTTCGGACATATTGTAAGTCGAGAGGCGTTTTTCGGAGATGCGAATGATATTCTTCGGGTCGAGAGCCTTTAAGAGAGGCGCGTAGGAAATTGCCGGTTTTTCGGGGTTATCTTCGAGAAAGACGAGATTGGCACGTGAGATTAAGGGAGTTAAAGTTTCGGGGGTAAAATCTTTAAGATAGATGACGAGTTTAGCGTTTGGGTTTGTATCGAGATAAGCAGAGATTTTAGAGGAGGCTTCGGGGGTCAGATTGGCGGAGCGATCGATATAGAGATAGTCGACACTGATTTCAGGAGTGACAAAATCGGTCGGTGATGGGGTTGAGGGAGTAAAATAACTTACGGTGTTATCGGAAACGAGGATGTAGCGATGCGCCTTAGCTTCGGTGGAAGCTTCGGATTCGAAGTCTAGGGAAGAGCCGACGACTTCGGCATTAAGCCCGAGGTTTCTCAGGACTTCTAGAGTCACGGCGGCGCCAGAGAAACTACTACTGCGACTAAAAAAACGATGGCTCGAGGCATCGAAACTTAAATTTAGCCATTTTACGGAATTTTTGTCGGTCTCGAAGGGCTCGGAGCGACTGTCTAGGTTTAGGTAAATATCTTTAAGAATATTGCCCACGATTAAAATATTCATAAGTTTATTATAGCATGTTATAATGAGAATATGAAAACTTATATCGTGGGCAACTGGAAGTTAAATTTTACGGTGGGGGAGGCGTCGATTTATCTTCACAAACTTCTTAAAAAAATACCTAATTATCGAGATTTAGAGGTGGTGATTTCGCCGTCTTTGATTGCTTTGCAATCTTTGTCTTTACAAATTGACCGACATAAGATGAAATTAGCGGCGCAAAACGGGTTTTACCGAGACTATGGAGCGTTTACGGGAGAAGTTTCCTTTTCGCAACTCAGAGGGATAGTAGATTATTGTATTATTGGGCATTCGGAGAGAAGACATATTTTTGGCGAAGATGATAAGATGATCCAGAAAAAAGTCGCGGCAGCGATGCGAAATAAGATTACGCCGATTCTTTGCATCGGCGAGACGGAGAGTGAGCGGGCGTTCGGAGAGACGGCGGACGTGATTCGAGACCAGCTAATTGGGGGATTGTCGGAAGTAGCAGATGACGAGTTGGAGAAGGTGATTATTGCCTATGAGCCGGTTTGGGCGATTTCGTCAACAAAAGCGGCAAAGTTGGCTTCACCAGATGAAATTGCCGAGGCGATGGCTTTAATCCGGAAGATTCTGGCGGAAACTTATGGAGAGAAAATAGCTGAGAAAGTGCCGATACTCTTCGGAGGAAGCGTGAATCCTTCGAATGCGGGCGGGTATTTGACCGTGCCGGGCGTGAACGGGCTCCTTATCGGTGGTTCGAGCTTGATTCTAAGCGAGTTCGCTGATATAATTGAGGTAGCAAAGAGAGTGAAATCATGAATAAGAGGTATATAGATTTTGTACCAGTTAAGAAGGGGGAGGTAGATTTAAAGGGGTCGCCTTTTTCGGAAAAAGAAGTGAAAAATGTCGCGAGAGTTAAAGCAGTGAGCATTGCTAGATCTAGGGCGACGAGTTCGAGTGAGTTTAAGGAGAAAAAAATAAAGGCGACAGGGAAAGATATATTAGCGAAGCCAGTTGCGAAGAAGCCGGCGGTTGTGACTGTGGAAAAACCTGTGGAAAAGTCTGCAAAAAACCCTGCGGTTTCGAGCTCGAAAATGGCAATTCCGAAGAATCCATTTATTAATACAGCGAAGGTGGTGAAGAGACCTCTCTCGAAGAATGTCTACAAAAAGGAAGTTAAGACTCCGGACGAGAAGCCGAAAGGGCCGGTGACGATTATCTCGAAACCGGATAAGGGTGCGCGCGTAAGCTTAATCGTAACGATAATTTTAACGATAGTTTTAGGAGCGGCGGCAGGAACGGTGGCGTTTCTTCTGCTCCCGAAGTAATGTATGCGAAGTGAAATTTTGAAGAGGTTTGTGTTTAAGGATAAAAAAGAGGATATTTTGCACTCTACGGGGTATGCGAAGACGCAAAATAGAGTTGGGATGGGGGCGAGCTCGACGGAAAGCTTCGAAGAGCGTCGAAGAATTGATTTGAATCGGAAGTTGGTTAAGGGGTACAATGACTCAAAAATGATAAATGATATGGGGAGACATACGGCACAGATTCGGGCGGAGATGAAGAAAGACTTAGCGAAGAGAGAGGAGCGATTCGGAAAGAGGGATGATAGTAGGTCGGAAATGGTTTTTAAGACCTCCAATGATAAGTCTAGCTCGGCAACAAAAAGAGCGGCGATGCCGAGAAAAAATCCTGGGATTTTTAGATAGGATATGTTATAATATACATATGGTGGGATTAGCTCAGATGGTTAGAGCGTCTGATTGTGGTCCAGAAGGTCGTCGGTTCGATCCCGATATCCCACCCCATTAACAACTTGCGGGTATAGTACAGTGGTTAGTATGCAAGTTTTCCAAACTTGAGATGAGAGTTCGATTCTCTCTACCCGCACCAATAACCCGAGGGGTTATTTTTGATTTATAAAGTTTTTATGTTTTAGATATTGACATTTTTGGTGATGTGTGCTATAATGTAATCATGTAGCTTAACAGGTTGCATCGCCATAAAACTATAACGATAGTAAGGAGGGGAAAATTATGGCGAGTAGAGCTGAAAGGAAGGGCACGATGCCCGGGAAGATCACGAAGGCAAATACGACCGTGAATACGAAGGATGCCAAGCCGGAGCGAAAAGCTCCTGAGTTTTCTTTGTCGGATTTCGAGCGTCTGTTGGAGGCGCTTAGGCACTGCAAGGAGCTCGATGACCACGAGCGGCGAATTGCCGCGCTTGAGGGTAAGGTGCCGAAGGATTCCAGCGAGGCCGAGAAGGAAGCCGAGGAGGAAGCTGCGGCGGAGGCCGAAAAGGCTGGGGCTCAGAAGCCGCAGGCCAAAAAGGCTGAGGCTCCGAAGCCGCAGGCCGAAAAGGCCAATACCGAACCCTCGAAGGTCGTGTTCCCTGATGCGCCGAAGGGCGCAGTGAGATGGGGCAAGGAGTGGCTCTATATCACGACCGACACGGAGGAATCCTATCCGGATTCCGATCCGAGCATTCTCGTTGCTAAGGCGAAGGGAATCGTGCTGGGCCTCGTTTTCTGCTGGTATGACAGGAACGGGAACCCACTCGATTTGCTGACTCCTGCACAGGTGCGCAAGTATGTACCGCGCAACAGGATGACGAAGGCGGCCAGAATTAACCAATAGCTACACGAACTTTGATTAGAGTCGACTTTGAGTCGGCTCTTTTCTGCTGTGGTATTTTTGATTTTTTGAGCATAAGCATAAAATGTGTTAAAAGTATTGACAAAAAAGCTAAAGTGTGATACAATGGTGGTAATCGGAGAATTGGGAGATTCTGCGACGAGTCATTAACAATCGAATTATTTCGGGTTTTAAGATAACTCGAAAAAAGAGAGGGGGGAGACGGATGTTGATTTTCATTCTGTCAATCATTGAAGCGGTCGGAGTCGCGAGTATTTTGTTTTTGACTTTTCAGTCGAACAAATATGCCTGGGTCGGACTGTTGATTGGTGTCGTGACGGGTCTCGTAAACTGGCTATCGCCGAAGCTGACATGGGCAACTGTGTGGCTGGGGCCGGTGTTTAGCCTGGTGATGATAGGCGTGGTGGCGGCAATTACCATGATGTTTTACTGGTTACATGATCAGGGATTGTACGGTTCGTTCAAACAACTGTTTATTACTTTCCTGGTCCTGATACCAGTGACACTGACGGCAAAGTCGGCGGCTTCTGTGACTCGATATGCCTTTAAGGCAAATTGGGTTATGAGTATGCCGGTGGTCATTTCGGTGATTGCCTTAGTCATTATGCTTATCGACGTGGTCATGTATCACGATTAGTACCTTACTTTAGCCTAGCGGCTTTCGAGTCGCTGGGCGTTCCAAATTAGAACTTGAAATAATTCGATTGTTGGGCAGTAATAATTATTAAGAGAAAGGAGATTTATGAACAAGATTTATAAATCCATTTTAAGCGCCGGGGCGGCTTCGATCGTCCTAAGTGCGTCGCTAGCGCCGACGGCGGTGTTCGCCTGGGGTGATTCAGCGAATGGTCGACCGAGTTATACAATCGCTGATATTGACGATGGTAAGCTTGGCGACACGATTACCTTTAACTCGATTTCGGATTCGAAAATCGGAAACGAGAAGAACTTCGTAGGCGCGAGGTTGGCTTCTGCTACTGGGGCGACCTGGAGCGCAGATACGATTGACGTAAAAGACGGTGAGACTTATTTAGTCCGACTTTACGTCCACAATAATAACCCGAAGGGGACGGAAAGAATTGCGGAAGGCGTTAAGGCGACTTTCTCAGTTTCGACGGCGGTTTCGAAGGAACTGACGATTGTGGGTTACCTCGATTCGTCGAATGCGACTCCGAATCGGTATTGGGACGAGATTACGTTCCGCTCGAAAGATAATATTTATCTCGAGTATGTCGACGGTTCGGCTGAATATACGAACGCGGCGATGGGAACGGTTAAACTTCCGAACGAATTAATCACTTCTGGTGCAACGCTTGGGTATGATAAGCTCGATGGTAAGATTCCTGGTTGTTATGCTTACGATGGGGTCGTAACTATGAAGATTAAGGTTCATACTTCTGTTGCGGCGAAGCTCTCGAAGACTGTTCGGATCAAAGGTACGAAGGGTTGGAATGAGTCGGTAGACGCTAAGGTTGGTGACGAGGTTGAATATCAGATTGAATACGTCAATTTGCTTTCTGAGAAAGTTAATGACGTCATGATTCGCGACATTCTCCCAACCAACGTTGAATACGTTAAGGATTCGACTTACCTTTATAACTCCAATTACCAGAGTGGTGTGCTCCTTAAGGAGAACACTTTAACGACTACTGGTATCAACATTGGTAGTTATAATACGAATGGGAATGCTTATATTCGCTTCACTGGTAAAGTAGTGGACAAGTCGCTGGCTTGTGGTTCGAACCAATTGGTTAACTGGGCGAATGTGACGGTTTCTAGCTCGTCTTCTAAAAACTTAGTTTATAAAGACGACGCTTCGGTGATGGTTTCGAAAGATGGGGAAGTTTGTGAAGAAAAACCGACCCCAACCCCAACTCCAACTCCGACCCCGACTCCAACTCCGACTCCGGAAAAGATTGTCGAAACTGGTATGGGTGAGACGGTAGCGATTAGCGCGGTTGGCGCTGGCTCGGCAGTGACGCTTCTTGGTTACGTTATTTCGAAACGCAAATAATTAGTTGACCGCTTACGTAGGAAAATGAATCGGAACTTGTGTCCGATTCATTTTTTATTGTATAATATAAATATGAGAACGACGGAAAAAGTTTTGATTTCTAGCATTACGACCATGAGGATTGGGGGGGTGGCGAAGTATGTGGTTGAGGTGGAGCAGCCGAACGAGGTGGTCGAGGCGGTAGAGTTTGCAGAGTTTTATCGATTGCCGATCTTTATTCTTGGGGGAGGGGCGAATACGATTGGAAGAGATGAGGGGTTTAATGGAGTGATTTTAATTAATCGGATGCGGGGAGTGACTTTGACCGAGGTGCCGGAGGGATTTAGGCTGAAAGCGATGGGGGGAGAAGTTTGGGATGAGATTGTTAGAGTCGCTTGCGAAAGGGGATTAACGGGAATTGAGGCGTTGTCGAAAATCCCGGGGCTTACCGGAGCGGCGCCAGTTCAAAATATCGGAGCGTACGGGCAGGAGATTGCGGATACGCTAGAAAGTATTGAAGTTTTAGACCTTGCGACGAAGACATTGAAAACTTTAAAGAAGGAAGATTTAGGATTTTCATACCGGAAGAGCCTTTTAAATACGACGGCGCGGGGGAGATACTTTGTGATTTCGGTGACTTTATTGTTGAAAAAGGGGCAAATGAGCAAGCCATTTTATAATTCGATTGAGACTTATGCGGCGGATAAGGGGCTATCTGATTTTAGCCCGATGGGGATTCGGGAGATTGTGTCGGCGATTCGAGCGGATAAATTGCCCGATCCTAAGTTTAAGGCGAGCGCGGGGTCTTTCTTTAAGAATGTGTATTTATCGGAAGAAGAGACAGAGAAAGCGAAGGACAAAGGGCTGCCAGTTTATGAGGGAAAAGATGGGCGTAAGATTAACGCTGGATGGTTGATTGAGAAGGCAGGATTTTCGGGGAAAGTTTTGCATGGATTTAGGGTAAACGAAAAGGCGGCGTTAGTTTTAATCAACGAATCGGCGACGACTTACGCAGAGCTTGCGGCGGCTAGGGCGGAGATTGTTGGGGGAGTGTATGATAAATTTGGTTTTTGGTTAGAACAGGAGCCGGTAGAAATAGCTTAATTATGAAAATTTTAGATGGACGAGAATTAGCTGGTTTTATTAAGGAACGACAATTTGAAGTTGGTCGAGGGACTTTGGGGCGACGACCGAAACTTTTGATTATCCGAGATTCGGATAATCCGGTGATTTTGAAATACGTGAGATTAAAAAAGCAGTATGGGGAGGATATTGGAGTTTTGGTCGAGGATTATTACGCTAGCAGTTTTGAGGAAATACGGGAGCGGATTTTAGAAGCGAATTCTGATGTGGAGATTGATGGGATTATTTTGCAATTGCCGATTGTTGAAAAAGAAAAGACGGATGAGCTGACGGATTTAATTGCGCCGGAGAAGGATGTTGATGGATTGTTTTCTCATGGCGATTTTGATTCGGCGACGGCGACGGCGATTTTGTGGCTTCTTGCGGGATATGATATTTCGCTTGAGGGGGTACGGGTGGCAGTCGTTGGGAGAGGGAAGTTGGTTGGGGCGCCTTTAATGAAAATGTTTTTGAAGTCGGGAGTTCAGGCGGAGATGTTTCATCGAGGAGATGATTTAGCTAGGCTTGTTGAATTTGACGTGATTATCACGGCGACGGGGGTGCCGGGGTTGATTAAGAGTTCGATGCTGCGGGGCGGAGCGGTGGTAGTCGATGCAGGAACGGCGAGTGAGAAGGGGATTTTAGTTGGGGATGTTTCGGAAGACGTTCGAGCGCGGGAAGACTTACGTGCGATTACTCCGAAAGTTGGCGGGGTCGGGCCTTTAACCGTTACTTGTTTATTTGAACATGTTTTAGAAGCTTATAATAAGCATAGGTAAAATAAAAAGGTTGATTTATATTTACAGGTGTGCTACATAGGGGGCAGAAAGTAGGGTGGGAAGTTTAATATTAAAATGTTATAATAGTATAAAGAAAGGTAATACTGCTATGACTAAAAAAGATACGGTGGAAGACAAGAAAAATACCAAAAAGGAGGTTTCGGACGGAAAGAGTGAGGCTTTGAAGCTCGCGATTTCGCAAATCACGAAGCAGTTCGGCGACGGGTCGATTATGAAACTCGGTGAGACGCCGAAGATGGATGTCGAACTTTTGCCTTCGGGTTCGTTGTCTTTGGATTTGGCTTTGGGTGGAGGCTGGCCGAAGGGAAGGATTATTGAGATCTACGGGCCGGAATCTTCGGGTAAGACGACTTTGGCTCTGCACGCTATTTCGGAGATACAGAAACAAGGTGGTCAGGCGGCGTTTATTGACGCGGAGCATGCTCTCGATCCGGCGTATGCGAAGAAAATTGGTGTCGATACGGCAAATTTGTTGATTTCTCAGCCGGATAATGGGGAACAAGCTTTAGAGATTTGTGAGACGTTGGTGCGATCGAATGCAGTAGATTTAATCGTAGTCGACTCGGTTGCGGCGCTAGTTCCGCAGGCGGAAATCGATGGAGATATGGGTGATGCGCAGATGGGGCTTCAGGCGCGGTTGATGTCGCAAGCGATGCGGAAGCTAACTGGGATTATTTCGAAGTCGCGGGCGACGGTAATCTTTATTAACCAGATTCGGATGAAGATTGGCGTGATGTTTGGGAATCCGGAAACGACGACGGGCGGGAACGCTTTGAAGTTTTACGCGTCGGTGCGGGTGGATATTCGGAGAATTGGGCAGATTAAGGAGGGTGATAATATTTCGGGTAACCGGACGAAGATAAAAGTCGTAAAAAATAAAATTGCGGCGCCATTTAGGACTGCGGAATTTGATATTATGTATAATGAGGGGATTTCGAAGTCGGGAGACGTGCTGGATCTTGGGGTGCAGTATGGAGTGCTAGATAAAGCTGGGGCATTTATTAAATATAATGGTGAAACTTTGGGGCAGGGTCGCGAAGCGGTGAAGAAATTGTTCCGCGAAAAACCGGAATTGATGGCGGAGATTGAAGCGAAGGTTAGGGAAAAAGCTATCGATTAAGGATAGCTATGACGGGAACTAGAGGAAGTCAGTTTTTTGTGTTGAATACAAAAAATGAATTAATAAATTATGCTTTTATCGATGGACAAAACTTAATATATAATACGGCGCGCAAAAATGAGCATCCATGGAAAATTGATCTACTACGTTTTAGAATATATTTAAGAGAAAAATATAATATTTCAACAGCCTACTATTTTATTGGTTCATACAATGTAAGGTACAAAAATATGTATGATGCAATACAAAACTATGGGTATGTCTTAGTATTTCGTGAGCATTTTGATGGTTCTAAAAGTGGGAAGAAAGGGAATGTGGATACGGATATAGTTTTTTCTGCCATGAAAAAACTAGCAGACGGAGAAAAATTCAATAAAATTTTATTGGTTTCGGATGATGGAGATTATTGGAAAATGGTAAATTATTTTATTGAAAAAGGGAAATTCCAAAAACTATTAGCGCCTAGTCGAAAAAATATTTCCTCGCTTTACAAAAAGAAAACTAAGGATATTTATATCGATTATCTTGATAAAGTCGATGTCAAAAGAAAAATAATGCTAAGAATGGAAGCCATTAAAAATGCGGGTTCGCCTTAGGTATTTCTCCGTTTGGTTCATCCCCGCGTCAACATTATGTTATTATTATAACAAATGCTGAACTAGGAGTCAAGAGATGGAAATCTATAAAATTGCAGAGGATGGAAAAGAAAACAGAAATTCAGTAATTACTAATCTTAAGCCTGGGGTGAAGAATCCGAATCGGGTGAATGTTTTTGTGAATTCGGAATATGCCTTTTCATTAGATATTTCTCAGGTGGTAGATTTAAAGATTAAGGTTGGGCGCGAAATTTCGGAAGAAGAACTTTTAGACTTTAAAAAAGCGTCAGAATACGGGAAGCTGTATCAAAGAGCTTTGGAATGGGTGCTTTTAAGACCGCGGAGTGAAAAAGAAGTTAATGATTATTTGTATAAAAAAATATATGAGAAGAAATTAGATAAAAATTATATAAATAGTATTGTTGAAAAATTAAAAGAGAGAAAATATCTTGATGATGTAAAGTTTGCGGAGTGGTACGCTGAGAATCGGTTTGTGAAGAAGGGAGTGTCGAAAAAGAGACTAAAAATGGAGCTAATGAAAAAGGGAATCTCGAACGAGACAATTGAGGATGTGTTAGAAAAAAGGAACGACGAGGAAGAAATCTTAAAGATGGTGGCGAAAAAGCGGGGGAAATATACGGACGAAAAGTTAATCGCGTATTTAGTAAGGCAAGGGTTTTCGTATAGTGAAGTGAAAAAAGCGGTAGAAGACAGCGGGGAAGGCTCGGGGGAAAACGCGGAGGGCTAGTCTTTAGACTCTATTTTGTCGGTGTCAGCGGAGACGAAGCCGGGTTCGCGAAAAGGATTGACGAAATTCGGAATAAAATCTTCTTTAGTTGCACGGGCTTTAATAACCTTTTCTTCGTCTTTGACGATAATTTTATAGTCGGTGATTTCGACGATTTCGGAGCGGGGGATAACTAGCTCGGAATCGGTAAAACTTTTCATCAGGGGGCGCTTAACGATGAGTTGCTTGACGACGAAATCTTCGGAAGATAGGGTGAAGTCGATAACCTTGCCGAGCTTGGAGCCCTTTTTAGTTTCGACTTTGAGGTCGATAAGACTGAAATTTAATTCGAGAACTTTACTGATTTTTACGACGTCGTCGGCGGAGATGAGTTCGTCGATACTGTCGATAACCATGCCGAGATTGGAGTACTCGCGGATACTATTAATATCGAGAAGATTTTCGGGACCGGAAACGAGGGGTCCGGCAATACGGAAAGCGAGGATTTTAAGAGAATTCGGGTCGATAATGGGTTCGCTGACGGAGCCGATTGGGCCGCTGGCTTGAACGCTGAGGATAGGAGTACCAATTAGTTTAGAGTTATACACTAACATAATATTATTATATCATGTCTAAAGTTTTTGCGTCTTTAATGTCATAATCGCCGATTTTGATACGGCGGAGAGCGGTAAGGTAGGCGCCGGTGCCGAGCTTTTCTCCGATATCTTCGGCAAGGGTGCGAATGTAGGTGCCGGAGGAGACGTCGCAACGGATCCTAAGCTCGGGGTAATTATAATCTAGGATTTCGATATTATAGATAGTGACTTCGCGAGAAGGGACTTCGAAGTCGGCGCCTTTACGGGCGAGTTTGTATGCTCTTTGACCGTTGATTTTGATGGCGCTGAATTTTGGAGGGGTTTGGGTGATTTTACCAATAAATGGAGAAAGAACGAGTTCAATATCAACCAATTTCGGACGCGCTCCTTCGCGCCCGTCGTTACGGGGCTCAGTCGCTCGTTCCCTCCCCGTTGGTCGGGCATGGTCCTCAATTGGTTGGTATTGAACTCCGAGGTTCTCACTATGTTTTGAAGAGATCACTTCTCTAATTTCTCCTTCGGGGTCGCCGGTGGTGGAGGTAAAGCCAAGTTTTAGGGTTGCTTCGTAGGTTTTGTCGAGCTTTAAGAAGTCGGAGGACTTTTTGGTCATTTTGCCAGTTAGGAGGATTAAAAGGCCAGTCGCGAAGGGGTCTAAGGTGCCGGTATGGCCGACTTTGACTTTTTTGCCGAGCTCGGCTTTTAACTTTCCGCGGATTTTTGCGACAATGCCGAAGCTAGAAATCCCGGCGGGTTTGTCGATGAGGATGATTCTGTCTTCCATGGGGTAATTATACCATATCTGTCTTTAGGGTTTACTTTTTAGGGGAGGCGTGATATAATAGATGCACTATGATAACAAAAGAGAATAAAGGAAAAGCTATTGCCAAGGTCGCTCGTAACAAGAACGACGTCGGTTCTCCTGAGGTGCAAGTTTCTATTCTTACGGCTCGGATTAAGGAAGTGACAGAGCATGTAAAGAATAACAAACATGACTTTATGGCTAAGAGGGGTCTAATGCAGATGGTCGGAAAGCGAAAGAAACTTCTGAAATACCTGGAGACGACTGATTTCGAATTGTACAAGAAGACGATTGATAAACTAGGCCTCCGTAAATAATAGCGAAAATAGGAAAACCGCCGAGAGTTCGGCGGTTTTTGTTTTAGAAGAGGTGGGTGTTGTCGAGAGACTTCTGGAGGTATTCGACGAATTTGGATACATCCTCGAAAGCGAGGTCGGTTTCCTTCAGGCGCACGGTCAGGTTGACTATGTCGGTTCGTTTCGGGTTGAGTTCCGTAATGAGCTGTTTACCGACGTCGGTCAGCAGAGTCGTATTGTAAAAGGCGGCTGAGACAGTTGCGACAAGCGGATGCCCGGAAAGGGCGGGTTTGCCCTCTTCCTTAAAGGACTTCAACTTCACTTCAACGGCGGTGATTTTGCGATGGTCGTTGCAATGAATGTTGACGTGAATAATGTTAATCATTCTTTTACCCCCTTGTATGTTTTTGTGATTAACTATACTATTATAGCACAGATTGCGTTTTTTGTCAAGATTTGCTATAATGTTAATAAATTAACAATTAGGGAAGACGGCAGATACGAGGCGGGGCTCATACCTGAAGTTTTCCCAGAAAGGATTATTTTATGGACATTATTAACCCTAATGGTAAGAAGACGGTTTCCGTTTCGACGGACTGGCTCGGGAGAGAACTTACTTTAGAGGTGAATAGAGTCGGGTTTCGGACGACTTCGAGTGTACTCGTAACTTACGGTGACACAGTCGTTTTAGGATCAGTGGTAGTTGGGACTAAGCCGGTGGTGCAGGATTTTTTCCCACTTTCGATAGATTACGAAGAAAAATTCTACGCGGCGGGGAAGATTAGCGGGTCGAAGTTTATCAAGAGAGAAGGGAAGCCGGCGGATGAGGCGGTGCTGGTCGGGAGGCTAATCGACCGACCGATTCGACCTTTGTTCCCGAAGGGGTATCGGCAAGAGGTGCAGGTAGTCTGTACGGTATTATCGATGGATCCGGAGTTTCGGCCGGATTGTGTCGCGATGATTGCGGCGTCTTCGGCTCTCATGAATGCGGGAGTACCGTTTGATGGGCCGATTGCGGGGGTGAGGATTGGGCGCATCGGGGGGAAATTTAAGGCATTTTTGACGCCGGAAGAGAGAGAGGCTTCGCCTCTAGACTTAGTGGTGGCTTGTAAAGACGGAAAGGTGATGATGGTTGAAGCGGGGGCGAAGGAAGTCCCGGAAGAGACGATTATTGAGGCGATGCACTGGGCGGTCGATAACGTGAAGCCGGTGTTAGATTTACAGAGAGAGTTAGCTAAGCAGGTTGCAGCTCCGGCTCAGGAATATGAATTGGTGTTGCCGGACGAGGAGATACTCGCCGAGGTAGCGGATTGGACGAAGGGGAAATTTGGGTCGAAGGTACGCGGAAATGTGATGGAGCGAGCGCATATTTTAGACGATATTAAATACGCAATGCATGATGAATTCGCTCTTTCGAAGGGGCAGGGCGAGACGGATAACGAGAAGGTCGAATGGTACGACGCGAATTTGCGCGACGTTTACGACCAGGCGTTTGAGCTTGCGGTACATAAAGAGGTTAGGCGGGGGATTGTCGAAGAGGGGGTGCGTCCGGATGGACGAAGGTTGGACGAGGTTCGACCTTTGTCGTCGCAAGTTGCGATTTTACCGAGGACGCATGGGTCGTCTCTCTTTACGCGGGGTGTAACGCAAGCGATGAATATTGTGACGTTGGCGCCTTTGTCGTATTCGCAAGAGGTGGATACAATGGAGGTGACGGATGGACATCGGCGGTATATGCATCATTATAATGCGCCGTCTTATACGGTTGGGGAGCCGGGGCGGATTGGCTCGCCGGGGCGTCGCGAAATCGGGCACGGGTATCTAGCCGAGAGGGCTGTGTTGCCGGTTCTTCCGTCGGAAGAGGAGTTCCCGTATGCGATTCGGAGTGTGACGGAGATTATGTCGCAGAATGGGTCGACATCGATGGCGGCGACGTGTTCTTCTTGTATGGCACTGATGGACGCGGGGGTGCCCCTTAAACGGCCGGTATCTGGGGTCGCGATGGGGTTGATGGTAGATGTGCCGAAGGGGACGGAGATTACCGCGGAGGATGTCGATAAAGCGTATGTTTTGACGGACTTGATGGACGCGGAGGATTTTGCGGGAGATATGGATTTTAAGGTGACGGGAACGACGGAGGGGATTACGGCACTTCAGATGGATATGAAAGTGCACGGACTACCGGTAGAGATTATGGAAAAGGCGTTGAAACAATCGCATGAAGGAAGAATGTTTATCTTGAAGCATATTCTCGAGGTGATTCCGGAGCCGAGGAAGGAGCTTAGTAAGTATGCGCCGAGGATTGAGAAGCTAATGATTAACCCGGACAAAATTGGCGCGGTGATTGGCAAGGGGGGCGAGATGATAAATAAGATTACGACTGAGACAGGGGCGGAAGTAAATATTGAGGATGACGGGCTAGTGACGGTCGCGGGAGATGACCCGGAAAAAATTCGACGGGCGATTGAGTGGATTAAGGGGCTGGTTGAGGAGCCAGAAGTTGGGAAGATTTACGAAGGGACGGTGGTGACGATTAAGGAATTCGGGGCGTTTGTAAATATTCTCCCGGGGATTGACGGGATGCTCCATATTTCGCAGATTTCCGATAAGAGACTCAAAAAGGTTGAGGAAGTTTTACATGTTGGGGATAAGGTTAGAGTTAGACTGATTGCGATTGACCACGGGAAGCTAAGTTTGACGATGAAGGGGTTAGACTAGAATTTGCGATAACAAAAAGGCATGGCACTAAGCCATGTTTTTTTGTCGGATGAAAAAGCCTCGCCGGGGGGCGAGGCTAGCCGAGCTAAAAGCTAAGACGGCAGGGGGGAGCCGCTAGGAATTTAACTCGGCGGAGGTGGCCTGGTCGAGGAATCCGAAGAACTCTCTGGCCCAGGGGTGGGCTTTCATGACGGCGCCGGAGCGATGGACTTTTTGGAAGTTTGGCGCTTCCTGCTTAATCCATTCGGTCGGGCTCATGAAGATTCCTTCGCGGATGACGGCTTTGCTGTAGAGATACAGCATGGGGTCAAGTTCGCGAGTGCCGTCGAAAAGTGAACGGGCGATCATGAACAAGAGAAGATTTTCCGAGATGAGGTCTTCCTGCTCGAAAACTTTGTCCTTGAAGGCCTGGTTCAGGATTTTGACGACGAGGTCAGAATCGCCACGGCAGAGAATTTCCTCCATAGCGGAGATGGTTAGCCGTTCGTTCTTGGCTTCGAGGCCGAGCTTCATCAGCTTCTCGACCATTTTGGTGGTCATGGAAGTGTAGAGCTCTTTGGTTGAAAGGTTCCTGTACGGCATAGTCTGTACCTCCTGCGTAAGCCCGCCGGCAAAATTAGGGCGTAAGAGTTGTTGCGGTTGCTCACTCCGGACCCATTGTTTCTATTATAGCATAGTTTGATTTAACTGTCAATATTTTTAGGGGTCTTTAGGGTTTTCGGGGGTTTTCTGGGAGCCGAAAATGTTGTATAATATGGTTTATGGAGAAAATTCGGAATTTTTGCATCATTGCGCATATTGACCATGGGAAGTCAACCATCGCGGACAGGATGATGGAGATAACTGGGACGGTTGAGAAGCGAGAGATGAAGGAGCAATTGCTCGATTCGATGGAGCTTGAACGTGAGAAAGGAATTACGATTAAGCTGACTCCGGTGACGATGAATTGGAAGGGATATACTCTGAATTTGATCGATACGCCGGGGCATGTGGATTTTTCGTACGAAGTATCGCGGTCTTTACAGGCGGTGGAGACGGCGGTGCTAGTCGTCGATGCGACGCAGGGGATACAGGCGCAGACCTTGGCTAACGTTTATTTAGCTTTAGAGCAGGATCTTGCGATTATTCCGGTGATTAATAAAGTGGATTTACCAGCGGCGGATGTAGAAGGGGTGGCGGCGCAGATTATGAATCTTTTAGGTTGCTCTAGGGAAGAGATTATTGAGGTTTCGGGAAAAACTGGATTAAACATTGATAAAATATTGGATAGATTGATTGATTTAGATATAAAAATAAACAATGATGTTAATACTAAAACGCGGGCGTTGATATTTGATTCGTATTTTGATGATTATCGGGGGGTGGTGCTGTATGTGCGGATTTTTGAGGGAGAGATTACGAAGGGGAGCGAGATATTGATGATGGCGACGGAGACAAAGGGGTTGGCGCTTGAAGTCGGAGTTTTGACGCCGAAAATGTCGCCGAGAGAGTCTCTGAAGGCGGGCGAAATCGGGTATATCGTGACGAACTTGAAGACGACGCGGGAGGCGAAGGTTGGTGATACGGTGACGCTCGCCCGGAGCCCGGCGACGGAGGCTTTACCCGGGTATAAGAACGTGTTGCCGTTTGTTTATGCGGGGTTTTTCCCGGTGAGCAACGACCAGTATAAAGAGCTGAAAGAGGCGATTGAAAAACTAAGCCTTTCGGATTCGGCGCTACGGTTCGAGCCGGAGAATTCGCCGGTACTTGGGTTTGGGCTTCGGATTGGGTTTCTCGGACTTCTTCATATGGATATTATCCGGGAGCGGCTCGAGCGGGAATTTGGTTTAGATTTAATTGTGACGAACCCGTCGACTAACTACGAGGTCGTCATGAATAAAAAAGTCAGCGAAGGAAGCGCGCCGGAAATTGCCGTAAAAACAGGGGCGAAAAGCGACGAGGAAGGGCACGAGATTCGGGAGATTCGCTCGGCGGCGGACCTGCCGGATATGAGCGAGATTTTGGAGATTCGAGAGCCTTGGGTTAAGGGGGAGATTATTTTGCCGAAGTCGATGATTGGGGGAGTTCTGAATTTGATTAACGCGAAGCGGGGGCATCAGACGAATCTGTCGTATATCGAGGAGCGGGCGGTGATTGACTTCGAGGCGCCGATGGCGAATCTTTTGACGGATTTTTACGACCAACTAAAGTCGGCGACTTCGGGCTATGCGTCGTTTAATTATGAGCTTAATGGGTATCGGGCGGAAGATTTAGTGCGGGTAGATTTTCTGGTCGGGGGGCACAAGATAGATGCGCTGTCGGTTATGGCGCATCGGAGTGAGGCGGATGGAATTGGGCGAGAAGTTGTTAAGAAGTTGAAAGAGGTGATTCCGAGGCAAAATTACGAGGTTGCGCTTCAGGCGGCGATTGGGGCGCGGATTATCGCGCGGGAGACCATTGGGGCGTATCGGAAGGACGTGACGGTGAAAATACATACGGGGGACAGGGATAGGAAGGCGAAACTACTCGAGAAACAGAAACGAGGAAAGGCGAGAATGAAGAGGTTTGGGAAAATCGATATTCCGAGCGAGGCGTTTACGGTGATGCTAAAAAGAGATTGATGTGGTACAATAAAGATATGAAGAAAATCGCGGTTTTTGTCTTGCTCGTCTCCTTGTGCATCCAAGTATCGTTACCTTTTTCGGCGGTTTTTGCGGAGGAGAGAACGGACTTTTCGGGGGTGAGCGAGCGTTGCGAAGAGATAAAGGGAATTTTAAAAAACGTGCAGAGGGAGGATTCGAAAATTCGGGTTTATCTCGGGTCGTATTATGAGAAGATCTTGACAAAATATGTTACGAGATTGAATTTAAGATTAGTCGAGAATAACCTGTCGCAGACGGGGCTAATCGAAGGGCAGGCGGAGCTTGCGACGGCGAGGGCGAAATTCGTGGAAGATTTCGTAAAGTATCAACAGGGGTTAGAGGAGCTTCTAGCGATGAATTGTAAGGACGAGCCGGAGAAATTTTATCAGGAGCTCGAAAAAGTGAGAGAGGAACGGGCTGAGGTCCGGAAGGGTGTGGTGGAGATTGAAAACTTGATAACAAAACATCAGAAAATGGTAGGGGAGCTTCGGATCAAACTCGGAGGGAAGAATGCGACTAAGGCGAATGAAGCGGAGGGGGAGAAATGACGAAGGGCGGAAAAAACTTAATCATCCTCGGGGTGGTGGCGATTTTAGTGGCTTGTACGACGACGGGGGTGGCACTTGCGATTTATCATAACTCGGGGGATATTTATCTAGACCGGTCGCGGCCGGGGTTTTTGCCGGATGAGGAGGAGATAGAGGAGCGGGAAGAGCAGAAGGAGGAGAATAGCGAATTTAGCGAGAAGGGCGAGGTTTCGGCGGAGGTGCTCGAAGAATACTTAGAAAAATTAGAGGACG
Organism: Candidatus Saccharimonadota bacterium; assembly: GCA_017404335.1. Lineage (GTDB taxonomy): Bacteria > Patescibacteriota > Saccharimonadia > Saccharimonadales > Saccharimonadaceae > Nanosyncoccus. The sequence continues at coordinate 29,829 of JAFRCN010000001.1, read as the reverse complement.
AGGTAGATGGGGTCCGCCGAGTAAGTGAGCCGTTTTCGGATGAAGCTTTGTCGAACGAGAGGCTAGGGATTTAGTCGGTAGGTTTGTTGATTTTTGCAAAAAAATAGCTTATACTTAAAGTATGGGACAGAAGAATAAAAAAAGGTTTTTTGCTTGGGGAGCTTTAGCAGCGTTGATTTTGGCAGTTTCTTTGATGATTTTCGCGGAGTCGAGGACAGTTTCTGATATTCGGGAAACAGCAATTTCGAAGACGCCGACGGCGATACTTGCGAGCGCGGGGATGTCGGAAGCAAAGACGCTTTCAGTGCCGGTTTCTTATTTCGATCAAAGGGCGGATGCGTGCGTAGATATATATAATTCGGAGCTTCGAGATGCTTTAATGGCGAGGCAGTTTGAATGGACGAGATGTGAATATTATAATAAAGCGATTGAGGAGGGACTGGCGGAGTTTTCGTTGTCGAAGGAATATTTGCCGGTTGCGGTTTCTGGGGAGTTGACACCGAATCGGGAAATGGATTTCTCGAGATGGTTCTCAACGGTTGAGGGGAAGAGTCAGGCGTATGCGGGAATCTTAAAAATGAATTATCGGGCGGAGGGGGCGGAGTTTTCGTTCATTGATCCGGAATTTTACCCATTAGACATGGCGGAGTTTTCGGACGGAGATTTTACGAACGAGGATGGACACAACCATCTGTTTACGATGAATTTTGCGGTGCCTTTTTCGCCGTTATTGTCGGGTAAAGAAGAGTTTTCGATTGAAGCGGACGATGATACATTTGTGTTCGTCGGGGATAAGTTAGTTTTAGATATGGGTGGGGTGCATGAGTCGATTGTTGGTAGGTTTTTGATAAATGAGAGTGGTGAAATTTACAGTGCAGTGGGCGAGGAAGAGTTGGCGTATTCGGGGGTGAAAGTTTCGAGAGACGAAGGTTCGATTGTCCGAATTTTTCACGCGGATAGGGATTCGAGCGAGTCGGTTTTTAATTTAGCGTTTAGAGAGATGAATTTGAATGTGATGGAGTCGAAAATTGCTGAGGGAGGGGCTTCGGAGGACGGGGGGATTCAGGTGGCTTACGACCCGTCGGATCCGTCGTATATTGCTCCGCTGGGCGAAAGCAAAGTTTTTCAGCCGGATAGGACGAACGGGCTTCTGATTATCGCGACGATTGAAGGGTTTGCGATTGCCGTGCTCTCGATACTACTTATGGTTGTAGTGCGATATCTTGTAAATACAAAGAAATAAAATTATTTTTTTGGGTTGCTAATATTCGCATTGCGACCGTAGTCGGGGAGGATGATTTTATGTCTTGTTCCTTTGTGGTCGTAGAGGGGGATGTTTAACTCGTGCGCGAGGGTGTTCACGACGGTGGCGCCGATTCTTAATCCCGTGAAGGAGCCGGGGCCGGACATGAAGGTAACTTCGGAAATGTCGTTAAAAGTTTTGCCGTTTTCTTCTAGCTTGTCTTTTAAAAATTGTAGTAATTTTTCGGCGAGGTCGCGACCAGAGTTCCATTCGTAAACTTTATCGTTTAGTTTTAAGATAGTCGTAGGAGAAGATGTGTCTAAGAATAATTTCATAACTCTACGCTCCTTGTGTCGTCGTCATTGTATTTAATATTTATGACAGTATGATTCTTTGGAAGAAGGTTCTTTATGGATTCGCCCCATTCGACGACGATGATGTTTTTGTTGGTTTTTAGATTTTCGGCGAGGTCGTCTAGCATGATGCCAGGGTCATTCAGACGATAAAAGTCATAATGGATGAGATTGCCTCCGTTTTTTAAAGCATAAGTTTTAGAAATTGTAAAGCTGGGACTCGTAATCGGCTCTTTTATACCGAGACCTTTCGCGAGACCGCGAGTAAAGGTGGTTTTTCCAGCGCCAACATCACCAACTAGCTCTATAACATTGCTTGATAAATTCTTAGCAAACTCTTCGCCGAAGGCGAGCATTTCTTCTTCTGAGGTAATTTTCATTGTGCTATAATTATAGCATGAATATCTATATATCGGGAGTATCAGGGACGGGGATGGGACCGCTGGCTTTGATGGCGAAGGAAGCGGGGCTAAACGTCTTCGGCTCGGACTTACATAAAGGGCGGGTTTACGACGAGTTAGTTAAGGCGGGGATTCCGGTCTTTATTGGTAAGCAGGACGGAGAGTTTCTAAAAGAAAAAATGGCGGAGGGGGTGGATTGGTTTGTGCATACGTCGGCTTTGCCGTATGACCATCCGGAGCTGGTTCTAGCTAAGGAGTCGGGACTAAAAGTTTCGAAGCGGGATGAGTTGACGGCGTATTTAGTGAAGGAGCTCGGAGCGAAGATGGTCGCGGTAGCGGGGACGCACGGGAAGTCGACAACGGTGGCGATGATTGTGTTTACGTCGCTTAAACTTAAGATTCCGGTTTCGTATATTGCGGGGGCGGCTTTGAAATTTGCGCCGACGGGGGCTTATACGCCGGGGAGTCGGTATTTTGTTTACGAGGCGGATGAGTTCGATCGGAATTTTTTGCATTTTTATCCGTGGCTGGCGGTGTTGCCGTCGGTGACGTATGACCACGCGGAGATTTATCATACTCCGGAGGAATATTTGGCGGCATTTGCGCAGTTTAAGAGTCAAAGTGAGAATGTAATCGAAAAGCCGGAGAATTTTAAGTCGGAGGACTTTAAGCTAGCGGGGGAAGTGAGGCGAAAAGATGCTTCGTTTGCGGCAGAGGCGGTATTGAAAATGGCGGAGGATGCTGGGATTTCTGCTACGCGCGAAGAAATTAGCGAGATTTTGAATCAGTTTCCAGGGATTTCGCGAAGGTTTGAGAGGATATGCGAGGGGGTGCATTCGGATTATGCACACCATCCGGAAGAAGTCAAGGCGACGGTCGAGATTGCGCTGGAAGAAAAAGAGTTACAAGGGAAAAAGGGCGTAGTTGTGGTTTATCAGCCGTATCAAAATCGGCGACAGTATGATGTTAAGCAGATGTATAAGGATATTTTTAAGGGAGTAGATAAGCTGTTTTGGCTACCGACATATTTACTAAGGGAGGAACATTCGGAGCTCGCCGTTTTATCGCCGAAGGAGTTGATTTCGGAGATGGAGAATAGCGAAATTGCGGAGCCGGCGGAAATGAACGAGAAGCTGAAAGAAAAGTTGGATGAATATTTGGCGCAAAAATATTTAATTGTAGTCATGGCAGGTGGAGATGCGGACGATTGGATTCGGGAGAACTATGAAGAGTAGAAGCCAGTTCGTTTGCCAACAATGCGGGGCGGTGTATGCGAAATGGATGGGGCAGTGTACGAACTGCTCGGCGTGGAATTCTTTGGTTGAGCAGATGCCAGAAGCGGCGGGCGCGGGCGGAAAATCAGCGCTCTCTAAAGGTCAGGTTTCGGGGAAAAAGTTGGATTTCGTGAAGATTTCGACAATACAGCCGAGCGACGCGAAGGCGAGACTGCTTACGGAATTTCCGGATTTAAATACAGTGCTCGGAGGCGGGATTTTAATGGGGTCGGTTTCGCTTCTCGCGGGGCAGCCGGGGATTGGGAAGTCGACATTACTTATGCAAATTTGTGCGGAGGTGGCGAAAAAACATAATGTTTTATATGTTTCGGGTGAGGAAAGTGCGGGGCAGGTGAAACTCCGGGCGGTTCGGCTCGGGGCAGAGTCGGAAAAACTGTCCTTTGCAGCCTCGACGAGCGCGAATGATATCGCGAAGACGATTGAAAGCGATGAATTCGACCTCGTGATTGTCGATTCGATTCAGACGCTCGCGATGGACGAAATTTCTTCGGCGCCGGGGACGGTTTCTCAGGTGACGAACTGTGGTAATCTAATTATTCGAGCGGCAAAGAAGACGGATACGGCGGTAGTAATTGTTGGGCATGTGACGAAAGAAGGGACTCTGGCTGGGCCGAAGGTGCTTGAACACTTAGTTGACGTGGTGTTAAATTTTGAAGGTGATAGGTACGGCGGGTTTAAGACGGTGCGAGCAGTGAAAAATCGGTTTGGGTCGACGAACGAGGTGGCGATTTTTGAGATGGTAGAATCGGGGCTTAGAGAAGTACAAAATCCGTCGGCGGCGCTACTCGCGGAGCGGACGAATACAGACGGGTCGATTATTCTGGCGACGCTTGAAGGTAATCGGCCGATATTGGTGGAAATTCAGGCACTTTGTACGCAGTCGAACTTCGGTTATCCGAAGCGGACGGCGTCTGGGTTTGATATTAATCGGTTGAATTTATTGATTGCGGTGCTTGAGAGGCGGACGAAACTGAAGCTGTCGGATAAAGATATTTTTATCAATGTGGTTGGAGGGATGAAATTGAATGATTCGGCGGCGGATCTTGCGGTATGTATGGCGATAGCTTCAGCAGTGGCGGGTAGAAAATTGGGGGAGGAATATGTGGTTTTTGGGGAAGTGGGGCTCGGCGGAGAAATCCGGTCGGCGTTTCGAGCGGATCAAAGAATCGCGGAGGCGAAAAAGCTCGGATTTTTACACGCGATAGGACCCGCGACGATTCGCGATAAATTTGTCATCCCCGTAAAAGACCTAAGAGAGACACTAATAAAATACGTTAAATAACCCTGGGCGGGTCCTGCCGTCTGCTCTCCCTCCCCAAAATTTTTGCTTCGCAAAACATTTTGGGGTCCCCTTCCGCAGACGTCACCCGCCCATGTTATAATGTTATTATGCGTATACTTGGGATTGATCCGGGAATTGGAATTTGCGGGTTCGGACTCATCGAGGCGACGACGCGGGCAGGGGCGAAGGCGTTAGACTTTGGGGCGGTGACGACGACCGTCGATGCGCCGCTTCCGGAAAGATTACTAGAACTGCATGATTCTTTGGCGCAGGTCTTTGAGGAAACGAAGCCGGAGGTGGTTGCTGTTGAGAAGCTGTTTTTTTCGAAAAACGTCACGACGGGGATTGCGGTAGCGGAGGCGAGGGGAATTGTGCTTTTAATTGCAGCGCGGTTAAAATTGCCGGTATACGAGTATTCGCCGAATCAAATTAAGCTGTCTTTAGCTGGATATGGGGCGGCGACGAAAACGCAGATAGAAGAAATGGTTAGAGTGCATTTAGGGCTTGAGAAGAAGCCGAAGCCGGACGATGCGGCGGATGCGCTAGCAGTGGCGATTACATGTAGCTTTCTTTACCAAAATGGAGCTGACGAGAAATATAAATTTTCTAATTCACGAAAGGAGAAAAAATGATAGCGCATTTAGTCGGAAAAATTGAAGAAAAATTCGGAAATTCGTTAATATTGGACGTTAATGGAGTGGGGTACGAGATTACAGTGCCGACGCCGGACTACGAGCGGGTAAATCTAGGCGAGACGCAGAAGTTTTTTACTTACCATCAAGTAAGGGAAAATGCGGAGGAACTTTACGGGTTTTCGTCGCTCGCGGCGAAGAAGATTTTTGAACTTTTGATTTCGGTACAGGGGATTGGACCGAAGGCGGCGATTGCGATTTTGTCTTTAGCCGAGGCGGAGGAAGTGCGAAACGCGATTGCGAATGCGGACGCAGGGTTTATTTCGAAAGCTTCTGGGGTCGGGAAAAAGTCGGCGGAAAGAGTAATTGTAGATTTACGAGATAAAGTTGGTATTCCATCGAGGTATGGGGCGACGGAGACTAAGTATAATAAAGCTGAAGAAGAACATGACGAGGCATTGGACGCATTGATTGCGTTAGGATTCCCGCTAAAAGAAGCGAGCGAGGCGCTTTCGAAAGTCGATGTAAAGCTTCCAGTCGAAGAGAGAGTGAGATTGGCGCTAAAAAACTAAAATTTTTGTTTTGCGTTTATAATTTTTATGCTATAATTTAGTGGGGTTTGGGACTTAAGGCGTACGTTGATATTATTTAACTTCGTTTTTACGAAAGAGGAAAAAATGCGCCTTAAGTTTTTTTATGGAACAATAATAGTAACTTTAACTGTAAGTTTTCTGATCGGACTTTGTTTTTGGTCGGGTAAGGAGGTTCGAGCGGAAGAATCTTCAGTAAAGACTAGGGGTACAGCTTGTACGTTTAGTGGAACGGTCAGTGCGGCACATACTGCTTCGGTGATAAATGGAGAACTTTATCAGGGTATTGGTGAGACGGTTTTGAAGGCGAATTGTGATGACAATAATGGTTTTGCAATTTATGCCGTAGGATATACGGATGACGTTTACGGAAAAACAGTTATGTCAGCGTCGATGGGGCAGCAGTATGATATTAATACGGGAATTGTGACTTCGGGAGATGAGTCGAGTTGGGCAATGAAATTGAATATGATTGATGGGTTGGAGTCTGCATCTTTGCATAATGGTTTCAATAATTATCGGGCAGTGCCTAGTGCTTATACTTTGGCGGTAAGTCGACCGGCGGCGACTACGACGACTGATGGAGTCCAGGTGAAAACGACATACGCGGTGTATATTTCGCCGACACAAGCGTTGGGGTTGTATGAGGGAAAAGTGAGATATATAATGGTACACCCGTCAAGTGAAGCTCCGTCAATACCCCAGGAGACTCAGACTGGTAGAATTTGTTATTACGCAAATGCACCCGGTGTATTGGGGACTATGGGTTGTCAAAATATTGCTTCGGAGGTGACGCTTTTAACATCTAATTTTAGCTTGGACGGATATGGTTTTGCGGGTTGGTCTGATCGATTTGATTATACTACAAATCCTGAGGCAAAGTTTTATGGACCAAGTGAAACTATCAGTTTGAATGTAGATGATTTTTCTGGGACTAATTCGGGTCTCTCCCTCTATGCTGTATGGGTCGAACCTAAGGGAAGTCTCCAAGACGCTGATCAGGTTGCTTCGGTCTGTAATGGTCTGACTGCTGGTGCTACGGATTTGTCTTCTGTTTCTGCTCTCACTGATCAACGTGACGGTCAAACTTATGCTATTGCTAAGCTTGCGGATGGTAAGTGTTGGATGATAGAGAATCTGAGGCTTGAGAGTACCGCAGAACATAATAATGATGGTACTCTTGCGCAGGGTTATCATTCAAGCTTTATTGGCTTGCCTGCTCCGGAATTAACGAATTTTAATATATCTACGGCTGATAATGATTTATATACTGGTGAAGATAATATACCTGGGAAGATTACTATTTCAGGAACATATGCGGGGTATAGATTTCCGCGTTATAACAATACTAATACTTCTGCTAGGGCATTAAACCCAACCACAAATAATGGAGCGATGTATTCTTATGGTCACTACTATACTTGGCATGCGGCTATTGCGGATACTACTCATAATGGTTCCAATAATTTAAGCTCAGACTCGACTTCAATTTGTCCACGGGGTTGGAGATTACCAAGAGGGGGACAAACTACGGTAGATTCTGGAAAAAGTGGTGATTTTTACGTACTTACGAAGAGTGTGTCTGGTATTGAGCCAAATAATACAAACAGTGAGTCGCCGTCTTATTCTGGAATAGTAGATGGTGTTGATGCTGGGAAGTTGGCTTCTAATTCACTTAGGAGTTATCCTAATAACTTTATCTTTGGTGGACATCTCTTGGTTTCTTCGACGAGTGGTAGGGGCGGCTATGGGAGTTACTGGACCTCTACGGCACGTAGTAATGCCAATTCGTATAATCTTGGTTTTAGCAGTGACCAAGTTTATCCGGGTACGAATAGCCAAAATAAGTTTAGAGCTCTCGGCGTTAGGTGTGTTAATGACTTTTAATAATCGATGTTTTATGTTTCTCGAGGAAGACTTTTATTTAATGTTGATTTTTTAGAGTAAGTATGATAGAATAAAAAGTAGTTTCTAATATAAAAGGTATAATATGAGTTTTTCTATTCTAAAACAGATTGGCGATGCGCAAAAAAAGAAGGCGGTTGTCGACGTACGGTCCGGGGATACCGTTAAAGTTACCCAAAAAATTAAGGAAGGTGGAAAGTTTAGACTACAGGTTTTCGAAGGTGTAGTGATTCGGGTTGACCGAAAAGAATCACACACGGCTCGGATTGTAGTGCGAAAGGTGACTTCGGGAGTCGGAGTTGAGAAGTCTTATCTCATTCATTCGCCACTTGTGGAGAAAATTGAGATTACGAAGCGCTCAAAAGTGCGTCGAAATAATCTTTCGTATCTACGCGAACGTTCGGGCAAGTCGGCGAGACTTGCGGGTCGAGATTTCGACCGTGTGGCGGTAAACGACACGACGGTCGTAGAAGAGAAGCCGGAAATTGAGGTCGTTGAGACTCCGGTGGAAACCGAAGAAGCGGTAGAAGCTGAGAAGACCGAAGCGACCGAGGCTAAGGCGGAAGAAGCTAAGGCTTAATGGCGATTCTCGGAATAGACGAAGTTGGACGCGGACCCCTAGCGGGTCCGCTTGTTGTGGGGGCGGTTGTTTTGCCGGAAGACGAAATGGAATGGTTTGCGGAGCTTCGGGATTCGAAGAAGTTGTCGGTGAAAAAGCGAGAAGCTTTAAACGAAGTGATTATAAATGAGGCGGTGACGGGGCTCGGCTGGGTGTCTTCGTCGGAGCTGGACTTAGTTGGGATTTCGGAGGCTCTTCGGCTAGCGACGAGGCGGGCTGTGAAGTCTCTAAAGGGGCTTCACGCTGTGTTTTCTCAGATAGTGATTGATGGAAAAGTGAATTTTCTGAAGTTGACAGAGCTGGAGAAATATGTTTCTACTATGCCGAAGGCGGATGATTTAGTGCGCGAAGTTTCGGCGGCGTCGATTATCGCGAAGGTGGCGCGAGACCATTATATGTATGAACTGGCTGAAAAATATCCGGATTATGGATTTGAAAAAAATGTCGGCTACGGGACGGCAAAACACCTGAAGGCGATTAACGAATACGGGATTTGCGAGGAACATCGGCGGAGTTTTGAGCCGATTAAGAGTATGGTGGGGTTTTCGAGGAGTCTAAATTCGGTGAAGAATGTTGTAAAAAATACAACAGATGTAGGGCTTAGAGGGGAAGGGGCGGTTTCGAAATATTTAGAGAGATTGGGGCATAAGATAGTCGCGCGAAATTTTAAAACGAAGTTTTATGAGATTGATATTATTTCGGTTTTTAAAGATACTATTTATTTTACGGAGGTGAAGACCAGGGGAAGTTTAGACTTTGGCGGTGGAGTGGCGGCGGTGGATAAACGAAAACTAGATAGAATGAAATTTGCGGCGGAGAGCTTTATGAAGTTTCGGAGCAGGGAATTCGGGCGGTTTTCGCCGATACTGGCGGTCGCGGATGTGGATGGGGAGTTTAGAGTGAGGGATTGGTTTACGATAAATTAAGTTTAGATGTTGAATTTGAATTCGACGACGTCGCCATCTTGCATGACGTAAGTTTTACCTTCGGTGCGGAGAAGGCCGGCTTGTTTGACAGCGAGCTCGGAGCCGAGGCGGGCAAGGTCATCGTATTTGCAGACGTTGGCGGCGATAAAGCCACGCTGAAAATCGGTGTGGATGGTCCCGGCCGCTTCTGGCGCTGTAGCACCTTGCTTGATGGTCCATGCTCGTACTTCTTTTTTGCCAGCGGTAAGGAATGATTGTAGCCCCAAAGTCTTATATGCTGCTCTGATCAACTCACCTAGTGCATCGTCGGCTACGCCGTAACTTTCAAGAAATTCTTTTCGCTCTTCGCGATTCATGCCGGACATTTCTTCCTCCAATTTAGCATTCACGAAAATAGTTTGTAGATTCACGGAACCATCCTTTTGTTCGCCTCCTCGCTCGCGCCCGTCGTTACGGGGCTCGCTTCGTCGTTCGCTCCCGTTGTCGCGAATGCTCTCAAAAGGACGGTTCTCGTGAATCTTTTTAGCCATCTTTGTTAATTCATGTTGCAGGGCTTTGTCGGTAAGGCCTTCTTCGTCGACGTTGAACATGTAGATGACGGGTTTATCGGTTAAATAGGGGACGTTTTCGTCTTGGGGGTCTTTTTTGCGTTTGGCTTCGATTTTGGCTTTGGTTTCTTCGTCGGCGAGTTGGAGTTCGAGGTTGATGATATCGATGTCGTCTTTGGCTTGTTTTACGATGTCGTCTTCGGGCTTGTTGTCGGCACGGACAATGTCGCTCGATTTGAAAGCACGAACGACGTGGCAGATGGCTTGGCATTCGCGGATATGGGCGAGGAATTTGTTGCCGAGACCTTCGCCTTTAGAGGCGCCGGCGACGAGACCGGCAATATCGACGAACTCTACGGTAGCCGGGACGACTTTATCGGTTTCGTATATTTTAGCTAATATGTCTAAGCGTTCATCGGGGACGGGGACAATGCCAACATTCGGTTCGATGGTAGCAAAAGGGTAATTCGCGGCGAGTGCGCCAGCGTTTGTAAGTGCATTAAATAGTGTAGATTTGCCGACATTTGGAAGGCCGACGATACCGATTTTTAAATTCATAACCAACCTATATTATCTGTTATTGTAGGTATAATTATAACATGCTTTAATGTATAATATAAGAATGAGAATCTATATAGCGCATCCAACTAGCATCGATTATAAAAAAGAGATATATGAACCACTGAGAAACGATGATTTTTTCTTGGAACACGAATTGGTTTTACCGCATGAAGAGGGCGTTGATATTCATAATTCTAGAGAAGACTACAAAAGCTATGATGTAGTGATTGCGGAATGCAGTGAGCCGTCTATTGGTGTAGGTATAGAACTCGGATGGTTTTATGATGACAAAAAACTGATATACTGTTTCGTAAAATCTGGAGTAAACCCAAGTAGTGCTATTTCTTCAATTGCTGAAGAAATAATAAATTATAATAATAAAAAAGATTTTGTGGAGAGGGCTAAAAGCATTATAAAAAAGAAGCTCCCGCGCTCGGCACATACTGCGCCCTGCAAGAACTTCGATACTTGTATTATATCAAATTAACACAGAAATATCAATAATTTGGCCGCGTTTTGTTACCATGATCATACGTTTTATTTGCTTTTGTTTGCGCATTTGATTAATGAGAAAATTACGAACTTTCAAATCTCGGACTTTTTTCATGCGAGAAGTATCGATGATTAAATTTGGTGATTGCTTTGTGGCGTCTTTTAGTTTATGTTCAAAAGTATTTGAGTTGAAAGATTCTGGAGATTTTATTTCGTATTCTATACCATCTAGTTTAATATCTGCGGTATGTAAATTTCCTTCTTCTAAAAATTCAATATAATGCCCAGCTAAAGAAAGAATTTCTGCTACTCTTAGCTCATGAGGCCAAGGCTTGCGACCTGGTGCGATATAGATTCCAGTTTTTCTCTTATTTTGCATGGTATTATTATAAGCCATTCTATTTATGAATAAAAATCGTTATGTTTTTTCATTTTGGTTTTGATAAGCGGATTTTGGTAGTAAACGGGATAAAAGAAGTAGGTTGGTTTAGATATTTAAGATTCCGATTTTTAAGTTCAAAACCAACCTTTCTATCTGTTATTATTGGTATTATTATATCACATATTGTAGGTGGGGGTTGAAAGATTGAGGTAGATTAGATATAATGCTTCGCATGAAAAAAGGTAAAATCATTCCTAACGGTGTTGTCTTAGAGATACTTGATTTTGAAAAGTAATTGGCGTATAATTAAATTATTGGAGGCGAGTCCTGCATTGGATATATGCGGGATGTCGCCTTCTTTTTATGCTATAATAGTGTTTAAAGATGCCCAAGATATTGAACTATATCAAGCGCGTCTTTTTTTGGTATTAATACTTTTCCACTTCGTTTTAAAAAGATGAATTTTGACCGAGAATAGGATAAGAGAAACAGGTTGGTTTAAAAATTCAAGACTCCGATCTTTAAATTCATAACCAACCTATATTATCTGTTATTGTAGGTATAATTATAGCATGTTTTAGCGCATAATAATATAAGATATGCAATGACTATGATGATGCAATTCTATTTTTAAAAAGTTGTGGTCTTGAAACTAAGGCTCGCCAAGAAACTTGAGAATTGAACGTTACGGAGATAAAAAACATAAGGGGGCTAAGCAGGTTGAATTTTTAGTTGAAGTGTGCTATAATTAAAAGATGCCCTTTGGGCAAGTAAAATAGGGGGTAAATGGAATGCGAGACTACAGCTCTGTAAGACTAACTGAGGACCTCGTGAACATGACCGGCCGGACGATTCGGCTCTACGAGGAGACGACGGGGGAAATTCGGCGGTTTCCGGTAAGTAAGGATAAACTGCCGGTGCGTCCGGTACGGACGGATGGGGGAAGTATTTCCGTTCATTATGTTTACGAGGAGGAGGACGTCGAGAAAATCAGGAAGTCCAAGAGAAAGCTTGATGATATTGTTGTGATCAGAGAGCGCACCCATGGTAGGGGTGGAAGAGAGATTGTATATCTCCTTTGGGCGAAGGATATGCGGACGCATGTGATTCTGCGTGACGGAGCCGGTGGGTCTTGATTTTCTAAAAATACAACAAGTTCTTTTCTTAAGCCCCGGCACGTCCGGGGCTTTTCATGCTATAATGAAGGAATGGAGAAGCGGGCAAAAATCTTATTTGTAATTAAATGGGGGCTCGGGGTGGGGGTTTTAATTGCAATTACGCTGGCTTTGACCTTGAACCGGACGGTGATTTCAGATTTTACGCGCGGGATGTTTTATCAGCCGACTGAGGAGATGGCTATAATTAGGGATAAATTGAAGTTGACGGGAGAGGGGGTGAGAATTTTTAATGCGAGTTTTCCGGTTTTGGAGGAGAGAGAGGGCTTTAATCTAAACTGTCAGTCGCATGACGCTAGTATTTATATATTGGGGTGTTACACGAACGGTGGGATTTTTGTTTATAACATTACTGACGAAACTTTCGATGGGATTCGGGAGCTGACGGCGGCGCATGAGCTGCTGCACGCGGCCTATGCAAGATTTTCGGATTCGGAGCGGATTTCTTTATCGGTTCTACTCGAGGAGGTTTATCGGAAGAATAGCGATACTTTGGGTGAAGAGTTGGCGCTCTACGAGGGTTCGGAACGGTACGACGAGTTGCATTCGCGAGTGGGGACGGAGATTTCCGAATTGCCGGAGGAATTATCGAAGTATTATGCGCGGTTTTTTGAGGACCAAGACTTAATTGTTTCGTATTATAATCAGTATATTTCGCCGTTTAGGGAGCTAAAGGCTAAATTCGCTAGGCTCGAAGATGAATTAAAGAGTTTGAGTGCAGAGATTGAAGCAAAAAAAGCGAATTATGAAGCGCGAGCGGAAAGATATAATAAAACCGTAGGGGAATTTAATAACTGTGCGGAGACGGCGGGATGTTTTAATTCGGAGTATGCTTTTCGGACGAGACGGTCGGAGATTTTAAGAGAACAGACGGAATTAAATGCGCAGTTTGAGGAAGTGAATCGGTTGGTGGCGACATATAACGGGAAAGTTGACGAATATAATCAGGCGGTGGCGAAGAATGAGGAACTAACGAATATAGTAAACTCTAATGCGGAAGTAGAAAAGATAAATGAAATATCGCAGTAGGAGACTTCTGGCGGTTTTAGCGAGCTTGGTGCTGGTTGCGGTGTTTGTTTTTACGAATCCGGCGAGCTACGAAGCGATTTTTACGAAAATCGAAAATCTTGGGGCGGAGTTTGCGACGGCGGAGGATGCCGGAGGTGGGGAGAGTTTTAGCGCAGGGGCGGTTTCGGAGGGTAATGAAAACGCGCGGAAGGCGACGGAGGTTTTAGAGTTTCTTGAAGTAAAGGGACGGGCGCCGAAGACGGGATACTCTAGGGAAGAATTTTATAACGGGTGGCCGTCGGTAGACGGATGCTCGCTGAGGCAGAGGATTTTAAAGCGGGAATTTGGGGAATCGGCGGTATTAGACGGATGTAATGTCGTCGCGGGGGAGTTTGATGAGCCGTACACGGGGGAACACATGAAGTTTTCTAGTCGGGAGGAGGTCTCGAAGGTACAGATTGACCACGTCGTTGCTTTGTCGGACGCTTGGCAGAAAGGGGCGCAGTATATGGACAAGTCGGTGCGCTACGAGATTGCGACGGACCCGTTGAATCTGCTTGCAGTAGATGGGCCGGCGAATATGCAAAAGTCGGATGGGGACGCGGCGACGTGGTTGCCGTCGAATAAGAAGTTTCGGTGTCAGTATGTGGCGAGGCAGGTGTCGGTGAAATACAAATATTCGCTATGGGTTACCTCGGCTGAGAAAGAGGCGATTTCGAGAGTTTTGCAGAACTGTCCTAATGAAAGAATAATAGGCAATTAAATATTTGCAAGCGTGTCCTTCGGACACGCTCCGGGCCGCTCAGGCCAAGTCTTCAAGGTCCGCAGAACACATTTGCAAATATTTAATTGCCTGATATACTTTAATTATGAAGAAAATTTTTATTAGTCTTGGAATTGGGGCGGGGGTGCTAGTTGTATTGGCGTTTTTATTGGGGCGGTTTGCGCTACCGTATATTGACGAGTCGTTGCCGGAGCTGCCGAAGCCGGAGCTGTCTGAGGGCCAGAGAGGGGAGCTCGGAATTGATAAAAATATCAACGAGGAGACGATTGATAAATATCTCGGGCGGAGCGATGCAGTTTATCGGGACGTGAGAATGCTGAAAGACCCAGGGAATTACGAGGCGATTGGGGGAGATGCGAACCTGTCAGGATATGTAGACGGATTTGAGGTGGTGCCTTTTCCGTATCTAGTTAATGTTACGGGGTTACCTGAAGCAGTTGGCGGGACTTATGCGGGAGAGACTCTGTTTACAGAAGTGGAAGGGAAATACACACCAAACTATGTTGAATCTATGGCGATTTTAGAGGATTTGTTCCCGAAGGATAAGGTGATTTTCTTGATGTGTGGTGGGGGTGGGTATTCGGGGATGCTTCGACGGATGCTGATTGCGTTGGGATGGAATGAGGAGAAGATTTATGATGTTGGGGGATACTGGTTTTATAAGGGGGAAAATGCGGTTACGGTTAAGCGGATTGGGGTGGATGGTAAAACGGTATATGATTTTTATAAAGTGCCATATCATGAGATAGATTTTAAGAGTTTAACGCCGGTTTCGGCGGGGGAGCTAGTCGATATTACGGTTGAGGCGTATGAGGAGATGATTTCTCAGGGGCGGTCGTTTCTTTTGTTTGTTGACCAAGACGGATGCACGACGGCGGACAAACTGAGAAAGATTGTAAAAGATTACACTAAGTCAGTCGGCGGGTTCGCTTACCGGATAATGTATGGTGATTTGGCGGGGTCGTCTCTCTCGGATACAGTTAAATATTATCCGTCGGTGGCGGTGGTTAAGGATGGGCAGGTTGTTAAGGCGCTCCGGTCGGATGCAGATGAAGATGCGGGGGCGTATAATAATTATGATGATTTTTTAACTTGGGTGGCTAGCGAATAAGAAAAGCCGCCTCGAAAGGCGGCGAGCCGATAGACGGCTTTGTCTGCGCGGTTGGCGCGTTAAGGTGCGGTCGGTTTAGAGAAGTCCTTTGCGGACGGCGGTAACGTAGGCGATGAATGCGACGAAACCGAGAGCTCCGAAGAAGAAGCCGGAGATGGCGTGATCTTTGGAGTTCTGCCTGCCGTTTAGCATGAAGAGCAGGCAAATGATGATCATGGCGCCGATTTCGGCGAAGTACTGCCAGAGCTGCATCTGAAGACCTCCTTTAGACGTCGATTGTAGATATCGATGAAACCGAGAAATGGAAAGAAACGACCAACAGAGTTAGTATGTCTTAATTATAGCACACTTTGCTAAAAAAGTCAAGCATTTTGGAGCGCAGTAACTGTTCTCAAGCAAAGATTAATCGAATTCGAGCAGAGATACCTTCGTCGCGTATTTTGGAGTGCAGATTGATAGCGGTGATAATTGCTGAATATTCAGTACCTTTTTCTATTATTTCTGTTAAATCTTTAGAGTAATATCTTGGCACATAGCCTAAGAAAATGTTTTTTTCTTTAATTGGTAACAATATTTTGATGGCGAACTTATCGTACTCATTTTCTTTATCAAGTGAAAGCCGTAGCTTAGCTCCATTGCGAAGGTGCCCATCTTCAAAATGTTTAAGTAATTCGGATTTTTGGAGATGAGAAACTCCTGCTATGTCAAATTCGATTTTTTCGGTGTTGAATGCAGGGACGAATTCAAAATTGTCAGTAATTTGACGTCCTTTTGTTGTGCTAAGAACCTTGAACGGAGAATCTTTAACGTCAAGACCGTAGCGATTTAATAGATCGAGATAGTCGTCGCGTTCGGGTTTGGGTAGTCTGGAACTGATGGTGGGAAAGAGAGAACCTTCACTAGTGTATATGTGCCCTTTTGTTGTGTTTTCGAACCCAGGAAAATAAGAAAAGCCTGCAGATAATGCTTCTTTAAAATCATGATTGTAATCATATTCGAACTCATATAAATCTTTTTCTTCAATCCATTTTAGAGTTCCAATTCTATATCTTCGGCGATTTTCGCTTTTTGGGTCCGCGACTCGCCATATTAGCCACAACTCATCTTGTTTCATTTTTTAGCTCCTTTTTGAATAAAACTATCCCTTTGTTGTTTTAGATATTTTATAATATATTTTTTGTGTTCGTTCGTCATTCGTTCTTTTGGAATTTTGTTTACTATAGTGTCTATTATAGCATTTTTTAGTTTAAAAAGGTTATGTATTTCTTTGTGTGCAAAACTTGGATAATTGTCCAACAGATAATCTATAAATGAATTTGTAGGGGAGAAATTTTCGTTGGTAGATTCTTTATAAATTGCGAGTTTATTATTATTGATGTACTGGTTAAACTTTTCGTCGTTTTTGGTGTATTTCTGTAGAATTTTAGGGTTTTGAAAGTCACGTAGGAGACAACTAGCGGTATCGTAGAGAGGAGAGATATTGTGGATTCCGTTTTTTGTAGTTAATCCCCAGTTGCCGATATGGCGGTCCCGTTCTCCAACTAGGGCATCGAAAAAACAGATGCGAAGAAAATCTTCGAAATCTACGTCGGGGAACTTTTCGGCGAGACGGTTTTTTAATTTTTTGATTGTATATAAATGTGATTCGCTTTCCTTATTAATGTCAGGAAAGTAATCTTCCATGTCTATATGGATTTCGTTTTTGTCGGGGTTAATAAAGAGATAGCTAATTAGACCATGTTCACCATTTATGCTTTCGGCAAGTTCTATCTCAGCGGTTTGATACCCTAACACTTTGGCTATTTCTGAAGCGATTTTTTCAGAACATTCTTCACCTTGACGAAATTTTTTGCCGTTATCATATTTGAAGTAGGCTCCTCTTTCTTTTCCGCAGGGAGATTTTACTACAACATATTTTTTAGCTCTCGTGCCTTTGCCCGTTCCACCAAAGGACTCCTCAGCTTCAAAATCAACGCCTTCATGAAGGATTTTATAGAATCTAGGTGCAAATAGGCTCATATATTTTATTTATAGCATACTTCTGTTTTGTTGTCTAAAGGTGTCGAGGGAATAGTATAATAATGAATTGGCTATGGCGCACAGAAATAAAAGGTGATATGTGTGGAAAAGTGGGGCGGGAAATTTTAAAATTGGCTTAAAAATATATTGACAAGCCGATTGCGGTTATGTAAAATAGAAAATGTTAAAGGTTATACATTGCGTTTAACATAAATATAAAATTAATTCTGCTATGGCAGAAGGAGAAAAATATTATGAAAAAAATGTTAATTGCGACTGGGGTTGCTTCTTTGGCGGTTGCGGCGATGCCAGTAGTTGGCGTGTTTGCAGCTGATGTCACTGGTTCAACAGATACTCTTGAAATCAAAGTTAATCCAACCTGTAGTTTTACGACTGGTAATCAAGGTGAAACTACTGAAAGCCAAACTTTTACCGATACGGTATTGAACGGTAAGAAAGCTGCATTCAAAGTAGGCGGAAACGCTAAGGCTACTCACAAATTTAATGTCGTATGTAACGATAATGATGGTTGGAAGGTAACTGCTGCTGGTCAAGATTTGGCTCCTGTTACTGCTGGAAACAACCATAAGATTACTATGGTTGCTGGTGCTGTATATGCTGCTGATAGTGGTCAAGCGGAAGGCCAATGGAGCGGTGCTCTTTCTGGTACAGGTGTGATTGCTGGTGGCTACATTCCTCTACCTACACAAGAGATTGCTGCACCAATAATTGCTACTGAGAGTGCTTCGACTGATAGCAGTGCTTTCACTGTGACTTACGATGCATATGTTGGTACTGAAACAGCTGCTGATACCTACCGTGGTACTGTAACTTATTCATTATCTACTCTCTAATTAGATAATGAGTGAAAATCCCCTTTTTCGGAAGGGGATTTTTGTGTGAAATTGTATTTTTAGTTGTGCTGATGTTTTCTTAGGATTAATGTTTTCATTGAGATGAAATTTGCCGAGTTCACGCTAAATTTTTCGATTTTGTGTTATAATGGTTAAGAAAATGGAGGAAATGTGAATAGCAATAAGAATAACTTAAAGACAGTGGGTATAGCGGCGATATCTTTTGCAGTAATACTTTTAGTTGTTGTTGGGATAATACAACTTACGAAAGGAACGACATCTGGAGAGTTGGTTATAAAAGGAGATGGCAAAATCGTAGCGTTGAAATGTGTTGACAATACGTTGACTCATCCTACATTGACTAGAGTTAAGCCTGTGTCTTTTAGTAATACTATTACGGCTACTTTTAATGAAAATGTTTTGTCTTCTATCATGTATCGGTACGATGGCGTGTATGAGTCGGAGTCAATGGCGGATGGCGCTAGGGATACTGGTGGTGTTGATTATGATCTTATTATGGGAAGAGAGTATGGGGAGAAACCCAGTATTTTTTCCAATACCTTTAGCGTAAATGGTGCAAAAATGTCCGCGACTATTACAGCGAAGGCCGATAAAGTTTCGTCACTTACGGCGCCAATGTTCTTTCTGGATGCGCAACAGCCGTTTCCTAAAAATATTGAAAATATGAAATCTGCCTATGAGGCGAAAGATTTCTCTTGTCAAATTGTGAATTAAAAGATATAATTATAATTATTATAAGGAGGTTTAATGAGTTATCATAAAAAAGTTTTATTTGGTCTGGTAGGCTTTGTCGCTGTAGCGATGGGACTGCTGGTAAGCGGGGGTACTGTTTCGGCTTTTTCCGTTACGCCAATGAAACAAACTATCTCTCTTGCGGAGGGGGATTCATATACGGGAAGAGTGACTGCTTTTGTAAATGAGCAGCAAGGTGGCACTTTCTATTACGAAGCGTCTATTAAACCATTGACAGTGAATGACAACAATAATGAGTATGCGGCTGCAACTAATATAAAGGGTGACCATAATGATATCGTAAACTGGGTGACGCTTTCTAATGGCGAAGAGACGGCTGATGCGAACGGGGTAGTTAGGGGGTCACTGGAACTGGGAGAGTCGGTGGATTTTTCTTATACGATAGACGTACCTAGGGACGCAAGGGGTGGTGGACAATACTTTGCAGTAGTAATTACTTCTGTGCCGAATCCGAACGAAGATGATAATGGTGGTAATTTGGCGATTAGAGATAACATCTCGATAATTTCATCAGTGTTTGCTGAGGTGGCTGGCGACATTAATGTGTCTGGAATAATAAGTGACAATAATGTCCCTAGTTTCTTGACGAATCCACCAATTACCACGTCTTTTCTAGCAAAAAATGAGGGGAATACGCACTCCGAGGTGACTTATTATTTGCAAGTTTGGCCTCTTTTCTCTGATGAAGAAATTTATACGACGGAAGAAAAGCCAGGAACAGATCATGTTTTGCCTGATACTACTAGGTATGTAAAACAGACTTGGGATAAGACACCTGCGGTTGGGATATTTAGAGTGCGACAGACTGTATATTATGATTCAACAGATAGCGAACCGAGCGTAACGGAAAAATTGGTGATCGTTTGCCCGGTATGGCTACTATTCTTGATTCTCTTTGTCATCATTGCGATTATTATCTGGATCGTGATGCGGGTGCGGAGTCGGGGAAAGAACAAGAGGACACGAGACGCTGCGGCCGCGTAATAATTGTAGATATAGCTAAGCAAAAGCGTATATGAAATAGCAAAATACCGCTCCAATGAGCGGTATTTCTGGTTTTGTTTTTCGAATTTGTTACGAAAACTCGGAGTTTTCGTAACATTTATGTTAAAAAATATGTTATAATATGTTTAGTCATACAAAAGGATTAATTATGCAAGAAAATACAGATATTACCAAAAAAATCATGGATAGAATTAACTCGTATCCGGAGGGTGAGATTTTTTATATCCAAAAATTTTTGGATTTCGGTGATTATGATTCGATAAAGGCAATTCTGGCACGCTTGGAATCATCTGGACTAATACGCAGAATGGTCAGAGGTGTTTACGAAAAGCCTGTTTATAATTCTATGTTAGGTGAGTTGGTCGAGCCAAATCCGCAAAAGGTTGCCAAGGCCCTTGCTGAGAAAAATGGCTGGATGATTGCGCCAAGTGGCGAAACCGCATTGAACTATTTGGGGATTTCTACGCAGGTTCCTAATACCTGGGAATTTATCAGTTCTGGACCATCTAGAGAATATGAATTAAAAAACGCAAAACTTATTTTCACTCATAGAGAAGACCGCGAATTTACTGCGCTTTCTCCGAAGACCATTATGACAGCGCAGGCTCTGCGTGCTATAGGACAAGAGCGCATTACGAAAGAAATGATTGCGAACTTTGCGGCGCACTTTGACCAAGCGGAGCGTGAAAAAATGTTAGCAGAGGGGAATAATTTGCCGCTTTGGATTTATAATTGTCTCAAGGAAATTGCGTCGGCGGATGTCATAGATGGGAGTAGCGATAAAAGCCATGCGTAAAGTTGCTAAATTATCAGCGAAGGATCGCGAAGCGTTATTTCGTAATACTGCTGCAAAAATTGGGATGTCTGAGGGAATTGTGGAGAAAGATTTTTGGGTTTGTTTTATTCTGGACTATCTTTTTCATGAAAGCCCGTGGAGAGATCATTTGGTATTTAAGGGCGGGACGAGCCTTTCGAAAGCATATCACTTGATTAAGAGATTCTCCGAAGATGTGGACTTGATTTTGGATTGGCGAGTCTTGGGATATGCAAAGGATTACCCATTGGGATTATCTAGTAATAATCAACGGGAGAAATTTAAGGCCGAATGCACGGAGAAGTTTAGGAAATTTTTGGCAGATGACTTTATTCCAAAGATTTCGGAAGATATCGGTGGCATTTTGCCAAAAAGTAGCAAGTTTTCTTTGTATGAAGAAAATGGTGAGCTGACTGTGCTGTTTCACTATCCAAGTATTTTCAGAGATTTTGCGTTGACGCCGGCTATTCGTCTGGAAATTGGCCCTCTTGCAGCTTGGACGCCAACTCAAAACGCATTAATTACGCCGTATGTAGCAGAATGTTATTCCGGTCTTTTTGCGGGGGTAGGAACGGTTATCTTGACAACTACTGCGGAGAGAAGTTTTTGGGAGAAAGCAACTATTTTGCATGCCGAGGCGCATAGACCGGACGGGAATCGTACCCCGCAAAGATATTCTAGACATTACTACGATATGTATTGTATGGCGAAATCACCGTTCAAGAAGTCGGCGCTGGATAATATACAGTTATTGAAAGATGTTGCCGAGTTCAAAAACAAGTTTTATCATGCAGGCTGGGCGAGATATGATATGGCTAAGCCGGGGACATTGAGGCTTGTGCCATCTGCGGACAATGAAGAGGTTTTGCGCAAAGACTACGATGCGATGCAATCGATGTTTTATGGCGAATATCCAGATTTCAATACGATAACTGATGAAATAGCAAAACTTGAGAAAGAAGTAAATGGATTGAAGTAGAATTTGTTACGAAAACTCGGAGTTTTCGTAACATATCGGATGGTGATAAAACGGAGTCAATTGGTATATTGGATTGTAGAGCGTCGAGCGCCGATGAGGTTTTTTCAATTACGATACGGCGAGTAGGGCGGATCATGAAATAAAGATTACATTTAAGTCTGGTGTGGTAGATAAAATTAATTATACTTATGAAGGCGAGTTTAGCTCTAACGATGCGGCGGAGATTGCACTTTCTTGGATGCATGCTGACTATAATAATTATATGGGCGAAGTTGGAGTGTATCAGGAAGACTTATCACCGATGTTTTCAGTAATCAATGCTAAGAGAATCATTAATTTATATATAGATGAGAGCAAATTTACGTCGGCAACGGCGAGGTTTGTGTTCTTAGACGAAGATGAAGAGGGTGTAAGACCTCACAAGGAATCTGCGACTTCTGCGGAGTAGTGATGCCATATGCCAAAATACCATCCAGCTTGGGTGGTATTTTGCTTGCAATGTGCTTGCAGGATGCTTGCAAAAATGGGCGGGGAGGGGAAAATTACAGAGTAAATGTGCTTGCAGGGTGCTTGCAATGTGCTTGCAAAGTTAAATTGTTCGTGATATAATCAAGCTATGGATAACTTAACTGACGATAATTTAAAAAGCATTTTAAAGCATATAATTACGTTGCCGTCCGAGACGGAGTGGTTTGAGCTGAAACAAAATAATTTTGACCCTTTAGTAATTGGGAAAAACATTTCGGCGATAATGAATAGCTTAGTTTTAACTGATACGGCTCGAGGTTATATTATTTGGGGCGTAAGCAATGATACTCGCGAGATTGTCGGAACGAGTTTTATACCGGAAACGAAAAAATATAAGAATGAAGAGTTGTTGTTTTGGTTGAGTAAAATTATAGTTCCGCATCCGAATTTGTCTTTTCGGACGTTGACTTATGAGAATGGTAAGAGAGTAGTTGTGTTGGTTATCGACGTAAATCCGACTGCGATAGCGAAATTCGACGGAGTGGCTTGGATTAGAATCGGTTCGAATACGACGGAGCTAAAAAATTACCCGATCATAGAGAAGGAAATTTGGCAAAAAATTTTGTCCTATGATTTTGAAACTGCGGTTGCGGAAGCGAATTTGAGCAGGGAACAGATTGAAGAGCGACTAGATTTCGAGGCTATGTATATTATGCGACAGAGGGGGACGATAGTAGAGAGAGGTATGCTGTTCGACGAAGCAGTCGCTTGTGGGATGGTAACTAGTAATAAGGATTCTACATATAATATCACTAATTTAGGGGCTTTGCTATACGCAAGAAATTTAGGGGCATTTCGTGATTTATCTAATAAGACGGTTAGGATAATAGTTTATAAAGGGAATAGTAAGATAGAAACGATAGAGGAATATCGGACGACGGCTGGCTATGTCGTAGAGTTCGATAAGATTTATCGAATGATTTTAAGTAGAATTATCGACCATGAAGAGATAGGGGAGGACGGCGTTCGGAGGACGATTTATCGTTTCCCTTATATTTCGGTCAGGGAACTTTTAGCGAACACTTTAGGACATCAAGATTTTACGATTGATGGGCTACACCCGACGGTAGAGATTTTCGATAATCGGATTGAGTTTAGCAATTTAGGGAGTCTTTTAGTCCCGGACAAGAGGTTAGTAGATTTTCCGCCAAGAACTAGGAACGAAGGGATAATGAAGGAGTTCTTTAATGTTAGAATTAGTGAGAGCCGGGGGACTGGATGGGATAAAATTGCGGCGGTTTCGCCGAAATTTGGTTGCCCAACTCCGCAAATGGAAATATTAGAAGATTCCGTTCGAGTTTCTTTAATGGGGAGGCGAAAATTGAACGATATGACGTCAGACGAGAAAATGTGGACGATTTATACTTACGCTTGCTACTTATGGGTTTCAAAAGAATATCTGACGAATCAGGAGTTACGAAAGCTATTTCGGCTTCCAGATAAAGATAACTCAGTTATTTCGCGATTATTAACGCAGGCTGTTGAACAGAAGTATCTACGAATTTTTGATGTTAATTCTAGCCCGAGGGATCGAAAATATCTGCCAGTTTATGTGGAGAGATAGCTTTGTAATGATTGAAATGATGAGGATGTGCTTGTAGAATGCTTGCAATGTGCTTGTAGTGTGCTTGCACGGTTGGACGAAATAAGAAAAAATACAGAGGAAATGTGCTTGCAATGTGCTTGCACGGTTGGACGAAATTACTCTAATGACGATTGTTAGTTTTTTTCTGACATAAAATGAAAAGCAGTTGAAAAAAAATGGCGGGATGGAGGGGGTGTGGTATAATATTGTATATAATATATAGTGGAGGAATATGGAAGAAACAAGGAGCGGTAGTGTGTTTTCAATTACGCCGATGAGCGCGAAGTTGAGGCTGGTGGCGGGTGAAGTGTATGAAGGGGTAATAAAGGTATTCACACCGGCGAATATGGAAGGAAACTTCAGCTACAAAGTCGAGGTGGCGCCGTATAATGTATCGGGGGCAGATTATGTGGCGGACCTCGTGACGCAGTCGAATCGGTCGCAGATTGTGGATTGGATACGGATAGCGGAGCCAAGCGGGACTTTGGGGCCGAACGGAACTAAGGAAGTCCACTACACCATCACGGTACCGGAGACGGCGCCGGCGGGGGGACAGTATGCCGCTATACTGGTGGGGACAGATGGGGATGGAGGTGGAATTGCGGAGGGAGTGGGCGTGAATAGTGTCTTTGAGATGGCGAGTATAGTATACGCGCAGGTGGAGGGAGAAATTCAGAGGAGTGGCGAAATTCAGCTGAATGAAGTACCCGGATTTATCACGGCGACGCCGATGAAAGTGATGGTGGAATTAAAGAATGACGGCAACATCCATGAGGTGGCGAAAATCGATATCGCGGTAAAGAACTTCCTCACAGGGGCGCAAATATATCCGAGTAACAACGGAGAGGGCTGGATAGAAGAAGTAGTCATGCCGGAAACGACGCGAGTGGTGGCACGAGAAATAACCGAAATGCCGGCACTAGGGGTGTACGAAGTAACGCAAACGGTAGATTACATGGGTAAACATTCAAGCATCACGCAGTTAGTGGTGGCTTGCCCGATATGGTTTATGGTGATGGTGGGGGTGGTGATAGGGTTAATCATTGGAGGAATTGTGATGGCGGTTAAAAAACATAAGCGTAATAAAATGCTTGCCGTATAAATTATGCAACCAAGACATAAAAATGCTTGTGTTAAATTAAAAATATGCTACAATGTTTAATAGAATAATTAACGTTAATATAATAAAATAATCCATGGAGGCAAAATGCTAAACAAAAAATACATAATGGTACTGGGCGCGGCGGTTGGAGTGACTACTCTGGCGGGTGCGTCGCAGTTGACGCCGAGCGTGAAAGCGGATGCAGCGTCGAGTAGCACGGCGTCGGTAACGGTGGCGACTTCTTGTTCGATGAGCGGCGGTGGTACTTATTCTAAAACAATCAACAACGGCCAGAGCGATACAATTGGGACTTCGCGATTCAACATGTTATGTAACGACCCGAGCGGGTTTGCAGTGTACGCGATAGGTTATGGGCAAGACACGAATGGGACTACGGTACTACATAGCGATAGTTTGGGGTCGTCGCATGATATCGCGACGAATACTAGTGGTTCAAACTCGTACTGGAACATGAGAGCTTCGGCGGTGAGTGGGACATATGCGCCGTCGATTCAAAATAACTTCGGTTCTGCGCATGCTGTGCCATCGCAATACACAAAGGTCGCGCAGTATACCTCTTCGACGGATGCGACGGTGGGTTCGTCGATGGATGTAACCTACACGGCTTATGTGTCGTCGACTCAGCCAGCGGGGACTTATACTGGTAAAGTGAAATATGTCCTAATTCATCCATCAGGGTCGGCGCCATCGGATAACCTGACGATGCAGAGCGTGGACACTTGGAAGGACACAATGCTTGCGGGAGAGACTTATAAAGTGACCGATACGCGCGACAATAAAGAATATTATGTATCGAAACTCGATGATGGTAATATCTGGATGACGCAGAATCTTGACTTGTGTATCGGTTGTTCGGGGACTACGGCGCTCACATCTGAAAACACGGACCTAAACTCTTATGGTTCGGGTGCGTATGCTTCGGGATATGCCGTAGATGGAAATAGTGTGATCACCTGGACGCCGAGTGGTTCGACAATGACGGGGACGCCAGCAACGGTTACGAATTATGTATCGGGCAATCAACCTAGTTCAGTGACGGGGTGGACTAATGATAATTACAAGCCGTATATGGCGGAAGTTGGCACAAAGGTGTTATACGCGCAAAATACTACTGCCTACGACAATGTATCGGCTTGTGTGACGGCTGGATATACACAGGCGCAATGTGAGCATTACCAAGTGGGTAATTTCTATAACTGGACGGCAGCTATCGCATCGAATAATTCGCAACCGATTTCGAGTCAGTATACGGTGGCGGATAACTCCATTTGCCCGAAGGGCTGGAGGTTGCCTAATGGCCTAACTAACCCAAGCGGTACGGTGGTTCAATCAGACTTTAACGCGATGCTGACTCAGGCGGGGATTGCGGGTGGCACTGATCTCGCTGGTAGTACCAATGTGGGTTATGCGAGCGGTGGATTTAATAAGATGACTTCGCTCCCGTATGCGTTCTCGCGCTTTGGCCACGTCAATGATACTACTATGTACTATGTCGGCGGCTCTGCGTACTGGTGGTCTAGTACCGCATCGTCGGGCACTAATGGCTACTACTTGTACATGTATGGTTCTGAATTGTACCCAGCGTACAGCTACAGTCGATTGTACGGTTTTAGCGTCCGCTGCGTGGCTCGGTAGTCTTGAGTCTTTTGCGTTTTCGCGACTCCCTTGTTTGAAAAAACTTGGGAGATTTCGCGTTTTGTAGTAAAATAGGGTTGTGGGGTTGCCATCGAAACACAGCAAGTCTGTCACTGCATGATGGTGGATAACAAGGGAGTCGGATAATCTCACTCCGGTGTCAGAAAGTTGGCATCGTAGTCCTGGGTTGAACTTTGGGCTTGCCGAAAGAGTCCAAAGTCTGAAGAAGGTTATAAAAATAGCAGGGGGCGTCAAAAGTTCTCGCGCTTTGGCAACGTCAATGATACTACTATGTACAATGTCGGCGGCAATGCGAACTGGTGGTCTAGTACCGCATCGTCGGGCACTAATGGCTACAACTTGAACATGAATGGTTCTGAATTGTACCCAGCGAACAGCAACAATCGATTGAACGGTTTTAGCGTCCGCTGCGTGGCTCGGTAGTCTTGAGTCTTTTGCGTTTTCGCGACACCCTATGCCCACATCCCCCCAGCTTGGCTGGGGGGATTATTAATAGTTATTGTTGGGAATTTTGTTTCAAATAGGCTTCGTAATCTTTCCAATGGCTAGTGCGGAGGTCCTTTATGATGTCGTTTGCTTTGCGTGTGCGATGCAAGAACTCTTCATAGAGGACGAAGTTGAGGTCGTATTCTTTGAAAAAGCGCTTCATGAATTTGTGGGCATGGAGGTTCTTGGTGAGACCTAGGTAAGAGATAATGGTGTCGTCGCTGAGCTTGTCGGTGCGAAGTTGGTGTAGGATGCGCTTTATTTTTTTCTGGAGGCGGTCGGAGGGGATGAGGCAGTGAGGGTAAATGCGAGCGCCGAGGAATTTGAAGCCTTGGTCGATACGGCGAATACTGAGCTTCTTGGGGTGAAGGGTGAGCTCCTTTTCGTTAAGCAAGAAACTGCGCATAAGCTCAATATCGCGAATGGCGCGCTTTAGGTCCTTTTTCTTGACCATGATGTAGAAGTCGTCCACGTAGCGGCCGTAGTATTTGTAACCTAGACGGCAGTGGACGAATTTGTCGAAACTGTCTAGGTAGATATTCGAGGCAAGTTGTGAGGTAACATTGCCGATGGCGATGCCGTAGCCGTAGGGCTGATCATGGAGACTTTTGCCCGGGGCGAGTTTGGACCAGTTTTTGATGGAACCACGGCGTTTGGCGTGGGTGACGGGGTCATCCATGATGACTTGATACCAAAGGAAATCGCAGATGGTATAGAGCTCGTAGGCCTCCGGGATGTGAAAGTATTTTTTAAATTGGCGATAAAGCCCGCGATGGATAGCGTCGTATAGCCGCTTTCGCGGTAACGACATAAAGTAGTTGCTGAGGTCCATTTGGATGATGTAGGCTTCTTCGGAAAAGTTATTGGTGATGCGCTTGGCTTTGTCCCAAATCCGGAGAATGCCGTAGAATGTGCCTCGGCTGGGGCGACAGCTGTAGGAGTCGTCGATAAATTGCCTATCCCACCAGCCACCGCAGACGCGATAGAGGAAGTGGTGGATATTGCGGTCGGAGAAGGGGGCGGCGAAGATTTCACGGTCCTTCGGGTCGTGAACGACGAAAGTGGTGGAGGTGCCGGGCTTGAAAGCGCGGTCCAGGGTGGTGTCGACAAGGCGAGGGATGTTTTCGAGCCAATGGAGCTCGAATTTGTGTTCGTTGAAGGTTTTTAGCTTGCCCTTTCTGGCTTCGATGAAGGATTTGGTGTACTCTTTGAGCAGCCACTGGCGAATGCCGATATGCTGTATGCTTTTAATAGCGGCGGGGATGTCGAATAGCTTGGATTCTTTAGACATTTAGTGAATTCCTTTCTGATTGTTAGGGTTTGATGTAGTTGTAGATTTGGGGCTTGATGATTTTTGGGGTGGTATTTTGATTTCTTTTTTGAGTTTGGCGATTTCTCTTCGGGCGATGACGCGGGCGCGAAGTATTTGATCGCTATAGCGGATAATGACTTCGGGTGCCCAGATGCCTAGGCCTCTCATTAAATGCAGCTCGATGAGAATGTAATAAGTGATGTCGATAATTTTATCCCATTTAGTAATGATGTCGTTTGCTTTGGCGCGTCGGTCTAGATAGTTTATTTCAAGATATATTCTGCTTAGATCGACTGCGTAGTTGATAATTTTGCTGGCAAAACTGTTGCGTTCAATCTCGTTCATTTTGTTAGAACAGGCGTATAGGATGTTTTTGGCGAACGAACTGACGATGATGTAGTATTCCGGCGCGGCGTTATCGCTTTTGACGATTGATGCGTTGGCGATGCGGCTGGTGTGAATTTGTTTGGCATAACTGTTGATGTCTTCTGCGGTGAAGGTTTTGGCGAGGTGATAGATGATGACATCGCGGTCGATTTGTTCGGATTCGAAGAGATTTTGAGCTACGAGATTATCTTTAATCGTGGCGGGGCTGTTGGTACGGATGGAACCGTATTTATAATGCGTGTAAAAGCTCACGGTATCCTCATGAAGGCGCGTGGAAAGTCCTAGTGGGACAATAACTTCGTAGTAGTAAATAAGGGCAGAATGCTCCGAGATTTCGTACCAGCCCTGATCGCCCGAGCAGGGGACGAGGTAGATTTTGTCGTAATTGTCCTCCTCGCGCTTGATGATGGCACGCTTGATGGATTCATGCTGGCTTTCGGTGATGCGCTTATGGGATTTATGTTGGTTTTTGGTGGGGTGCTCAGATGATTTGCTGGTTAGTGCTTTGGTTGATGAATTATTATTTGACATGCTTTGTGCTCCTTTATACTTTCATTATAATGAAAGTATAAAGGAGATTCTAGCTCGTGGGTTGAGTGTTTTTTGATGGATGTTCTGGCTGGGTTGAAAAAAGTCGAAAAAGTCGAAAAAAGGTGTTGACATTTAGAATTCGGTGCGCTATAATAGGGGAAGTTTAAGCAAGTCGACATTTTCGACCTCTACGGAAAGATAAGGAAAGCGAGGAATCTTTTGAGGCCGCTTGTACGACTTCAAAATCTTCTTTAAGACTCTTCCGTTTAACAATTTGGAAACGATAAAGATTTAAAAGACGGAACGAGCAGATGAATTTGAACTTCGTTTGCTAGTTAAGTCAATGCATAAAAAGGTAATTAAGGGCACTGATAGTGGATGCCTTGACAATCAATACCGATGAAGGCCGTAGAAGTCTGCGATAAGCCTCGGGGATCTGACAGCGAGAAATGATCCGGGGATTGCCGAA
>JAFRCN010000006.1 GCA_017404335.1 Candidatus Saccharimonadota bacterium | reverse complement strand
TTTCCCCATTAAAATACTCGTTTTTATCAGTTATTCCATTTATAACCGCCCAACTAACCGCAGTCTTACTAATCTCATCTTGTGGCATATCCAAGAAGTTATTATAAAACTCAGTTGGTGGTTTGCCTGCCAAACGCCATAATAACACCATAGCTTGTCTTCGACTTAAAGGAGTTTCCCCATTAAAATACTCGTTTTTATCAGTTATTCCATTTATAACCGCCCAACTAACCGCAGTCTTACTAATCTCATCTTGTGGCATATCCAAGAAGTTATTATAAAACTCAGTTGGTGGGAAAATACCATAAGTCTTAATTGAAAATGTAATCCTTTCATGATTCCCACCTTTTGCGTTAATGGCTTTTACCGACGTAGCGAAATACTCCTTCATAGCTAATCCATAAAACACTGCTGAACGTTTTTCACCAGATACTACCATTTTATATTCTTTTCTGTCCGTATCCGCAATTACAACTTCGTATTCTTTTATTTCTAATCCCCCATCGTATTCTGGTTCTTGCCAAGATACCTCTATCCCACCATTATATTTTTCTACTGTCAAATTAGAAGGCTTATCCGGCAATTCCCCAATGGCTAAATCAAATGTTATCCTATTATGTATAGAATTGTATTTCGAAATAGCCTTTACAGAAGCAGCGATATATTCACCTTGTTTTAAATCAACAAAAGTATACTCCCTTGCTTCACCACCAACTCTCACCAATGTCTCTTTCCTATCACTATCCGCTATCACCACTTCATAACTTATTTCATTATCAAATCTCGTGCCTTCTGATTGTTTCCAAGATATAGTAATAGAATTGTTGTTTCCCATCTTTGCAACCAACTCCTTTGGCGCAGTAATCTTATTCGAGTCTGTCACCCCCCCAAACCAATCCTCAAAATACTTATAAAAATTCAAATTCCCATACGCTGCGCAGCCGTCGTTCCAACCCGCGAGAATCGCCGCATTCGGCTGATATGGCGTATACCGATAGAGCGCCGACGTCGCGAGATTCCGAATATTGACCACCGAACCCCCACAAGCCCGATTCGGATTATACTGCACGTAATTCTCGCCTAACGGATAGTTCGTCCACCCGCCGTCTAGAACCGTCCGAAACAGCTCCGCCGCCTTCCGCACTTGGTTTTTAAATCCATAATACTTCGCATCACACGCCGCCGTATCCGGACACCCATACCCCGTCGCCGACCGATACTGAATACTATTCGGAAAAGTATCTGTAACGAGTCCCTGTTCCTTTTGTAGTAAAACAATCAAAACCTGCGGATTAATCCGATAGTCCTGCGCCGCCTGATAAATAATCTTCGCCGCCGTTTCCGACTTTATTATCTCATCCGCCATACAAACAAAATGCCCATTATCAACATGCCAAGTATACGGCGCCGTCTCCGAATAATAGTCCACTTTTGCGCCAAAAGTATACTTACTCAAATTCGTATCATTGCAAGAATTTTTCGACTTCAAAAACGCCTGAATTTCCGCCTCGCTCATCGAATCATACCGCGACATCTGATAATCCGAAATAATATATCCCGGATCAAACGCTGCTACATTCGCCGCGTCTGCCTCATCTTCTAACGCATGAAATCTCCGCGCCAAAAACGAAAACAAAAACACCGCGATAAACACTCCAAAAACCACAAAAACCCATCTTTTATCTCTCCTTCTCCTCGCGCCACCGCTAATCTCTATCATACCTTCACCTCTCCGTCTATCTCCCCGTTTTTCTCCCCGCTACTAATATAAATCACGACCGTATAATTCCCGCTCTCTAGCTCATCAGCCGAAATATCGAACCCTTCGCACGTCGCCGTCGAAGCCGAAGCGACTATCCTCGCCTCTGCACTATATATGTTTGCCCCCTCCTTCCTAAGCGCTAAAGTACAAGTCCCATTCTCTAAATACTGATCAATATTTACCCTAATCCTCAAAAATCCGCCCGAAACCCCGGCGTAGGTAATCGCTCCGGTTAAATCGGCGAAAGTATTCGCATCTTCCCCCTCATATTGTTTAACCTTTTTCTCCTCCCCCTTCGCCGAACTAGTCAGCTCCGCCTCCGTCTCCTCCGACGTCTCAACTTCCTTAACTTCCTCTACTTTACTCGTCTCTTCCTTTTTCGGCTCCTCTTTCTTATCATTAAAATAGTTATCCCAAACCAAATACGACACCACCCCCGCCACAATCAACAAAACCAACAAAAACCCCCGTCCGACCCATTTCCCGATATTTCTTTGTTTACTTTTTCGTTTTTGTGACATAGGTAAAAATCTCCTACTTTAATTATAACAAAAGCACTATAAATGTAAACCCCTAGATATTTAAGATCTTCATCGCTTTTTCTAAAATCTGTTTCTCTTCTTCTGTACAATCCAACATTTTAACCTTAAACAATTCCACTGTTTCCTCGTGTTTATAATCCAAAATCTCGAGCGATCTCGCCGCCCCCGGAACCTTCTTTAATACTCCCTTCGAAACCAAATTGTCGATATGTTCCGCCACCGCCGACACCGACGATAGATTAAGCCCCGCCTGAATCTCTCGATAAGACGGCGAATACCCATTTTCCTCCATGAAATCTTGTAAGAAATCTAAAAGTGCTAATTGTTTTTTTGTTAACTTAATCGCCATATGCTATAATTATAAAATATGGAAAAGAATAAATCAATCGATGGTCTTTCTACTCGTCGCTCAAAAAAAACCACAACTTCCTCTAAGACTGTTGTAAAAAATACAACAGTCGCTAAAAAATCAGTTAATAAAAAACCAAAAATCGTAGAAACCACGAGGACTCCTGAAAACCCTGAGACCCCAACCATCGACCCGACCGAAGATTTCCTCAGTCCTGTCCAAGCTTTCGATTTCGACGAAGCGACCGGTAGCTTCAAAGCCTCCGAAAAGCCACTCGACAAATCCTCAAAAGAAGCTCAAGAGTCCAACAAAAAGGAAAAGAAACCCGTGTCCAAAAAACGTAAGATTATCACTACCATCATATTAATCATCGTTTTACTTCTTATCGGCGGAATTACTTGGCTCATCCTCTGGGGTAACGACATTATCGCGAAAATCACCGGTGGCCAAGGCAACCTTCTCGATCTCATTAAGTTTACCGAGCCGACCTACGAACCTCTAAAAACCGACGCAAACGGTCGCACCAATATCCTTGCCTTCGGTACTAGTGGCTACAATATGGATGGCGACGAAGGCAACGGTACCCACGACGGCGCTCAGCTTACTGATTCGATTATGGTTATAAGTATGAATCAAGAGACCGGCGACGTCGCCATGCTCTCCCTCCCCCGCGATTTAAAAGCCACTCCTACCTGCACCGCTACCGGCAAGATTAACGAAATCTATTGGTGCAAAGGCGGTAAAGGAGGCGCTTCCGTCGAAGAAGAAGCTACCGCTGCCAACGCTTTAATGGGTGAAGTTGGCTCCATCCTCGGCGTCGATTTCCAATACTTCGCCCATCTTAACTGGGGCTCGCTCATCCAAATCGTCGACACTTTAGGTGGTATTAACGTTACCCTCGACGAAGGCATTTACGATTATTATTATACCGGCGCCGTCTTCGAACCAGGCGTCGAATACACTATTAATGGCGAACAAGCTCTCGGTCTCGCCCGCGCTCGCCACGGCACCTCAGGTGGCGATTTCTCCCGCGGTGCTTCTCAGCAAAAAATCCTCATCGGCATCAAAGACAAACTTCTCGAAAAAGACCTTTCGATTACCGACTACCTTTCACTCGCTTCCGCCCTTGGTGACAATCTTCGCACCAATTTCTCTCTCGAAGAGTTAAAGTCTCTCGCCCACCTCACTTTCGATCTTGACTTTGACAGTATGCGCCAACTCTCGCTTTACAATGCTAACGACTGGTCAAACAACATGATGTCTACCGCAAATATCAACGGCATCTCCTACGTCGTTCCAAAAGCCGGCGTCGGCAACTATTCGGTAATCCAAAATTACATCGCTACTCAACTTTCAAACGATCCCCGAATCTATGAAGAGCCGACTATCTTAGTTCTTAACGGCACCGGCGAAGTCGGTGTAGCAGGTACCGAAAAATCTAAACTCGAAGAAGAAGGCTATAAGAACGTTACCGCCGACAACGCCCCCGAAGGCGAATATCCCGACGATCTCACTCTCTATGCCTTAACATCCGAAAAACCCGGCACCAAATCTCTTCTCGAACAACTCTATAATCTCAACTCCAAATCCCCCGAAGAGCTCCCAGAAAATATCCCGAAAAACTACGACTTCATCCTCATCCTCGGCGGAAAAACCGAATCGACAGACGAATAAAAACAGTTTTATTTCTTATGCCAAATTCTTCGCAAGAAATAAGCTATTAAGGCAAAAACCCCTATTACTCCTGCAGTATAAAAAACTGGACTAACAATCTCAAGGTATAAAACACTATTTACGCCAGTGTTAGGACTTTCCGGAGTTGGCTCTGGTGACGGCGTCGGAGTCGGCTCCGGAGCCTCACCATCTCTTGCCTCCGCCTCAAGATGTAAACTAAAAGTATTATTCCTGTATTCGTTTCCGAACTCACTACTTAAACTAACTTCCGTAAAGAGCGGCTCCGTCACCTCTCCGACCTCAAGCTTAGAATTATAAATATAACAATTCCCCGTAGCCGGATTCACGGCATCCGTCTCGCTAGATTCTAGCGTCCAACTCTCGTTAACCAAAATTCCAAAAGTATTATTAGGCAACATGATTGAATTTCCAGCCCCGTCGGTTGCCGATTGTGATAAACACATTTTGACCGAAACCTCAACTTCACCATTATTTTTCACTCTCGGAATCGCGCTATAACTCTCCCCCGGCATCGCCCCCACTATATCCTCCCATGGCTTCAAAACCCCACTCCCATCATCCACTACTTCAACAATCTCAATATCTACCGGCCCTCCCGCAAAGACAGGAGAACAAACAAAACCACTAACTATACTCAAAACTAAAACACTACCAATGCCGAATATTCCTCTCCTGGTCATTTTATTTGCTTTCCTTTCCTTTCCTTACATCATTGTTATCGCATCCCCCTATGGGGCCGGCCAGTTCCCCAGCCAACCCCTGTTTGTTTTTAAACCATATTAAAGTTCATTGATGGCATCAATAGCGTTTGTAAATGTTTTCGCCTGAATTGCTTCTGCTTCAACCTTCACATCAATTTGAGTTGATGAAGGAACATAATTAGGATCAGTGACTGTTGCTGTCTCGTCATTTACATTAGTAGCTGTTGTTGCTAGACGAACAGTATTGACTGGGCTCCAGAAAGTCATCTCACCCGGCTTTAATGCTACGTTAGTAACGGCAGCATAAACCCTATATCCATCCTCTTCATACCCAGTATAAGATTTTGGTGTACCAGTAAAGGCAACATAATCGCCACCCGTCTTAGTTAATGCTGTAAAATAGCCTTCATTATATGGAGAACTTGGAACTTCTAATTCTACATTATCAGCATAAGCTAAAGGAACCATATATTTAATCAAAGCATAGACATCACTACTCTGTTCGTTATTCTTTACATATGAGAACTTACGTACATATTGACCAGGAACGATATTTTGGGAAACCCTCGTAAAGTAACCAGCGGAGCCTGCAGAATCGGCAGCCGCCTTATATGTACCGGCATCAGCTATAATAGTCTCGTCAGAAAAACCCCAAGTACGAGTACCAGTATGACCATTATCTAACGCAGAAATACCAGTCGTATTATAAGCATCCATACCCGGAGTACAATATTTAGCACTACCATAATTAAGTGTAGTTGTGTTTTCTATAGGTTGTGGCCCAGCACCAGTATTATTATCAATATTAGTACCAGTATAAGTACAATAATCACGATCCGATTCTAGAGCATCAAAAGAACCTCTACGCCCAGAATTCATACGATGTAGTTGTGATTCATACAAAGTGATATCGACATCCCCTACAATAAATTCGTTGGTCGCTTCATCTTTGTCCGTAAAATACGCAATCGTCCCGCCAGCCACTAAAGCTGCTACCCCAAGCACTGCTGCTGTAGAGAGTACGGTTTTTCTATTGATTTTCATTTTATATCTCCTTTATTATTAATTATTATTAAACTAATTAAATTAATATGTTTCCTTGAAGTTCGCAAAGGCATCTTCCACACCTCCAACAAACCCAGTAGTTTGAATCACATCAGAATAAGCGCCAATCCTCAATTTACAATTATTACCACTATTATCCGCACATGTATAAAGAGACTCTTTTTCTATACTCGAAATATCGCTAATCCTTATTCCCATCACTGGCCACCTAGTAGTTACCCGATCTATATCTAATACTTGTTTGCTCACTATATAATATTCCGCAAAAGTAGCCTCTTCATCTTCTTCGTTTATTTTTACAGATGGATCATACGTCACAATATAATCCTCATTACTACATGTATTCCTAGATGAAATTGAAATTTCACAATTATCATCCATTGTCGGTAGACTTAGCGTTACTACGCCAGATAGGTCAATTGGAATCACTACGCGAAATCTTTGGTAGACTGGTATATTTCCGTTATTCTCAGCTTGCAAATAAAACGGTATATTATTGTCATCAGTTGCTATATAGCTACTAGCATCCAATTCGCTACCACCAGCCTCATCACCATAAATCACCAGGTTCGTCGATGCGTTACCAATAGTAAAATCGCTAGTTTTTACATCGGTGTCCATAAAATATGACAATGTAGCAGTCGAACTTAACATGCATATCATCATCGCCACCAGCAAAACCACTGTGATTCTAATTTTGTGATACATTTACCTCCTTTCTCTACCTTTAAATTTATATTCTCTAAACTCAAGCTATACTCTTCCTCGCAGTTTTCCTCCTTTCTTCCAGAGTTCCCGGCAAAAACGTCCACGCTAGCAGGAGAGTACCCACCACTAGTGCGATATATATACCAGGCGGTTGCTGGATGTTATGCGCAAAATAGCCAATAAGCGGAATAACAATAATTGGCGAACCTAACACATTTTTATAATGCACTAGTTTTGAATCAGCCGATTTATTCGCATCACCTTTTGTCTTAAACCGTAATGTACTAGAATCGCTCAAGTCAGTTTCAACTTCCACTATCCTATGTGTCACTACAGTTTTGTCATCGTTCGCGACATAAGAAATAACATCACCAACCTTTAAAGCTTTATAGTCCACAGGCTTAACATATATTAGCGCCCCCACGGGATATTCCGGCTCCATCGAGCCAGACATCACTGTAAACGTTCGAAATCCCGTCACCCTAAACCCTACCAACACCACTGCAACAATCGCAACCATGCCTATCATAATTGTTCCAAGCTTTGAAAACCAAAGTCCCACCCTTCTTTGTCGTCTCGGATTCTCTGCCTTTTTCACAGCATCAAGAATCACCGTCGACTCTGCTTCTCTTAGCGCAGTTTTTTCGCCCCCCTTATCTAAAAACTCCGAAGCCTTCTCTTTTTCAGTTTTTGTTTTTACGAAAAAGACGGTCGGATAATAGACTTCACCAAACGACTCAACCTTGACCTTAGACATTTTCCTCCACTTCTTATATATATAATGATAACGCTTTTTTATTTTAAAAACAAGCTTAATTTCTTCAAAAATCAAAAAACCTAGCGGTAACCTATTAAAACCGCTAGGTTTTTCATTAGTTTTCAACAACTTTACTTATAATCAATTTTCGCTCTCGTCCCTCCCCTTCGGAATGAGTCTCAATATCGCTATAATCTTGTGCTAATTTATGCACCACTCTTCTATCCGCCGCGTTCAAATCAATCGTCATCGGTTGCCCCGTTTCCCTTACCTTTCGAATCCACCCTTCCGCCTTTTCTTCAATTCTCTCCGCTCTTTGCCTCTTGTAATTCGCCACGTCGACATTCACTCTCGTAACTTCCGCTTCCTTCGAAACCAGCGCCATCGATACAACGTGCTGTAAAGCTCGCAGATTATCCGCATTCCGCCCGATTAAAAGCGAATTTAAAGATGTCGACGGCACCGAAAGCTGTATTACTTCGTCATCAATCGTCGACGAAACCGCAACGTTAATCCCAAAAAAACTTAATAAATCCTCTAGGTATCTACTAGCAAACCTAATTGATTCATCTTTATTCATATTTTATCTCCTTTTCTTTTTAATATCTTTTGCGGAGACTCTTTTTATTTTTGTACCTGTTTTTTTATTTTCAATTATTTCTGCTTCTTTAATATTTTTTAATTCTTTCAACATTGCTTTATCCGTCGCGTCATCCATCTCTCGCTCAATTTTCTTCAATACGATTTTCTGCTGAATTACCGTCATTACGTTCGATAAGAAATAATAAAACGCCAGCGCTCCGTGTAGATTAATCATGATCACAAACATCATAATCGGCATCATTTTAGACATTTGCGCCGTCGACATCGCGTTAATCTCCGCCTGATCAATATCCTTCCCCTGCTCCGCTTCCTTAATCAAATCGCGGAACTTCTTTTTCTTTTCCGACTTACCCGAAGGCATTTGTTGTTTCGTCATATAGAATTGCACGACCGCCGCCGCAATCGCAAAAATCAGCATCGCAAACGCCGACCAAGAAAACCCTCTAAGTAGGTCACTCGCTTTCGCCTCGAGGTTAATCACCCCAAAAAGCTGCGGATGAAAATCATATTCTAATTCTTTTTTTTGCTCTTCGGTTAAGTTCTTTTTTTCTTCATCGGAAAGGCTATTTAGTTTGTCAAAATACGCCTGTTGCTTATCCTGCAAATTTCGAATCTCCGAGCCTTCGTAAGCTATAATACCATAAGCTCGGTTTGATAAATTATCCTGTGGCATCGGCGTCGCAATCACCCGAATCGCCGAAAAAAGCGCCACGAAAAGCGGAAGTTGTATAATAAGGGTTAAAATTGACGCGAACGGTTTAATGTTATACCGTTTATAAAGATCCATCGTCTGAAGTGATTCAAGCTGTTTGTTTCCATTACAATTCTTCCGAATTTGTGTCAACTCCGGCTGAATCCTTCGGATTAGTCGCGTTTGTCGGAGCTGCCGCTTTGTTAAAGGAAGCATCAAAAGCTTCACTAAAATCGTAAATATAATAATCGCAAGTCCAAAATCATGCACTAAATTAAATATTACGAACAAAATATTTACAATCGGCCGCACTATTATAATATCAATAAACGGAAACGGTCCTCCTGCAAAAATCGACCCAATCACAAACAGAATAAATATCCCCCAATAGATATATTTCCTCAAACTCTTTTTATCCATTCTATCCATTATAACACACCTTACTCTCTTCAACTAGCTGTCCGAGTATTTTTTCAAGCTCCGAAAACTTCATCCACTTCACCTTCCTCGAATAAACCACAAAAACGTAGTCTGTTTTTTTTGGTAAATATTCAAGGTTTCGGCGCAACGCCTCATAAACTCGCCGTCTGATCCGGTTTCTCCCCACCGCCGACTTATTCACTTTCTTCGACACCACTACCGCCACCCGCGTAAATCCTCGCGTGTTCGGCGTAAAAATTAAAGACATCTTCGGTTTCCGAACCGTCTTCCCCTTTTGGTACACATACCTTACCCCCCCACGCGAATGAAACCGGTACCTCTTACTCAACATTAAGCCGTCAACCTAGCTCGGCCTTTCAGTCTCCTACGCGCGAGAACCTTTCGCCCATTCTTTGTCGCATTACGTTTCATAAATCCATGCTCGACTTTTCGCTGCCTTTTGTGTGGCTGATATGTTCTTTTTGTAGTCATAATATATTATTCCTTAAATTTTAATTTATTTCAAATTCTTTATATAGTATACCTCATTTTTCCACAATTTTCAACCCGTTTTCCACAGCTTTTTTAGAGGCTCACTTTAAAATGTGGAAAAACTTCAATCTGTTTCTCCTTCAACATATTACACCATAATAAAATTTCCACCAAAACCCTGTGCAAAACTCCCCTCCACGTGCTATAATAATACTCATACAAGGAGGTTAAACATAAATGTACGACGTGTGGAAAAACGCCTTAGCTGAAATCGAACAGAAAATTTCCCCTGCCAATTTTTCAACTTGGTTCCAAAACACTTCCCTCCTCTCTACCGAAAACGGCGAGATTAAAATCGGTGTCAAAAACACTTTCTACGTCAAACAACTCCGCGCCCGCTATCTCGATATTATAAAAACTGCTCTCGAGAACAACGGTCTCGAAGTTAACTCTATCGACTTCGAAGTCAACTCAAGCTCTAAGCCCAAAGTCCGTTCCCGTGAGGTCACTAAAGCCGACGATCTAATTAAAAAACGCACCCCTTCACTTAAAAACAACTCCACTACTTCCGAAAATGGCCTTAATCAAAAATATACTCTCGAAACTTTCGTCGTCGGCTCGAATAACGACCTCGCCGTCGGAGCCGCTCGCAGTATTATCGACGCTCCCGGCTCCCGTTACAACCCATTCTTCCTTTACGGCGGACCCGGTCTCGGTAAAACCCACCTCGCTCAAGCCATCGGCAACGAACTCTTAAAGCGTGACCCCGACCTCAAAATTCTCTACACTCCAATTTCTCATTTTTACTCCGACTTCGTCGAATCCATCCGAAATGGCAAAGGTAAAGAATTCAACCGCAAATTCCAAAAACTTGACTGCCTCATTATCGACGACTTCCAATTTATCGTCGGTAAGGAAAAGTCTCAAGAAGAATTCTTCAATATCTTCAACGACCTCTACCAACTCAACAAACAAATCATTATTACTAGCGACCGTCTCCCTTCCCAAATTAAATCCGTCGATGAACGCCTCGCTTCTCGTCTCACTATGGGTGGCGCCTTCGACATCCAACTCCCCAAATTCGAAGATAAATGCGCCATCCTCCGCGCCAAAGCCGACCAAATCGGCGCCGAAATCGAACCCGAAGCAATCGAATACATCGCCGAAAACGTCAACACCAATATACGTGACCTCGAAGGTGAATTTTCCACTATATTATTAATGTCCGAAGTCCGCGGTTTAACCCCGCTCGAGCTCATCCGAAACGGCTCCGTCTCCGTCAGCCGTTCTTCCAAGCTTCGCCCCCTCGCCCCGAAGCAAGTCGTCGAAAAAGTCGCGAAGTATTACAATCTTCCCGTCAAAGAAATGTGCGGCAAGTCTCGCGTCGCGAATATTAAAACCGCCCGCCAAGTCGCCATGTTCATTTTAAGTAAAGAGCTTTCCATGTCTACCCCCAAAATCGCCTCCGAAGTTGGCGTTAAGGATCACACCACCGTCATGCACGGCATTAAAAAAATTGAACAAGACCTCAAATTAAACTTCACCCTCCGCGATCAAATCGCCGAAATCAAGGAGAAAATCTATGGCTAAAAACAATACTGAAATGTGTAAATCTTGTGTAAAACCCTCCGCAAAACCCTGCGCAAATTATTTGCAAAAAACCGTGCAAAACTTTTATCCAGCCAAATCCCGTGCAAAACTCCCCACTTTCTCGCAACTTTCCCCGCGCTTTTCCTCCCACTTTTTAACACCCTCCCGACCTCTATATTTAACCCTACTTTTCAACAATTCCACAGCCCCTACTATAACTACTATAAATAATTTAATAGAAAGGAAATAAAATGGAAATCGAAGTGACTCAAGAAAAACTTAGCCGAGCCTTAAACAATGTTAGTCGTATAGCAATTGGTCGTGTAACTCTACCAGTCTTAAACAATGTCTTGATTAGGGTAGATAAGAAGAAAGTCTCCCTCACTACCACCAACTTAGATATGGCGGTAATTGACTTTCTCCCCACTTCTAACTCTAAAGACGGTACCGTAACTGTCCCCGCAAAACTCCTCGCCGACTTTGTCTCTAATCTCCCCAAAGGCGAAACTATTAAAATCTCCGCCTCCGATA
This sequence comes from Candidatus Saccharimonadota bacterium, assembly GCA_017404335.1. GTDB lineage: Bacteria > Patescibacteriota > Saccharimonadia > Saccharimonadales > Saccharimonadaceae > Nanosyncoccus. The sequence continues at coordinate 123,645 of JAFRCN010000006.1, read as the reverse complement.
CAAAAGTCACCATCTCCGCTGGTCGCTATTCCTCTACAATTAACGGCGCTCTCGCCGATGATTTCCCTGAGCTCCCCGAGCTAGACGAAAAAAAGGCCGCCACCTTTAAGATTAATATCGACGATTTCAAAGCCGGCGTCTCCGAAGTCATCATCGCGAGCTCAAACGATCTCACTCGCCCCGCTTTGACCGGTGTCTTCTTCAATACTTACGATAATACTCTCGCTATTGCCGCAACCGACGGCTATCGTCTTGCCGAAAAAAAGCTCATCTCTGGCGTCGAAAGCGAAATTAAAGCCATCGTCCCCTCCTCCTCTCTTCAGGAAGTCCTCCGCTCTCTAAGTGACGACGTCGAAGAAATCGAAATCTCTTTTACCGAAGATCTAGTTCGTTTCCGTCTCGGCGAAGTCGAGATCATCTCTAAACTCATCGACGCTTCCTACCCAGACTATCTAAAACTTATCCCGAAAGAAAACGATTCTAAAATCACTCTAAACCGTGAAGAGCTTTCCCGAGTTACGAAGCTCGCCGCTCTCTTTGCTCGCTCGGTCGGCGGCTCTATTGTTTGTGAGACGAAACTCCCCGATACCTTTAGTGTAAAATCTATCGCTAACGAATTCGGCGAAAACGCTTCCGATATTGAAACCAAAGTTGAAAAAGAGTCTAAAACCCGCCTCAATTCCCGCTTCTTAATCGACGCTCTAAACGCTCTCGAAGAAAAAGATATCCTCTTCGAATTCTCTGATGGAGTCAAGCCAATCGTCCTCAGGAATAAAAAGAGCGATAAATACGTCCACATCATCATGCCTCTGAACTCCTAATTATTAATAATAACCATAATTATGAATCTCCACCCTAATTATTAAAATCCCCAATGATTATTAAAAGCATCAAAATTATTAATTTCCGCAACCATTCCGAATTTTTTCTCGGTTGTAATCCCGATACGACTCTTATTCTTGGTCCGAACGGATGTGGTAAAACATCCGTCCTTGAGGCAATCTACATTTTAACTCGCGGCAAAAGCTTCCGCGCTACTGACTCCGAAATCTTAAAACGCGGCGAAAAATTCTATCGCATCGAACTAGAGTATGAAAACGGCGAAAAAATCCTCGCAACCTACGATGGCTCGGTCAAAACTTTTATCTCACTCGATAAAAAATCTCGTCGCCTCCCAAAAAAATCCAAGTACCCCGTCGTCCTCTTCCTTCCCTCCGACCTAAACCTCATCAGCTCTTCTCCTGGCCGTCGCCGCGACTATTTCGACCGTGTATTTGGTGAGTTTAACGAAAATTACAGTAGCGACGTCTCCCGCTATGAAAAGGCCTTGAAGCAGCGAAACGAACTTTTAAAAGCCGACCAAGTTTCCAACCCTTCCCTTTTTTCTTGGAATCTTCTCCTCGCGAAGTATGGCGCCGAAATTTCTCGCCTGCGCAAACTTTTTATAGATGAAATCAACACCCATCTCACCAAAACCTACCGTTCTATCGCCGAAAACTCCGACGAAATAGAAATTTCTTATACATCCGAAATAAATAATTTAACCGAAAACGCCTATTTAAAAAAACTTGAAGAAAATTTCATGCGCGACTCTTATCTCGGCCACACTTCCTTCGGCGTCCACCGCGACGATTTTGTTTTTAAATTTAATCAAAAGCCTGCAGACGGCTCCGCCTCGCGTGGCGAGTCCCGCTCGATTATCCTCGCCCTAAAATTTATCGAATCCGACTTAATTTATCAAAAAACCGCGAAAAAACCCCTCATCCTCCTCGACGACGTCTTCTCCGAGCTCGACCCCCCTCGCCGCCAATCCCTCGTCAAAAATTTCAAAAACAACCAGGTGATTATTACTAGTGTAGAGGATGTGCTTTTATAAAAGCAGGAATAGTTTTCAGATGTGTCCTAAGGGACATGAGGACTTGGCCAGAGCGGCCCGGAGCGTGCCCGAAGGGCACGCCTGAAAACTATTCCTGCTTTATTGCAACGTTGCTATACCTGTTTATATACGCAATCACCGGATTTTCATTGCCTTCAAAGTACGGAATACTATACGCCGTCGCGTCGTTCGTAAACATTTTCAAAGCCTCCGTCGCTCGCGCCAGTGACACATACCTCTGCGCATATTTATAAGTATTCCAATCATAATTACTCGAAGTATTTGTAAATGCCGCTCCTGTCGCAATCCGCTTCTCCGACTCCCCCGCCCCTAACCAACTTTTAATCATACTGAGAATATCCGCGAAAAACCCTTTCGACCCACTCATCGCCGCCCCGTCTAATACTCCAACCGGAAGCACCCTCTCGTTATTATAATCAATAAATTTCGCGAGATTCGACCCTTCTAAGACTCTCCTCGTCCCACTCTCTAGGCTTGTGTTCGCTTCGACAAACGCCTGAAACCCTGAATCATTAAACGTGTCATTAAGCGTCGAAGTATCAAACGTCGCAATCATCGCGCATCCCGCCGACCCGACCGCCCCCGCCATCGCGAGCGTCTTACATTCCCCAAAAGTCGAAAGATACCCCTCACTCTCGTCTGCATATGCCCCCGGCGTAAAACTTAAAATCGCCGACGAAGTCATACTTGAAAAATTCCTTACTCCCCGAATTAACGTCGAAAACCCGCTAAGACTCCGATTTTTCATTGAAAAAATCGCAAGTTTATACATAATCGACCCAAGAAACGTATTTCTCGAAGTAATATCAAACGGACTTCGCTTCATCCTATCCACTTTCGCGTCCATCGCGAGCGTCGCATTCTGTAAGTTTAAATATGCCAAAACCGCTCCCGAGTCTCCCGCCGTTGCCCCGCTCGCCTTCGCGAGTTCCTTTCCGACGTTTATCGCCCCCTCGACCAAAAACTCTCCCGCTTCCACCCCTCGTACCGTCTTGAATGAATTATCTACAAGCGACCGAGAAATCGTCGGTGAAACTAAATTTACAATTTCCTGACTCGCTCTTTCCGCGCCTCCCGAGAAAAACCTCCCGATCGCTCCGAGAATCCCCGACCCGCGAGAAGCTCCACCATAACCAGAGCCATTAGACGCCCCTGCCGAAGCCACCGTCCCGGCCATCGCTTCTCTCGTCGCTGATGAAACTCCACTTACCGCCGCCGTTTCTAATCCAAGTTGATTTTCCACTGTCCGGAGCACTCTATCCGAGGAATAATTTTCGACATTCTCTGCCAAAACCTTATCCCCGGACAGAATCGCCGAAAGACTCGGCGAATCGAATGCCGTCCCCGAGACTTTCACTACTTCCCCAGTTTTAACATCTACCACCTCCGTCGTCGCCGGCTCATATAGATAATTCATTGCCTCGTTTAACTTCGATTCGCTTCCCTCCCCCGCCTTCATCTTCGAAATATTCTCCATCACTCCAAGGAAAAACAAACTCGACCGCTTTTCCTTCGCTATCGTATCCGCGACTTTTAAACTATCCGCCGTGTTTAAAGTCGCCGCCGTGACTGACCCGGCGGTATTCTTCCCGCTTATCCCCTCAATAAACCCACTCGCCGACCCAGACCCTACCGCCGACCCCCCAAGCTCATAATCATTATATTTTTCAATCGTCCCATCCTCGAGCTCCTGTGTTTTTTCAACTAACTCCACATCATTCACTGAAATCGAACTTCCTTCCCCCATCATCCTATCCATTACTACGTCGAAATCCGATTCACTCGTATAATTATTTCGTGTCGTCCCAATTCTCGAAAACACATTTCTCGCTGACGCGTCGTAATAATACGCCGCCCGCCCATACGTCGCCTCGTTAAAAGCGTCGTACAGTTTAACATTCTCCCATTCCGCCTTTACAAAATCCTTCGCCGATATAATCTCGTTATCAACTTTCAAAGAAAGCTCCCCCTCCCGCTGATTCGTTTCAATAAACTCACCGTTTTCCTCGTATCCGACCAGCACCCCCCGATTCTTCAGTAGCTCCGTCGTGTCTTTCGGTACCGACCCAGAATAAAGCGCTTGTTGAAACACTAATTTCTTACTCTCCATCGCGTCCGCGTATTGTACATCCGTTTCCTCGACCAGCCTATCCGACAACGCCGCCGGAATTAAATTCCCCGACGAAAACAAAACGACAAAAACCACCAACATCGCCGTGAGAAATCCCATCGCTCCGAACTTCTTTAATTTCCCACCCTTCTTTTTATTTCCGAAAGAATTTTTTCTTTTTCCCGAGACATGCAAAACAATCTCCTCACCCGAATTTTCCTCGAGCGCAGACTCCTCATACTCCCTTAAAAACTCTTCCGAGTCCATACTATATATTATAACATAATTTACAGGTTTATGCTATAATATAAAAATGCTAAAAATCGAGAAATTTATCCCTGGTGGCATGACCCTCGCGACCGACGACTCTGGCAAGAAAATCTTTTTCTGGAACGCCCTTCCTGGCGAAATTGTCGAAGAGTATAAAATTACGAAGAACAAGTCGAAATATTCCGAAGCCATCGCTACGAAGATTACCAACCCTTCGAAAGACCGCGTCAATCCAAGAGACGATTGTTTTCTCTCTACTTCTCCTTGGCAAATCCTCAATTTTGCGACCGAAAACAAAGTAAAGTCCGACCTCGTCGTCGAATCCTTCCGCGAAGAAAAAATCGAAATAGAACCTCCCGAAGTTATTACCGACGGCAAAGAATATTTCTACCGCAATAAGATGGAATATTCCCTCTATTATGATAATGAAACCAATAGAATCGACCTCGCCTTCCGCGCCCGCGGTTCCCATCGAAAGCTCCCGATTAAAAGCTCCTCTATCGAACGCCCCGAAATCTTCGCCCGCGCCACCGAAATTGTAAATGAATTAAACAAAAGAGGCGAAGAAGCCCGCAAATACCAATCTCTTCTTCTAAGGTGTAACCAAGACGGTAAAGTCGAAGGCGGTCTCTACGAAAACAACCAGCCCCACCCGACTTTCAACAACCTCACCGATAAAATCCTCGGCCAAGAATATTCCTATTCCCCGAACGGCTTTTTCCAAATCAACCTCCCCGTCTACGAACTCGCCCTCAAAGAGATTGAGAAACACGTCACCACCGACAAGGTTCTCGACCTCTACTCCGGCGTCGGCACCATCGGCCTCTCCGTCGCCCCCAACCGACAACTCACCTTGGTTGAGATTGATAAATTTGCTTTTATGGAACTAAGCAAGAATATTTTCATTGAGGAATCTCCGCGACTAACGAGGAGCGGACGAAGCGAAGCGCCCCCCGTAACGACGGGCGGGCGCGAGCGTGTCCGAAATGGAAATATTCTTGCATTATTAGATAAATCCGAAAACGTGACGAATTATCTCGAGCCCAACCAAACAGTCATATTAGATCCTCCTCGCGCCGGTTGCGATCGAAAGTTAATTGATAAGCTAAATGAAGTAAAACCCGCAAAAATCATCTATTTATCCTGCAACACTTCCACCCAAGCTCGCGACGTAAAACTTTTACTCAAAAATTATCAAATCAAAACAGTAAAAACCTTCAACTTCTTCCCTCGCACTCCTCATATCGAAAATCTCGTCATCTTAGCAGAAAAATAGTCTTTATTTTAAGATAAAAACGTGTTACGATAAAAGGAACGGAAAGGTGGCCGAGCGGTTTAAGGCGCACGCTTGGAAAGCGTGTAAAGGGGCAACTCTTTCGCAGGTTCGAATCCTGTCCTTTCCGCCACGAGAAGATTATGGAAGAAAAAAATATCGTAATTGAGCTCAAAGGTCTAACGAAGCGGTACGGCTACGGCGATACCGAGTCCTTTGCGCTGAAAGATTTCGACCTCACGATTAAACGTGGCGAATTTATCATGATCATGGGCCCTTCCGGTTGCGGTAAGACAACCCTACTCAACATCATCGGCCTCCTCGACCGCGCAACCGAAGGCGAATACTACCTAAATGGCGAAGATGTCGCTGGTATTTCTGCTCGCCGCTCCGCGAAACTCCGCGCGAAAAAAATCGGTTTCGTTTTCCAAAACTTTAATCTAATTGAAGACCTCCCAATTCTTGAGAACGTCGCCCTCCCTCTTGTCTATACGGGTATGCCGAAAACCGCTCGACTAAAAGACGCCTCTAACGCCCTCTCTCGCTTCCGCCTCCAAGAAAAGGAATATTATCTCCCGAGTCAGCTCTCCGGCGGCCAACAACAGCGCGCCGCTATCGCTCGCGCGATTGTCGGTAAACCCGAGATTATTCTCGCCGACGAGCCGACTGGTAATCTCGACTCCCGCTCCTCCAAGCTAGTGATGGACGAGCTAAAAGCCATCCATAGCGAAGGCAACACTATTATTATGGTGACTCATAACCCTTCTCTTACCGTCTATGCGACCCGCGTGATTAACATGCTCGACGGCGCCATTGATACCGATATCAAGACCGTCGCCGACCAAAATCTCCCCCAACCCATCGACGTAAAAATCAAAAAGAAAAAATCCGAAAAAAAAGAAAAAGAAGAAGTCTTTATCTCCTTCGCAAAACCTTCCAAGAAAAAGCGCAAAAAATCTAAAAGGAGGCGCAAATGAGCATGCTTTTTAAAACCCATCTCCATCTCGCTCGTATCAGTATTCGCGAGAACCGCACCCGGTCTTTCCTGACCTGTCTCGGCATTGCTATCGGTGTCGCAAGTATTATCCTCATTCTTTCCCTTATGGGTAGTGTATCAAATCTCGTTAAAACCCAAGTCAACGAAATCGGCGCCGACCTCCTCGTCGTTCGCCCGAACACCACGAAGGATACTATTTCAAACATCGTCGAAGAGTTAACTTCAGCCAACGCCTTCCAGAAGTCCAACCTAACCATCTCCGACGCAACCGAAATTAAAAAACTCGAGCATATTTCCGCCGTCGCCCCTATCGCCGTCGCGAATAACACCGTCTCCGGCGAGAAAGACACTATCGACTCAGTTCCCATCCTCGGCACTTCCCTTGATTTCCCCGCGATCGAGAACCTCCCTCTTAAATACGGCGCCTTTATTAACGAAAACAATAAAGACCATTCTGTCGTCCTCGGCTCGGCTCTCTCCCTAACCCTTTTCCGCACAATTAACAGCACTATCGGTAAGACTATCACCATCATGGGCGAAAAGCTAATGATTGTCGGCGTCCTCGAGGAAGTCGAGAAACCGATTAATTTCGACAGTATCGACTTCGACAATGCGATGATTATGGATATCGAGCTATTAAATAAGCTAACCGGCTCCGTCCAGATTCAGCAAATCAACGTCAAAGCCGAAAACGTCGATTCCCTTCCGGCCGTCTCAGACAGTATTAAAGAAACTCTGACTACCGCAAAACAGGGTGACAAGAATTTCTCCGTCCTCTACGGCGACGAAATCACCCATCCCGCTTCCAGCCTCTTTACGATTATCTCCGGTATGCTAACTCTCGTTGCCGCGATTTCTCTTATCGTCGGCGGCATCGGCGTGATGAATATTATGCTCGTTTCCGTTGCCGAGCGTTCGCATGAAATCGGCGTAAGAAAAGCCGTAGGCGCCTCAAGCTCGAATATTTTAATCCAGTTCCTCCTCGAAGCTCTGATTTTATCCTGTCTCGGCGGAATTTTCGGTCTCATCCTCGGCTACGTCCTCGCCTTTCTCCTCTCTTCGATTACTCCATTTAACCCATTCATCAGTTGGGAAATCCTCGCCGTCACTTTCCTCACCGCCCTCGTCGTCGGCCTTATCTTCGGCATCTACCCCGCCCTCAAAGCCGCCTCCAAAAACCCCATCGACTCCCTAAAACACTACAGATAGTATTACGCAATTCGCACAATCGAGGGACATTATTAGAAAATAATTATAGAAACTAGGTTTTTATTTTTCGAAGCATGTAAAAATTACCCATATAAAAATTACAACTTTCCGGCTTGAGAGCTGGAAAGTACCAGCTCGAAAGCCGACGAACGTTGTAATTTTTATCTTGGCGTAATTTTACCGCTGAGAAAAATATAAGCCTAGTTTCAAGAGAGATGGTATAATTGTTATATGAAGAAATTTTTAGAAAAAATTCCGTTTTATAATACTTTAGTTTTACCTTATCATTTTTTACAAGCTATTTTGGCGAATCTGATTTATCGACGTCCCGCGAAAAATCTCCACGTCATTGCCGTCACCGGCACGAACGGTAAAACTACTACCTGTTTCATGCTCTGGAAAATCCTTAATCATGCCGGTTTAAAGACCGGACTCATGACTACCGTCGCCTACGGCGTCGATAAACTAAAACCTGAACTAAATCATATGACTACCGTCGATGCCTTTACGCTAAACAAGCGTATTAAAGCTCTCAAAAAGGAGGGCGCAAAATATCTCGTTCTCGAGACGACCTCTCACGCCCTCGCCGAGTATCGCACTCTCGGCATTCCGATTGAAATCGCAGTTTTTACCAACCTTACCCACGAACATCTCGACTACCACAAAACCTTCGCAAAATACCGCAAAGCCAAGGGTAAACTCTTCAAAAAAGCAAAATTTAGCATTATCAACGCCGACGACAAAAACGCGAAATTCTACGAAAAACTATCAAAAAATTATGCATCCTATGGTATTAAAACCGGCAAAAATCGCCCAGAAAACCTAAAACTCCTCAAAACCGGCGTAAAATATTCACTCCATGATATAACCTACGAGACAAAAATCCCCGGCGAGTTTAATGTCTATAATTCTCTCGCCGCTATCCTTACTGCCGAGAAATTAAACGTCAAACCCGGCAAAATCCGCGAAGGCCTCCTTTCTCTCGACTCCGTCGAAGGCCGTATGAATATCGTTGACGAGGGTCAGCCTTTTACCGTAATCGTCGACTATGCCCATGCTCCCGACGCCCTAGAAAAAGTCTTCACTTCCCTTCCCAAAATCGACGGCAAGATTATCTCCGTCCACGGCGGTGCCGGTCGTCGCGACCCTTCTACTCGCGCTCCTCGTGGCGAAATCCTCGGCCAGCACTCCGACATCGTAATTATTACCGAAGATGACTCTCGTGACGAAGACCCCGAGAAAATCGCAGAATCTTTCATCAAAGGCGCCGAAAAAGCCGGCAAAGTCTTAAATAAAAACCTCTTCAAAGAGCTCGACCGTAAAAAAGCCATCGCCCTAGCCCTAAAAACCGCCAAAAAAGGCGACGTCGTTCTAATTCTTGGCAAAGGCCACGAAAAATCCATCCTTCGCGCCGACGGCCCGCACCCTTTCGAAGACCTAAAAGTCACCCGCGAGCTTCTCAAATCCCTCTAATCCTACCGCTTTTTTCCTGTCCCACCCCGAATCCCTAGAGCCTTACAGGCCTTTCTCAGAGTATCCCGAAAACTATCATAAATCTTTACGTTTCGCCCCATAATTTCTTGTAATTCCCTTTTGATGTCGACAAGTTGCGACGCCGCGAGTACGACCTCCTCCGGCCTAAAACTCCGTGTTGCGAGTCGCACCGCGTCCTCTACTTCTCCCGTAGATAGTTCCCCGTCATCGATTTTCCCGAGCCATTCGTCTACCGTCATCGTCCCGACCTTCCGCTTCATTCGAAAAAGAAACATCTTATAATTTATCGTCTGTGCCACCGCTCGTGTCGTTAAAACTAAAACCTCCCTCGGCAAAAACCCTTCCGGCTCCTTTAGCCCGAGCCCGATGAACTTTTGCCCTCTATATTTCCGCCTAAAATATTTTAAGCTCGTAATCGAAACTAGCTGGTTCGCTATGACTATCAAATCTACCCTCCCAATATATGGTCGTATCGCTTCGCGCGCCAACTTCCGCGCCGTCTGCGATCCTTTTAGATACCCATTCGCATTCCGCCAGTCAATCACTCGAATTACCTCTACGACTGGCATCTCTTCTTCAAAATAATCCGCAAATAATTCCCCTCCGAATCCCGAATCAAAAACCACGACCTTTAGCATCAAAAACTCCTATTCTCCTCCGTTCCTCGAATTTTATCACAACATTTCATAAAAAATCTCCCGAACCAAAATTTTATGCAACTTAAGTTGCATAAATCCAAAAAATCTTAAAAATCCCCCGAAAAAACTTATTCCGGATTATACTCCGCCACCCCTTCGATAATCCTCTCGTTGCCAACTCCGAGACTAGACGCAATCGCCGCCGCTGCCGCCATGTACGAGGTTGCCGTCTCTCCTGGCACGAACGTCGCGACCGTAGTCACTTCCGAATTAATCGAGAGCGTCGCCTCCGTCCCCTTTGGATACAGTTTCGAATTCAGAATCTTTACGTCCGAACTCGTATGACCAAAAGTCAGCGTCTTTTTCTTACCTTTAAACGTCTCAAATGTAGAATAATTCAAATCATCATGATTTAAAATTACAATTTCCGGATTCATGTCAAACAAGGTCTTTTCATTTTCCAAAAACTCCTCCGGCGTCATATCCGAAAAGCTCGACGTTGCGACGAAATTTGTCATTGCCGCGACCGTAATCGGAAGTCCGTAAAATACGTTATCACGAAGCCCCTCCGCCGGCACGGTTACGACGACATAATTTGCCCCCGCCTTCCAGGCGTCCGACAAAAACTTATGTAGCATCCCGATTTTAAACGGCTGATCCGACGCCAGTACCGCAACCTGCTCCCCCGCCACCTTTAAAATCTCATGAACATAGTGCGCGACTGTTGTTTTTCCGGTCGTCCCTGTAATTGCAATCAGCTTCATGTCTTTAATCGGGTTTCCGTAATACGATTTTAGAAGCTTCGCCCGCAATTTCTGCGCGCCAATCTTTAATCCACCTTTTTTATTTTTCTCTGTAGTTTTCTCGCGCTTAGCCATAATACCTCCATTATATCATATTTACTCTAGCAGTCGGCAAACTAAACTAGTAATCAGCCCCTTCTCTTTCGGCTCACTCTCCGCGATGAGAAGCGCAATCGCCGTCAGCGCCCGGTCCGAAATCTTTGTTTCTCCCTTATCGGTCAGATGATAATCGTTCAAAGTTAAAAATAAGACAAATAAAAGCGCCCCAATCCGCTTATTTCCGTCGTAAAATGGGTGGCCCTTTATAATAAAATACAAAAGATTCGCCGCCTTCTCTGCAACGCTCGGGTACAGCTCCTTCCCATTAAAACTCTGAAATATTGCCGATAAACTCCCTGCGAAACTCCCGTTTCTCTCCTTCCCAAAAAATTCCGACCCCTTGACGTTCTCACGAAGTTGCGAGACCGCCTTCTGGCACGTCTCTATCGTGAGTTCCCTCCCTCGCTTCTTCGCATTCATAAACGAAAGGTCGATATGTCCCTCGTCGTATTCCTCCAAAGTCTTAAAACTCCCCGCGTATTTCGAAATCACCTCAATAATCCCGTTCGCCTCCCCCGCGTCGAGTAAGCTCCGCTCCGTCAGTCTCCGTACCAGTCCCATCACCTCTTCGACGTCCCGTAATTTCTTTAAATCTTTCCTCTCGCGTAATGTCAGGAGCCTCCGCTCGTTTACCGCTACCCCGTCCGTCACAAACCGCCTCAGTACCGACGTCGCCCAAATCCGAAAATTCGTCGCCTTTTTCGAATTCACCCGATACCCGACCGAAATAATCGCGTCAAGGTTATAAACAGTAGCTTCGTAAATACGATTATTGACCATATGTGCATTTTTTGCACATATGCTCTTCTCCTCTAGTTCGCCCTCTTTGATAATGTTACGAATATGCCGCCCAATAACAGTTCTATTAACTCCGAATAACTGCGCTATTTGCTCCTGTGTCGCCCAAATCGTCTCCCCCTCCGTATCGACATCGAAAATTACCTCCCCTTCTGCCCCCTGGTAAATCTCAATCCTCTTTTCCTCTTCCATCGGAAACCTCCCTTATTACCCCCATTATATCACATAACCCCCTCTGGACAACCCCCATAAACGCCTGTAAATCTTGACTTTTTAATCTATCCGTGCTATAATATAAAGATATTATAAAAAGGGGGTATCGTAATGGCACTTTTCTTTGCTAGGTTTATTTTGGTCATCCTCGGCTCTACTTATGCCTCCCTAGGTATCTACATGGCGGTTTCGGGTGTTTTCAGGGAGCTCGCTCGTCGGATTTATCTTCCGATGATGGTGCTTATCGGCACCCCGCCTCCAGCAATGTTTGAGGACCCCGATTTCGACGAAGAATACGACCGCGACTTTATTCCTTTTATCGTCACGGGCGTCATGCTCGCCATCGTCGGATTCAGTTTTCTCCTTAACATTCCATAAACTAAAACAGCCTAACCTCTCCCCCGCCCCGCGGGGGATTTTCATATTACCCCAAGACAAATTTTCCAATCTATGTTATAATCTCCCTATGGCAAGAAAATTTACGATGAAACCGGTTTCAAAACAAAACCGCAATAATAACCATAAGCATAGCGACAAGCGCAAGCACCCGCGCCTCAAAAACGGCCGCTAACCCCAACCATACAAAATAAACGAGCATACAGCTCGTTTTTTAATTCTCCTAAAACAAAAATGGCAGAAGAGAGAGGATTCGCATCAAGCGTCAGCGAGATCCGAATCTCGCTTTTTGAGTTTTTGTGCAACAAAAATGGCGGAAGAGAGAGGATTCGAACCTCCGAGACTCTTGCGAGCCCACACGATTTCGAGTCGTGCGCCTTCAACCACTCGGCCACTCTTCCGCTACCAATTTTAGCACATATTTCGCAAAAAATCTACCTTTAGACCATAAAATATGTTATAATAATACTGTCGCAGTCATGCGATGCTCATTTAATTTCTAGGCGGATGGTAAAACATCCGCATTTGCACCCGTAGCTCAGTTGGATAGAGCGTTGGCTTGCGGAGCCAAAGGTCACACGTTCGAATCGTGCCGGGTGTACCAAAATCGAAAAACGAGAGCTTGCTCTCGGTTTTTTGATTTTGTGTACCGCCCGGCTAGATCCCTATCGTGCCGGGTGTACCAATTTCTAGACCCTCCGGGTCTTTTTTGTTATAATGAATCTATGAATTGGGATTTAATTACGAACGTCATCTTACTCTCAAGCTTTCTCATTCTCGCCGTTTTCGGCGTCCTCGGCCTAGTCGAGCTAATAACGCGAAAATCCCTCAAAAAAGTCGACAAGCCTCTCCTTAGAATGCTTATCCCGCTGGCCCTGACCGCGATTACCTATATCGTCTTCGACAAATTCTGGATTCTAAACGTCCGCCCCGACGGCTCCGGTGAGCCCTCCTTCCCTTCCTCCCACGTCCTCGCCGTCGCAACGATTTTCGCCCTCGTCGCTATCGCCCTTCCGTCGTACGTGAAGTCTAAAACCGCCCGCGCCGTCCTCTATCTTCTTATGCTCGCCCTAACTGTCCTCGTCTCTGTCGGTCGCGTCCTCGCGAATAAACACTGGCCTTCCGACGTAGCCGGCGCCCTCGGCTTCGCCGCGATTAATGCGCTGATCTATTATTTAATCATAAAGGAGCCTAAAAAATGAGTTCAACTTTCACCCAAATTATCAACGGCGAGATTCCTTGCTATAAAATCTATGAAGACGCTAAAACCCTCGCCTTCCTCGACATCCACCCCGAGACCCCGGGCCACACTCTCGTAATTCCGAAGCTCGAAGTCGATAAGATTTACGATCTCCCCGACGATTATTTCGACGCTCTCATGCATACGGTCAAAAAGCTCTCCAAGCATCTCGAACAAAAGCTCGGCGCACGCATCCTCTGGAAAGTCGTCGGTACCGACGTTCCTCATGCTCACGTCCACCTTACTCCTTATGACCCGACCTGGTATCACGGTCGCGTCGTCGCGACCACACCCGAGAAGTTCCGCGAACTCCAGTTTAATCTAAAGCTCGAAGAAAAGCACGAAATCGAAAAAACCGACCCCTTCGCCCCCCTAACCTCGCGCGAGGCCGAAGCCGAAGAGCTAAATCCTTCGGAATAAAAAATGCGCCGCTATTCTAGCGACGCATTTGGGAAAAACCCTAAATAATGTACGAACTCTCGATGATGGGTCGGTACGGCGGTTTCCCGTCATCTACCGTGAAGCGAAATCCGCGCACGTATTGATTCTCATACCTCGGCACCATGGTCTCCTCAATCGGCGAGACTTTGAAGCCTTTGTTCTTGAACTCTTGCGCCATCGCTTCGGCGTACTCTCGTCCATTTTCCAGAACCGTAGAGTATTCTTCTATCATACTACCCCTCCTTTTTAGTCGTTCTAGAGACGAAAGATTTTAAACACCCAAAATAAAACCTCCCCTACAATATTATCATATTATCGGAAAATATGCTAAAATAAAACTATGAAATTTGCGAGTAGTTACGAACCGAACCAATACGAATCCGATATTTACGCCGCCTGGGAAACTTCCGGCGTCTTCGACCCCACCATCCCCACTGTCCCCGTCGACGATGACGCCAGCGGTCACGACGATAGAGAGGAATTAAGAGAAGCTGAATCAGAGTTTCGAGGAGCATTCGCGACAACGGGAGCGAACGACGAAGCGAGCCCTGTAACGACAGGCGCGAGCGAGGAGGCGACGAGAAGCTCCGATTCAGCTTCTTCAACTTTCTCTATCGTCATGCCTCCTCCGAACGCCAACGGCAACCTCCACATCGGTCACGGTCTCACGATTGCTCTCGAAGACTCCCTTACTCGCTACTACCGCCTTAAAGGCAAATCCGCCTGGTTCATCCCTGGCGCCGATCACGCTGGTTTCGAAACCTGGGTCGTCTACGAGCGTGAGCTCGAAAAGCACGGCCACACTCGCTTTGAATTCTCTCGCGACGAGCTTTATTCTAGGGTATGGAACTTCGTCGCCGAGCAACGTGGCAACATGGAGCTCCAGCTCCGCGCCCTCGGCGCCTCCTGCACTTGGGACGACCTGACCTTTACCCTCGACGAAAACGTCATCGACCACGTCTATACAACCTTCGAAAAAATGTGGAACGACGGCCTCATTTACCGCGACAAAAAGCTCGTCAATTTCTGTCCAAAGCACCAGACCGCCTTCGCCGACATCGAAGTCGACCACCTCGACGAACCCGGCACTCTTTGGGACATCGCTTACGACGATATTATTGTTTCTACTACTCGCCCAGAGACCCTGTTCGGCGATACTGCCGTTGCGGTGAACCCGAACGACGACCGTTATAAAGACCTAATCGGCAAAACCGTCCATCTTCCTCTAACCGACCGTGAAATTCCGATTATCACCGACGAACACGCTGACCCCGAATACGGCTCCGGCGCCGTAAAAATCACTCCGGCGCACGATTTCGATGATTTTGAAGTCGGAAATCGCCATAATCTCGAACGTATCCAAGTCATCTCCGAAGACGGCAAAATGATCAACGTCCCCGAAAAATACGAAGGTCTAACCACGGCGGAATGTCGTAAGCAAGTTTTAAAAGACCTAAAAGACCAAGGTCTTCTAAAAGGTGAGAAAAAGATTACTCATTCCGTCGCCCATTGTTATAAATGTGGCACGACGATTGAGCCCATGCTCAAAAACCAGTGGTTCGTCGACGTCAAATCTCTCGCCAAAACCGCCATCGAGCATCTCAAGAATGACGAAATCAAATTCCACCCCGCCTCGAAGAAAAACATTATCATCAACTATCTCGAAAACTTAAAAGACTGGAACATTTCCCGCCAAATTCCTTGGGGTATCGCCATTCCTATGTTTAGGAACGCCACGGCAGAGGCTACTGACGAGCCCGAATGGATTTTTGACCGCCGCACCAACCTCAAAGAAATTGAAAAATCCGGCGTCAAATACATCCGCGACGAAGATACCTTTGACACCTGGTTCTCCTCTAGTCACTGGCCTATCATCTGCACTAATTGGACCGAGGAAAACTTCAACCCCTACTATCCATTAAACGTCATGGAAACCGGCGCCGACATCCTCTTCGCCTGGGTCGCCCGCATGATTATGATGGGTCTCTATGTGACTGGCGAAGTTCCCTTCCGCGAGGTATATTTGCATGGCCTTGTCCTAGACGAACACGGCAAGAAAATGAGTAAATCCAAGGGCAACGTGATTAACCCGATGGACCTCGTTACGAAGTACGGTTCCGACGCCTTCCGCCTCGGCATCCTTCGCGGCCGCTCCGCTGGCCTAAACCAAGCTTTCTCCGAGCAATCCGTCATCTCCGGCCGCAACCTCTGCAACAAACTCTGGAACATCTCTCGCCTCATCCAAGGCATCGTCGATGATGACAAAGGAACAGAGTCTCGAGGAGCATTCGCGACAACGGGAGCGAACGACGAAGCGAGCCCCGTAACGACGGGCGCGAGCGAGGAGGCGACGAGAGGCTCTGTTCTTTTGTCGTGTCAGACTGATAACATGGGCGAAGACTGGATCTGTCGCGAAATTAACGCCTGTTTAGACCAACTCGAAACCTCGATGAAAAATTACCGTTTCTCCGAAGCCGTCGAAACTCTCTATTCAACCATTTGGGACAAATACGCCGACTGGTTCCTCGAGAGCCAAAAGCTATACAAAAATGTCGGCCTCTTAAAGAAAACCCTCGAAACTCTATTAATCGCCCTTCATCCTTTCGCTCCTTTCGTCACCGAGACGATTTGGCAGAACTTATCCTGGACTTCCGGCCTCATTATCGCCGAAAAATGGCCTTCTCGGCTCGAATTTGACCCAATTTCGGCCGAGAACTTCGAAAGCATAAGAACTATCGTCTCCGAAGTCAGAGGCACCTTAGCGAGCCTCCCAGGCGCCAATAAGGACAAGAAATTTAACCTACTTTACGACAAGGACAGCCTCGTAGAGGATAATCTGCTCTTAATCCGCACTCTTACCAAGGTCCCGGCGATTAACGCCCTTAGCGGCGCTCCTAGAGGCCTAAGACTCGCTCTCGCCAACCACGAGCTCTATCTCGACGTCGACGAAAAAACCGTCAACGCCTATAAAGACGCCCTAACCGAAAAAATCTTAGCCGTCGGTCGTGAGCTCGATTCTCTGAACGCCCGCATGATGAACCCGAATTACGTCGATAAGGCCCCCAGAAATCTCGTCAAAGAAACCGAAGACGCCATTAAAGAAAAATCCGCTCTCATCGACCGCTTAAAGCAACAACTCTCCCTCATTTAAAACGTGTTATAATATTTCCATGACATTTGCCGAGGTAGAGTCCGCCCGCAAGGCGTATCACGAAAAAATCAAACAAGAATGGACGGTTTTTGGCGTCATTGCCGGTATCGCCGCTATCATTTATCTCGTGACTGGCGGACTATCTAGTCCCCTTTCCCTTTTTGGTCTCTTATTCATACTATTTTTCTTCGGAACATTCTACCTAATCATCTCCTATTTCCTCAACCGCAAAGTCGCTACCGCTTACAAAGAAACTTACAAATCCTACTTCGTCGCACGAAACCTCAGCCTCATCTTCTCCGATTTAAGATACGACCATACCCTCGGACTCAGCGAAGCAGTCCTAAGAAGTACCGGCATGATTAATACCGGCGATGTCTATCATTCCAACGACTTCGCCTCTGGTAGATACAAAGACGTCGCCTTTTCCCAGGCCGACGTTCATATCCAAGAAGAACACACCGACTCCGACGGCAATACGACCTATGTCACGATTTTTAGGGGTAAATTCATGATTTTCGAATTCCCCAAAAAGTTCTCCTTTAAGCTCGAACTTGTCGGCAAGAAATTCCACGCCTACCGTGTCCCCGGCAAAAACCCTGCCACCGGTCGCAAGATGCAAAAAATTTCCACCGAATCCGGCGAATTCAATAAATCCTTTCGCATCTTCGCCGAAGACGGCTTCGAGGCTTTCTACCTCTTAGACCCCGCCTTCATGATCAAAATCCAAGACATTTCGAGTGCTCACGATTACAAAAACATCTTTTGCTTTATCGAAAACCGCCTCATTATTGGTTTGAATGACGGCAAAGATTCCTTCGAACCTCCGAAAGCGACGAAGTCGCTCGACGAAGCTGTCGAAAACGCCAAAATCGCCTCCGATATTAAGACGATCACCGACTTCGTCGACCAGCTTTCTCTTAATCGTAAGCTCTTCAGTAAATAAAACCAGAAAACCCCTAAAAAGATTCTTTTTACCCTCTTGACATTTTTTGAATCATCAATATAATTAAAACTAAATTAGAATTTTAAAAATAATCTAAAAATTAAATTAAAAAGGAGAATTAAAATGGAACCGCGTCAAACTTTAACTCTAAGCTCCGTCGGCCAGATTACTATCCCTCGTAAGATTCGTAAACTTCTTGGTCTCGAAAAAGGAGCGAAGCTGGGCTACGAAGTCGACGAAAAGAAAAAGACCCTCACTCTAAAAAGGCAACCGACCGTAGATGAAATCTTCGATGAATTAGAAAGGCTAAGTAAGGAGGGGCCGAAACCAGACCCGCGTTCGACGAAGATGACAGTAGGGGAAATGGTAGAAGAAGAGCTAAAAAAGCATCCCTTGGAGAATGATACATGGGTATAATTAGTAGAAAAGATGGCATCGAACATGTTGATACGAATATTTTAGTTCGCATGATAACAGAAGACGACCCAAAATTAACCAAAAAAGCCAAAAAACTCTTTTCACACAAAGAGAAACTCTATGTTTTTGAAGACTCAGCTATGATGGAGCTGGTTTATGTTCTTTCGGGCTCGATATATAACAAAAATAGAGAACAAGTCGCAGCCGGAATCAAAACAGCAATGCTCCTCCCTAATCTCGTCTGCAACAAAGGTCTCATCGAAGATTCCCTCGACCTCTACGTTGCCAATCCGAGTTTATCTTATGTCGACTGTTACCTCGCTGCCGTGACTAATCTATCCGGCGAAAAGCCCCTCTGGACTTTCGACCACAAACTCGCCTTAAAATGTCCCGTCGCCAAAGAGCTCTAAAACAGTTCCCTACGAAAAATAGCCCCCGCGGGCTATTTTTTTGCGTTAAACTTATCGAGATTAAACATTGGCCTTCCCTTTTCGCTGTCGATAATTCCCCGCGCCTTCCGGATTAACTTTTCCAAACCTTTTTCCGAAGCAGAAGATCCGACATGGACGGTTTTTACTACTTGATTCCCTTCCTTGTAGCAAACCTGCACTCCCGTCGCCCCGCTCGTCGTTTTAAATTTCCGAATATAAGCCATACCCGAATTATACCATGTTTTGCACAAGAAGAATAACCCATAATTCCCTATTTCCCTTATGTTTAGCAACCGACTAGCCTAGCAACCGCACTTGACAAAACAAGACGCCCAAGCTAAAATGAAAATAACAACTGTTGCTGTGTGGACAGCAGTTGGGAGTAAAACGAGTTATTTTAGCATCCGCCGACTTTAAAATCGGTAAATTTTGATACCCAAACAATAAAAGGGAATTAAAGTCAACAAATTTCACGGCGGACCAAGATTTTAAATTGTGCTATAATTTAGATAAATGGAAGACCCAATTGCCCAATCTCACCTCTGGAAGACCCTCCAGGATGATTTAAATGAAACTAGTTTCGAAGAAACTGGTGAAAATTTTCATTATCTAGCCATTCTGAAGAAAACTCCGATAGGGAATTACCTTTATCTTCCTTACGGCCCAGTCGTTAAGGACCAAACATCATTTAATAGAGCCTTAAAATCAATAAAAGCCTTAGCGAAGTGCAACAACGTGATTTTTACACGTATTGAACCCCAAAATTCGTCACTAAAACTCCCCAAAAACGCTAAAAAATCAAAGGATTTAAACCCAAAAGAAACTTGGCTCCTCGATTTAACCGGAACTGAAGACGATTTAAAGAAAAAACTCCCCTCCCGCCTCTTAAGATATTACAAAAATGCCGGAAAAAACGGCCTAACAATTAAAACATCTAAAAACCCCGACGAAATTAAATATCTCCTAGATCTCCAAAAAGCCCTCGCGAAAGAAAAGGGAATCAGTACTTTTTCAGAGAATTACCTCAAAACCGAGCTAAAACAACCCTTCGCGACACTTTATTTAGTTGTGTGGGAAGAAACAGTAATTGCAGCCGGCCTCGTTTTCGATTATAAAGACACGAGATACAATCTCCAAGGCGCTCAATCCGAAGAAGGAAAAAAGTTCCACGCCACTGGTATTTTAACCATCAAACTAATCGAAGATGCCAAAAGAGATGGCAAAAAACTCTTCGACTTTTGGGGTATCGCCCCCGAAAACGCTCCAAAAGATCACCCCTGGGCCGGCTTCACCAATTTTAAAAAGACCTTCGCCGGCTACGAAAAGGACTATCTCGGAACATATGACATAGTAGAAAATCCTCTAAAATACCACCTCTACCAGCTAACCCGAAAACTCAATCGCTTAATAAGGAAAATCAAATGAGATTTAGAAGCCTAACCGAAACAGAATTTAGAAATTTTGCGAAAACCTCTCCCTATAAATCCTTCGCCGAAACCCCCGAAATCGCGAAACACCGCGAAAGCTCCGGCTGGACTGCTTATTACTTAGGTGTCGAAGAAGATGGCAAACTTCTCGCCGCAACCCTCCTTATCGCAAAACCAACTTTCCTCGGTAAATCTACTTTCATCGCCCCAGGCGGCCCCTTACTCGATCTCGAAAATAAGCCCTTAACCGACTTTTTCCTAAAAAACCTTAAAAAATTCGCTAAAACTCATAACGGCTACGTCCTCCGCATTGATCCATATTACGAAGTTGTTGAACGAAAAAGAAACGGCGAAGTCGCCGAAAACGGCTTTAACCACAAAATAGCCGAAGAAAACCTAAAAAACCTCGGTTTTAAACCCGCTCCCGGCTCGGGCCAACCTAAGTATAGCTTCGTTCTCGACATAAAAAACCGTACAAAAGACCAAATTTTCGCTGAGATGAAACGAAACACCAGAAACCACATTCGGAAAGCCGAAAAAATGGGCGTCAAAGTCCGCGAGCTAAAAAGGGAAGAACTCAAAATTTTCAAACAAATCACCGAATCTACCTCACTCCGACGCCACTTCTCCGACAAACCCCTCTCCTACTACGAACAAATGTATGACCTCTTCACCCCCCGCGGCGAAGTGAAATTCATGCTCGCAGAAGCAACTGGGGTGGCAGAATGCGCTACGTGTTCTGCGGGACATGAGGACTTGGCCAGAGCGGCCCGGAGCGTGCCCGAAGGGCACGCAGTGCATTCTGTCACCCCAATTCCTTTATCCGCAGCCATGTTTATGCTCTACGGCGACGAGGTGATTTACCTTTTCTCCGGTAGCGACGAAAAATACATGAAAGACTACAACGCCCAATACCTAATCCAGTGGCACATGATCAAATTCGCAGCCGATCAAGGTTTCAAGCGTTACAATTTCTACGGCATCAACGGTCTTCCCGATCCAAGTTCCAAAGACTACGGCATCTACGACTTCAAAAAAGGTTTTACCTCCGAAGAAACCGGCCGTGTAACTGAGCTTATTGGCGCCCACGAAGCCCCTCTCTCCCCCTTCTTCCACCTCCACAAACTCCTCCAAAAACTCCATCCCTAAAATAGACCTTGACAAAAATAAGAAGGTGTGATATAATTGAATCATTCCGCTAGCGTTAAGCTAATGTACATTAAGGAGGAGAGGTTATGTTGGAAAGAACTATCTATTCGAATTGCTTTCTCGTTACAACTTCGAACGAAACCCCAGTGGGATTCCAAGAAAACGGGAGACTGAAGTTCAGTGTGGGCGACCGAGTTATGGTCACTGGTGATAGCTATAGGGGATATATCTGTCCCGGCATCACGACGCCCGGCTACGGCAAAATCATCGAAATTCGCCGTGACCGCACGGATCACCACTTCCACATCATGATGGATAATGGCCAGTCCGGCTACGTCAAAGAAGCCAGACTCACCAAAATCTAACCCCCCGTCAGCCCCGGCAATGCACGCAATGCACCCGGGGCACTTTTTATAACTGAAGCTAAAGAGAAATTATCTCACCATACGAATAAATTATACATGATGGTACTTCCCGCCATCATGTATTTCTTGCGCCCGATAAATCTGCTCAGCCACCATCGCCCGAAACAGCATATGAGGAAACACCAACTTCGAAAAACTCCACACAAAATCAGCCTTTTCTCGGATAACATCCGAAAACCCATACGCCCCACCAATCAGTATTACGACCTCCCGCGTGTTCAAAAACGCTTTAGAAATCAAGAGAGAATATTCATCTGATGATATAATTTTGCCACGCTCATCGCAGACGATCACAAACTGAACCGTATGCGAAAACGACCACTCCTTCTCCAGTCGAGAAATTAGCTTCTCTTCGTCATAAAACTCCCAACTCACATTAAACGGCTTCCGAAGCCTTTTTTCGTACTCGGCAATAATTTCCGCAAAAGCCCCCGCATTTTTTCTCCCCCCGCAAATAATCCTAATCATACAACCATTATACCTCATGATATGGTTTACAAACCGAATATCACGGCAGTGCAATTTATGCTATAATTTCCCCATGAGTCAAAAATTAAATGGGTACCCGAAGATTATTCTTAAAAACCTCTGTACGATTTTTAATCTCGTCAACCTCATCCTCGCCCTGATGATTATCTCTGTAGGCTCCTACAAAAACCTCCTTTTTATCCTCATCGCCATCGCAAACACCCTAATCAGCATCATCAATGAAATCCGCGCAAAAAGAACTATCGATAAACTCCGTCTCCTCTCCGAGCAAAAACCGACCGTCATACGAGATGGTAAATCCTACCAAATCCCCGCAAGCGAGATCAAAAAGGGTGATTTAATGTCTCTCGCCCTCGGCGACCAAATCCTCGTCGACGCGACCGTCGAGCAGGGAACTATCGAAGTCAACGAATCCTTCATCACCGGCGAGCAGGACAATATCCATAAGAATAAAGGCGACCGGCTCCTCTCTGGTAGCTTCGTCATCTCCGGCTCCTGTAAAGCCCTCGCAACGACCGACGTAAACGATTCGCTCATCTCCAAGCTCGAAAGCTCCGCCA
Organism: Candidatus Saccharimonadota bacterium; assembly: GCA_017404335.1. GTDB lineage: Bacteria > Patescibacteriota > Saccharimonadia > Saccharimonadales > Saccharimonadaceae > Nanosyncoccus. The sequence goes on along the minus strand of JAFRCN010000006.1, from coordinate 100,772 downwards.
AAACCATCAAAACCGCCGACAGCAAGCTCTTTACAATCATGAACAATATTGTAAAATACATCTCTATTGCCCTCATCCCCATTGGCGCTCTCCTCCTTTGGTCGAGATTCCGCGTCCCTGATACGACTACCGAAGTCGCCGTGACCAGCACCGTCGCCGCTCTTATCAACATGATTCCCGAGGGCCTCGTCCTCCTAACGAGCTCCGTCCTTGCTCTCGCAACGATTAGACTATCCAAACAAAAAGTCCTCGTCCAAGACCTCTATTCGATCGAAACTCTCGCCCGGGTCGATTGCATCGCCCTCGACAAGACCGGCACCCTCACGACCGGCAAAATGAAAGTCCATGACTATACCACCCTCGATAAATCGTTTGAGAGGGTCCTAGCGTCGATTCTAAGCCATCAATCCGCCGACAACGCTACCATAACCGCTTTGAAGCAAAAGTTCCTAAAAAATGCCAAATTTGACGAAATAAATGGCATTACCGAGGTCATCGACTTCTCCTCCGACCGCAAATACTCCGGCATCAAGACAAAAAATGCCACCTACCTCCTCGGCGCCATCGACTTCATCACCTCCGACCCAGAAATCATCAACCAGGTCAAACAATCCTCCGCCACCTACCGTACTCTAGCCGTGGTTAAACGCGAGGAATACCCTCGTTCGAGGAGCATATTTTCCGACGGGGAAAATACGGAGCGACCGAGCCCCGTAACGACGGGCGCGAGGGAGCGTTCCGAGAACGACGGGTATTCTCGCGTTCAAACAGATAAGTTGCTCGGTTTCATCCGCCTCGAAGACGAACTCCGCCCCGATGCTAAAGAAATTATCAAGTACTTCTACGACAACAACATCGACGTCAAAATTATCTCTGGCGACGACAAATCCGCCGTAGAAAAAATCGCCGAAAAAGTCGGCCTAAGGGGCGTCAACGCCATTAACCTCTCCGACGTAAAAACTAAAAACTACGCCGAGCTCGTAAAAAACTACAACATCTTCACCCGCGTCACTCCATCCGAGAAACGTTCCCTGATTAAAGCTCTAAAAAAGCAAGGCAAAACCCTCGCCATGACCGGCGACGGCGTGAACGACATCTTGGCCATGAAAGAAGCCGACGTTTCCATCGCCATCGGCGAAGGTTCCGACGCCGCCCGTCGTTCCGCGAAGCTCGTCCTCCTAGATTCCGATTTCAAATCCGTCCCCAGCATTATCGCGGAGGGCAGAAGATCAATCAATAATCTCGAACGCTCCGCCACCCTCTTCCTCAGTAAAACTGTTTACGCCTCTCTCCTTGCCGTCCTCTTCGTTGTCTTGCCCTTCGAATATCCCTTCTCCCCGATTGAGATGTCCCTTCTAAACTTCCTCTGCATCGGCCTCCCCGGCCTCGCTCTCGCCCTCGAAAACAACACCGAAAGAATCAAAAACCAATTCGTCAACAATATCAAGCATTATTCCGTTCCAACCGGCCTTCTTGTTGCCGTCTCCGCCCTCACCCTTTCAATCCTCGCCGCCGTTTTCGACATCTCTCGCTCCGAACTGACCGCCCTCTCCTCTCTCGTAGTTTTCGTCATCGGCTTCGTCCTAATCTATCGCATCTCTAAACCCCTCAATTATTTCCGCGCCTCCCTCTTAATGCTTATCTTCTTCCTCTTTGCGACCTCACTTGTCCTCCCCCTCGCCCGCACCCTCTTCTTCCTCCCCTAAATTATGAATTTCATAAAAACTAGCTAGATTCATACTTTACAATCAACTATGAATAATATATAATTCATACCAAAGGAGATGCTATGAAAAAATCTAAACAAGGAGAAACCATGACTTACGCTGTCGCCATTAATTCTTCGGGTCAGGCGACTATCCCGAAAGCCGTCCGCGACTTACTCGGTATTATCCCGGGCGAAAACCGCCTCACTTTCGACATCAAAGATAAAAAAGTCATCCTCGGCAAAGAAAAATCCCGTAAAGAATTACTCGAAGAATCCCTAAAAAAGATTTGGGACAGCAACGAAAAATTGAAACGAACGAATCCCAAGTTTGCCGAAGCCTTCGAAAAATATAAGGGAATGGATTACGAGGAGGTTATGGATGCTTACTACGAAACCGAAGAGGGGAAGAAAGAATTCGAGGAAGAATATGGAATTAAACTATAGAATTGCCTCTCTAGATAGCTGCATTATCTTACGACTTATTCGCAACGATAATACCGAGCAACGAAACCTCGCTCGGGATCTCTTATTGAATGGCCAAGATTTCTATGTCGACGACACTGCGATTATGGAGGTCGTCCATGTTCTTACCAGAGAACACGTCCCCAGAGAAAAAATCCATCAAGACGTCCAGCTCATTCTAAATAACCCAATGATTATTTATGACCGAAAATTCTTCGACCCCATTTTTGAAAAATATGCTTCCCATCCGTCTCTCTCTTTCGACGATTGTGTCCTCGAGGCTCGCGCCGAGACTAAAGGCGCCCTCCCTCTCTGGACTTTCGACCAAAAATTCGCCCGCCAATCCGACGTCGCCCGTCTCCTAACCTACTAGCTTTCGATCGAAACCCGCGGATAGATATTGAGAGCATACGGGTCGGTCGGCTCCACTCCTGAAATAATTTCATAATACGCCGCCGCTCCCACCATCGCCCCATTGTCCCCCGAGAGTTTCGGGGCAGGGAAGTAAGCGTCTTTAAGTCTCTTTCTTAGCTCTTCATTCGCACTTACTCCTCCGGCGACCACAATCGACCGAGCGTCCAAATACATCGAGACCGCCTTCTCGACCTTCTCAGCCAAAATCTCTATTGCTTCCCTCTGAAACGACGCTGCAAAATCACAAACCTGTTGTGGGCTAAGCAACTCTTTTAGCTTAAAAGACGGATACGAAATCGGCACCCCGACTTCCTTCTGCACCTCGCGAAGCACAGCCGTCTTGAGCCCCGAAAACGAAAAATCCAACCCCTCAACTTTCGGATGCGGAAACCGATATCGATCGGGATCACCAGGAAAGATGTCGGTAGGCACGGTGTGTCCTGCGGGACATGAAGACTTGGCCAGAGCGGCCCGGAGCGTGCCCGAAGGGCACGCTGTGCCTACCGACATCTTTCCTTTTGCGGCCTTCGCTATTGATGGTCCTCCCGGATACGGCAGTCCGAGTATTTTTGCGACTTTATCAAAGCACTCTCCGACCGCATCATCACGCGTCGTTCCAATGATTTCAAACTGATTATGCCCCTTCATATACAAAATCTGCGTATGTCCTCCCGAAACCACCAATGCAAGCAAAGGGAACCGTGGAGAATCAGAATGAATTTTTTCGCGACCATGCCCGACCAACGGGGAGGGAACGAGCGAAGCGCCGCCCGTAACGACGGGACGGCGCGAGCGCGTCGCGAAAATATTATTCTGATTCTCTGTGTTTAGCCAATTCGCATACACATGACTTTTCAAATGATGCACCGCATATAGCGGTTTCGAATGCAAAATCGCAAGAGTTCTAGCAGTCAAAGTCCCAATAAGCAGCGACCCAAGAAGCCCCGGCGCATGCGTCACCGCAATCGCGTCTATATTATCCCAAGTACAGTTAGCATCAGAAAGTGCCTTATCAATCACCGGTAAAATCGCCTCTAAATGACTCCGTGCCGCGACCTCCGGTATCACTCCTCCATACTCAGCAAAAATATCAATCTGCGACACCACGACGTTCGACAAAATCGTAACCCCGTCTAGAACCACCGAAGCCGCCGTCTCGTCACAACTCGTCTCAATCCCTAAAATTTTCACTCTCACATTATACCAAAAAACGCCCATAAAAAATAGGGCCACCCGTCTGGGCGACCCAATGAAAATAGAAACTAAACCACGCATGCTTCTTTCGGCATCTCAATCGACGCAAAAGCGGCCTCGAACACCGGCTGCCAGCGATCATCGGAGAAGACGACTTCGAACGACGTCGACCCCAGGTTGTAGAGAATCGCCATCGCCCGTGCGATGGTGAGAAGCTCGCGCACCTGGAACTCCCGGCAATCCGACCGGCGTACGAGTTGCGCAAAGATTTCGTCCTTGCCCTCTTCAGAGAACGCGACTTCGCCCCCGTCGAGAATCATAATCTCGTCCGCTTCGACGTCGATGCCAATCGAAATCCGCATCAGCTCGTCGAGTTCGTCCTGAACTTTGGCGAGTTCTGACCCGAGTCCTGCCCGTTTTAAATTCAACGCATCCCACTCGCTCTTCATCTGATCGGCGATGCCGAGCAAATCATCGTATTTCTGCTTCTTCAAGCGGTAATCCGACCATGCCTCGTCCATCTTTCGCATCGCCTCTCTGGCGCGTTTTTTGCAGTCATTCCATTTCGCTTCCTGACTGCTAATCTCCTGGGCAACCTCATCCAGCTCATTGTTCAGTCGCTCAAACTCCTGCTCAAGCCACTCAGCCTTGCTAACCTCATCGGTCTTCTTCGGCGGTTCCACAATCGCCGCCGCCTTGGTAGTCTTCTCCTGAGTCGCTTTCGCAGCAGCGTTCTTTTCGAACGCCTTCCAAACTCCACGGGTGCTCTCCTGCCTCCTTCCATAGATATCAAAAATCTTCTGATTCAGCTGGTTCTCCGTGCAGCGAAACCGAGCGCACAGCTCATCGGGCGTCGCCCCGGCGTTAATCATGCTCCAGAGAATCCTTCCGTTGAGATGTTTCAAGTTATTCATTTTGACTTTGTTCATGGAATAACCCCCTGTTTCTAGTTTTTTGGTAAAGTTCTGTCCGCTTACGGCCTCAAAATAAAAACACCCCCTCCCAAGACCCAAAACAGACCATATATTAATTATATCATACAATAAATAAAAAGTCAATCCCTTGTGTTATAAAAAACTTATGCTATAATTAACATTGCTATACTATAAATCAGACAAACCGGAGACAACATGTCAACAAAAACACGTCATACACAAACAAAACTATTTAAAAAGACCTCAAATTTTGTCGTTGCGGGTCTATTTTTGTGCTTTTTTGCTCTATTATATTCTACTCCCACTCACGCTCACTTTGTCAGTCTCTCAACTTCTGGCGATATCGTCTTAAATCTCGCGCCTAATCCTTCCAGTGATACTACTGGTGTAGGAAAAGACACCCTCACTATCTCTACTACTTGCACGGCGGGCTACAATCTAGGAATCAGTAGTTCTTCTTCCAGTGCTAGTTTGTATCTAAATGGTGATACTAATAACACGAGCAGTAGCAATAATGTTGTAATTAATCCCGTCTCTGGTACCGATACTCTCAGTACTAATGAGTGGGGCTACAGTACTGCCAGCAACTCGATTTCTGGTAGTTTTACTGGTCTTTCCCCTACGATTTCTGTTTTGTCTTCCTCCTCTACTTCTGCTACCAACCAAAACCTAGATGTCTATTATGGCGTTAAACTTTCCAATATTGCCAAACCTGGTTCGTATACTATGCCAGTAGAAAGCAGCGTTCCCGGTGCTATCGTCTACTATTTGACCATGGACCCTACTTGCACTATGGTAGATATTACCTATGATGGCAACAATGCCGATGAAGGTACCATGGCGGCCGTTCATAGTGGTGTACGTGAAGGCGACACCGTAAACTTAATTGCCTCCAATTTTAGCAGAAATGGTTACGGCTTCGCTGGTTGGAGCACCGATCCCGATGCTGGGACCAAACTCATAGATAACGATACTACTAATAATCCTATCGTCTATGGTCCCCAAGAATCCGTCACTATCCCAGAAGGCTTCCTAGATAATGATACTGACAACGACGGAATAGTAGAGCTCTATGCTGTTTGGATACCGAGTCAAGGCGACTTACAAGGTTGGACAGGTTGTAATGATTTAGATACTGCCACTTATGACGCTACGACTGGCGCTCTAGACCTTACCAAAAGAAGCATCACCGCCTTAACTGACCAAAGAGACAACGACGTCTACGCCATCGCTAGACTAGCTGATGGTAAATGTTGGATGATAGAAAATTTAAGGCTAGATGCTGAAGCTACAAGAGGCAATAACCAAAACGACCCGTCTCTAACCAATGAGTTCCTAGCTCAAGGCTATGGCAAATCTTCAACTTATGGTAATTTTATTGGTCTAGCTGATTCAGAGTCTGGTAGCTTTTTTAATACTACGCCGAATAGTATATATTATAGTGGGACCCAAAGCGGAACTGCCATCATAAATATCGGTACGAGCTATTCATCCAATCGTATGCCCCGTTATAATAACACCAATACTACTAATAGAGCCATCAATCCAACTACTAACGGTAGTGCCATGTACTCATATGGCAACTATTACACTTGGCATGCAGCTATAGCCAACTTGGCCACAAACAGCACCAACAATAACTCTACCACCGGAACCTCACTTTGTCCTGTTGGCTGGCACTTGCCCACAGGAGGTATGGCCTATGCAAGTGGCAATACTAGTGGCGTAAACGTAACTGGAGACATGTCTACCTTTCGTGAATTTTATAATCTAGGTTATAAAATTATGAATGAAATAATGACTGCCTATGAAGATTGGCCAAATGCAGGACAGTCTTATTACACACCATACACTACTAATATCGCCGGCAAAATCGCTTCAGCTGCCTTTAGAGACTTCCCGAATAATTTCCTCTACTCCGGTTATTATGATTATTCGTTGTCTAGTAATGCTGGTAGCGGAAATTATTGGTCGTCCACTGCGTCAAACGTAAACAATTCGTATGAACTAACTCTAGATAATTATACAGTTAAACCAGGCACAAACACTACGGTTAAGAACTATGGCTACAGCATTAGGTGCATCTCCTCTGACCCAGAAACCCATACTCTTACCTATAATGCCAACGGTGGCTCAAATGCTCCAAGTTCACCAGAGCCCATTTCTGCTAACGGTCTAGTTACATTCACCATCAGTAACACCACTCCTACCCGCTCCGGCTACACTTTCGCAGGCTGGACGGATGAAAAAGGCAATGAAGTCCAACCTGGAGGTACTTTTAGGACTAAAGATCAGAATGCCGTTCTCTATGCCATCTGGACTAATAATAGCTGTAATCCTACCGCTACCACTATCGGTACCGGCAATACTACTACCGATGCAGTATGTCTTCAAGACGTAAAGCCCAGTATGAAAGCTAGCCTTCCTATAGCCGATGCAACTATTGGCACTTATAACCTCATCGATGCTCGTGACGGACAATCTTACACCGTGGCTAAACTCGCCGATGGTAATCTCTGGCTTACTAAGAACTTAAACTATGGTGGTACCAACGATGCATTATTAACCTCTTACGATACAGACCTTCCATCCGGTACTACCTTTAAAGCCCCAGCTTCTACTACAGCTTTTGAAACTACCAACAATAATGATACCTATATCAGTCCCAAGATTCTTACTGATAATACTTATGGCGGCTATTATAGCTATGCTGCCGCTATTGCTTCTACTGATGCTTATAGTAGTTCCAATCAAAACATCACTACCTCCATCTGTCCTAAAGGTTGGGACTTACCAACTAGTGCTATATACAATAACCTAAGAACGGCATCAGGTAATACTACGTTTGCCAAGATGAATGCCGCGCCATATAGCTTCATTTATGCAGGTTACAGGAATGGTACTAGCTTTAATTCTCAAACTAACATCCTTAGATTATGGACTTCTACCAACTTTAACTCTCCATATGCTTATTATTCAACTGCCTACGGTATTGCCGATTATTTCGGCAACTACAAACGCTATGGCGAATCCGTCCGTTGTGTCGCCAGTAATGGTACAGCGACTATTCATTATGATGCCAATGGCGGTTCTGGTACAATGCCGGTCCAGATTGGCGATATTAACTCAATCTCTATTGACTCCAACGCATTTACTGCTCCGGCTGGTAGCCAGTTTAGGGAATGGAACACTCGTGCTGACGGTAGTGGTATGACCGTAACCCCCAACACCCTATTATCCTCAATCGTCTCAAATGGCGATATTGTTACCCTCTATGCCCAGTGGGATGAAATCTATTATATAGCCTTTAACGCTAATGGCGGCACTGGCACTATGACCAACCAAACGGTCGTACGAGACGTAGCTACCACTATTAAAACCAATACCTTTACTCTTGCTGGCCACATCTTCATCGGTTGGAATACCAGCGCTGACGGTACCGGCACCTTCTATAGCGATAGCCAACAGGTTACTAACCTCACTACTACTGGTGATACTATTACTCTCTATGCAGTTTGGGCAGAGGGGGCTTATCTAAGCGCTGGTTCTACTGTAAACCAAAAATTAAAACGTCTAGCTGGTAACAATTCCGCTTCGTATACGACTCAGGATAATGCCATTACCGCTCTCATCCGTTCCGATACTTTACCAGACGGTTTTAATCCTAATGCGGCAAACACTATCTCTCATAGTTCTTCATCAATTCCAATCTATGCTTGGTATAATTCGGAAAGTACTACTATCTATTATTATTCCGAAGCTACAAATATATTTATGAATAATAATTCCAACGATCTCTTCCGCGGGATGTTCGTCCTATCCGACCTATCTACCATTTCTACTTGGCGTACGATTAAAGTAAGTACTATGTATGGCATGTTCTTATCTACCGGCTACAATGCCACCACCTTCACTCTAGACCTCTCCTCTTGGGATACTTCTAACGTAACAAATATGTCTAGTATGTTCCTCTCTACCGGCTACAATGCCACCACTTTCACTCTAGACCTCTCCTCTTGGGATACTTCTAACGTAACAAATATGTCTAGTATGTTCTCCTCTACCGGCTACAATGCCACCACCTGGTCCATCACCATCTCTAAAACCAACAATGGTACCGCTACCGGTCCTATCCCCAATACCGCTTCCAATCTTTACGGCAACACTACTTCGGTGACTGCTACTCCGCCTTCGGGTAGGTCCTTCACCCTTGCAAATTAAAATAGCTAATCAAGCCTTCCCACATTTCTAGATATATGTTATAATAATAAAAAGGTCATCGTATCTTAAAAGGAGGGTTCCGAGTTGAAAAAGCATATTTTACTCTTGCTTCTTGTTTCACTACTCCTCTCGCTTACCGCCCAACCTTCATCCGCCGACGAACTCCCGTCATTCCTAGGCGCGCTCCCTCTCTGTATACCAGAGAGAATAGTTATCGATTCGCTAAGTATCGACCAACCTATCGACCCCTGTGACGACAACGACATCATCAACCCTAGTTCTTGGTGGGATGTAATCTGGTGGACCGGTGGCGGCTGTCCTAGTTCGACGCCGCAAAACAGCGAAAACCTCACGACCTACCTTTTTGGTCACGCCTCAAATAACCTTAGCCGCAAAGTTGTTTTCGACGACCTAAAGCTCATGGAGCCAGGCGACGCCATCACTATCGTCACCGATATCGGCGATTTCGACTATAAAGTCGAAGAAGTTTTCATTCTCGAAAAGTCCGCTTTTCTCGAAGACGAAAGAGTTACCTTAAACAGGGAAGGACGCTTACTTCTAGTCAGTTGCTGGACCAAAGAAAAGTACAACCGAAGAGCCGCGAAACACAATATCGTCGTAGTAGCCAATTTAGAATCCTTCAAATCCTAAGCCCCCTTGCGGGGCTTTTACTTTTGTGATATAATAATAACAAGGTCTGTGAAAATGGCATAAAGGAGGGGATGTCTTGTTCGTTCACAGGAAACTCTACGTGCTGATTCCAGCACACAACGAGGAAGCGCAGATTAAAGAGACTCTTGAGTCTCTAATGAGCCAAACTCGACTACCCGATGAGATTACGGTTATTCTCGACAACTGTACCGACAACACAGCGAAAGTCGCCGGGGAATTTCCAGAGGTTAAGCTTTTCGAGACGGCAAACAATAAGAAAAAGAAGGCCGGCGGTCTCAACCAATGGCTCGATCAGAACTTATTCGAACTTCCCGACTCGGACTTAATCCTAGTCATGGATGCCGACAGTACCCTCGATCAAAACTTCTTGGAAAATGCGATAGAAAAAATCGAACAAGGCTATTCCGCCTGTGGCGGAGTCTTCCGGGGCAAACCCGGCGGTGGCATCGTCGGCATGTTCCAGAGAAACGAATACGCTCGCTACGAGCGAGATATCGAGCGAAAGGACGGAAAAACCCTGGTCCTTACCGGCACCGCAACGGTTTTTCTAGTCGGCCCGCTAAAAGAAGTGGTCGAAAAAAGAAGAGAAGGCAAGATTAATTGTATCGACGGCGAGGCCCATGTCTACGACACCGGTGCCCTAACCGAAGACAACGAATTAACCTTCGCTCTTCTTCATCTTGGCCATATGATTATCGCTCCGGTGAGTTGTAGTCTCTCTACCGAAGTCATGCCGACTTGGCGCCAGCTTTGGCATCAGCGTCGGCGCTGGAAGCGCGGCGCTATTGAGAATAATCTCCAATACGGCTTCACGAAGGTCACAGCGAAGTATTGGGGTCTCCAAGTTTGGGGATTTCTCGGCATCATAGCGACCCTAATCTATCTTTTCACGCTAGTTTACGCCCTCGCGACAAATAGCTTTCATTTAAAGCTACTTTGGCTTGTCGTAACTCTAATCTACGTAGTGGAGCGCTGTGTGACGGTCAGCCGTCGCGGTCCGCTTCAAGCTCTTCTCGCTGGCACTCTTGTAGTAGAAATGTTTTACGACATTTCTTTACAAGTTGTCCATTTATTGGCTTTTTCTGATGTTCTAAGAAGAGCCAAGAAAAACTGGTGAAAGGAGGGAAACAGATGTATAGTCAAGTTCCGATTGCGGTTCCGGCCGCAGCGACCGGTGTCATCATCCTGGCCGGTCCGTCTTGGTTGGCGATTACGTTTGCGTTTTGCGCAACTTTCGCCCTCATCGGCGCAGTCTTTGCCCTGAAGCGCACGCTTCCCGTACCGAGTTTCGTTCGTCATCTTAGGAAAAAGCGAACCGACGCCAAGCTGAAAAAGCGTCTGAACTCCCGCAACTACTAAATGACCAAATAGTCGGGTCCCCCGGCTATTTTTTGTGCAACAAAAATGGCTAGGCTGGTAGGATTCGAACCTACGAATGACGGGACCAAAACCCGTTGACTTACCACTTGGCGACAGCCTAATCTATCTAGATTCTACCACACTTCCCCGAAAAATCAAAATATGCTACAATAATCTTATGGCTACTAAAAAAAGAAAAACGACCCGTAAATCGACCAGAAAAAAAGAAGCCCCTGTCGAGCACGAGCTCCCCGGCGGTTTTTGGCGCCAAATCGTCGCTGTTCTCATGATTGCCTTAGCCCTCTTTTTTGTCATGACCTGGTTCGGTCATGGTGGCACCGTTCTAAACGAAGTCCACAAAATCGTCTATTCCGGTATCGGTTTCGCGACCTATTTCGTCCCGCTTCTCTTGGTCTATCTCGCCGTCAAAATTTTCCGTTCCGAGAATAACCGCGTCGCTATCCCCGTCTACTTCGCGAGCGTCCTCATGCTCCTCTGGCTTTCCGGTATCGCCGAAATCTGGAAATCCGGCGGCCTAGTAGGGCACTGGCTTAACGGCCTCTTCCTCAATCTCCTCGACCAAGCTCTCGTGATATTTATATATATTGTGCTGATTTTTGTAACTGCTCTCTTTATTCTCCAGCTTTCTCCTCTAACTCTCTTCAAAGGCACTAAAAACATCGTCAAAAACGGACCCAAAAAATCCGCCGAAGGTGATTCCGCTTCCGACAAAAAGAACAAAAAATTTGGTCAGCTCGAAATCAAAGTCAACTCCGGTCTTGCTACTTCCGATTCCGCCCCCGAGCCCGCAAAAGGGAAACACCTCAACGGTACCCCCGACAAAGCTCCTGAACCAGTCAAAGAAGAAAAGGCCCTCGTCGCCGTCTCCGACCCCGATTGGAAGAAGCCGACCACCGACCTTCTCGAAAAGAAGCAATCTCCTGCCGACGCCGGCAATATCCAACAAAACGCCTATATTATTAAATCTACTCTCGCCGAGTTCGGCATCGACGTCGAAATGGAAGGCGCCAACGTCGGTCCTCGCGTCACGCAATACACCATGAAGCCCCCGGCCGGCGTCAATCTCTCTAAAATCCTCGCCCGCGACAAAGAGCTCGCTCTAAATCTCGCTGTTGATAAGATTCGTATCGAAGCCCCGATTCCTGGCACCCGCTCTGTTGGCGTCGAAATCCCAAATGCTCGCTCCGCCGATGTTCGTCTTCGCGGTGTCCTCGAAAGTCAGGATTGGAAGAAAAACACCGACCCGCTCACCTTTGCCGTCGGTAAGGATATTTCCGGTAAATCTGTCGTCGCAAATCTCGCGAAAATGCCTCATCTCTTGATCGCCGGTACTACCGGTTCCGGTAAGTCCGTCATGACGAATACCTTAATTACCTCGCTCCTTTACCGCAACTCCCCGAGCGACATGAAGCTCATTATCGTCGACCCAAAGCAGGTCGAAATGGCCCAATACCAAGACATCCCCCATCTTCTCACCCCGATTATTACTAGCACGGAAAAGGCCCTCTCCGCGATGAAATGGGCAGTCGGCGAAATGGAACGCCGTTATACCCTAATGGCGGAAGAAAAAGTCAAAAACATCGCCGACTACAACGCCAAAATGGCTAAATCTTCCGAAGAAAACCCCGAAAAAGAGGGTAAAATGCCTTACATCGTCGTAATTATCGACGAGATGGCCGACCTCATGATGATGGCAGGCAAAGACCTCGAAATGCTTATCGTCCGTATCGCCCAAAAGGGTCGCGCCGCCGGTATCCATCTAGTATTAGCGACTCAGCGTCCAGAAGTTAAGGTCATTACCGGTCTCATTAAAGCCAATATCCCAGGCCGTATCGCCTTCGCCGTCGGCTCCCAAATGGACTCTCGTATCATGCTCGACCAAGGTGGCGCCGAGAAGCTACTCGGTAAAGGTGATATGCTCCTACTTACTACTGAAATGATGGGTAAACCCCGTCGCATCCAGGGCGCCTGGGCCTCTGATGATGATATTAATAAAGTTACCGACTTCCTCCGCGCCCAGCGTCCGCCGGAGTACAACTCCGAAGTTGTCGCCCAAACTGTCGCGATTAAAGGCATGGGCCCGGCTGACGGTGGTTCCATCGGCGATCTCGGTCGTCGCTACGACCCGAACGACCCGGTCGTAAGAAAGGCTGTCGAAATCAGCCTCAGCAAAGGTAAATTCAGTACCGCGATGTTACAAACCTACCTCGGCAAGGGCCACGGCTTCGTCTCCGGTCTCGCGATTTGGTTCGAAGAAATCGGCGTCATCGGCCCCCAAAACGGCAACAAACCCCGCGACCTCTTAATCACCTCGATGGACGAGTTTGACCAATTAAGTAATTTGTAAAAAATAAATACCTACATACAGTAAAACAATCACCAACGCAGTAAACAAAAAAGTGGCGTTATGCTACTTTTTTGTTTGCAAAACGTTTCTAATTCGCTACTACGCAACGCACCGATAATCCATATGGAAGTGGAGCGAAGTAAGAATAAGTAGTATATCCTCTTTTTATTTGTAATGCAACAGATTGACTGCCCGAATCAGTTAAAGAAGACGATGCATAACTAGTTTCATCATCGTAAAAAGTATTATACGCAAAAATTCCACTATTGACGAAGTTGGCCATTGAACCCGGACCCGCGTAAGTGCTAAAATTATATACACCATAATACGCCATCACAATTTTGTAGAGATTGCTAGCTCTTTGTTCTTCATAAGGGTCTGGCGCAAAACTACTATTATAACCGGCCCCAGTAGGTAGTTTCCAATTTTTTGGGCAGACACTAGAGGTCGCAATTTTATGTCTACTCCCCTCAAATGGACTTTCGATAGTCTCCCCTCCCGCCGTGGCAGCTAGCCACGAATAATAAGAATAACAGGGATGACCTTGTCCGCAATCTGTTTTATCCTCTGATTCATCGGGTGTATTGTAGACATAAGCTCCCGCATTATCGTTAAACCCTATCTCGCTTGACGTCGGCAAAGTATAGTAAGGCACTCCGTCCGCTCTCGTATAGCCGTCAGGTACATTAGAATCGTCGCTATATAGTTCCGTTCCACCCGCCAAGTCCATATTCTGCGTCATCCAACATTCCCCGTCTTTCAGTTTTGCAATTGTATAGATTTTGTCGTCTCGCTTGTCTATTACTTGAAGCTTGGACTCTTCTTCTTCAACTGCACTACAGATCTTTCTGTCCATATCCTGCATCGCGTAATAGTTATTATATTTAACCTTTCCAGCTTCCCTATAGGCATCCTCTAAACTTTTTCTAACATGCTTTGTTGCCACATATTCAATCTCTACCTCATAAGTTCCCGCTGGAATCGTCTCATCTACATATATCCCAAAATCAATCGTTTCCGTATCCCCAATCTGCGTAGAGGACGAATAGTTGCGAATTAGATGCCCTGAGTTTTCTTCACTCCGCACCGGTATGCCACCCCAAATTGGTTGATCGTATTCCATCTTATAACCCGCAATGTAAACATAGTTTTCCCAATCAGCAAGCAACCCGTAGGTATTTGGAGAAAGAGTTTTGCCTTCGCCAGCAAACTTCACTTCTTCTAATGACTCAATTTTTTTCGTCCCTCCGACTAACTTTAGACTATTATCACCCAAAGCTGAGACTCTCAGTACAAATCCATAATCTGTTGCTTCGTTAAAAGTAATAGTCGAACTCGCTGTTGCAAAAACCGGACCTCCGTCCCTTTCTATCATGATGGTTGTGTCTTCTGTCACAATTGAAAGTCCAGTCGCCCGAGCTTCTTTTTGTATCCGCACTAACCAACTAAACAATAGCCCCAAAGTGCCAAATAAAACTATAAAAGCCAAACCATATAAACCTGCTTTTTTTATTCTGGCGTTAATTTTAAAATGGTTAATATTATTTACTTCTGTCTTTCTTAACCTATGGATTTTTGCTCTCCTAGATAATATTACGCCAATTCCCAAAACAAAAGCGAAAATTATTATAGCTATTGCGATGAAAAAACCATTTAACGAGGCTTGTCCGCTGGTTAAATTATTTTTTTCACCCGTAAAACTTCCTGTTTCAGGAGCAGTAGTAGTTATTTCACCGGTAGCGTTACCTTCATTTGAAGACGCATCTGAAATAATAACTCTAAGAATATTACTCACAAAGTTTTCTCCCATTATTATTTAATTTTGGTTGTTATCCACCCAAGTATAGCCTTTTTGCAATTGACCTTTATTACTTCAAGTATAGCATAAACGGAAACATAATCAAGCCTTGTCCTCTTTTCTTTTTTTTCACCTTATGATATAATTAATCCATATTATTAGCTCAGCAAACAAGACGTTCTGTGTTTGCTTTAACCAAAGGAGTTTTATGAAAAACTACGAATTGACGGTCCTCTTTCATCCCGACCTCGAGATGAATCTCGACCCAGCCATCGCTAAAGTTAAGAAGATTCTTGACCAAGCCGGTGCAAAAATTACTAACGAACTAAACGACGGTAAAAAGCGTACAGCTTATACCCTGAAGGGTCAGACTTTCGCGGTCTACTACTATATCGACCTCGAGCTTTCGCCTGAAGCTCCGAAAAAGATTTCTGACGTATTTAATATCACCGACGAAATCTTACGCTATATTTTAGTTAAAGTCGACCCAAGGAAAGCGAAGCTTGAAGCTCGCCGTAACGCAAAGGCTACTACTAAAACCGACGAAGAAAAAGGAGAATAATCATGCGCGGATTTTCAAAAGCAATCATTACCGGTAACCTAACTCGCGACCCAGAGCTAAGGACTACCCCTAACGGTGCCAGCGTCTGTAGCTTCTCAGTCGCCGTTAATAGGGTTTACAAAGATTCCAACGGCGAGCAAAAGGAAGACGTTTCCTATCTCGATTGCTCCGCTTGGGGCCGTCTCGCCGAGATGATTAGCCAATACGCTAAAAAGGGTTCCGGCGTTCTCGTCTCCGGTCGTCTCGACCAACGTAGCTGGGAAGATAAAAACGGTGGCGGCAAACGCTCCCGTGTTGAAATTGTCGTCGAAGATTTCAACTTTATCGGTTCCGCAAACCGCGACGGCGGAGGAAGCTCTTCTTCCTACTCGTCGAACTTCGGTGGCGGAAGCTCTACCTCTTCGAGTGCATCGTCTAGCGACATTCCTGACGATATCCCCGAAGAAATTAACATGGACGAAGTGCCATTCTAAGGATAAAAAACGAAGGAGAAATTATGAAAAAATATAAGAATGATCCGAATCTATATTTCGATTATCGCGATCCTAAGACGCTCGGCCGTTATCTCGATAGCTACGGTCGCATCGAGCCGATTTCTAAAACCGGTCTTAGCGCTAAGCAACAACGCCAGCTCGCTGTCGCCGTTAAGCGCGCGCGCCACATCGCTCTATTACCATTTGTAACTAAATAAGGAGAAAAATGTACGGACCAACAGATCTAAAGAAAAACACCCTTATCACTTTAGACGGTCAACCGTATAAGGTGGTAGAATACTCCCAAAAAGTCATGGGTCGTGGCGGCTCTATCGTCAACGTCAAGGTTAAAAACTTGATTACCGGCGCCCTCCTCCCCAAGACCTTTAAGGGCCAAGAAAAAATCGAGCCCGCTGAGGTTACGACGAAAAAGGTTCAGTATCTTTATAAGGACGACGCGAAGTTCTACTTCATGGACCCAGAGACTTTCGAGCAATACGAGCTCGCCGCTGATATGGTCGGTGACTCCAAGGATTTCATGAAAGACGGCGACGAAATGGAAATTCAATTCTACAACGGTACGCCGATTAACCTACAACTTCCAAAAAACCTGTGGCTCGAAGTTACTTACACCGAAACCGCTGTCAAAGGTGACACTTCGACTTCAGTCATGAAAGATGCGACCCTCGAGACCGGCGTCGTCATTAAAGTCCCGGCCTTCATCAAACAAGGCGACGTCATCTCCGTCGACACAGAAACCTATGCCTACCGCGAAAGAAAAAAATAGATCAACACGGACGGGCGTAAGGGATGGCAAGAATGGTACTTAGAGGAGTCTCTAGAGTTGATATTCTGTCGCACACAGCAAGGAGGGTGACGGGCTTGGAGGGGGACCCCCAAAATGTTTTACGAAGTAAAAATTTTGGGGGAGGAAAGCCCGGCAGGACCCCCGCTGAAGTACCAATACGTGGCTATACTAAAATACAAGATGCCAATAAAGCTTTTAATTTCGATTTCAGAAATAAAGTAGTTTTAGACATCGGTTCCTCTACCGGCGGTTTTACGAAGTTTGCCTTAGAAAAAGGCGCGAAAAAAGTCATCGCCGTCGAAAAGGGAACCAACCAAATGGAAAAACCCTTAAGGTTCGACCCCCGTATCGACCTCCACGAAAAAACTGACATTTTCGATGTTGTCACAAAAACAGATATTATTTTGGCAGATGTATCGTTCTTATCCTTGACAAAAATCTTAAAGTATGCTAAAATAAACCTAGCTCGTAGCAATACGGACTTTCTTGTCATGTTGAAGCCTCAATTTGAGGCTAGGCCCGACCAACTTAATAAAGGCATCGTCAAAAACGAATCCATCCGTCGCGACATTATCAAAAATTTCGAAACCTGGCTTAGAAAAAATGGCTTCATAATTATCAAAAAACGCGACAACTCCCTACAGGGTAAACATGGCAACAAAGAAAGATTCTACTGGCTAAAACTGGTAAAAGAAAAATAGTTGAAACTAAACTAAGCTACTATTTTCGAAGCATGTAAAATTACCCATATAAAAATTACAACTTTTCCGGTTCGAGAACTGGAAGGTTCCAGTTCGAGAACCGACGAATGTTGTAATTTTTATCTTGGCGTAATTTTACCGCTGAGAAAATAGTAGTTTAGTTTAGTTGACAAATTAGGTTATTTTGTTAGGTTTATCAGTCATTTTCTCTTGCATTTTTTTACGAAAGTGCTTATAATTAAAAGTATGAACTTATTGCATGGCGTGGGCGACTTCTTCTCCCTAGATATCGGGACGAACTCGATGCGAATCGTGCAACTTTCTGGTACTAGCCAACACGGTTGGACTCTCCAAAAATATGCCTATGTCCCCATCGACCAAAAATTAATCCAGGATTCTTCCGAACTCGGCAAAAAACGTCTCGGCGAGGCGATTATGGGTGCTGTAAACCAAGCCGGCATCAAGACTAAAAACGTTGCACTTGGTCTCCCGGCGGGAAAGACTTTTACTTCGATTGTCGAAACAGCAACCCTTCCCGAAAAAGAGCTTAGAAAATCCTTTAAATATGAACTCGATAAATACGTCCCGATGTCGATTAGCGACGCTAAGGCCGACTATATTATATTAGGTCCTAGTCCGAACGATTCTCAACTAACCGAAGTCATTGTTTCTTCAGTGGCTAAAGATTATGCCGAATCAGCCATGGAAGTTGTCGAAAAAACTGGGCTAAACATTATCGCCATGGAACCTGAGCCTCTCGCCATGGCGAGAAGCCTAAGTATCCCTGGCGCTATTGACGCCACCATGGTAGTAGATTTTGGCGAAAAATCGACCGACCTCGTGATCGTTTTTAAGAACCACCCCCGCCTAGTCCGTTCCATCCCGGGCGGTTTCGACGTCCTAGTCCATTCAGTCGCCGCCAGTATGAATGTCCGCGAAGATCAGGCCCGGCAATTTATCTTAAAATTCGGTCTCTCCCAAGACAAAGTCGAAGGCCAAGTCTTCAAGGTCCTCAACGGTCCGCTCGACAACTATGCTTCCGAGCTCGCAAAATCTGTCCGTTTCTTCCAAACAAAGTACATCAATGGCAAAGTCGGTGGTATTGTTTTATCAGGCTTTGCGAGTATGATTCCACTTTTCCCCGAATATATCGAAGCAAAGACTGGTATATCTACCATGAAGGGCAATCCATGGCAAGCCGTCAGGCTAAAAGAAGACCAAAGGCGCGCTCTGAGTCCTGTGGCTAATGAATTTGCTGTTGCAATCGGCTTAGCGGAAAGGAGTAATGACTAATGGCCCGCGAAATAAACCTTGTTCCCGATATCAAGGGTGAGATGATAAAGACACTTAAGCTCCGCAATTTTATTCTGTTTCTTTGTATCATCGTAGCCGCAGCTAGCGTTGGTATAGTTGCTATTTTAGGTGCCGTTGTTGGTGGCCAACAACTCGCAGTTGACGGCAAAAAATCTACCGTCGAAGCTCTTTCGGCAAAAGTAAAAACCTATTCCGACCTGACCGACTTCCTCACCATTAAAGACCAACTTGGTAATATTCAGAACATCGCCGACAACAAAAAAGTTCTCTCCCGCACCTTTGGAATCTTAACTGCTCTGCTTCCAAAAGGCGCCGACACAATCACGATTTCCGAGCTAAGTGTCAACTTATCCGATCAAGAACCTTCTTTCACTTTTGATGCCCAGGCCAATGCCGGTAGTGAACCATATATTGATTACAATGTATTAGATTCCTTCAAAAAGAGTATGCAGTATATGCGCTACGATTACGGACGTTACGTTGATAAAGACGGCAATGAAATTCCTGCCTATTGTATAGTTGAGTCCGGTCTCGATGGCGCTACTTTTACTGAACCAGGGCGAGGCATGTATGCCTTTTGGACTATCAATATTGATGGTTGCAATCCGTCTACCTCCACAGAAACTCTTAAAGAATCAGAGAACTCAAAAACTACCGACGGTAGCTATTCCTTTGAGGACTACCAAGGTCAACAGGTCGTTCGTATCTGGCGCACGCCTCAGTACTCCGATTGGTATAATGCCAAGTATCTTACCGAAAACGGCTCAATCTCTGGTATCCCTCATTTTGAAAGCAAATGTACAACCTATTTTGCCACTAAAGACGATAGCGGAACTCTAAAATGGGAATCGTCCAACCTCGCCTGTCTTCTTGTACCTGGCGGTATTGATGGTATTAATATTACTGATTCTTCCAATGGCAAAAGCGCCAACGAAGAGCTTGTTCTCCGCTTTTCCGCCAAAATTACATTAAATCCCGAAGTGTACAAATTTAATAATAAGCATATGTTGGCAATTGGGCCAGAAGGTCGTTATAACGTAACTGATTCGTATACTCAAATCCAAGCTATGTTCGGCGCCCGTGCCACAGATTGCGTAGAAGGTGATACTGCCTGCAAAGGAGGAAACTAAAATGGCCAAAGAAGTAGCAGTCGAAAAACGCGCTAAAATCTCCGAAGCTCAGCAAATCATGATTCTAGCGGTCCTTGGCGCTTCAATCTTTCTTGGTGCAGCTCTCTCTTTCGGTATGCACATGATTAAACAGATTTCCTTCAACGCAAAGGTCATTTCAGCCGAAGACCAATCTATCGTCGCTTACTCGAACGCTATTAAACAGACCGGGATTTGTAAAAGTCCTAAAGGCGAAGTTTACTCAGACGAGGAATTAAAGAATTGCAATCCAGATGAAATAGATGTTGATGATATCCCGGGCACTCTCCGCGCGAACATTCTAGAAGATGTAGCTTCGAATTCCGCTCTCAGCTCCGTTTCGACTATCAACGCCCGTAGTTGCGTCAATCAGGCAACCGGTAAAGATTATACCTATGAAGAACTAAATAAGCGTTACGACGATGCTAAAAGTAGCGAAGAACGTCGTACGGCCAGTAGTCTAATTAAAAGCTGTTCGGCTCTTCGTGTCATCCCCGATGCTCTCCCCGCCTTTAAAAACGAGGAAGCCCTTCTCGCTAGCTTGAACAAAATTTTTAACATCTCCAACTGGCAGCCTGATTCTTTAAGTCCTAGCGGTTCGACTTCATCCGCTTCCTTCGGCACGGGCATGAATGCTCTCTCCGTCCGCCTTTCCGTTGAAAACGCCGGCTCCGAAACGACTCTCCGAATCCTAAACAATATCGAACACTCTATTCGTGAATTCAATATCGATCGCGCCACTATCGAGTGGAGCTCCGGTGGTCTTAACCTCCAAGCCCAAGCCACCGCCTATTATATGGATGAGAGTACCTTGAACGAGATCACCACAACTATTAAAGCCGAGGAGGGCAAAAAATGAAAAATGACTTAGCCACTGCAATTATAACTGCTGTCATTGGCGTCGTTGCTTCCTATTTTCTCGTAGGTTTGCTCTTTGGCGAAATCGAAGATGTTTCTATTAGCTCCGTTGACCCGAATCTAACCGTTAATTTAACGGAGCCAAACGCTGATATTTTCAACTTCCGTGCCGTCAACCCGACCGTCGAAGTCTATGTTGGCGAATGTGACGAATACGATGAAACTACCGGCGTTTGCCTAGACGAGTCTAAAAACGAAGACTTTCCAGTCGAAGAGAATACATCAAACGAAACCGAGCAGAATAATTCCGAAAACAGCGACGAATCCGAAAATGGCGATAATACCGAGACCCCAATCGACAATTCCGAAACTGAAAACGAAAACGAGGTCGAGGAGGACTTCTAGTGGCTCTTCTGACCAAAGAAGCTGAAGAGAGAATTATCAGCCTTCTTTTGAATGAAGGCTTGGCTGATTCTAATGTTGTTTTTACAATTAAAGCTGACGCCGAGCGCGCCGGCAAACCAGTCCTCGCCGAACTGACCAAACGCAAAATCATTAGCGATGACATGGTCGCTCACGCTACCGCCGCTATTATTGGCGTGCCCTATGTTGAGCTAAAGAATATTACTATCGACCAAGACGTTCTCCTCACGATTCCTGCTGAGGCCTCCTCGCGTGTCATGGCAGTTCCGCTAGGCGAAAAAGATGGCATCTTAAACGTTGCCATGCTCGACGCCACCAACGTCCAAACTACCGACTACCTTTCCAATCTCGTCAATCGTCCAATTCGTGTCTGGATGGCTAGCGAACGCGGCATTCGCGAAGTCCTTGAGCAATCCCATGGTGATTTTTCTGGTGTTAAAGACGCAGTCGAGCAAACTAACGAAGAAACCGAAGCTTCCCAGTCCAACGTCAAAACCATCGTTCAGGATTCGCCGATTAGTAAAGCCCTCACGACGATTCTTAGCTACGCCGCGAAGACCAAAGCTTCCGATATCCACATCGAGCCTCTCGAGGATTCCCTCATAATTCGTTGTCGTATCGACGGTGTTCTTCGTAAGATCATGGAACTTCCCAAAACCGTTGCTCCGGCGCTCGTTTCGAGAGTAAAAATTTTATCCAACCTCAAAATCGATGAACACCGCATTCCTCAAGATGGTCAATTTACAGTCCTAGTCGACGACAAGGAAATCGACCTTCGTATCGCTATCTCTCCGGTTACCTGGGGCGAGCAAGTCGTTATTCGCCTTCTCGACAAAAAAGGTGTCAGTATGGAAATCGAAAAAATGGGTATGAGCGGCCGCGCCCTTCGTGACGTCCTAGAGGGAATCAAAAAACCAAACGGCATGATTCTAACTTCCGGTCCTACTGGTTCTGGTAAGTCTACCACTCTCTATGCCTTGATCCAAAGAATCAAATCTGAAGAAATCAACATTGTGACCCTAGAAGACCCAGTCGAGTACAAAATGGACGGCATCAACCAAATTCAAGTCAACGTCGACGCCGGTCTAACTTTCGCTTCCGGTCTCCGTTCAATCCTTCGTCAAGACCCCGACGTCGTCATGGTCGGGGAAATTCGTGACTCCGAAACTGCCGGTCTCGCCGTCCAAGCCGCCCTTACCGGTCATCTCGTTTTTAGTACGCTCCACACCAATTCCGCCGCCGGTATTCTCCCGCGTCTTCTCGATATGGGCATCGAGCCGTTCCTTTTAGCTTCAACCCTAAACGTCGTTATCGGCCAGCGCCTCGTTCGTCGTTTAACCGAAAAGCGTGAAATGTATAAATCTTCCGAAATCGAAACCAAAGGGATCAACGAAATCATTGGCAATCTCTTGCCCAAAGAAAAAGAAGATGTCGCGAAAGTATCCGAAGATCTCGGCTATCCCGGTCTCCCGGTCAGAAGCGAAGATCACTACATGCTCGCAAGAGGCATGAATTCCAAAGAAACTCCTGGCGGCTATTCTGGTCGCGCCGGTCTTTACGAGACTATTACCGTCGACGAAGATATACAGAAGTTAATTATTTCCCATTCTACCGCCAACGAAATTATGCGTCTCGCAAAATCAAAGGGAACTGTCACTATGCGCCAAGACGGCATGCTTAAAGTCTTATCAGGATTAACATCAATGGAGGAGGTCAACCGCGTGGCTAGTGATTTATCATAACGCTTGTGGTATAATATTGTTATGGAAAATAGTGGGCAATTGACACAACCAAAGATCGAAACCTTACTCGAAGAATGCGTCCGTCGTAATGCTTCTGATTTACACCTCCAAGTCGGACTTCCGCCTGTCCTTCGTATTGACGGAGCCTTAACTCCGCTTAGTAATCTGCCAGCTCTCGATGACAACCTTATTCGTAATCTAATTTTTGCTACTCTTGATGATGAGCAGCAAAAAATCTTAATCAAAGACAAAGAATTCGACTACTCCTTCGCCTTCGGCGATATCGCCCGTTTCCGTGTTAATGCTTTTCATGAGCGTGGCAAACTTGCCGCTGCTTTTCGCTTAATTCCGAGTAAAATTCTTTCCATCAATGATCTTGGTATGCCAGCTATCGTCGAAACTTTCGCCGACTTCCCACGCGGTCTCGTTCTTGTCACTGGTCCAACCGGCTCGGGTAAGTCTACTACTCTTGCTGCCCTCGTCGATAAAATCAACCGCGAAAAATCCACCCACATTATTACTATTGAGGATCCAATCGAATTTACCCATAAGTCGAATCGTAGTGTCATCGCCCAGCGCGAAGTCCATTATGATACTTTCTCTTTCGCCGCGGCGCTTCGCTCCGCTCTCCGTGAAGACCCCGATGTAGTCCTTATCGGCGAGATGCGTGACCTCGAAACTATCCAGGCCGCTATTACTATCGCCGAAACTGGTCACCTTGTCTTCGCTACGCTTCATACTAATTCCGCTGCTCAGTCTATCGACCGCATGGTCGACGTTTTCCCATCACACCAGCAGCCTCAAGTCCGTACTCAGCTTGCTAATATGCTTATGGCCATCTGCGCGCAACGTCTAGTCCCCGCTATCGGTGGTGGTCGTGTTGTTGCCGCCGAAATTATGGTCGCAAACTCTGCTATCCGCTCTCTAATTCGCGACGGTAAAACCCACCAAATCGACACCGCCATCCAGACTGGTGCCGACCAAGGCATGCAGACCATGGATCGCACCTTAGCGAAGCTTGTCCAAACCGGCGTGATTACCTATGACTCCGCGCGGGAATATGCTGTCGACATCACTGAATTAGACAGGTTGGTAAGAGGTTAAAATGAAAAGATTTAACTATAAGGCCAAAGACAAAGAATCTGGTAAAATTCTAAAGGGTAGCATTCAGGCTGAAAACGAACGCACTGCCGGACGACTTTTGATTGATCAAGGTTATATTCCCGAATCTATCACTGAAGAAGGTGCTGGTCTTTTTGGGCGAGGGAATCGCGTCACGAATAAAGACCGCATTATGTTCACCCGTCAACTTTCGACCCTTATCGGTGCCGGTCTTCCGCTCGCAACTTCGCTTCGTACTGTCGCTGGCCAGACCCAAGCTAAAGGAATGAAGGCCATTATCGAAGAAATCCTAACTAGCGTCGAAGCTGGTAAGAGTCTCTACGAATCTTTCTCTGCGCATTCCAATGTTTTTAATGGCGTTTATCTTGCGCTCATCCGCGCCGGCGAAATGTCCGGTACCTTGGATTTAGCCTTGAAGCGCCTCGCCGACCAGGAAGAAAAAGACGCCGCCATGATGAGCAAGATTAAAGGCGCCCTCGTTTACCCGGCGATTATCCTCGTTGTTATTATTGCCGTTCTCGCTTTTATGATGATTGCTGTCGTCCCGCAAGTTAAAAATCTCTACCGCGACCTTGGCGAAGATCTCCCTGCTCTTTCCCAATTTCTTGTTGATATGACCGACTTTTTCGCAAATTTCTGGTGGGCAGTCGGTGGTGTTTTGATTGCTCTGATTACCGCTATCTATCTCTATGTTAAGCGTACTCCTTCTGGCCGCAAGGTTAAAGACTCCTTCAAAATCCACGTCCCGATTTTTGGCGGACTTTTTCGCAAACTATATGTCTCGCGGTTTGCTCGTACCTCCGAGATGATGCTCGCAACCGGCGTCCCGATGCTCGACTCTATTAAAATTGCCATCGAAGCCGTTAGCAATTCCGTAGTCGAAGAAGAATATAATAAATCTCTCGAAGTTATTAAAGGTGGCAAACCTCTTTCCGAAGCCATTAAAGACCGTAATTATATGCTTCCACTTGTCCCCCAAATGGCGAGTATCGGCGAGGAATCTGGTAAAATCGACGAAATGCTCGGCAAAGCAGCAGGTGTATACGAAAACGAACTTGATGAACAAATTAATTCCATCTCAACCATGATTGAGCCAATTCTCATGGTCGCCATGGCCGGCATCATCGGCGTCGTTCTCGGCGGTACTCTCCTCCCAATCTACTCCCTCGTCAACAGCATTGCAAAATAACCTAAAAAGTGGTATTATTATTCCGTACGTACGAGGAGGGTACGTAAAATAGCGTGGGCAAAGCCCACTTTTTCCTGGGCTGGAGCCCTAAGCTTAGTTGTACCTTAACATATTAGAAAAGGAGTGAACTCTATGTTGGCTAATGTCTACCGCATAACCCTCGCAATTCTTTTTCTCGTCGCGATCTACCTCATTCGTAGTTATCGCGTCGTGAAAGCGATGGACGAGGGGACTGCCGAGATGTCCCACCTCGCTAGACGTATCCGTAGCGGAGCGGAAACTTTCGAGAAGACAGCATACAAGCGCATCGTGCCAGTTTCTTGCATTATCGCGTTCATTGTCTGTCTAATCATCGAGAGATACGCCGGTTTGTTCTTTCTTATCGGTATGGTCTGCACGACCATCGCCGTTGTCGTCGGCATGAGTATCGGAACCTATACGAATGTTCGTGCGACTGCTACGGCCTATAAGAATATGAATGAGCCCCTGAACGTCGCTGGAGCGAGAACCGTAAACACTACTCTAAAAGGTAGTAAGATTTGTGGCGAGATCGTCCAATGGTCGGGCATTCTCGGTTTCGTTATCACGTTGATAATTTCCGGAACCGACCCGCACGCCGTCGGCTCAAGCATTATCCCGATGCAAAAAGCCATCGTCATCCCCGTCGCTGCCCGCGCGACCGCCTACGGCTTAGGCTGGTCGATCGTCGCGATGTTTTGTCGTGTCGCTGGCGGTATTTTTACGAAGGCCGCCGATATTGGCGCGGACTTAATTGGCAAGACAATCATGCATTTCGACGAGGATGATCCGCGAAATCCTGCTGTCCTTGCCGATCTTTCCGGCGATAACGTCGGCGACATCGCCGGCAACCAAGCCGACCTCGGCGAAAGTTTTAACGCAACTCCAGTTACGGCTCTCGTTGCTGCTATTAATTTGTTTGGCAATAACCCCGCCTTACTCGAAGCCTCGATCGCCTTTATCATCATCTTGGCGCTGGGTGGCTTAATCAGCAGTATCATTGGTCTTCACTTTGCTTCCAACGTGAAAAAGAGCGAAGACCCCGAACGACAACTGAATATTTCGATGTGGATTGCTGTTGCTGGCGCCTTGTTGACCAGCTTTATCGCTTCTCGTCGGCTGTTCAGCGGTTTAGATCTGCCGACCGAATTCGGCAGTTGGATTTCGCCCTTCATCGCTTCGGCGATCGGCATCGTTTCCGGCGCTAGCGTCGGTTTCATCGCCAACTACTTTACCGATGTGAAAAGTAAGTGGGCGATACGTGTCGCCGATATGGCGAAGGGAGGAAAGACCGGGCTATGCATCTCGATGGCGATTATCGCCGGCCTGATTTCCTGTTTTTGGGAGATTATCATTGTCGCCATTTGTTCGGTCACATCATACCGGATCGGCGGACTCTACGGCTTAGCCGTTATGGCGCTCGGGATGTTCTCATTCATTGCTCAACCGATTTCCGCTGACGCGTTCGGTCCGATTTCAGATAACGCCGGTGGTATTGCAGAGGCTTGCAACTTGCCCCCTATTGTTCGCAAAATCCTTGCGATCAACGACGCCTCCGGCAACTCTACCGCCGCTATGGGTAAAGGTTACGCCATCGTCGGCGCAGCTTCCGTCGTTTTCGCCCAAATTAACACCTACTTGAAGTCCTACGGAGCGACCGGTCTAGATATTTCCAGACCGAACGTTCTTTTCGGACTCATCCTTGGCATCGGTGTTATGGCCCTGTTCTGTGGCAACCTCGGACTCTATACGATTTTCGGCGCCGATAAGATGGCGAAAGAGGTTGAGAAACAGTTCGAAGACGAAGACGTTAAAACCGGCCGTAAGCTTCCCGATTCGGATAAGTGTATTCGGATCTCGACCGAAAACGGCATCAGCCGAATGGTCCAAGCCGTCAGCATCCCCGTTTTCGCTACCATAGCGATCGGCTTTCTCTTTGGTCCCGAAACCCTCGGCGGCACGTTGGTCGGCGTTAATGGCGCTGGTTTACTTATTGCGATTTTGATGAGTAACGCCGGCGGTCTCGCCGACAACGCGAAGAAGCGCTACGAAGCTAACCTTGTCGTTGGCTACGAACAGGGAACCGAAGGCTATACTGCTGCCCACGATTCCGCGACCCACACCGACACCGTCGGCGACTGGATGAAAGATGTTACCGCTGTCTGCGTCGACATCTGCGAAAAGATTATGGGTATGCTCGCTATCATGCTCGTCCCCCTCTTCGTCGCCTACCAAATCATTCCTCTCTAAGCACCTTAACTACCTAAATACCCCGCCCCGCGGGGTATTTTTTGTAAAAAGCTCTTGCTTTTTTTAAAATAATCGTTTATTATAAAAACAAGAGTATGTCAATTAGATATACGAGCTAAACTATCTAGAAAGGATAAAGCATGGCTAAAAATAATACTAACTCTAAACAAGGCTTTACGATCATTGAGGTAGTTCTCGTTCTCGCGATTGCGGGTTTGATCTTCCTCATGGTCTTCGTCGCGCTTCCTGCGCTTCAGCGTTCCCAGCGTGATACTCAGCGCCGTAATGACATGTCTCGTGTCGATACCTCGCTCGTTCAATATCAAACCAATAACAGCAATAAGGCAAATAATCTTCCTCCGGCAGGCACATGGAAAGGGAATACTTCGTATCCTACGAACTGTAATTCAAACTCTGCCTGTTTGTTCATTCGAGACTATATGAACTCTGGCGCAGCTGGAGAAAACACCGTAAACAGCTTTACCGATCCAGACGGTAATCCATATAGTTTAGTAATCACTAGCAACTGGGGTGAAAATGCCAATATAAGCTGGGATAAAGTTAGTGGCGAAAACGCAACTCTAACTGGCGATGCGACTAACGGCTATACTATTAATACAGGCTATTTCTCCGAACATACCATCTTTGTCGTCCCGGGCGGTAAGTGTGATGGTGAATATGTCAAAAAATCCGAGCGTCGTCACTTCGCGATTCTTTATCGCTTGGAAGGCGCCGGCGTTTACTGCATCGACGACCAGTAGAACTAAACCAAGCCAAACAAATCAAAAACTCCCCCCGGGGAGTTTTTTGACAGACGCGCTAAACTAACATTAAGTCATCCAACAAAAATCCACAATCCTCCTAATAAACTCCCCACATTTCCACTAATAAATCCCCCACAATTCCACTAATACCCCTGTAAAAATTCTTTACAAATATGCTAAATTGATATATAATAAAGAAAGCCATTATGTATAAACCAAGAATCATCGACCAAGTCATCAAACAAAAGCTTCGCACTTCCGGCGCGGTGCTTTTAGAAGGTCCGAAATGGTGCGGTAAAACCACTACCGCACACGAGCTCTCGAAAAGCGAGTTAAAGCTAGGCTCTCCCGACACTCTCGAAAACGCGAAAATTCTCGCCCTAAGCGGACTAAACACTCTCTTAAAAGGCGCCACGCCGAGGCTAATAGACGAATGGCAAAACCTCCCTTTGCTTTGGGACGCCGCCCGCTCCGAAATCGACGATAGAGGGAAAATGGGCCAATTTATTTTTACTGGCTCCGCCGTCCCCGTTAACTCCCAAAACATAAAGCATTCCGGCGTAGGCCGGTTCTCCTGGGTGCGCATGCGCCCGATGTCGCTTTACGAATCAGGCGATTCGAACGGCGAAGTGAGCCTAAAAGACCTTTTCAATAATAAAAAAATCAGCGGAGAAAACCCTCTCTCGTTCTCGGACCTTGCCTTCGTGACTTGCCGAGGCGGTTTCCCGGCTTTCTTAATGATTAAGAATAAAAAAGATAGCCTAAGCATCTCGCGCGATTATTTAGAAGGCGTCATCAATTCCGATTTAGCTCGGCTAGATGGTGTTAAGCGTAGCCCCGAATATATCAGGAGGCTCCTCCGCTCCTACGCTAGATTCCAAGGCGAACAAGCCGCCCTGACCGAAATAAAAAAAGACATGGGCGGAATTACCGGCGACTCTCCGAATATTAATACTATTACGTCCTACCACGACGCCCTTAAAAAAATCTTCGTAATCGAAGACGTCTCCGCCTGGAATCCGAACCTCCGCTCTAAGACCGCCATTCGCACTTCCGACGCGCGCTATTTCGTTGATCCTTCGCTAGCCACGAATGCTTTAAGTATCGACCCAGACGGGCTAAAAAGTGATTTAAAAACTTTCGGTTTTATTTTCGAAACGCTTTGCATCCGCGACCTAAGAGTCTACGCGGATGCCCACGGCGGGCGCGTATCTAGATACAGAGATAGCAACGGTCTAGAATGCGACGCCGTAATCCACCTACCAAACGGCGACTATGGCCTCATTCAAATGAAAGTCGGCGGCACCGAAGAAGAAATCGAAAGCGCCATCGAAAAAATGCAAACCCTATCAAATAATCTCGACGAAAAGAAAGAGAAAAAACCGAAATTCATGTTGGTATTAGTAGGAGTAGAGAAACACGCTTACCGTCGTCCCGACGGCGCCTATGTGGTCCCTATCGGCTGTCTAAAGCCATAAACCCCCTAAGTCCCTTGGCAATACGTCCCCGCCCCTTCAAGTTTATATAGCGCCGCCACTTTCCTCGGACTCGCCGTCCCTACCGCCGTATCCCCGTAACAGGTCGCCCCGGTTACAACTACGATTGTATAATTTCTATCCGAGAAAAACTGATTTTTTGCATTGACCGCATCAGTATTTGGACACTCTTGATCCGCATTTCTCGCTTCACATTTCACAACCTTTAAATTATACATATACCCCAGCGGATCTCGATAAGCTTTCCCGAGATAATCCCGATAGAATCCAACCCAACTACTATCCGAAGCACTAACAACAGAGGTTACTGATTTTTCAATATTATCCCCAACAACTGTCACGTCAGTCCCATTCGGCAACGCTCCGCGGTTGTTTGTCTGAAAATCTTTAATTTTTGAAATCAAAGTCGAAATACTTTCCCGCCTCTGCGTATCCCGCGACGATACCTGCATTGCCGGCAACGCCGAAAAAACCACCAAGAATATCAACCCCGCTACCGCGAGTACTAACACGACCTCTATTATTGTAAACCCCGCCCTAAGCTTCCTCATCTAAATCCTCCTTAACTTATTTAATTATAACCAAAAACACAATAAAAAACAATGATATAATAATACTATGCAAGACTTTTTCATCTATCATTCTGTTTTTCTTATCTTTATGTTTATTCTCGGCTCCGCTTTCGGTTCTTTTTTATGCTGTCAAGCTCGTAGATTAAGACTAAAACAAAAGGGAACTAAGCCAAAAAAAAATCTTGGCCAACGTTCCGTCTGTTTAAATTGTGGCTATCAGCTAGAATGGTACGATAATCTCCCGATTATTTCTTGGCTTTTCCTAAAAGGTAGATGTAAAAAATGCCAAAAGAAAATCGGTCTCGCCGAATTTCTCTCCGAGCTCGGTCTCGGAATCGCCTTCGTCCTTATCGCGAATAACTACAATCTCGTAAATCTTACGACCTTCTCCGCCTGGGCTGAATTTATCTTCGCGTTATTGCTTACTATAACCTTAGGCTTTTTAGCCATCTACGACGGACTCTACGGCGAACTCCCGAGCTCATGCTTGACTTTATCTCTAATCTGTGCTATAATTTTAGCAACCCTCCGGCAGTGGGTCAATTTTTCCGTTGCCGGCTTTTCTTTTGAAGAACTTCTCCCACTCATCTTCTCCGTCCTCGTTCTCGCCGGCACCTACCTAATCCTCTATCTAGTCTCTAAAGGCAAATGGGTTGGCGATGGTGACTGGCTTCTCGCCCTCACCCTGGCTCTCGTCCTCGGTCATCCTTGGCTGGCCCTCCTAACCCTCTTTCTCGCAAACTTCCTCGCCTGCCTCGTCATGCTCCCAGCCATGAAATTAAACAAAAAGTCCCGCAAAACCGCCAAAATCTACCTCGGCCCCTTCCTCGTCTCCGCCTTTATTATCGTCCTTTCGTTTTCAAATTTCTTTTTAAGTATGTTATAATAACCATATGGAGTATAAAAAGGGTGACACTCTCATCGAAGTAACTTTGGCGATTGGTATTTTCTCGATGATTGCCATCGCTGTCGTTTCAGTCATGAATGCTGGTACCTCCGGCGCTCAATCCGCCCTCGAGACTACTCTTGCTCGCGAAGAAATCGACGCCCAGGCTGAAGCCCTAAGGTTTATTCAATCCTCTTACATCAACGACAAAGGTGTCATCGACGCCAGTGAGAATCGTTTCCAAAACCTCTGGCAAGAAATCGCTAACCTCGCCGTCGACCCTGACCTAAAAGTCGATGCAGACGGTGACGGAGTTAAAGACGACGATATCGCGAAGTTTACGCCTAAAACTTGCCAAGCTCTATATAACGGCCAATACCTAGATGACAGTAACGCTTTTATTATAAACACACGCTATCTCGGCGATTTTACTGCTGGTAGTAGCGCTAGTATCAAAAACTCAAGCAACGGCGATAGTGCCATCTTTATCAAAAAAGAAAGCAACCAGTTTTATCCCGCTTCGACCTACCCTCGTCTAATTTTTAGAAACAATTCAGGAGACAGCAATCTCATTGAATCCATCTCTTCAGCTGCTTCAAAACGGCTTTACCGCGCCGAAGGTATTTTTATCGTCGCCGTTAAAGATACAGACAAAACTGCCATCGTCGACAACGCCGGTGCCGTAAGTCAAAAATCCGCTTTCTACGACTTCTATATCCGCTCCTGCTGGTACGGTGCCGGCACCAATACTCCCTCTACTATCTCGACTGTCATTCGGCTTTACAACCCTGACGCTGTCGCATCCGCCCATTATAAGTTTTCTGCAGCGGTTCATGGAAGCACTTCAGGTCCATCCTATATCAGCGATGATTCCGTTACTGTAAGCAACAACGTAAAAAACTTCATGTTGCCCGAACCCACTGAAAATACGAAAGGCTGGAATTTTTTCTACTGCGACCAACCGCTTGTAGATGGAGTATGCCCAGCAGAACATTCTTACAAACCTGGTGAAATTATTACTAATTCAATCAACAACAATCCTACTTTCAACTATTATGCGGTATGGGATCATATCAAATATACAATTAATTACGATTCAAACGGTAGTGCTTGGGCTAGGGCGCCCCAAATCTGCTACATAGATGGCAACCCGTACGACGATAACAATCCAGAAGACGGCTGCGTCATTGAGCGAAACGATATTACTCGCTCCGGCTATGTGTTTAAGGGATGGTGTGACGGCGAAGTCATTAATGGCGGGGTTTGCCAAGGCACCACTTATCAAAAAGGCTACATTATACCGACTCCGAGCGGTTTTCCTGATAATAGAATAATTACACTCAAAGCAATTTGGGCAGAACACAACGAGACAATCACTATCGTGGCCGAGTGGGATACGAACACCGATTACGATTCATACATGAAACTTCAGCTACCGGGCACAAATTCCTATAGGGACGCCAACTGGGGGACTAGAAACATAGACGTAACTTATAATAACCAAACCTATTCGTTAATTACGGGCAACGGAGACGGTCGTGGCGGAATTAATGGTATATACTACGAAAAATTTGTTATTAACACCCTCGGCGGCAAAAGCTATTATTATTCTCTCCGCAACTGGAGTACCCCAGGAAATATTGGTGCTGGAATTAAGATAACCGTCTCAGGTCAATATTTTCCCACTAAAGTATTTACATCCACTCCAAAAACCAACTGCCTCTACTGGAATGTATTTGCCTATCTAGACGGTAGCATAGTTGAGAGAAATACTTGTACAAGTTCTATGGAATACGGGTACGGTTACGATTAACTGCTAGTTTCGCTATGAAACTTATCGTGAACTTCCTTTAGATGCTTATCCGTGACGTGCGTATAAATCTGCGTCGTCGAAATGTCCGCGTGACCGAGCATCGATTGGACTGAACGAATATCCGCCCCATTCATCAAAAGATCCGTCGCAAACGAATGGCGCAACGTATGCGGTGAAACGTGCTTCGTAATCCCCGCGAGTCGTGCATATTTCTCGACTACCCTCTCGACCGACCTCGCCGTCATCCGCCGGTAGTTTCCCGATGTATCAACCTCTTGCGTGTGTTTCGAATAGTTCAAAAACAGCGCTGGCAGGGAATCAGTCCGTGCATCAAGATAGTCCGCAATCCTGTCCGCGCAGACTTCTGAGATAAAAATCGGCCGATCCTTCGACCCCTTCCCGCGCACGACGAACTCCCTCCGCGCGAGATTAATCGAATCCCGGTTCAGCGAAACCAGCTCCGACACCCGTAATCCCCCCGAATACAATAATTCAATAATCGCCCTATCCCGGAGCCCCGCTTCCGAAGACAAATCAATCTGCTCAAGCATATCCTCGACCTCATCGAAATGTAGAAACGTCACTTGCTTTCGCTTAACATGCGGCAGATCCACCAGCGACGGGTCGAGCGACTTAATATCCCGCCTCGCGAGATACTTTAAAAACCCCCTTAGAGCGATTAAATGATACGCCTGTGTAATCGTCTTTAAATCCTCGCTATCATTCTCCGACCCGAACCGATTCAGCTTCAGCCGATATTTCCGCAAAACCTCCTTCGTAATCTCCTCCGGCTTCACGTCGTTTTTATCCAAAATCTCCGTCACGATATTATAAAACCTCTCAAGATATAGTCGATAGTTGTCGACCGTCTTCTTGCTCCTTCCCGCCTCGATCTCAAGATGCTCCAGAAAATCATTGATTAGCTCATTTATATCCATATACTTCTATTATATGATATAATTTCAAAAAGGAGAAACTATGGCAAAAGAAAAAGATTTTATTCAACGTACTTTGGTAGTATTAAAGCCAGATACTGTCCAGCGGGGAATCATCGGCGAGATTATCCAGCGTTTCGAGCGCGTCGGTCTCAAAATCGTCGGCATGAAAATGGTTATGCCTGAGGAGAAATTATATCGCAAACACTACGAAGACATCGGTCAAATGATTACCCGTCGTGGCGAAACCGCCTTCCGCTACAATGTCGAATACATGATGAGCGGTCCGGTTATCGCGATGGTCCTCGAGGGCGTCGAAGCTCAGCCTCTCGTCCGTAAGATTGTCGGCCCGACCGAGCCAAAGTCCGCCGAGATGGGCACAATTCGTGGAGATTTCTCGCATATGTCCTTCGGCTATTCCGATGCGAAGGGTGTCGGCGTCCCAAACCTCGTCCACGCTTCCGGCAGTCTCGAAGAAGCAGAGAAGGAAATCGACCTCTGGTTCAACGCCAACGAGCTCTACGATTACTCCGACCTCAACGAGAAATATACTAGATAGTTAAGTGACGGGTGACACGCCCGGAGGGGGACCCCCGCGAGAGCCGAGCGGGGGAGGAGGGCGTGGCAGGACCCGTCTATTGACAAAATTGCCTAAGTGTGCTATAATGTATACATGCCGTCTTGAGACGGCATGTATTTCATAGTCGGCGGACTTAAACCG
The DNA here is from genome assembly GCA_017404335.1 of Candidatus Saccharimonadota bacterium. GTDB lineage: Bacteria > Patescibacteriota > Saccharimonadia > Saccharimonadales > Saccharimonadaceae > Nanosyncoccus. Next base: position 65,846 of record JAFRCN010000006.1, on the reverse strand, counting down.
CAGAGAGGGGGAGCTATGAAGCACCTTAAGGAGGAACTGAGTTTGAAGGTTTATCCGGGCATGGGAATTCTTTGCCCGAGGACCGGCATCGTCGATTCACTTGACATGACCAACATTATCCGAGGCTTTACTGGTCGGCGCGTTTACGCCATCGGTGAGAATCATCGTACCATCTGCTATCTTTACAACGGAGATGTGTACGTTACCCCCTGGACACGTATCGCCATCGCGACACTCAAAGATTCTGGTTACCGTAAGGAGAATTTCTTTGTTCCTTTCGACTCCGGTGAGCTACCGCAGTACGATGTGGAAAATTGGCAGAATCTCTGCCAGTTCGCCGAGGAGACCTATCGCTACGACTTCATCAACGACTGTGAACGCTGGTCGAACGAGCATGGTATCAAGCGTCTTTCACACTCCATTCTTCGCAAATGCTTCGAAATCCCAGAAGACGGCATGATGGTTCGTCACGCGACTTTCGACGAGCGCATCTCGCCCGTCCTGCATCAGGCGAAACCCGACCCGATGATGTCGAACTATCTTGGGCGCTTCAGCTGCTACCGCGGCCTCGTCGTTTTCGTCTACCGCGATGGCAAGACCTACGTCGCGAAAGGCTACGGGCTGATCCGTCGCCTGAAGCGCGCCGGCTACAAGGACACGGGTATTTTCGTCCCGTTCTCCGACGGCTCTCTGCCGGTCAACGCGAAACTTCGCGAGAAGTGGCTAAGCCTCCCGTCCTTCTAAGCCTTTTAAATCTCAACCCACAAATCCCCCGTCTCACGGGGGATTTTTCAATTCAACAAAAATGGTGACTTCGGTGCGACTTGAACGCACAACCTTTTCCTTAGGACGGAACTGCTCTATCCATTGAGCTACGAAGCCACGATATGTTATAATTATACCATGAAACTGTTCAAGAGAAAAGACGATAAAAAGACCGAAGCCGAAAAAGTCGAAGCACGTCGTGAAGAAGTCCTTGCGAAAGGTCGCAAATTCAAGTACCCGCTTCAATGGACTCGCCACCGCGTCGTAATAAATACCATCCTCGTCTCAATTATTACTATCGTCCTCCTTTTTGTCGGCGGCTGGTTCGCACTCTACCGCCTCAATATGACCGACGACCTCCTCTTTCGTGTGACAAAAATCATCCCAACTCCTGTCGCCTCGGTCGACTCCGAAAACGTCCGCTTTTCCGACTACTTGATGTTTTATCGCAGTAGCGTTACCTCCTTTAAGCGCCAGTCGAGCTCCCAGTTCGAAAACGAAGAAATAAGAGATGATCTTCTCGCCGAATATAAGCGTACCGCTCTAAACGAAGCCGAGAGTTATGCCTACGCCCTTAAGCTTGCTCGCGAGCTAGACTTAAAGGTTGACGATTCTGAAATCGATTCCGAGTTCGAACGTCATCGCAAAGTCGGTGGAATCGATCGCTCCGAAGAAGGTTTCGTCAAGATTATCGAAGATAATTTCGGCCTCTCTAAGTCCGAATATCGCCGAATGCTCTACCTCGCTTTAATTAAAGCCAAAGTCGAAAACAAAATCGACGAATCCGCAAGCGAGACCGCTTCCGCCGTCGAGAAAGCCCTCGCCGAAAACGGTAGCGACTTTAAAGCCGTCGCCGAATCTTTCGGCGAAAAAATCATTTACGAGGAAACCGGAGGATTAGTCGATGGTCGTAATGTCGACGGCGGTCGCGCCTCCGAAGCTCTTAAGCTCGAACCTGGCGAGTCTAGCGGTAAGTTCGTCTCGATGAACGGCGACGGTTACTATTTTGTTAAGCTAATTAAAAAAACTGAGACAGAAGTTAACTTCGTCTCGATTCACGTCCCTTTTACCGAGTTCAACTCCCGCTTCAGCGCTCTCCGCGAAGAAGGGAAAATTAAGGAATATATCAATCTCCCCGACCCTTCTTCCGAACCGAATAATCCCGTCGAAGCTCCTGAAGACTAAGCTACCTTACGTAAGGCGGATTATTGTCAGAAGTAAAAACTAGATACCCTCTTAATCCTCGCGCGCTTTTGCCTAGCGATTTTGACGCCGAAGTCTCGGCGCTATAATTAAATTGCGAGTTAGTTTTATATCGGTAAGCTAGCTCGGTCGAAGCTCCTCCATCGAAATTATACGCCGAAAAACAACCATGCTTGCTAGCTATCGCCTCCATCTCCTTTGCGTTCCACCCCCAACCGCTTCCGTTCCTCTGGTCTTTTGCCATATTTATTAAGACAAAGCTCCCGTTACTTTTTGTACAAAGTATTGTACGTTGTCTTTTGTTAACCGGAGGCTCAAATTGCCAATCAGCTTTATTGTTTAAGAAAAAAATTCCAAAACCCGTCATCGCTGAAAAAATTTTATGTCCGGTTGTGGTCTCTCCAGTACTAGCATCGGTAAATGCAAAATTTCCAGCCAACATATCGCTCGGTGCTGTCCTGTGCGGTGCGTACCCGACATTGCCTTTCTCGTCTACGACGAATAATTGGTGTGGCTTGCTTCCGTACTTTTTCCCGAACGCAATTTTCTGGTTTGCGATTATTGGCCCCGTATTCAGATAAGAGTTGGAAACAACTAAAATATTAGACCTGCCTTTTTGAATTTTGCTAACTATTGAAGCAAAGTTCCCACTCGCATCGTAATAAATATACGGTATTGCATTTTCAATATTAATATATACATACGACCGAGTCTTGCCCTTACTCGAATACGAACTCGATTTTTTTGCAATTTTCGGCGCCGAACCCTTTAAATGTGTCCGGTCTGCGATACCGCCCTGGCTACTGGAAGGACTATCCGGCGAAGTCCCGCTCGTATCCCCTGGACTCCCCGCTCGTCGCAAATTCGTATCAGTGTGAGTTACTTCTGGGCATCTCGCTGTCTCGTCGGTTGAGGTAAGCGGATGCGAGACTACGCCCCCAGGTATCAAAAATTCCGCAATCCCGAATAATATGATATATATAATAATACCAATTCCGACGTTGATTAAGCGCGACCGCGCCTTTAGTTTTTTTGCGGCGTTGCCCGAAGACTTCAGGTACAAAATCCCCGTCACTATAATCCCAATCACCGCCAAAATCCCCACTCCGATAGCTAAAGTCCGGATAATCGCCGCGAGCAGACTATAAATCGCCTTTCCGTCGCAAGTATCGCAAACCTCACCGAAAAAAAACGTTTTAATGCAACCCGCAAATAAAGAAATCAGTCGTGCGCTCATAGTATTTCTCGTCTCGCACGCTTTCCAGGAGCTTCGCCCCGATACTTTAAGTTTAACAAAAAACCGTTAGCTCGTCAATCTGAAGTCCTAAAATTACTACAAAATCTTTACATTTTTTCGTAGCTTGGTATAATAGGAATATAAAACAAAACGGTAACGCTAAGCCATGCAAGCTAAGAGGGGAGCGTTAGGGAATTATAGAAAGGAGCTTTCATGTCTAAAGGTCACAAGCCTAATTATCTAGAGAATTTAAATCTTACAAATAGATTATTCAAGAACCTACCGATATATATATATATATAGCTTTTGCATTTCTTCTAACTCCTTCCGTTTTTGCTACCGATAGTACTCTTACTATTACTCTCTCCGAAAATGCCGTTACAGCAAATATCGCTCCTACTGCTACTCCTTCTGGTACTTTCATAGAATCTAGTGGAATGACAATTGGAGTCTCCACCGACCATATCTCAGGCTACACATTAAGCATAAAAGCTAGCGATTCTATTACTCCTGGACGTTTAAAGAACGGAAACTCTTATCTCCAATCTATTGCTAGCACTACTTCTCTAAGTGATTTTAGAAATGCTGATTTATCTAACTCTAACCTCGCTACTTCACTCGGATTATCCGATTGTTCTGAGATTACCGAAACTTCTAACTGTAAAGGTATTTGGGGCTATAAACCAAGTAAACTGGATTCTGCCAACAACGTAGACTTCTTACCAACGCCTGGAACGTCTGGACGAATAATTGACGTAACCTCCGAACCTAACCAAACTACAAATGAATATGAAGTTACCCTTGGTGCGAAAGTTAGTCCCTTCGCGACAGTCGGAAGTTACACCAACGTCTTCGTCTTTGCCGTAGTAGGAAACAATATCCCCTTTACGATGGAGTTTAGTGAAAATACTGTAGAAAACATGCCGGTAAACATCCTAGACGGTTCTTCTAATGACGCAACAGCTACTATTCCTTCGGGTACTACAAACACTCCCACTAGATCTGGTTACAAATTCACTGGCTGGTGTGACCAACCGACCACAAAGAGCGGAAATAACGATACTTGTGCTAGCGGACATTCTTATAAGCCAGGCGGGACTATCTTGTTAAACCAAACTGGGGCTAACAATATTAAGCTTTATGCGATGTGGGAGAAGGAAATCTGTACAGGCTACACTACTATGCAGAGCCTTTCTTCGTCTAATATTGGTACGCTTCTTCCGAATATAGGCAGTACTGCAACAGTCTGTGATGCACGCGATGAAACAAAATACGTCATCGGCAAACTAGCGGATGATAATTACTGGATGCTGGATAACCTCGCCCTAGACCTCACTAATAGTACGATCCTTAACGACATGGATGAATCAAATACTAATGCTTCTAATACTACTCTCGGCTATCTCAAAGGCACTACTACCGGCACCACTTCCGATCAATATGCTACCGCCGCAGTCTCTAACTGGACCAGTAGCTATAGCTACTCTGCTCCACTAGTAAATATGGATTCAAAAAATTTACCTACCAGTGGTGACACTAACATATCTGGAGTTGATACTACTAGCTGGAAGTATGGTGGCTACTACAACTACTGTGCCGCCAGTGCCGGTTCCTACTGCTACGGCAACGGTACATCATACGGCACTAGTTCCGGTAACGCCACCGAAGACATCTGCCCGAAAGGTTGGAGACTACCTACTGGCAATACTAGCGGAGAATTCCAAAACCTATATAGTAAGTATAGTAGTGCCAGCCCCTCTCAATATACAGCTTTCCGTACGGCTCTACGCCTACCTCTTTCGGGCTATTTCTACGATGGCTCGGCGCGCCTTCAGGGTAGCTACGGCTACTGGTGGTCTTCTACTCGCAGCAATAACTACGGCATGTACTACCTCTACGCGAATACGAGCGGTATCAACCCAGCCGGCGGCAGCTATCGCTACGGCGGTTACTCTGTCCGTTGTGTGCTAGGGTCCTAGCCCTGGCAAAAGGAGCGCTGGAGTAGAAAAGTCTGACACTACGATTAATTCAAGATTAAAAGCCGGTAGAGTGGTCTTTTCTTCTTGCGAAGCGCTATTATCTATAGAGCGAGCAAGAAAAAAGGCCGAGATACCGGCTTTTAACTTGAATTAATGGTGCGGGTACAGGGAGTCGGACCCTGATCTCATCCTTGGGAAGGATACATAATAGCCGCTATACGATACCCGCGACCTCTCTATTATATCATAATATCTTAAAATATGCTATAATTAAGACATGGAAGAACTGCGGGAAAGTCTTAAAAAAGTTATTCACGACCTCTACGGTCTCGATTTTGACCCCGACCTCACTCCCTCTCCCGAGAATATCCCCGCCGACTACTCCTCGAACGCCCCCCTCAAACTCGCCAAAGATTTACATAAAAGCCCGATGACCATCGCCGAAAGGCTCGCGAATAGCGCTTTTGAGGAGCATATTTGGCGACGGGCCAAATACGGAGCGACCGAACCCCGCGACGGCGGGCGTGAGGGAGCGTTCCGAAAAAGCGCTATCGTGAGCCTTACGCCTCCTGGTTTTCTGAATTTTACTTTATCTGATGACTTTTTATCTAAAAAGATTAATAATTTATCTAGCGATTTCAGTTCGGACGAGTATAAAGGCAAGACAGTTATCTGCGAATTCAGCGACCCGAATCCTTTTAAAGTCCTCCATGTCGGTCATTTATATACGAGTATTGTCGGCAACGCAATTTCTAATTTATACGAATACGCCGGCGCGAAAGTTATCCGCGCGAATTTCGGCGGCGATGTCGGTCTTCACGTCGCGAAGACCATGTACGCGCTAAAAAATAAATCGCTAGAAAATCTGACCATCGAAGACATCGCGAAGTGCTACATCGAAGGCACCGCTCTCTACGACACCGACGAAACCGCCAAAGCCGAAATCACGGAGTTAAACAAAGAAATCTACCGAATTAATGAAGCCGGGGGACCGAGGAAAGCTCTTTCGAGGAGCATATTTTCCGACGGGGAAAATACGGAGCGACCGAGCCCCGTAACGACGGGCGCGAGGGAGCGTTCCGAGAAAGATGCCTTCTCGGTCCCCGACCTTACAGAATTATATTGGAAAGGCAGGGAATTATCTTATGATTATTTTAATCAATTTTATAATTCTATTGGTGTAAAGTTCGACAAGTTTTATCCAGAGTCTACTGTTGCTAATCTCGGTTTACAAAAAGTCAAAGAGCAATTAGAAAAAGGCATCTACGAATACTCCGACGGCGCGATTATCTTTAACGGCGAAAAATACGGTCTTCATACCCGTGTCTTAGTCAATAAAGAAGGCGTCCCGACTTATGAAACTAAAGACGTCGGCCTCATCTTCCAAAAATACGCCGACTACCATTTCGACAAATCCGTCGTTATCACCGGCAACGAACAAAAAGATTACATGGCAGTCGTCCTAAAATCTATCGAGCAATACGCCCCCGACTTAGTCAAAAAAACGACCCACTTAACCCATGGTCTCGTTAAGCTTCCGGGGAACGTTAAAATGTCCTCTAGAAAGGGTAATTTCTTAAAAGCCGTCGACGTCCTCGACCTCGTCCGCGACGAACTAAAATCCGAGTATAATTCTACCGACGAAACTGTCGCCCTCGCCGCGACAAAGTACGCCTTTTTAAAATACAAAATGGGCGGCGACATCATTTTCGACCCGAAAGAATCCGTCAAAATGACCGGCAACTCCGGCCCGTACCTACTCTACTCCTGCGTCCGCGCAAAAAAGATTCTATCGAATAAAAATGAAAAGAATATAGATAATTATATATATAATATATATGAAAAAAAATTGGCCAAAAGAATAATAGAATATCAAACAGTCTTAGACGAGGCGGTAAGCGAACTTGCTCCGCACAAACTTGCCAACTTCTTATACGAACTTTCTCAAACTTTCAGTAGATTTTACGAAAATTGTCCTGTCCTCGGAAGCGCTGAAGAATCCGCCCGTCTCAAACTCGTCAAAGCCTACCTCGACGTCATGACCCACGGACTAAAAATCTTAGGAATCGAAATCCCGGAGGAGATGTAATGAAAAAAGCCGTATTACTATGGATTGATTTAGAAATGACCGGACTCGAACCGGAGAAAGACAAAATCCTCGAAGTCGCTGCCATCGCGACCGATATGAAATTAAACGAAATCGCGCGCTACGCAGCCGTCGTCAAAGTCGACGAAGACTTAATAAAATCTCGTATGGTTGGCGAATTTTGGGAGAAAAACGCGAAATCTCGCGATGCTCTTATAAAACAAAACGCCTCCGGAAAACCGGCAAAAGAAGTCGAAAGGGAACTATTAAAATTCCTCGACGACAATTTCACCAAAAAAGACATTTATCTCGCCGGCAACTCCATCCACCAAGACCGTAAGTTTATCGAACGTGAAATGTCGGAGCTAGATAAACGCCTACATTATCGTATGCTCGACGTTTCCGCCTGGAAAATCTATTTCGAAAACGCTTTGAATAAAAAATTTACTAAACCCGAGAATCATCGCGCTTTAGATGATATTAACGGAAGCATAGAGGAGCTAAAATGGTACCTGACCTTTCTAAAATAAGTGGGATTGAAAACTATACCCAAAAAACCGAAAAAGACCGCGAACTTTTTTATGCTAAAAATTCCGCCGGCGAAGAAAAAGTTTTCCTCGTCGTCAATAAACATACTATAGAATTTCGCTCCGACGAAAAACTTGCGAAGCTTCTAAAAGAAGAATATGAATCAGTTATGGAATCTCGTTATTTCGGTCGCGCCGGCCTCGAACTCGTCCCCGCCGGTCAACTAAAAACGGACGAGATTGAAGATCTCGTCCGCCTAAGTTATAACTTAACTATTCGCTGAGTTTTTATTTACTCTCTTTTTCTTCAGCTTTTTCGCGCTTTCGATTTAATTTGTTCATCACTTTCACAATCATAAAGATCACCCACGCAATAACCAAAAATTGTATTACGTTCTGGATAAAATTCCCGTAAGCGATTACCGCTTCGTCTCCCGTTCCGAAGAAATTTGGCACTCGGAGCGCTAGTCCTGTGAAATTCACCCCACCAGCAATTAAACCTACAATCGGCATCACGATATCGTTTACTAGAGAGTTTACAATCGTCGTAAACGCACCCCCGACCGCTACACCAATCGCGAGCTCTACTACCGATCCGCGGTTAATGAATTCAATAAATTCCTTACGAAACTTCGAGCCACCACTATGTGCTCTCTTTATAGCCTCTTTTGCCTTCGCAGTTCTGTCTGCCTTTTCAACAGTAGCTTCCTTTGCCTTAACCCCACTTTTTTCGTTTGCCATTTTAACTCCTTTCTATTTGGTTTCCGAAAAATCGTTAAATTTATCGTAGAGATTCGCCAAGCTTTCGTAAGATGTGGTTAAAATCTCCTTCAGCTCCGCTTTCCCCGTCGAATTTATTATTTCTTCCTCTCTTGTCGCAATTACCGAAATCTCGTAGGCCATCTTATGTGCAAAAATGCGGTCCAAAATTCCGTTAATTTTTGCCGAGAATAATTCCGTTTCAAGCTCTTCTTTATCCGTAGTTGCCTTTGTTTCAATCGCTTTCTGCGCGTCCTTACTCTTCGATTTATACTTCTCCGACACATAAGTCGTAAGCTCTCTCGAAGTGTTAGCGAGGACGCTAGCCAGAGATGCGGCGTTAGACCTGAGGTCTGAAGACTTTACATTCGTTTGGTATGTTTTAATTACACTTTCGGTGTTCGCAATTCGTGCATTAAGCGACAAGACTTTCGTCGACTCATCTACTCGTGTCCCCGAGATTAAGGAACCCAGAAGCGCGAGCAAAACTAACGCTGCGACCGCTCCGAGAATAATTTTCACATAAATCGAATTTAAAAAATTCAGACCACCCTTCGACACTTTTTCTGGCCTAACCTTTGCTGAAATCTGATTCAGATATTCTTGGCTCTCCATGTGCTATAATTATAGCATGAATGACGCGAAAGAGGAAATAAAATCCCGACTCGCGGTGGAAGATGTTGTCGGACAATACGTCGAGCTAAAACGCGCCGGCCGTAATCTCAAAGGGCATTCTCCTTGGGGCGTCGATAAAACTCCTAGTTTCATGGTCTCCCCCGAAAAGGGAATTTGGCATGATTTTTCCGCCAATAAAGGTGGTGACATTTTTACCTTTATCATGGAAGTCGAAGGAGTCGGCTTTAAAGAAGCTCTCGAAAAGCTCGCCGCTCAAGCCGGGGTTGACTTAACTAAATATTCCGGTGGTGACCCAGCCGTCGCGAAGAAAAAGCTCCGTGCCAAAGAAGCTCTCGCCCTTGCGACGAAATATTACCAAGCCTGCCTTATTCGTAACAAGCCTGTCTGCGAGTACGTTTTTTATAAACGAAACTTAAATCGTAAAACCGTCTCCGAGTTTAAAATCGGCTATGCTCCCTCCGCCGGCAAAGCCCTCCTAAACGTCCTAAAAAAGCGTGGTTTTACCGAAAACGAACTAAACCTCGCCGGCCTTTTAAACCAATACGGTGGCGATTTATTCCGCGACCGCATGACCGTCCCTTTTATCGACACTTCCGGTAATATCATCGGCTTCACCGCGCGTATCGTCGGTCAAGGCGAGCCGAAGTATTTAAATACCCCCGAAACTTTATTATTCAATAAATCTCGTTTCGTCTTCGGGCTCTATCAAGCGAAAGAAGCTATCCGTCGTAGCGGTTTCGTCGTCATCGTCGAAGGCAACATGGACGTCATCTCCTCACACCAGGCTGGCGTCAAAGAAGCCGTCGCGACTTCCGGTACCGCCATGACCGAGCAACACTTAAAAATTCTGAGCAACCTAACTTCCGATATCCGCCTCGCCTACGACGGCGACTCCGCTGGCGTTAAAGCAACCGAGCGTGCGATTATGCTCGCCGGCGATCTTGGCATCGATCTAACGGTTATCTCCAACTACCACGGCGCGAAAGACCCCGACGAGCTTATCCAAAAAGATCCGAAGCTCTGGCAAGAAGCAGTCGAAAGTCGTATTCCTGCGGTCGAGTGGCTCCTAAGTAAATACGAAGAAAATCTCGATCTCGATTCCGCTCCTGATAAGCGTAAATATTCCGACGTCGCCTTAAAACTTTTAAGCTACGTCAAAGACGAAATCGAACGTGCAAGCTACGAAGAAAAAGTCGCAAAAAAACTCCGTCTCGACGTCGAAATTCTTCGCGAAAAAGGCGACCGCCTGAATAAAAAACTAGAACAATCTTCACGGCGCTACCTCAAAAAACCTAAAACCGAGTTCAGCTCCGACTATCTAACTAAACTCGAAAACTCTCTTCTCGCTTTAAAGCTTTTCGGCGGGATTACAAAAACTAAAATTCCTCTCGAAATCCCCGAAGACGAAACTAAACTCAGCGAGCTCGAACTAGTCTTTAATCAAGAGCACGAAATTTCCGGCACCGACCTCGAAAAAGAAGCGAGCGAACTCCTCTCCCGCTACGAAAAGGAATTAAACAAGGTAAAAATCGCCGAACTAAACGCCAAGCTCGAATCTCTCGACGAAGACTCCGATGAATTCATCGAAGTTTTAAGAGAAATACGAAGTTTGCAAAAATAGAAAGAATGCATTATAATTACTCATAATGAACTTGAAAAAAGACGATATTTTGGACTTAAAAGATTTACCAACCGACTTCGACGAGCCAGAAACCGACGACCTCGAAAACGAGGAAGAGCTTTCTGACGAAGAGCTGGCGATTACCGCCGAAAATGTCGACGCATTCGCCGACGATTCGGTCCGCTTGTACCTTCGCGAAATCGGCAAAATCCCGCTCCTTACTCCCGAAGAAGAAGCCGATCTCGCTCAGAGAATTGTTAAAGGCGACCAAAAAGCCAAAAACAAAATGGTCGAAGCCAACATGCGCCTCGTCGTCTCGATTGCGAAACGCTACGGCGGTCGCGGTCTCGACTTTCTCGATTTGATTCAAGAAGGGAACACCGGTCTCTTAAGGGCTGTCGAAAAATTCGACCCCGAAAAAGGCTTTAAATTCTCGACCTACGCGACTTGGTGGGTGCGCCAGGCTATCACTCGCGCCATCGCCGACCAAGCCCGCACGATTCGTATCCCAGTCCACATGGTTGAAACTATCAATAAGGTCTTAAGGACTACCCGTAAACTTACTTCCGAGCTAAATCGCGAACCGACCAACGAAGAAATCGCGAAAGAGCTAAATATCGAGCCCGAAAAGGTCGACTACGTCATGCGTATTAAGCAAGATATCGCCTCTCTCGACGCCTCCGTCGGTCGCGACGGCGACGACGAAGATTCTGTTCTCGGCGACTTCGTCGAAGATGAAGAGCGCGACTCTCCTGAAGAATCCGCCTCGAACCAAATTCTAAAGGAGCAACTTTCCGAAATTATCGCGACTTTGACCGACCGCGAACAAAAAATCATTCGCCTACGCTTTGGTATCGGTGGCGGTAAGCCCCACACCCTCGAAGAAGTCGGTAACGAATTCGACGTCACCCGCGAGCGTATCCGCCAAATCGAAGCCAAAGCCCTCGCGAAATTACGTAAAAATAAAGATACTAAAAAACTCCACGAATATCTAAAATAATGAAACGTTTATTTATAGTTTATAATCCCCGTTCTTCGCGGTTTCTTGATGTTAAAAAAGAAGTTCTCGACAAAACTAAAAACTTAAAAGGCTACATGGTAGGGAAGTACGAAGTCGAGCCGACTGATGTCGACGAAAACGCCAAAAATCTCGCGAAAATTCTCAAAGACGGCGACCTTGTCCTATCTGCCGGCGGCGACGCGACGGCCAGCATCTCCGCGAACGGTATTCTCCGCTCGAACAAAGATGTCACTCTCGCGGTCTTGCCCTACGGCAACTTCAACGACCTTGCAAGAACCCTTGGCGCCAAGAAATTCGAGGATTTGTTTATTGACGCGCAGGACAAACAACTTGAGACCATACCCGACCAACGGGGAGGGGAACGAGCGAGCGAGCCCCGTAACGACGGGCGCGAGCGAAGCGCGTCGAGAGTTGTTTGTCCAAGCGTTTCGGAACTTTTTCCATTAGAAATTCATGTCGACGGCAAGTTTTTCCGCTATGCAACGTGTTACGTGACAATCGGCATGACCGCCGAAGCTTGCGAGTTGTTCGACGAGCCGAAATTTCGTAAATCCATGCAAAAAGGTCATAAAAGCTCCTGGCGCTCGTATCTAGCTCTCGTTAAATGGTATTTCAAAAACCGCCACAAAAAGCAGTTCATCCCTGACTTTAAGCTAAACGGGAAACTGCAACACAAAAAAACTTCCGACTACGCCGCCGTCAGCGGTAAATCCATGTGTCGCGTGATGAAGGGTGGCGAAGATTATCACGACCCGATAGTATTCCGCAGTATGACCGACCGACTGACGAACTTCTGGCGCCTTTTTAAGCTAATGGTAAAAAGCATTTTAATCCGTACTCCTGGTACCGAAACCGAAGGCGACAAATTAGAATTTCTAAAACCTTCGACCGTCGAACTTCAAGCCGAAGGTGAATACCGCACGTTCGAAAACATTAAAACCATTGAAATTAAAAAAGGAAAGAAATGTCTGAAGGTAATCGAGATTTAGAAAAGGTCGTTAGCTACATGAAGTCGCATTGGCCCTCGAAGGTTAAGCCCGAGTGGCAAGTTGACTTAGCAGAATACCCCAAAATCCTAAAAACCGTCGTCGAAGATTTAACCCTCGCCGCGACGAAAAATCACCACTTTATTCGTATTGCTGGACTTTCCGGTTCTGGTAAAACTACCCAAATCCTTCCCGCAGTCGAGGCCTATTGTGAAAAAACTAAAATCGAGCCAATTCTAATTGCCGCCCGTCGTTTTGTAAAATACCACCCGCACTACGAAGAAATCAAAGCATTCTACGGCGACAAAAACCTTCGCAAAATGACCGACGAGTTCGCAACAATTATGCTTTTTCTAACCTTATCCGAGTTAATCAAAGGTGGCTACGATATTGTCCTCGACGTAACGCTTCTCGACCCCGAAATGGAAAACATCCTCCTAACCCTGTTAAAAGCCGGAAATTATGAAACTCTTTTCCTCATGATTGCTGTCTCACCAACTGTCACGGAAAAGTTCCTGAGCGGTCGCGCTTGGCGCCATTCTAGAGAAACCGAGCTAGAGTTTATCCGCGCGACTTCTAAGGCTCTCGACTTTTACGCAAGTAACGCCCCCGAGCTTCGGATTATTATCTGGAGCGTCTACGACGAACCCCCGGTCTACGACGGCCCGATTAGAGATTGTATAAAAATATTTACTGATTACTCGAATCGCAACGACCTACCGAAAAAAGACGACGACGCCCGCCGCGAAGCAAAAATCAACTATCTACAACTGATTTAAGTTTATCTCAGGAAAATTTGCTCGGATATGTTCTGCGTAACCGTTATCAATATGTTGCCAGGCCATCTTCATCCGCCGAATTTCGTTAGCATTACCAAACTGACTAAGAAATGCCTCCTCAAACTCTTTTGGCGCTGGTCTCGAAACGATTCTCGCGACATCCATATTTGGATTCCCAACTCCCGCGAAACAAAAATCAATCACCCCGACAACTTTATCGTTTTCATCGAGCAAAATATTTCCTAAGTTTAAATCTCCATGTACAAAATTCGACCCTTCAGTTTTCTTAATATATTTATGGTCAGCGTCGATATGTTTAGTATAATGTTCGTAATCCAGTTCATGTAAAAATTCCGAAAGTGGGTATTTTACTTCCGCTGGCGCTCCACGAAGGTCTATCCCCGAAAGCTCCTTTATCATCTTCGCGACATCGTAAGCTACCCCAGTCAGAGCCGTATGCGATAAATGGTAAATCCTGTCGCCCAATGTATACCCCTCGATTTTTTTATGCACCGAAAACGGCCTATTTAAAGAATCGTAACAAAGCTTCATCTGCGGGGTATAATACGAAGTTTTCCCCTCGATAAAATTGCAAACCGCCGCATCTTTTACAATCATTTTTGACCAAAACGGATTTCTCGGAAATCTAAAAAAGTAAACTCCCTTGTCCGTCGTCGCTTCAATCACGATATTCGTCCACCCCGTAATAATATGCTCAGTTTTCTCAATCTTCTTCTCTGGAAACGTCTCCGCAATGATCTTATCTAGCGGATCCTTGGTCGTAAAAAAAATCGCCATATGCTATAATTATAGCATGAATAACGTAAAAATTCTAGCTATCGTCGGCATGAGCGGCTCCGGCAAATCTGTTGTAGTTGACGCCCTTACCGAAAAAGGCTATCCGAAAGTTTACTTCGGGGGCATGATTTACAAAGAAATGGAAAAGCGCGGTATTAAGCGTACCGAAGACGGCGAATCTGAGAAGAAATTCCGCGAAGAAATCCGCGAAAAAGAAGGCAAGGACTGGGTCGTAAACCAAGTTATCGCCGAAACGAAAGATTTAATCAGTGCAGGCCAGAAGCGTATTATATTAGACGGTGTCTATTCTTGGACTGAGTACAAAATTCTAAAACACGAGTTCCCGACCAACCTCACCTTTGTCGCCATCGTTGTCGACAAAAAGCTCCGCTACGCTAGAGTTGCGAAGCGTCCCGACCGCGCTTTTGACACTCAAGCCATCCGCGAGCGTGACCGCTCCGAAATCGAAAACCTCGAAAAAGGCGGCCCTATCGCCGCCGCCGACCATTATATTTTGAACAACGGCTCAATTGACGAAATTAAGACTCGCCTCGACGAAATCTTAAAGGAGATTGAATTTTGAGCGAAAAAGACCTCACCGCTGTCGCCTATAAAAAAGGCAATTGGATGCGTTATACGCTCTGGGGCCTGGCCGCTATCTGTATAACCATCCTGTTCATCTCTTTTTTTAAAACCATGGATGGCGAAATCTCGGCCGTCGTCCCCGAGGGTTATCGCTTTGCCATAACCGATAATTATACCGAAGGTAGCAAAGTTCGTACTACTTACTATGTTTATGACGATAAAATTTTCGTTGAAGACGAAAGTTTTGATAAAGACACCGTAAATCGAGTTGTAATGGTTTACGACGACGTAAAAACCTCAACTATTTCCTACAATTCCGACGAGACTACGAAAGTTTGCGAGCTCGGCACCTGCTCAGACAAGCCGAAAGCTCTCGCCGTAATAAAAAGTTTAATCTCGCGCAAAATCGGGCGCGAATATCTAGGATTCTAAATGAAAAAACTTGTTCTAATTGACGGAAAATCAGTCTTTTATCGCGGCTACTACGCGATGGGCGCGCTCAGCCTCGCGGACGGCACTCCGACCGGTGGCGTCTACGGCTTTGCCGCTATTGCTATGGAGATAGTAAAGAAACTCGACCCTACTAAAGTCGTCGTCGCCTGGGATTCTAAGACTTCCGTGTCTAAGCGCCGCGCGATTTATCCCGACTATAAAGCCGGTCGCGTTAAACCCGGCGAGGATTTTTACGCTCAAATCCCTTTACTCGAAGATTTAGTTAAGGGTCTCGGCTGGAATTTCGTCGAAATCGACAATTACGAAGCCGACGACATTATCGGCTCGCTAAGCTTACAGGCCGATGAGACTCTCGATGAAAAAGGGAATTGTGACTACGAAACCTACATTATCTCCTCCGACCTCGACATGCTCCAAATCGTCGACGAAAACACGCACATGTGGCGAATTCTAAAAGGCTTTTCTAATATCGAAAAAATCGACGTCGCTGAAATCGAAGCCAAATACGGCATCAAAAAGTCTCAATTCCTCGATCTGAAATCCCTAAAGGGTGATTCTTCCGACAATATTCCCGGCGTCCCCGGTATCGGCGAAAAGACTGCCGCGAAACTTTTGAATGATTACGGCTCCCTAGAAAACATCTACGAAAATCTCGACCAAATTTCCGGCTCGACCCGCACCAAGCTCGAAGCCGGCAAAGATTCTGCCTACATGTCAAAAACTCTCGCCAAAATCATG
This sequence comes from Candidatus Saccharimonadota bacterium, assembly GCA_017404335.1. Lineage (GTDB taxonomy): Bacteria > Patescibacteriota > Saccharimonadia > Saccharimonadales > Saccharimonadaceae > Nanosyncoccus. The sequence continues at coordinate 49,673 of JAFRCN010000006.1, read as the reverse complement.
TTCGACGCCCCTGTCTCTCTAGCCGAACTCCCCGACTTCGTCTTCGACCGCGACAAAACAGTTCAAGCCCTCAAAAAACTCGAATTCAACTCACTAATTCGAAAAATAGATAATATTGAAATAAAAAAACAAGATATTATAAATAACAATATTCAAATTCCTAAAGATTTAATTGTTGATTACGACATTAAATATTTAATGCATACAAATAACGAAGTATCTAAAAAAATTCTCGAAGAAAATACGCCTTATTGGGACCTATCTCAAGCGAGCTTTTTGCTAAACCCTTTGGCCCGTGAAAACCCAACCCTCTTTAGTCCCGAAGATTTATACAAAGAGCAAAAGGCGAATCTCGAGAAAATCCCCGAACTATATAATATATATATCAATTTCGACCTCCCTCTTATCCCGATTCTCTACAAGATGGAGCAAAAGGGCATGCTCATCGACCGAACCTATTTCGAAAACCTAAAGACCGAATACACCGCCGAGGTTAAAAAATTAGAACAAGCAGTTTGCGCCCTCGCCGGTAAGGACTTCAATGTCAACTCCCCGATTCAACTTTCCGAAATCCTCTTTACCGATCTAAATCTTCCAACAAAGGGGATCAAGAAAACTTCTCGTGGTTTTTCCACTGGCGCGAAAGAGCTCGACAAGCTAAAAACTCTCCATCCAATCATCCCGAAGCTAATTGAATACCGCGAATCCGCAAAACTTCTCAGTACCTACATCCTCCCTATCCCCGACCTCGCCGATGATAACAATCGTATCCATACGACCTTCACTCAAAACGTTACCGCGACTGGTCGCCTCAGTTCTAAAGATCCAAATCTTCAAAACATCCCCGTCCGGACCGAAGAAGGGAAGCGTATAAGGACTGGCTTCATCGCTCCCGAGGGCAGAGTTCTCGTTTCGGCGGACTATTCTCAATTCGAGCTTCGCCTCGCCGCCGTCCTCGCTGGAGATAAACCTCTAATCGACGATTTCAACGCCGGCGTCGACATCCATACCAAGACCGCTTCTGAAGCTTTCAAAGTCCCGATGGACAAAGTAACGAAAGACCAGCGTCGCGCCGCCAAGGTAATCAACTTCGGAATCCTCTACGGTATGAGTGTCCGCGGGCTTTCCGAAGCCGCAAAGATGCCTTTTGCCGAAGCGAAGGCTTTTATCGACAACTATTTCGAGCTTCGCGCCCCGATTAAGACCTATCTAAATAATATTTTGAACCAAGCCAACGAAAAGGGCTACGTCGAAACTTTCTTCGGTCGTCGTCGTCCGACCCCCGACGTTAAATCTCCGAATTTTGTGATTCGCGAATCTGCTCGTCGCGCCGCCGAAAACATGCCAATTCAAGGCACTGAAGCCGACCTCATGAAACGCGCGATGATTAATGTCGATAAAAAGCTCCCTAAAGGCGCCGATTTAATCATGCAGATTCACGATTCTCTCATTATTGAATGCGACAAAAAAGACGCGGATTCCATTGCGAACCTCTTAAAGTCCGAAATGGAATCCGTCGCCCCTGAACTCCCCGTTAAACTTGCCGTCGAAATCTCCGTTGGAGACAACTGGGGTTGCCTATAAAAATAAAGTTTATTTTTATCGCACGTAAGCGATATTGTGTTCCATCGCCTGAGTTTCGAGCGCGACAAGTCTCGCCGCATCATCAATCGCCGAATTAACCGAGTGTTTTACCCGAGCCTTTTCCTCGGCTTTTTTCGCATCATTCCATCTATCCAAAGTCCCGACGAGATACCCCGTAATCCGGCGCAGTCTCTCAAATTTACCTTCATCGAAATACTCAGAATGCGCTTCGAAATATTCCTTCGCCGCTTCAGCGTCCTTCGCTTCTAGAAGTTTCACTCCCGCCTCGACTAAGCACGAAACGTGCATCGTTTCATATTGGTCGAATTCCGCTAGCGCTTCCGTCGCTTCCTTCTCGCTCACCTTCGCATATTTCGAAAGCGATTTCAAAAATCTCTTCATATCGAAATTTGCAACATCGTTTTGACTTTTGTAAATTATTTTCTTCATGGTTTTCTCCTTTTTCGACTAAAATCCCCGCCCCGAATCGGTCATTTTAATATTTTAAGCATTACCTAGAATCATTATAAACCCCACATATAGCGTTCGTCAAGACCCATTTTACGCTAAATATGGATTTATGATAAAATAGATATATGCCAGAGTTACCAGAAGTCGAAACAATCAGAAGAGGTTTAAAAGACTTTATCTTAGAAAAAAGAATCAAAAAAATCGAAGTTTACTGCAATAAATCTTTCCAGGGCGACCCAACAACCGTCGAAAGCGCGAAAATTATAAATCTCCGCCGTTTCGGCAAAGCCTTAATTATAGACCTAGATAACGAAAAATCCTTAATGATCCACCTTCGCATGACCGGCCAGTTAATCTACGACGGTAAAGAACGCTACGCCGCCGGCCACCCGAGCGACAATTTTACTGCCAAGCTCCCGAACAAACAAACCCGCGTGACCCTTACTTTAGATAACGGCACTCTCTATTTCAACGACCAACGTAAATTCGGCTTCATTAAAATTATCGAGACAAAAAACGTCAAAAACGATTCTTTTATTAAGAAACTCGCGAAGGAACCTTGGGATATGACCGCCCCCGAGCTCTACGAAAAGTTACAAAAACACAAAAACTCGGCGATTAAAGCCGTTATCCTAGACCAGTCGATTATCTGCGGCCTCGGCAACATCTACGCCGACGAGTCGCTTTTTTCTTCAAAAATAAACCCCGAGAGAAAAGCTGGCAGTATCACCTTCGACGAAACGAACCTCCTTCTAAACTCCGCGAAAGCCGTCATGGAAAAGTCGATCGCCTCCGGCGGTTCGACCATGAAAAACTACGTCAAGGCCGACGGCACGAAAGGCGACTATCTCGACCTCTTCGCGCAGGTTTTCCACAAAGAAGGTCAGCCCTGCCCACGCTGTGGCACAAAAATAATCAAAAAGAAAGTTGCTGGTCGCGGTACTCATTACTGCCCGCATTGTCAAAAGGAGGTAAAAAATGATTAAGCTATTCTACGGTGATGACCGTGTGAAAGCGAACTCCGAAATTACTAAACTCCTCGGCGAGAACCACGAGACGGTCGAAGGCGCCGACTTAAACCCAAACGACCTCCCGACTCTTTTCCTCGGTACGTCTCTCTTCGCCGAGAAGCGAAAAATCCTCATCCGCGACCTCTCCGCGAATAAACCCGCCTTCGAAAAGCTCCCCGACTACCTCGACACCCCGCACGATATAGTCCTTCTCGAATTAAAACTCGACAAACGAAGCGCGACCTATAAGACCCTAAAAGACCAAATCGAAATCAGAGAATTCGCCCTCCCGAAAAATCCGAACTTAACTCAAGTTTTTAATATCTACAAAACCGCCAAAAACGACGGCAAAAAAGCTGTCGAAATGCTCGAGAAAATTAAACTAAGTGAAGACCCCATTATGTTTTTCGGTCTTCTCGTCTCGCAAGCGCTAAAAGACTACACCGCGAGCCAGGGAACGAAAGAAAAGAAAATCTTAAAGGAGCTCTCCGCTCTCGACCTCAACCTAAAATCCTCTTCTATCGACCCCTGGCTTCTCATCGAGTCCTTCCTCCTCAGACTCCGCACTATCTAAACCATATATAATATATACAAAAATCGACGGTCTCAGCCGTCGATCGAAACTACGCTTGCTTTAAAATCGCGTGTAGCTTAGCCTTGCGACGCGAAGCGGTGTTTTTCTTCAGTAAATCTTTCTTGACCGCCTTGTCGTACTCGGACTGCGCCTTCGCGAGCGTCTCCTTCGACGGATTCGCCTTAAAAGCCTTTAAAGCAGACTTGATATCTTTCTTGATTTGTTGATTATGCGCGGTTCGCTTATCCGCTTGCCTCGCAGCCTTCTTGGCAGATTTAATAATCGGCATTTTCTTCCTATATACTTAATTAAATAATTATTGATTTTTACCCATTATACCTCAATTCCGGTAAAAAGTAAAGAGTAAAGAATGTAAACATTTTTATGTTGTAAATTTGAAGTACTTATGTTAAACTAAAACCATGGATAATACTGAAGAGCAAGCTCAAGTTGCTAACCCCGCCACTATGGCCACTCCGACCTCGGCTCCTAATCCGGTCATTGTTGATCCTTCCGTTCCGCCCGTAGACTACACTGACGCTCCAGCTATTGATGCCGAACCCACTAATATCCTCTCCAAGGTCTCTTCTAAAATCGCCGAGTCGCGGAATATTCTAATTGCTCTTTCCGCCGACCCTTCGGTCGACGAAATGTCCGCCGCTATCGGCCTCTCTCTCTATCTCGACCGTCTCGGCAAACGCGCAACCGCGATTTACTCCGGCATGACGCCTAATGCTCTAGAATTCTTAAAGCCTGAGGAGACTTTCGAGCCTACCGCCGACACTCTTCAGGATTTCGTTATTGCTCTAAATAAAGAAAAAGCCGACCATCTTCGCTATAAGCTCGATGGTGACTTCGTAAAGGTTTTTATTACTCCGTATCGCACCCGTATCGCCGAGGAGGACCTCGAGTTTAGTTATGGCGATTTTAATGTCGACCTCGTCCTTGCTCTCGATGTCGCGAACGGTATCGACCTCGACTCCGCGCTCCGCGAGCACGGTCGCATCATGCACGACGCTGTGATTATTAACATCACTACCGGCAAACCTGGCAAATTCGGCGAAATTGAATGGAGCGACCCGTCCGCAAGCTCCGTCTCCGAAATGATTGCGACTCTCCTCTACGCCATGGGCGGCAAAGTTCAAATCGAAAAAGAAGAAGCTACCGCTTTCCTCACTGGTATTGTCGCCGCGACGAATCGTTTCGCGAATGCCGCAACCTTCCCAAACACGATGCGTCTCGCCTCTCGTCTCATGGAATCCGGCGCGAATCAACAACTCGTCGCTAAAAATATTACTCCCGATATCGATAACGAGCTTATCGGTATGTCCAGTATAAACACAAATAAACCCGTCGATACCGACCCGACGAAGCTTGATATCGAGCACGCCGGCGAAGAGGGAATCGACGAGTCGAAAGTCGTTGAGGCGAACGTCTCCGAGAAGGAATCGACCCTTCTCGACGAACTCAAGGCCGCCGAAGCGAGCCTGTCTCAAGCTGGCGCCGAAGCTACGCCCGAATCTCGCTCAGATCTGTTTAAGCTAGAAGAAGACGTTTCTACTCCCGAATCAGTCGCTTCGGAAGCTACCGAAGCTACCGAAACTACCGAAACTTCTGCTACTGAAGTTCCCGACGCTACTATGCCAGAGCCGGTTCCATCCGTAGAGCCTATTCCTTCTTCTGAGCTAGTTCTCCCTGAAGTATCCGTCTCCGAAGCTACATCTCCGGAAACCCCCAGCGCAGAAGCTAACGACGAACGCTCCGAGAAGATTATTGCCCCCTCGACCGAGTTTAGCAGCGAAGTCTCCAGCGATAATCCCGAAGACTATAGCAAAATGCTAGAAGACGCTTTAACCGAGCTAGGCGGAGCCTCCGTCGCCGACGTTAACGCTCCGATTATGAGCTCCCCTGACGAGCCGACCACTTCTGACGCGTCTACAAATGCGCCGAACCCCGCTCTCGACCCATCCTTAAACCCTGCCATCGCGAACACTCCGACCGTCCCTGCCGCCCCTGAAATTAACGGTGTCCCCGAAATGAACTACATGCCTATGCCTGGCGAAGAGGTTTTACCTCCTCCTCCAGCTCCTCCGATTGATGTCAACGCTCCGACTCCTAGCCCTGCAGTCGCTACGGCGATGCCAGCCGAAACTCCGGCTATGCCCGAAGTCGGCCCGCAACCCGTCATGGTCGACCAAACCTACATCCCCCAAGCCACCGACCCCTCTGCTTTCAAAATCCCCGGCGCCTAGGTCTTGATTTTTGTCATTAAGTGGGTTATAATAAATCAAGTGGATTCGTAGCTCAGTTGGTTAGAGCGCTGCCCTGTCACGGCAGAGGTCGCGAGTTCGAGTCTCGTCGGATCCGCCACTCAAAAGCCTTCGGGCTTTTTTCGTATCAAAAAAAGAGGCTCGGACCTTCGGTGCGAGTCTCGTCGGATCCGCCAGTACAGCCCTTAGGGGTTGTTTTTTTCTTCCTCCTGTGCTATAATTTTTCTCAATATGGCTATTAAAGTTACTAGAAAAGATCAAGGCGAGGCGAACGAGAACATTATCCGTCGCTTCAATCGTAAAGTTTTACAGAGTGGCATGATGCCTCTAAAGAAGTCGCAAATGCGTTTTTCGAAGCCGATGTCGAAGCGCGAACGTCGCTTAAAGGCAATCATCCGCGAGGCCCACAAAGCCGAGAAGACCGAAAAAATCAAACTCGGTCTTCGCTAAAAATCCCCCTTCGGGGGATTTTTTCAATATCGCGGACGGGTGGTGTCGCCGGAGGGGGTCCCCCGCGAGAGCCGAGCGGGGGAGGAGGCGACGACAGGACCCGTCCGCCAAATGTGATATAATGGCATAAAGGAGAATTATGATTATATTATTCGGCCTCGCTGGGTCAGGCAAAGGCACCCAGGGCAAAGCTTTATCCGAAATTTTCGGCTGGCGTTGGCTTTCAGTCGGCCAGGTGATTCGCGATACGGGCGGTTACGAGGAAACCATCAATAAAGGCCTCCTCATCCCCGACGAAGACGTGATTCGGCTGATGAACCGCGCGATCGAAAAGTCCGAAGCCGAGGGTTTCGACGTTATTCTAGACGGTTACCCTCGTTCTAAATATCAGGCCGAATGGATGATGGATCACATCCCCGAAAAAATCGACGGCGCGATTATTCTCGAAGTCCCAAAAGAAGAGCTCTACGACCGTCTCGCCCTCCGTGGTCGCGACGACGACAAAGAAAAGGAAAGCATCGACCGCCGTTTTGAAATTTTTGAACAAAATATTTGTTCAATTTTACCCATGTTAGAGTCTAAAAACATTCCAATTGAGCGCGTAGACGGCGTCGGCACTATCGACGAAGTAACCGACCGTCTAGTAGAAATTGTTAAAAAATTTAACCCCTCCGCGACCGAGCAATCCGAAGATGTCAACGGGGAAGAAATCGAAAAAAGCTATGGAGAATAAAAACACCGTCGACGAAAAGACTCTGAAGTACAAAATCGAAGCGATGCGCGAAGGCGGTAAAATCCTCGGTAATCTCCTAAGAGATTTAAAAAACTACGTCAAACCCGGTATGACCGGAAAAGAAATCGACGCCTGGGTCCGCTCCGAAATCGTCAGACGCGGCGCTAAAGTCGCCTATGATATGCTCGACGAGGAATTTCCCGGCGCGATATGTATTTCGATCAACGATGAGCTCGTCCATGGCGCCCCCACCGACGAGCCTCTCGAGGAGGGCGACAAAGTCTCCTTCGATCTTGATATCTATTATAAGGGTTATTTTACCGATTCGGCATTTACCATGCTGGTTGGCGAGAAAGGCTCCCCCGCCGTTAAAAAAATGATTTCCGTCACCGAATCGGCGCTGTGGGAGGGGATCGAGCAGGTCAAGCCCGGCGCGACGATTGGCGACATCGGCTCTGCTGTCGAAAAGGTCTTAAGGAAAGGCCACCTCGGCGTGATTGAGAATTATATCGGCCACGGCATCGGCCGAAAAATGCATTCCGCCCCCGAGGTTCCGAATTACGGCAAAAAAGGTCATGGCTACAAGCTCGTCGAAGGCGATACGATTTGTATCGAACCGATGTCCTCCCTCGGCAAACCCGCGAACTACGTCGACAAATCCGATAATTGGACGGTAAAAATGAAAGATGGCTCCATCGGCTGCCACTTTGAGCATACCGTCCTCGTCACAAACGACGGCTACGAAGTTTTGACATTACCGGATTAAATATGTATAATTAAACTATGGATAACGATAAGCGTTTCGTAACTGGTCTAGACGTCGGGACGGAAAACGTCCGTGCCGCCATCGCTAGTGTCAATCAAAACGGCGAACTAGCCATAGTCGGCTATAACGAAGGCAAATCCGCTGGCATGCGAAAGGGCGTCCCTGCAAATCTCGCTGGCCCCGCCGGCGCAATCGATAAAATGCTCGGTGAAGCCGAGCGCATGGGTGGCTACGACGTCCGTTCCGCTTTTGTCTCGATTAATGGTTCTAGTGTTATTTCTACAAAAACCGAAGGCATGATCGCGGTCGGCACGGTCGAACACGAAATTTCCGTCGACGACCTCGCCCGCGTCGAAGACGTCGCCGTTTCGGGCCGTATCCCGGCAAACCGCGATGTTCTAGATGTTGTTCCTCTCGAATACGCCCTCGATGGCCAAGGCGGTATTAAAAACCCCCTCGGTATGTCCGGTGCCCGTCTCGAGATGCGCGCGAACGTCATCTCCGCTTTAACTCCGAACGCTGAGAATCTTAAAAAAGCCACTGCTGCCGCCGATGTGAACGCCGAAAGGTTAATCCCTAGCGTCGTCGCTGCTGCGAAAGCCGTCCTAACCGAGCGCCAAAAAGAAAACGGCGTCGCCGTTATTGACTTCGGCGCCACGACCACCTCTGTCGCCGTCTACGAAGAAGGTGACCTCCAATACCTCGGCGTCGTCCCCGCTGGTTCGAATAATATCACCAACGACCTCGCGATAGTCCTCGCGATTGATCCCGAAATGGCGGAGGAAATCAAGCAACGTTTCGTTACTGGCAATTTCAACTCCGAGAAATCCGCCGTAATCCGTATCGGCAAAGAAGGCAAAGAACGAGTCTTCGAACGAAAAGAAGTTGAAGAAGTCGTAAAGGCTCGCCTCGATGAGATATTTGGCGAAATCAGAAAAAAACTTAAAGTCGCCAAATACGACCAACGTCTCCCCGAAGGAATCGTCCTTACCGGTGGTGGCGCCAAAATGCGCGATTTAGATTTATTTGTCAAAGATGCTCTCGAGGCCTCCGTAAAGATCGGCGTTCCGAAGGGTCTCGGCGGAGTCTCCGACTCTATCGAAAAGCCTGAATTCGCCGTCGCAGTTGGCCTTGCTCTCCTCGCCGCCGAAGAAGGAGGCGCGTCCGAAATTGCCGCAAAAAAGCCGAAAAAGCTCCCGAAACTGACTAAGGCCCCCGGCTTTATAAAAAAGCTATTCTCTAAGTTTTAATCGTCGACGGGTGGTGTCGCCGGAGGGGGTCCCCCGCGAGAGCCGAGCGGGGGAGGAGGCGACGACAGGACCCGTCGACTAAAAATACTTGATTTTAAGATTATTTGTGTATATAATAGATACTATAGAAAGCGAGGATTATTATGCCAGAAATTAAACCGACTGAGGTGGAGAGTCAAGCAAGTATCAAAGTAGTAGGGGTCGGCGGTGCCGGCGGTTCCGCGGTCGAGCGAATGAAAGAAGTCGGTCTAACCGGCGTTGAATTCGTCGCGATTAATACCGATGCCCAAGCTTTACACCATTCAGCCGCCGATACTAAGGTACATATCGGTAAAGGTCTCGGCGCTGGTGGCGATCCCGAAAAAGGTCGCGAAGCCGCCGAAGAGGGAAGAGATGCTATCGGTAAAGCCTTAGATGGTGCTGACATGGTCTTTATTACTCTCGGTGCGGGTGGCGGTACCGGTTCTGGCGCTGGTCCGATTGTTGCCGAAGAGGCAAGAAAGCGCGACATCTTAACTGTTGGTGTTGCGACGAAGCCGTTTACTTTCGAAGGCGCCCGTCGCCGTTCGAACGCCGAGCTCGCTATCGACAAACTCTCGCGCCAAGTTGACGCCCTCATTACTATTCCGAACGATCGACTCCTCCAGACTATCGATCCTCGCACCCCTCTTCTTGAGACCTTCAAAATCGCCGACGATGTCCTGCGCCAAGGCGTCCAAGGTATCTCGGAGCTCATTACCGAACATTCTCTCATCAATCTCGATTTTGCTGATGTTAAAGCTATTATGAAAAACGCTGGCTCCGCTCTTATGGGCATCGGTCGCGCCTCCGGCGAGAACCGCGCTGTTATCGCTGCCGGCCAAGCTGTCGAATCTCCGCTTATCGAGGTCAAGATTGAAGGTGCTCGTGGCGTTCTCTTCAGTGTTGCTGGTGGCTACGATATGTCGATGTCCGAAATCCAAGAAGCCGCCGAGGTCATTACCGGCGCTGTTTCTCCGGACGCGAATATTATCTTCGGCGCCTCGATTCGCCCTGAGCTCGAAGACGAAATTATCGTCACCGTCGTCGCAACTGGTTTCGATTCTGATTATTTCAATGAGCAATCGTCGACCCCGGAGCCTAAATTCGAAGACGAAAAGCCTTCCGTCGAAGCGAAAGATTTCGCTCTCGAAAACAAGTCTAACATGTGGGACTCGATTAAATCCGAACCTGAGCCCGAGCCGGAACCTACTCCGGCTAGCGACGACGACTTAGACGTTCCGCCTTCCCTAAGAGAGAGACTCCGCAGTCGTAAGAAAAAGGATTAAAAGGAGAATACGCGGATGGAACAGAAATTTCGCATCGGAGATAGCAAAGTTCTAGAAAGCCGCGAAACGGTCGATGGGACGATGATTCGTCGCCGGCGCGAATCCGCCGACGGACGCCGTTTTACTACCTATGAGCGAGTCGAAATGCCTCCTCTTACCGTAACTAAACGCAGCGGTAATAAAGAAATTTTTGACCGCGATAAACTTCTCCTCGCCGTTAAACGTAGCGTCGGTAAGTTCTTTAATTCCGAGCTCGAAATCGAAGACGTCGTCAACCGCGCCTCTGACATCCTCTACGCCTACGGCACCGACCAGATAACGAGTAAACAAATCGGCGAAGCTGTCCTCGACGTCCTCGCCGAAATCAACGAAGTTGCTTACGTCCGCTTCGCTTCAGTCTTCCGCGAGTTCAAAACCCTTGAAGATTTTGAAAATATATTAAAAGAACAGAAAGGTAAATATCGAGGTGCGGAATCATCCGATTCTCATCGGCGGGTGACGGCGACGGAAGGGGACCCCAAAATGTTTGCGAAGCAAAATTTTGGGGAGGGAGAGTCGCCGGCAGGACCCGCCGAGAAAGGACCCGTCGGGAGAGTGAAATGAGCGTTATTTGTATTTATCGAGATAAAGAGGATTATACTAGGTCGGTCGAAGAATGGCTCGAAAATTTTCGTCGGCAGACCGGCCGCGAACTCGAAACTATGAACCCCGACGAAAACCCTAACTTTTGCGAGACCTACGATATTGTTGAATACCCCACGATTTTAGCTCTCGGCGCGAATGGCGAAGTTCGTGCCTCCTGGCGGGGCAAAACTTTACCCTTGATTAATGAAGTGCTTTATTATATAATATAGGTAACCTAGCTTTAGGGTTAGGAATTTTTTCGAGGGGGTGCACCTTTTGGGACAGATCATCTATCCGAATTTCTCAGACTGGGCGAGACGCATGGTACAGACCGCCAGCGGAGTATTATTTGCTCCTCAGGACTTCACTATCGACTACGAAACTGGACGCAGGTGCTACTTTGATTGGTATGAGGCATTAGGCTTTGAGGAAAAGGTTCTCCGTCCGAACGGTTGGCGTCTTCCGACTGCCAGTGAGCTGGAAGAGGTCGCCGAACACGGCTACGAATTCGTCTTCCGAGAATTAAATCTCGGTCTCTACGGCTATATTCCCAACAACGAAATGACCGACTATCGTCGCTTTTTTCTCCTGCCGGTTCCCGGTACGTCTTCGATACCAGCACGCGTGGCTACTACTGGTCTTCGACTAGCGACTCTGGCTCGACCGCTTTCGCCCTCGGTTTTGGCGGCAGCCGTCTTGTTAAAGACCATCCAGCCGTCGGTGCCTATATGAAGGGCTACGGTCGCAACATCCGTTGCGTCAGAGACATCTAAGCAAAACCAAGTCCCACTCCGAAGCCTGCGCTCGCCGCGGGCTTTTTCGATTCTCGACTCACCTCGATAAGTGAGTACATAAACCTATAAAATCACGACCGATTGGTAAGCCCCATGTTTTTTATGGCGACTCCGCGCCTATTTATAGGGACAGAATTGACATCTCGCCATTTTTTAGCATAAAAGGTATTGACTTTTTTGGCAAAGTGTGCTATACTCAAAACAAGTTAGAAAATAAAATAAACATTCTAACAAATAATAAAAATAAACAAGAGGAAAATAAACATTATGGAATATATCCCATACGAACAAGAAACCGATTATAATTCCGAATTAAAAGCGGCAAAAAACGTAAAAATCAAACTCGGTCACGCCGCTCTCTTCGGAAAAAACGCTAGCTTTTAAAAAAGAAAGGAAATAATCCAATGTAAAAAGTGTAAGGTGACAATACAACAACATATAATAATTAAAAACAGGAACAAAACCTATAAGATAGATAAAAGAACAAACCATAAATTACACAAAATACCCGAACAAATGTTCGGGTATTTTGTGTGTCTAGCCTAACCAAAAATAAAGTTGACCGAATCAAACGCTTATGCTAAACTAAATTTAGAAAGGTTTACACTAATAATAAAAAACTCCTATGGATAGCTATCTAACAGATCGAGAAACTTTAGGTAAGTTTGTCGACGAATTATTGGCGAAGAAGTTCCCAGGCAGAGACTCTGCGGAGCTGACAGACCTTCGTGAAGAGAACATTAAACAACTCGACGACGAAATCGGCGATGCGATTTTCGGCGCCTTATCGAGGGAACAGCTCGAAGAATTCAATGCTATTTTAGATAGCGGCGAAGAGAACCAAGATGTATTCCGCAATTTCTTCAGTAATGCTGGTCTAGACCTCGAGTCGAAAATTTCCGAAACACTCAAATCTTTTTCTATGAGATTTTTAGAAGGGAAAGGAGTCGAAAATGCCTAGTATAGAGTCTTTTAATTCCGATCGTTCATCCGGCGAGTTATCACGAAGAGATTCCAGGAGACTAGGTGGTACCGCCCTGAATGCTACCAAAAAATTTTCTGAAATGACAAAGGAAGAGAGAAATGCTTTTTTTGATAGCATCGCCAGAGGGTCCAACGAAACCACTCCGCACGGTCCTAGAACGTCAGAAAACTCTAGAAATTCCGAGAGAATTCGCAACACAAAAGAAAAAGCCAAACGAAATAGTAGCTTGAAGGAATTCATAGCTAGAGCAACGGTTGGCGCAGTAGCTGTCGGCATGCTTGCTGGCGCTTGGGTTTACGCTAAAAACAACGAAAAAAACGCTAATTCATCAGCTCCAACTCCCAAACTCGAGCTTGGCGATTTCTTCCAAGCCCCCGAAACCCCGAATGAGTATGAGGCTTATAATCTCGGTATTTACGATGGCTACAATGAGCCCGGTATGTTCACTTCGGAAAACAAAACTAGTAGCGTAGCCTTTGCTGACGCTGGCGAAGTTGCTGAAATTTGCAATAACGACGAGTGTGAAATGATCGAGTGTGAAATGATTAAATATACCGCCCACAACCAAGTCGAAAGCTTCGCTGATTACATGGCGAATCTCCCGGAGCAACTCCAACCCGAAGGCTTCAAGGGGCTAAGCCTCAAAGAAACTGAAGCGAAACTCGAAAGCCTGAGTGACGAAGAATTCACTTTGGTTGAAAACCAGTTTAGGAATATAATCGATAGCGCCTTTACACGTCGAGTTGTTAAAAACGGCACCTTCCACAACGCCTTCATGCGCCATAAAGGTGGTGACTTTATCCACGAAAACATGGAACTTGTCCACTGTACAACCAATGAAAGTAACCTCGAAGTAACCGAATTCTACTGGGTTGACCAAAACGGTAACGAAATTGGCACCATGGACGTTAAAATCATCCCTGTCCGCGACAAAGATGGCAACATTATCGGCTTCAAAGGCTGCGAGCAGGTCATTAATCCTTACGGGGAAATCTACGTCATGTTGCCAGATATTCCTCCAGAACCCGAAAACCCTACTCCGGCTCCAGGCGACCCTGATCCAACTAAAATCCCAGTCGACCCCACTAAAAATCCTGATCCAACTAAAATCCCAGTTAACCCCACTGAAAACCCCACTCCTCTAGCCACCAAAAACCCAGAAGAAGAAAAACGGCATGCCGGTGATAGGGTTGATACGCGCGAGCTAAATGAAGAGATTACGCCCGCTACCGATATAAAGCAAGATCAAAAAAATTTCAAAGCGATAGAACAGCAAAAACAAGAAGACGCATCGCGTAAAGCTGAGGCTAATCGTGTGGCCAGTGACCAAGCCGAAAAAGAGAAGAAAGCTGCTGCTGAAGCTGAGGCTAAACGTAAAGCCAAAAAGGAAGCCAGCGAACGTAAAGCTGCCGAAGAGAAAGCCGCCGAAGCTGAACGCCAGCGTAAAGCCGATGAAGCCGCCAAGAAGGCCCAATCTGAAGCCGAAGCTGCTCAACGTGCTGCTGCTGAAGCCGAGCGCCAAGCCGCTGCCGAAAGGGAAGCCCGTGAAAAAGCTCAAGCTGAGGCTAATGCAAGAGCTGAGGCTAGCCGCCAAGAAGCTGAATCGAGAGCCGATGCTACGGCGCAAGAACGTGCTGATATGTTTGGGAATGGAGATTTTTAACAAGAAAGGAGAAATAAGATGGGCAAACAATATACTAATAAATTAAAAATAGGACTTTTTGGCATCTGTTTAGGATTAGTCGCATTGCTAACCAGTTTTGCTACTCCAGTTTCAGCCTGGGGTCCAGAGCGCACCACTTACACCAACGAATCTCCTGCGCCTTACGCGACGTTTAACTCGATTACGAATAACGCCGCAGTTGGCGATGAACGCAACTTTGTGCGTGTTGGCGAAGTCGGCTCAACCGAGCCCTACACCGACGAATTAGAAGTTATCCCAGGCAAAGAGTATGAAGTATATATCTACTACCACAACAACGCTGCATCAAATACCAACGCTTCTGGACTCGGTATGGCAACGAACGTTAAGCTCTCATCAGCCTATCCAACTGTCTTAAATGTTGGCGAGCGCGGTATGATCAGCGGGATAGTTTCTTGGAGCTATGTCACGCCAGAAGAACCAAACAACGCAAAAGAAGGCAAAGTCTGGGACGAGGCTTATCTTACCACGAAAACTAATGGGGTCGTCTTACGCTATAAAACCGGTACCGCAACTATCCACAACGGCGGTAAGGCTAATGGGATGGCTCTTCCTACGGACCTTTTCACCGAAGCCGGAACTCCTATTGGTTACAATAAACTCTCCGGGACATTACCAGGTTGCGCTGAATATTCGGGCTACATTACCTACACCTTAATAGCAGAAAACACCAATGTTAGTCTCGACAAGAAGATTTCTCTCGACGGTGAGAATTGGTCAGAGAACGTTACTGCGAAACCCGGCGATTATGTAACCTATAAGGTTGAATTTAAAAACACCGGCAACATGGAAGTCACGAACGTCATCTTTAAAGACACCCACGATGAAGGCTTGAATCTTCGTACCGGCAGTGTTAAAGTTTACGATGTCGACCACGTCGAAGGCGAAACTATCGATGACATCCTCGACCTTAGTGGCTACAATACCGGCAATGCTGCTCCTGGTGCTCTCGTCCAAATAATTTACCAAGCTCAAGTTTCGACCGAGGCAAATTATTGTGGTAAAACTTTAAAGAATACTATTACAGCTAGCTATAATTCGGACAAAACTGTCGAAGACGATGCAACGGTTACGGTAAAATGCGAAGGAGAAACAACTGAGGACTGTACGACAAACCCAGGTTTACCAGAATGCCAGGAAAAGAACTGCAAAACCAACCCCGAAATGGAAGGTTGCCAGGAACTTCCAGAAACCGGTCCGCTCGAAATTGTCATGGCGATTATCGTTATCGCAGGTATCGGCGGCGCCGGTTACTATCTCTACCGCACCAGAAAGACCTTGAAGCACGTCGAGACGAATGCTACTGGAAAGAGTACAAGCGAAAAAACCGCAGGACCCGCCGACGAATCCGCCAAAGATAACGACTCTTCACAAAAACAATAACTTGTGGTATAATAATCTGAATTAATAAAGGATTAATATGAAAAAAGCAGTCATCCTCGTCGGTGGTAAAGAATACCTCGTCGAAGAAAAAGAGACCCTACGGGTGGACCTCCTCCCGGAAGGCACCAAAGAGCTCGAACTTGACGCTTTACTCGTAATCGACGGCGACAACACGACCGTTGGTACTCCTACGGTAAAGGGCGTAAAAGTTTCAGCTAAGGTAAAAACGCCCGAAGTAAAAGGCGATAAACTCCGCGTTATCCGCTACAAAGCGAAAAAGCGCGTCCACAAAGAAACCGGCCATCGCCAAAAATACAGCGAAATCGAAATCACTAAAATCGCTTAATTTTAAAAATAAGTCCCACGCGGGACTTATTTTTTATGCTATAATCAAAACATAATAAAGGAGAGCATGGATAATAAAGAAATCTACAAGAAAACTTTAACGTTTTCGCTTCGGCGACTAGGCTGGGACGTCATGTCGCTAATAGTTATAATACTTTTGACGACAGCTGGGTTTTTCTTAGCCGATAAAGCTGGAGGAAACGCGCTAGTTGGGCTAGTAATTGGCACAATTGTGGGTGTAGTTATCGTGGCGATTCTTTCGCATTTCGTATCGTACATCTTCAAGGCTGGTCAAATCGCGATGATGACAAAAGGTGTCACGGAAGGGAAGCTACCAAACGATGTTTATGATGCCGGTAAAAAGGCGGTCAAAGAAAGATTCGCGACTGTTTCCGGCTACTATCTCGCGACGAACGCGATTAAGGGTATCTTTAATCAGCTCGGTCGAGCCATAACTTCTTTCGGACAAGCTGTCGGAGGTGACAACGGTGGCGCGGTGGGTAGTACTATTTCGAGTGTCATCCAAACCATTGTGGGCTATTTATGTGACTGTTGTCTCGGTTGGGTCTTTTACCGAAAAGACAAAGGCTCCGTCAAAGCTACTCTAGAAGGCGCAGTCTTATTCTTTAAGCACGGCAAAACCTTCTTCAAAAACATGGGCCGCGTATTTGGAATTAGCCTAATCTCGTTCGCAGTAATCGGCGGAGCATTCTTCGGAATCTTCTACTTAATTGCGATGGGTTTTCCTGCAATCTTTGCGGACCTAGCGAGGACTATCGCCGAGTCAGGTGACGCTCCCGAATATCTCACCGAAGCCAACAACTTAATGCTAATCACGGCCGGCGTCGGTGGCGTAGTTATGTGGAGCATTCTCCATTCTGTCTTCGTCCGTCCATTCATACTAATCGGCGTCCTTCGTAACTTCATCGAGTCCGGTAAAAACGAAACCATCTCCGAAGCCGACTTCGACAAACTCGACAGCAAATCCGCGAAATTCAAAAAACTCCACGCTAAAATGTGATATAATATAAGCATTATGAGTGCGAAGGTAATATGTGTGACGAATCAAAAAGGTGGTGTCGGTAAAACTACTACCGCGGTAAACCTGTCCTATTACCTCGCGAAAGATAAAAAGAAGACTCTCCTCATCGACTTCGACCCTCAAGGCAACGCGACCTCCGGTCTCGGCATCGAAAAAAACGACGGCAAGCTCACTGCGACTATGACCGACGTCATTCTTGGCAACGCCGAAATCACGAATATCATCCTCCCGACTAAGTACAAGAATTTCGACCTTGCCCCGACGACTCCCGAGCTCGCCAACGCCGAAGTTGAAATCACAGGTATGCAAAGAAAGTTCGTCCGCCTTCGCGACGCCGTTCGCAAAGTCCGAGACGGCTACGACTATATTATTATCGACCTTCCGCCGAGTCTAAGCCTTCTCACTGTCAACGGTATGATCGCGAGCGACTATCTGCTTCTCCCGGTCCAAACTGAATTCTACGCCCTCGAGGGTGTCGCCCAGCTTCTCGAGTCGATGAAACTCGTCATGAAACAAGCTAACCCGAGTTTAAAGCTTCTCGGCGTCCTCGCGACGATGTATGACAAACGCACCAGTCTCTCAGGCCAAGTTTACAGTGAGATTAAAAAATACTTCAAGAATCTCACCTTTAAGACTACCATCCCTAGAAACGTCCGCGTCGCCGAAGCTCCTTCGCACGGCGTCCCCGTCGGCGCTTACGATAAATTCAGCAAAGGCGCGAAGGCCTATAAAGAATTTGCTAAAGAAGTAGAGGAGAGAACCAAATGAAAGGATTAGGAAGAGGTTTTGAAAGTCTAATTCCAACCGAGCTCATCGACGACGAATTTGACCCGACCGCGCTCGAAGACAAAAAGGAGAGCGTATTAAAAGAATTAAACATTGACGATATCATCCGCGACGAGGAACAGCCTCGTAGGGAGTTTAATAAAGAAGCTATCGAAGCTCTCGCCGCCTCGATTAAGGAGCACGGTGTCCTCCAACCCATTGTCGTCACAAAAGAAGAAGGGAAGTACAAAATCGTCGCCGGCGAGCGCCGTTGGCGCGCCTCCAAAGTCGCCGGGTTGAAAAAAATCCCCGCGATTATCCGCACCCTCGACTCCCAAAACCGCCTAGAATTATCCATTATCGAAAACGCCCAACGCGAAGATTTGAACGCTATCGAGCTCGCTACTGCCTACGCGAAGCTAAAAACCCAGTTTAATCTAAGCGCGTCGGAAATTGCCGTAAAAGTTGGCAAATCCGAATCTTCGATTATGAATACCATGCGCCTTCTCACTCTTCCCGACGAAGCGAAGAAAGTCATGGTCAAAGAAAAGCTTTCCGAAGGCGTCATGCGTCCTCTAATCTCGCGCGACGAAGCCGTCGTCAAAAAACTTCTTCCGAAAATTGTCGAAGAAGGTTGGACCGCTCGTAAAGTTGAACGCTACTTCGCCGAGCACAAAAAGGCCTCCTCCGCCAAAGCCATTAAAAAGAGCGGCTTTCTAAAAGACGAAAACGCCCTCAGCGCGAAATACAACGCTGTCGCCCGCATCTCTGGCCGCTCGCTCACCTTCCGCTGTCGCTCCGAAGCTGAATTGAAAGAACTTATCAAGAATTTGCTATAATAGATTCATGAAAGAAAAAGATTCTCCGCGAATCGAAAAAGCGATCGAAGTCGCCAGAAAGGCCCACGAAGGCCAGCTCAGAAAAACCGGCGAGCCCTACCTTGTTCATCCTCTCGCCGTGAAAAAGATTCTCGAAGAATGGGGTATGGATGAAGACACGATTATTGCTGGCCTACTTCATGATACCGTCGAAGATACCGACCTCACTCTCGAAGAGATTAAAAAAGAGTTCGGCGAGTCCGTTGCTTTTCTTGTCGATGGCGTGACGAAGCTTTCCACCGCTCGCAACGGCATGCGCGATATCGACACCTATCTCCCCGCAACGAAAGATAACTTTTTAAGACTCATGATTGCCCTCGGCGACGATATTCGCGTTTTAATTATTAAACTTGCCGACCGTCTGCATAATCTCCGCACTCTCTCCGCCCTCCCGCCCGACAAGCAAAAGAAAATCGCGAAAGAAACCCTCGAAGTTTTTGCTCCTTTAGCCGACCGGCTCAACATGGGTCTTCTCCGCGTCGAACTAGCCGATCTTTCTTTTAAATATGTCGACCCGCGCCGTTTCGAAGAGCTAAAAACCCTAATCGAAAAATACAATCAATCCGCCGAAAAATCCCTGAAAAAAATCGAAGACGAAGTTAAAACTGCTCTAAAAAAAGAAAAAATCCATTTTAAGCTTTCCGGTCGCGTGAAGTCAGTTTACTCACTTCACAAAAAGCTCGCAAAACATAACCAAAACATCAACGAGATTTACGATTTAACTGCCCTTCGTATTATTGTCGACGACGTGACCGATTGTTACCTCGTCCTCGGGCTGATTCACTCTCTCTATACCCCGATGAACGGTCGGATTAAAGATTACATCGCGATGCCGAAGCAAAACGGTTACCAGTCTCTCCATACCACCGTAATTACTAAGGATAAGCGTGTGGTCGAATTTCAAATCCGCACAGAAAAAATGCACGAATACGCCGAGCGCGGTCTCGCTGCTAGCTTCTACTACAACGAGCAAAAGCTCACCGAGAATTACAAAAAAGGCAAAATCGAGCATCTTCCGACTAATCTCCTCTGGATTACCGAGCTTCAAATGACCGCCGCGAAACTTCGCGAAGGGAAGAGGGTTGACTTGAAAAAGCTTAAAATCAATCTTTTCGCCGATAAAATCTTCGTTTACACCCCAAAAGGCGACATTATTGACCTTCCGAAAGGCGCCCTTCCGTTAGACTTTGCTTATAAACTCCATTCCGAGATTGGCGACCACGTCGTCGGAGTTAAGATTAACGGCAAGATGAGTAACTTGAACAAAAAATTAGCTCAAGGCGACATCGTCGAAATTCTCACTTCTAAAAACCAGACTCCGAAGCAATCCTGGCTAGACAAAATCTTCACCTCTCACGCTCGTTCGAAACTCCTCCGCGCCCTCCGCTTTGAAAAATCTCCCGACTCCGAACCAAAGAAAAAGCGTAAATCTCGTTAAACAAAAATGGAGCCGATGGCAGGGATCGAACCTGTGACCTGCTCGTTACGAATGAGCTGCTCTACCAACTGAGCTACATCGGCACAAGAAAAACTGTAATAAAGTGCATTCGTCGAATGAGCTGCTCTACTATCAAGACTGAGGAGCTACATCGGCATTATTTTAATTATATCATATTTGTGCTATAATTTTAACAGTAAAAGGAGTTTTCATGTCAAAAATCAAAGCCGAAATTATTAAACGCCCCATCGAACGGATTAGTGGTGACGTTAAGAAAAAAGCTTGGTCCGCAATCATCGAATCGCTTGCGTTAATCATTCTCGGGATTCTCTTTGTCGTTCTCCAGGACACCATGGTCAAAATTCTCGCCTATATCGTCGGTGTTTTCTTTATCGTAAAAGGCGGTTTTCAAATCACAACCTACTTCCTCGAAAAGGGCCAAAATGACTTTTTTAATAACGGCCTTCTCTCTGGCGTCGTCTCCGTTCTTATTGGTATTGCCTCATTAGTCATCGGTGAAGACATTGCAAGCATTTTCCGCGTCGTTATCGGCATTATCATCATTTACGAATCCCTCGTCCGCATTAACACCGCTTCGAAGCTCGCCTCTGCCGGCATCCCGACCTGGCGATATATTACTATCGTCGCTCTTATCATGCTCACTATCGGCATTATCGTGACCTTTATTTCTGGCTCAGTGGTAGCTTTAATCGGCTGGCTAATGGTGTTAACCGGGTTAACCGGTATTATTGGTGACGTGATGTTTATCCAACATGTCAACCAAATCGTCGACACCCTAACCGGAAAACAGACTCCCAAAGAAGATTAACATGAAAACTTTTAAAGACGACCTTCTGAAAATTTACCAATCCGAGCGGGGAATCATCATTTTTGCAATCCTTAACCTCCTTCTTGCCATTGCCCTTTTTGTCGTCTCGGTTCTAAATCTCAATCCGAACGCCGCCGTCGTCAAAATCGGCTATGGCGATGTTGGTGGCTACCGCGACGGTACCTGGACGAGTCTTCTCGTCTTCCCACTTCTAGCTGTCCTCTTCGGCTTATTTCATCCGCTCCTCTCGGTTCGTATTTTTCATAAACGTGGTGGAGGCATGGCGAAATTCTTTCTCGTAGTTACGGCTATGCTAATCCTCGGCACTTTCTTCGTCTTAATCCGCTTAATGAGAGAAGGCTAATGCGCAAAAACCTCGAAATTCCGAACGGTAAACGCACCAAACTCTATCGTTTTCTTGAAATTCTTCCCGGCTTGATTTCTTACGGCGCCATCATCCTCCTCTTTCTCCTCTCTTGGCTCGACCCAATCATCGGCGCCGTTTACCTTTTTACTCTTATCGCCGCGACTCTCGTAAAAGCTATCGGCGTCGCCTACCGTACGGTCCAGGGCTACGAAGTCTTAAAACGCGCTGGTCGGGTAGACTGGAAAAAGCGCCTCGAAGAACTCGAAACTCCGCACGAATCGTTCGAGAAACTTCGTGATACCGAAAGTAAAAGCTACCACTTCGACGAACATCTGAATAATCTTAAATTAATGGCCGCGATGGAAAAAGAATACCCGAAGCCTTCGAAAGTCTACCATGCCGTTATTATGACCGCCTACAACGAAGGCCCCGAAGTTCTAACTCCGTCTATCGAGGCAGTCAAAAACACCACGTTTGACAACGACCGTATTATCTTCGTCTTAGCCTATGAAGAGCGCGGCGGGGAAGAAATCGAGAAAACCGCGAAAGACCTCCAAAAATCCTATAAAGATACCTTCTACGACTTCCTCATAGTAAAACACCCCAAAAACCTTCCGAACGAAATCATTGGCAAAGGCCCGAACCTCACCTACGCCGGTGAGCGCCTCGCGGAGTATGTCGAGAACAAAAAACTTCCCGTTGAGAATATTATTGTGACTTCCCTAGACAGCGACAACCATATGGCCCCAAATTATCTCGACTCCGTCGCCTACGAATTTACCGTCCATCCTAATCGTCAACGTCTTAGCTATCAGCCTGTCGCGCTATTTATGAATAATATCTGGGACGCTCCCGCCCCAACCCGCGTTATCGCCGTCTCGAACTCCTTTTTTAATGTTATCTCAACCATGCGCCCGCACGCGCTCCGCAACTTCGCCTCCCATTCTCAGCCTCTCCAAGCTCTAAAGGCTATGAATTTCTGGTCGAAGCGCACCATCGTCGAAGACGGTCATCAATACTGGCGTAGTCTTTTCTTCTTCTCCGGTGATTACGACGTTCTGCCGATTCGTATCCCGATTTACCAAGATGCCGTTATCGACGAAACCTTCTGGAAAACGGTTAAGGCTCAGTTTGTCCAAGTCCGTCGCTGGTATTACGGTGCTTCTGATGTCGCCTATGTCGGTTCGAAACTTTTCGTTTCCGAAGAAAAGCGCATTATCTCCTTTTGGAAACTCTTCCCGAAGTTCTGGCGCCTCCTCGACGGTCATATCACTCTCGCCATCCTCGCTCCAATCGTCGCTTTCGGCGGTTGGATTCCGATGATTATGAACCTCTCCTCGCGTACTATGGTCGCCTATAATCTTCCAAATATCGTCAGTATCGTTGAAACCTTCGCCTCCATCGGTCTTATTGTTTCCGTCCTCGTTTCTTTTAAGCTTCTTCCGAAGCGCCCCGCGAAGTACAAAAAAACCCGAAGCGTCTTCATGCTCCTCCAATGGATTCTTATGCCCATCACCTCGATTTTATACCAATCTCTCGCCGCCTTTTATGCCCAAACCCGCCTTCTCCTCGGTAGATACATGGAAAAATTCGACGTCACCAAAAAAGTTGTCAAGAAATAGCTTAATATGCTATATATAATATATGGAAAAGCTAAGCGATGACAGTAGTAGTAATTTAGCAAAAGAACAACGACTAGCCACTCGCGAAATGCTACGACGAAGTGGACGAAAAATTTGGTCAATTTTTCATCGTCAAAAACCCGAAAACGACCAACATTTTTTCAAGACTGCTTCTGAAGTTGAAGATGAATTAATTGAAGCGGAAGAAAAGCGAGAAAAGGAACTAAAAGAACGAGAGCGGACCGAGCGAAGAAGAGCCGAGGAACGTGCATCCTTAGAGCGAGACTTTGTTAATGAAATGGATCAATATAGAACTGAAAAATTTGGCACCAAAAAAAATGAAGAAGGCATTTTTCACCCTTTTGACGGGGAATATCAGCGTCAAAGAATTCAAGAAACTAGCGAGAGGGCCTTCAATGAAGCTTTGACTCCGCTCGAAGATATCGAAGCATACGCTGAGAGCGGCGATGAGCGGATCTCGACAAGAGAAGTCGAATATGACGGGCGAACGATAAAAGTATATGATCTTAAAGGATTTCCTATTAAACTCTTAACCCATGCTATAGATTTTAAAGGTTATGGGGACGAAAAAAGAATTGGCTCAGAAATGGCAGGTTGTCTTCAAAAAGACCCTTCTCTTTGGATGAGACCAAGAAATGAAAACAATATTAATTCATACGATGGCGATTCAGATTGCATTTCGACGTCGTATATTGATTCGGATATCAACATGTTTAGAGGAGGGAATACCGGTGGAAAATATTTTACCCTAAAATATGGTTTTGACCACGTTCTTCCTGATTCTATTCTACAGATTAAAAATTCTGACGGCGCCACTACGAGAAACATTGGCGGAGTAAACGGCTCTTTTCTAAAGCGAACGGACCATTTTCTGCCAGACGACCTAGCAGAATCTAGCGATATTTCGTATAACGAAGTCCAAATCAGACGTTTTGACGAAACTGGCAAGCCGAGAAAACCCGACTATATTATCCTAAACGACGGCAAAGGAATGGAAACTATGCTAAAACACGCTGCCTATTTCAATATACCTATCTTAAATATAGAAACAAGAGAATACGAAAAACAAGAAGTAAAAAACCTTGTTAGCGACGCAGAAAGAGTTATGCGAAACGAGAATGCTAAATACGAAGACATTGCGAAGGTATGGCAAAAAATTCAAAGCTCAAAAGCAATAGAAGGGAATAAGGATACGGAATCAACGGGCTATGGCAGAGAATTATCTGTTCTCACCATTGGAGGAACACCAGCAAACGAAACAATAAAAGAGTTTTTACAATTCGAATTAAACAAAAGAGTCGAAGAAATCGTGGCTAGGTTTAAGGCTACTACTGATAGAATGCGAAGAGCAAATGAAGAAGGTACCCCCCTTTGGCAACTTGAGAGTGGAATCGTAGTCGAACGCTATTCTCACGGAACATCTTACGTGGACTATATGCCCGAAAAAATTGAAGTTAGAATAAAAAGCATACCAGACACGATTTTCTACGACGGCGAGTCATTTGACGGCGGCAAAGGCTATGAAACGAGTGGAGGCGACATAATAACGTCCTCAAGTGAAAGCTACAATGCTGTCTTACCTGCAGTCGAAGAATATCTAAATACCCTAGTCGAGTTAGATCCCTCTGATTATTGGGCAAAGAAAGAAATAAATAGAAGAAACGCGCTTGAACAACAATCTCATTCGCTGTGATATAATTAGCTCATGAAAGTTTATTATTCTAAAGAAATTACTCCTGAAAGTTTACAAAAGATTTACGACGCCTTAGGCGTTAAATTAGAGGGGAAGATTGGCGTTAAGGTTTCGACCGGTGAAGCCGGCTCTAAAGGCTATCTTAAGGCCGATTTAATCGGTCCCTTCGTAAAAAGCCTAAACGGCACGATTATCGAATGTAACACCGCCTATCCTGGCGAACGAAATAAAGCAGAAGACCATCTCAAAGTCGCAAAAGACCACGGCTTTACCGGTTTTGCCGATGTCGACATCATGGATGCCGAAGGCGAAGACCTAAAAATTCCTGTTAAAAACGGCAAACACCTAAAATACGACCTAGTCGGCAAAAACTTCGCAAATTACGACGCGATAATAAACCTCGCGCATGGCAAAGGCCACGCCATGGGCGGCTTCGGCGCAAATCTCAAAAACCAATCTATCGGTATCGCCTCCCGAAAGGGAAAAGCCTATATTCATTCTTGTGGCAAAACCGAAAGCCCAAAACTCTGCTGGGTCTCAAAGCATGAACAAATCGACTTCATCGAATCCATGGCTGAGGCCGCGACTGCCGTCGCCGACTACCTCAAGGAGCAGGGAAAACCGATAGTTTATATCACGGTCATGAATAACCTCTCGCTCGATTGCGACTGCGACTCCAAGCAAGGCGACCCAGTCATGAAAGATCTCGGCATCGTCGCTTCGCTCGACCCTGTCGCCAACGACCAGGCCTTTATCGATCTAATTTGGGCAAGCAAAGACCCTGGCGCGAAGGAGCTAAAAGAGCGTATCGATACTCGCCTCGGTCGCGAAATCCTTCCTTACGCTGAGTCCCTCGGTCTCGGCTCGACCAAGTACGAACTCGTCGAAATCTAATAATCTAAAACTCATGAAAAAGGGCGACCCGGAGGTCGCCCAAAAGTCGGTAGATTAGATTAGTAATAGCCAAACACCCACCTTAAAAATCTTTGCCGCAATGTTAGTCGTTTCGGTTTCTGTGCCAATAGTTCTTTTTCCGGCGGCGTGATCTGAACTCTTCTCATAGCATAAACCCCATATTCGGTGTTGTCGCAGTAGTTTGCGATGCCGATAAACTTGGGGCTAAAGCTCCTAAACTTCGTAAGCGTCATCCACTCGCTGGGTTTTCCCCAAATCGAGATGAATCGTACCTCCATCTGCCTAATTTGGTTATTATATCGCACTTCCTCAAGCACGACATCTCCCAAATCAGTCGCGAAAGTCGGCACGCCAACTTCGCCGAAAGTCTTCGCGTATCTCGGATACTGAGTGCAACCAACGAGGAACGTTAATCCATCAAAGCTACGGTAGATGATGGCCTTGTCTAATTCGTCGAGATTGTAGTGATTCCAGTTGCGTCCGTGGGTACCGAATATCGGCGAGTCGCAAACATTGTCCAGCCCCACTTCTTGGCAAAAACACTGGAAACTATTTTCCATACTACCCCTCCTTACTCCTAAGTTTCTAAGCGCCCAAAAAACCACTTCACCTATAATTATAGCACAAATTGTCTCAAAAGTCAATATCTGGTGGGTGATGAGGGATTTGAACCCCCGACCTTCTCGGTGTAAACGAGACGCTCTAGCCAACTGAGCTAATCACCCGCTAGCTAGTATTATACCACTCTCTCTTAAAAAATACTAGACTATTTACCATCCTTCTTCGAAGTTACCTCTCCGCTCTTCCGGCAAAAGCTCCAAGCTACAATCGCCCCGACGAAGTTTCCCGCCGCACAGAGGAATATCGTCCAACTAAACTGCAACGCCACCCCCATCGTAATTACGTTTGCGATCGAGTGTTGGAATCCGCAAAAAATAAACAGTGGCACTCCGAGTAAAATTCCGAGCTTCGTCCCGCGCCGATATAGCTCTACCGCGAGATACATAATCACTCCGCACATCACCGACTTTAAGAAAAACTCCCAAGTCAGCCCCCAAGCTAGGACCTTCGCCTCCGCGCCTGCGACAATTGTCCCATCCATAAATCCAAACAGCACTCCGAATAGATACCCACTAACTAGATTAACCACAAGAATTATTAGCAAATCTAAAATCCGTAATTTATCTTCGAATAAAAACCCGCATTTCCCGGTAAATAAATTGAGTCCTAAAACACACACTCCGAGTAGCCCGAATGCGAACAAAAACGGTCCGACCGGCTCGCCAAGTTTAAGTAATACGAAGTTTCCTAGCCCAATCAGAAGACTCGCCCCCACCGATAGCCGTATGAGCTCAACATACCGCCAAACCCACCCGGTTTTCTTAGTCTTTTTCATTTTACCTCCATTTCCTCTAATTATACCATATATAATATATGCTATAATAAACTTATGCAGATAGAACTCTCTGAATTCTACGCTCGTCTCGGCGCCATCGCCCTGATTTTAATTCTTGGATTTTTCCTTGGCAAAAGAAAGCTCATTGGCTCCGAAACCAACAGGGAATTAACCAATCTTCTCTTAACCGTTTTTATGCCTGCCTCGCTTTTTATCGCCTTTCCGTCCGAGTACGACGAAGCCTCTCTAAACCTCTTTTTCTCCGGTTTCGTCGGCGGTACCCTCGTCATGCTAATGCTTATTGTCCTTTCGAAAATCATCTTTAATAAATTCTGGTTTAAGGGCGAGCTCCGTTACGAGTCGCAATTTGCTTTAATCTTTAATAACGCAACTTTTCTTGGTTACCCAATCGTCGTAAACACCTTCGGTCCGACCGGGGTAATCGCTTACTGCGGTTTTATCATCGCCTTTAATATCGCACTTTTTTCGTACGGCATCTGGCTTTTCGAACGAAAGGTTTCGCTTAAGCTAATAAAAAGCGTAGCCACGAACCCTAACATCCTCGCCGTCCTCCTCGGCATGATTTTATTCCTTTCGAGCTTCAAACTTCCGAGTTTTATTACCGACGCGGTCGGCTTCGTCGGCGGTGCGACTACCCCGCTTTCGATTATCTGCATCGGGTTCATGCTTTCTCATGCCGATTTTAAAGCACTAACGAAAAGATGGCGCCTCGCTCTCGTCGCATTAATTCAGCTCCTCGTTGGCCCGCTCGCGACCTACTTTGTTCTCTCTGCCCTTAACTTTCCGACGGAAGTGATTACGGTCTGCACCTTAATCCAGGCTCTCCCCACTGCTACTTCTCTTGGTCTCTTCGCGACGAAATACGGCGGTAATAACATCGAAGCCTCCGAACTTGTCACGATTTCGACTCTTCTCTCTGTCATTACTCTCCCCCTCATGATTCTCTTGCTACTTAAATAATATGGTATAATTATACAGTAAAAGGAGTTTTTATGATTGAGCTAGAAAAGATGCGTCATACTTTAAGCCACGTTCTCGCGGCTGCTGTTAAAAATATTTATCCAGAAGCGAAATTTGGTATCGGCCCCGCGATCGAAAACGGGTTTTATTACGATATCGACTTCGGCAAGACGAAAATTTCCGACGCCGACCTTCCGAAAATCGAGAAAAAAATGCGTGGTATTATTGCTCGCAAACTCGAAATGAAAAAACACACCCTTTCTAAAATGGAAGCTCTGAATTGGGCGCGTGATAATAAGCAAGATTATAAAGTCGAACTTATCGAAGAATTCCCCGAAACCGAGGAAATCGGCTTTTATGACCTCGGCGATATCTTTACTGACCTTTGTAAAGGTCCGCACGTTAAGAATACTTCCGAAATCGGCGCCTTTAAACTCACTCGCGTCGCCGGTGCCTACTGGCGTGGCGATGAAAAGCGCGAAATGCTAACTCGTATCTACGGCGTCGCCTTCGCTACCGAGGAAGAGCTAGACGAATACCTAAAGCGCCAGGAAGAAGCCAAATCTCGCGACCATCGTAAACTCGGTAAGGAGCTAGACCTATTTTGTTTCTCTGATCTCGTCGGCGTTGGCCTCCCGCTCTTTACTCCGCGCGGCACCGAACTTCGCGAGTTAATGGCAAATTACTCGCTTAGCCTCCGTGGTAGGGAAGGCTTCAAAAAAGTTTGGACTCCGCATATTACTAAAACTGACCTTTATAAAACTTCCGGCCACTATGCTAAATTTGGCGACGAGCTTTTCATGGTTCATTCTCAAGTCAACGGCGAAGATTTCGCCATGAAGCCGATGAACTGTCCACATCACGCCCAGATTTTTGCCTCAAAACCGCGAACCTACCGCGAAATGCCAGTCCGCTATATGGAGGCGACGACCGACTACCGCGACGAAAAAACCGGCGAGCTCGGCGGTCTCTCCCGCGTCCGCTCTCTGACTCAAGACGATTCTCATGTTTTCTGCCGTAAAGATCAGATTAAAGACGAAGTTAAGCGTCTCGTCGCTATTGTAAAAGAGCTTTACGAAACCGTCGGCATGAAAAAACTCCGCGCCCGCCTCTCTTATCGCTCCGACGAAGATAAATATCTCGGCGATAAAAAACTCTGGGATAACGCCCAGAAACAAATCAAGCAGGCTGCTATTGATAATGGTCTCGACTATTTCGAGCAGGAAGGCGAAGCCGCTTTCTACGGTCCGAAGATTGATTTTATGGCCGAAGACGCTATCGGTAGGGAACACCAACTCGCGACGATTCAGCTCGACTTTGTCCAGCCTGAGCGCTTCGGTCTCGAATTTACCAACGAAAAAGGCGAAAAAGAGCGCCCAGTCATGATTCACCACGCCACCCTCGGCTCAATTGAGCGTTTCCTCTCTGTCTTTATCGAACACACTGGTGGTTGGTTCCCGTTTTGGTGCGCGCCGGAGCAGGTCCGCATCGTGACTGTAAATAATACTGTTGACGATTACGTCTCTAAGATTTCCGAAATTCTAAGCGGTATCGTTCTCGATAAACCTTTAAAATATAACGAATTAAGGTTTACTGTCGACGATTCTTCCGACTCCCTCGGTAAGAAAATCAAGCGCGCCACCGAGCTTAAAATCCCCGTTCTTATCATCGTCGGCCCGAAAGACGTCGAAGAGGGAATCGTCTCCCTCCGCCTCCGCGACCACGAAGAAAAACTCAAACTCCCGAAACTCGCTACGTACCTGAGAGGTCTCTAGTGCTTGAAGATAGTACCTTCGAGGAGCATGTTTTCCGACGGGGAAAACACGGAGCGACCGAGCCCCGTAACGACGGGCGCGAGGGAGCGTTCCGAGAAGGTACTATTTCAAGCACTCTAGTTATATTGGGTCCTACCGGTTCGGGAAAAACCGGCGTTTCGATTGAGCTCGCGAAGGCTTTAAATGGCGAGATCATCTCGGCCGACTCTCGCGCGATATATAAAGGCATGGATATCGGCACGGCTAAACCGACTAAAGCAGAAATGCAGGGAATACCCCACTACGGTCTCGACCTAGTCGAACCCGGCGAACGTTTTACTGTGGCCGACTGGAAAGCCTACGCCGAAGAAAAAATCGCCGATATTAAAGCGCGGTCGAAATTACCGATGATTGTCGGCGGCACTGGTTTATATATTGATGCTTTAATCTATGACTATAAATTCAAAGGTCCGACCGGCGAGAAAATCGGCGACATTGAACAAAAAACTTGTACAGACCGAACAGAGATAAAAGGCGATTATTTAATCATTGGTATCAAATGCCCCCCCGAAGAGCTCCGCGAGCGTCTGTATAAAAGAATTACTCAAATGTTCCGTCCTGAGCTCTACGACGAAGTTAAAATTCTTGTTCAAAAATACGGCTGGGACAACCAGGCTATGAAAAGTGATATCTACGAATACGCCTGGAAATACCTAAACGGCGAACTAACTTTAGACGAAGCCGAAGAAAAATGTTTCTATGAAGACTGGCACCTCGCCAAGCGCCAAATGACCTGGTTTAAGCGCAACCAAAATATAATTTGGCTAGAACTTGAAAAAGTTTATCCATTTGTGATAAACTATATATAGTATGAGTAAAGATACTAGCTCTCCGACCGAAAAACTATTTGGCTCGAAAACTCGTGCGAAGCTTTTGCGGTTATTTTTCGAAAATCCCGAAAAAAGCTTTTACGTTCGCGAGATGACTCGGGTCATCGACGAGCAGATTAACTCTGTCCGCAGGGAATTACTCAATCTCGAAAGTATCGGCGTTATTAAAAACGAGACCTTCGACAACAAAATCTATTATTCAGCGAACTTAAAACATCCTTTCTATCGTCCTTTAATCGACATTTTCTCGAAAAAAATTGATACAGAGCGCGAAAAAGACGTCAAAGCTACAACCTGGGAAGAATACATCCGCCCGGTCAAAAACTACCTTAATGGCCTAATTGTTACGAATCGTCTTCCCGGCCAAGACGGCGTCGACCTCGTGATTATTGGTAACGACAAGACGAAAAAACTCACCCGCTGGGCCGAAGTCGTCGAGAAAAAGCTCGGTAAGCCGATTAACTACGTGATTATGACCCCCGAGGATTTCACTTATCGCAAGAGTGTCCGCGACCGTTTCGTCCTCGATATCTTCGAAATGGAAATATCCGAAATCATTGACCCAGAAAAAATAATAAAGGAGTAAACATGTTTGAAATCGAATCTAAAAACCCAGACGAAATCGTCCTTTCGACGAAAAAAACGACCTTAAAAGTCAATATTTCCGAATCGACCATCGATGCCGGATTAAATGTCGGTAAAATCTTCGGTCCTGGCGAGTTCGAAATCGGTGATGCAACTATCCGCGGTATTGCGACCGATAGCGGTAAGACTATTTACGAGATCGAAATCGGTGGCATTAAAGTCGGTGTCCTTGGTGGTATCGAAGAAAAGCTCGACGACCTCGTCGCTGATATCCTCTGTACTTCCTCTATTCGCGCTATCCGCGAGCTCGAGCCGAAACTCATCGTCTCGATGGGTAACGTCGACGCCATGGTCTCCGACCTGAAACTCTCCGCTCACACCGAGAAGAAGCTCAAAATCAAAAATCTCGACTCCCTCCCGACCACGAAGGAAGTGGTGGTATTAAACTAAGATGAACACGACGGGTGACGGACCTGGAAGGGGACCCCAAAATGTTTTGCGAAGCAAAAATTATGGGGAGGGAGAAGGTCCGGCAGGACCCGTCGGAGATAAGAGATGGTTGTAATAGTACTGCTTATCGTGGTTGGTTCAGTGATTTTGCACGAGCTAGCTCACGGTGCCGTTGCCTATTTTTTGGGCGACAGGACCGCAAAAGACGCCGGCCGTTTAACCTTAAATCCCCTAAAGCACATCGACCCCTACATGTCAATTATCGTTCCTGTTATCTTATATTTACTTAACGCCCCGGTCTTTGGCGGCGCGAAGCCTGTTCCGATTGACTCCCGTAATTTAAAATGGCGCGAATGGGGACTTGCCCTCGTCGCTATTGCCGGCCCGCTGACGAATTTTCTCATCGCCTTTATCGCCTTTCTTATTGGTCATTTTGCCGGGCTTCTCGGCGTTGCCTCTGGCTCACTCTATTATCTCTCCGACTCTCTTCCGGCTTTTATCGTTGCCGAAACCGTCGTCATTAATCTTGGCTTCATGATTTTTAACCTCATCCCGATTCCTCCTCTCGACGGCTCCCGCGTTCTCTACGCCCTCGCCCCCGACGCCATCCGCGAATACATGCGAAGACTCGAGCCCTACGGCTTTATTATCGTCTACGCCCTTATCCTCATCTTCGGCCAACTCTTCTCGAACCTCATGTTTAACGGCATCGATGGCATGTTGAATTTTTTCCAATTTTTAGTATAATTAAGTTAAGCCCTGTCGGCAGCATGATTTTCCTGAATAATCATGTTTACGGGATTTCGTGGCTCATGACCGTGGTTATGTCGCATAAGATTTTACCCACCTTGTATATATTACGGGGAAAACAGGCTGACAGGGTCCATAAAGGTAGTACCAAAGGTGGGCAATGAAACAAAGAATTCGAGTTGTAGGAATTATTAAAACCGAAGAAGGGGTTCTGATTTTTAAGCGTAACCGGGGTCGTTCTGAGGCTCCGGCTTTTTGGGAACTTCCGACCGGCAAGATTAAATTCGGCGAGCAACCCGAAGAGGCCATGGCGCGCTCTCTAACTGAGTACACCGGCTTATCAGCCACCTCGATTAAGCTAAAAGATGTCATCACTTTTCTCGCTCCCGAAGGCGCCAGCCAACTCAGTAATCTTTATATTGTCTACGAGCTTATTGTTAGACCGACCCAAAAACCTACCCCTCGCGACCGTTACACTGCTTATAAATTTTTCAAAGACGTAAATGCCGGCATCCGCTTCGACGAAGCCAGCGCCTCTGTCCTCGAAATCGAAGAAGGAAAGACTATCGCTCGTACTTCTCCGCGCGACACTTTGAACGGTGTTACAATCAATGTCGACGGCGCTTCCCGCGGTAACCCCGGTCCGTCCGGTATTGGTTATTGTATCTACGGTACCGATGGTAAGATTATTGAACGTGGCGGCGAGTTTATCGGGTTCGCGACTTCTCGTACCGCCGAATATTACGCCTTAAAGAAGGGAATTGAACGCGCGATTGAATTAAACCTTAAAACTGTTCGCTTTATTTCCGACAGTCTCATGGTCGTAAACCAGATGAACGGAGTTTTTAGCATCAAAAACCAAGACATTCTCCCAATTTATCGCGAGCTCCAGTCTAAGCTCCAGAATTTCGACGCTGTTTCCTTTACTCATGTCCCCCGCTCAAACAACGTTGCCGCCGATCACGAAGCCAACCTCGCCATCGACAACATGCTTCGTCGCTAAACAGAGAAAACATTGACTTTTTTGCATAAGTGTGATATAATAAAGACATCTATGGCGTCACAAAATCTAGATACTAAAACTAATCTTCCAATCCTCGGCTCGACCGAGCTAGTTGACGTCTCAAATATTAAAAACATTCCCGCCAAAATCGATACTGGCGCTGACTCTTC
This sequence comes from Candidatus Saccharimonadota bacterium, assembly GCA_017404335.1. GTDB lineage: Bacteria > Patescibacteriota > Saccharimonadia > Saccharimonadales > Saccharimonadaceae > Nanosyncoccus. Next base: position 15,876 of record JAFRCN010000006.1, on the reverse strand, counting down.
TGCTATCTGGGTTTCTCATATCGATATGAAAAAAGACGGCACACTCGTCTTTTCTTTATTCGGCGAAAAATCCCCTTTTTATACTAGTGAGTTAATCGAAACTAAGGATTATATTGCTAAATCCGTTCGCTCTTCCCACGGTGATAGTCAGATTCGCTATCAGGTTACTTTACCTCTGACTCTAGGAGGTAAAACCATTAAAACCCCTTTCACTCTTGCAAATCGTTCTCGTAATAATTTTCCAATTCTGATCGGCCGTCGCACTTTGTCTGGCTTATTCTTGGTTGATGTCTCGAAAACTATCATCCCGAAAAAAACCCCGAAAAAAACGAAAGGTCTAAATCAAGAACTAGAAGAAAACCCCTACAAATTCCACCAAAAATATATTACAATACCGAAAGGAGAATTATGAAACTAGCAATTTTGTCCAACGGACCAGGGAATTATTCTACCAAGCGCCTTGTCGAGGAAGCCAAAAAGCGCGGCCATGATGTCTCGGTTATCAAGTATAAAAATTGTTACCTCTCGCTCGACGATAAGCATCCGGATGTCTACTACGACGGCGAAAAACTTACTGGCTTCGACGCAATTTTACCTCGTATTTCTAACAACATGACCCGCTACGGCTGCGCCGTCGTTCGCCAATTCGAGATGCAAGGCGTCTACACTTCCGCCGCTTCGGTTGCGATTACTCGCGCACGCGATAAACTTCGCGCTGCCCAGATCCTCGCGAAATACGATGTCGATACCCCGAAAACTCTCGTTTCTCGCAATACTTCCGATATTGACGACTTACTCGAACAGATTGGACTTCCGGTCATCATCAAGCTCGCTACCGGTACGCACGGTAACGGTGTTATTTTGGCTGATACTAAAAAAGCCGCAAAATCCGCTCTCCAGGCCTTCTATCTCTACAACGAAGACGGGACCAACATTTTACTCCAGGAATACATTAAAGAATCTGCCGGCACCGATATCCGTGCCTTCGTAGTAGGGAACCGTGTCATTGCTTCAATGCAACGGACTTCCTTAGATGACGATTTTCGTTCCAATCTCCATAAAGGTGGTCTTGGCACTCCGGTTGCTCTTTCGTCCGAAGAAAAGAAGATTGCCTTAAAAGCTGCCAAAGCCATGGGGCTTCATATCTGTGGCGTAGATTTAATGCGCTCCGAGCGGGGCCCGCTCGTCCTTGAAGTTAATGCCTCCCCCGGTTTCGGCATCGAAAAAGTCACCGGTCGCGACGTCGCCTCGAAAATCATCGAATATATTGAGCATAACGCCTCTCGTCGCAACGGCAAAGATCGCGTCGGCGCCTAGCAGAGGATATTGCCTATTTCAAATAAATAAGCTATTTTTATCTGTATTGAGCGAACCCGATATTTTTCATGAATTTTAGGAAAAATCGTCTCGCGAACCCCCATCCGGCGTGAGACGAGCGATTTTTTCGTTAAGAAATTCATGAAAAATTTCGGACGTGAGCGAAGCCACAGATAAAAATAGCTTATTTATTAAGAAATATGTTATAATGTATCTGAGCCTGAAAGATAATCGCTTGAGATCACTCAAGAGGAAAGTCCGGGCAACATAGAGCAGGGTAGTCGCTAACGGCGACCGTTCGCAAGAATAGGGAAAGTACCACAGAAACCAAACCGCCGGTTTTCCGGTAAGGGTGAAAAGAGTGAGGTAAGAGCTCACAGCATCTCGTAGTGATACGAGGTGGCGGCAAACCCTACCCGTTGCAAGGAGTACTATCAGCCTTTGCTCGAGGACGTACGCTCACCGCTTGAACGCTGTAGCAATATGGCGTCTAGATAGATGATTATCGCCTGAATAAATCCTTTAAACCAGGCACAGAACCCGGCTTAATGATGGCTCACGACCCCATCAAAAAATCCCCCGCGAGGAGGATTTTTTGTCGCTTAATTTAAGCCTTTTTTTCAGTTTTCGCCTTTGGGCTCTCGATTAGACCCTTTTTCTTTAAGGTCCTTAAAGCCGACGCCGAAACATTGCATTTAATCTTTTGACCGTTAATTATTAGCGTCCTTTTTGAAACGTTCGGTTTAAAAACTTTTCGGGTGTGTCGTTGGGAGAAGGAAACGTTGTGACCATACATTTTACCTTTTCCGGTAATTTCGCAAATCGCCATCTTATTTCTCCTTTACCGTATTAACAATTTTCTTAAATGCTTCTGGATGATTAACCGCAAGCTCAGCTAAGATTTTTCTATCAAGCGTGATGCCTTTCGCTTTCATCCCCGCAATTAACTGCGAGTAGGAAAGACCAAGCTCTCTCGAGGCATTATTGATGCGAGTAATCCAAAGCGCCCTGAGATCACGCTTACGATTCCGGCGATCTCGGTAGCTATATTGTAAAGCCTTAATTACGCCCTGCTTACCCAACCGGAAGCTTCGGGTGCGTGCATGTTGCATACCCTTAGCGGCGGTTAAAATTTTCTTATGCTTCGCGTGTGCCGCGACTCCTCTTTTTACTCTCATGATTAAACTCCTAACGCCGTCTTAACGTTTTTCTTGATTTTGCCATTAATCACCGCAGCAGTTTTCATGTTGCGTTTCCTGGCTTTAGATTTCTTCGCGAGAATATGATTCCCGAAGGCGCGCTCACGGACAATTTTACCTGAACCGGTAATCTTAATCCTCTTGGCGGTGCCTTTGTGCGTCTTTAATTTTGGCATAGATTTTCCTTTGGTTTATAGTTAATATTGCTTATGGCTATCTGTTTATGTATTTTTTACAACACCAGCTAACCTAATGTGCGACCAGGAGACCGTAAAAGCAGGAAACTACTTCTTCCGTATCTACCCTAGTTATTTTCGTCGAACTTGTATCGACAGATTTCGTCCGTTCATTTGCTGTTTTCCCTCAAGGACGATGTCGTCGCCGAGAAGCTTAATCACCCGATCGAGTAGCTCACTTCCAATCTCTTTGTGTGCCATCTCACGACCACGGAAGATAATTAAAATCTTTACTCGGTCACCATCCTCGAGAAATTCTCGCATTTTCCGGACTTTAATGTTAAGGTCGTTATCTGAAATCTTGAGACCAATTTTCATCTGCTTCAGCTCAGATTGCTTTTCGCGAGCCTTTTTGCGATTTTTCGCCTCTTCTTTCATTTTTTGATACTGAAACTTGCCCCAGTCAATAATCTTAACGACCGGCGGATTAGCGTTAGCGGCAATCTCCACTAAATCTACTCCCTGTTGATTCGCGAGAAGTTGGGCTTCGCGACTAGACATAATGCCAAGTTGCTCCCCACTAGAACCGATAACGCGCACCTCCGGATAACGAATTTCTCCATTTAACCGCGTGCGTGAATTGTTTTTTATGATAGTCCTTTCTTCTCTTGAATTAACCTGATAACCATTATACCTCATCTTCTTCGGTATGTCAACGCTTCCGCTAAATGTTTTGCCAGGATTATTTCAGAATTGTCGAGATCCGCAATCGTCCTCGCGACCTTTATCGTTTTAAAATACGACCTTGCCGATAAGTTCAGTCTTTCCGACGCATTTGCTAGAATTCTCTCAGCCTCCGCTTCTAGTTTTATTAACTTAGTTACCTCAAATGAAGAAAGGGAACTGTTATATATTCCGTCCTTGCCATAGCGTCGTCGTTGCCTTAAAATTGCCTCTTTTATATTATTTTTTACAACATCATGCTCACCTTTATTTTCTCCGAGCGGCCTTCTTAAATCATCATTTTTTACCTTCTCCACCTCTATGTTCATGTCGATTCGGTCAAACAACGGTCCCGATAACTTCTTACGATAATTTTGAATCTGCGTCTCTGTACATTTGCACTCGTGCGTCGGGTCTCCCAGATATCCACAAGGGCAGGGATTCATCGTCGCAACCAGCATAAAATCTGCTGGAAAGATCATTTTTCGGTTCGCCCTTGAAATTGCAATGGTTTTGTCCTCCAGGGGCTGCCGGAGCGCCTCTAAAACCGACCTCGGAAACTCCGGGATTTCGTCTAAGAATAACACTCCCTTATGTGCAAGAGATATTTCTCCTGGGCCACCTGCTCCCCCAATCACCGAAGTCGCCGAAGCTGTATGATGTGGACTTCTAAAGGGACGATAAGCGACCACGTCATCCTTTAAAAGCCCCGCAATTGAATAGATCTTCGTAATCTCGACCATCTCCTCCGGCGTCAGTTCAGGCAAAAGATTCGCTGCCGCCTTCGAAAGAAGAGTCTTACCCGCTCCGGGTGGGCCAGAAATCAGGATATTATGGTGCCCCGCAATCGCAATCTCCATCGCTCTTTTCGCCATTTCTTGTCCGCGAATATGGTCCAAAATCGGCGATTCTTGGCCCGTAGCGTCGATTTTAAGCCCATTTTGGATTTCACCCGCCGCAACTATCGTCTTTTGATTTTTGAGTCCCAAATACAGCTCTTGGAGCGTCTCCACCCCATATATTTCCACTCCCGAAATTAACGCCGCTTGTGCTAAATTTTGCTTCGGAATGTAAATTTCCGATACCCCCGCCCCCTTCGCCGTTTCGATGATGTTGATTATCCCTCTTACCGGTCTTATCTCTCCGTTTAGCGAAAGTTCCCCGATAAACATTTTGCTCTTTACGTCCATTTTTAAAAGCTGCCCCGACAAGATTAAAACCGAAAGCGCAATCGGAAGGTCCAGGTATGCTCCGTCTTTTAAAAGTTCCGCTGGCGCAAGACTAATCGTTACCTTTTTGTCAGGGAACGAAAACCCAGAATTCACTATCGCACTCCGCACGCGCTCTTTCGCTTCGTTGATAGTTTTACTGGCCATCCCGACGATATTAAATGCCGGTAGTCCTCGATTCATATCCCCCTCTACTTCGACTAATTTTCCCTCGAATCCAAAGGGAATCGCCGCCTCAATTTTAGCTATCATGCCCCCTACCTACCACGTCTCAACAAATTTTTCAACCCAAAAGCTACGCTTATGCTTAAAATGGTCCGTCATACGATAAGTTATCTACGAGGAACTCTACTGTTTTTATTTGTATAAAGCAAACCCGAGAATGTTTTCGTAAAAGTTAGAAAAATCGCGAGCGAGACCCCCATCCGGCGTGAGACGAGCGATTTTTCGTTAAGAGTTTTGCGAAAACATTCCCGGCGTGAAGCGTAAACGCAAATAAAAACAGTAGAGTTCCTCATAGCAAATAATTTTGTTCTTGTGGAAAACTCAGCAAAAAAGTAAAAAAATTGTTCAAAAAATGTATTGACATAACCGTTTTTCTGGCTTATAATAGAGGTAGCTTTTGAATAAAATAATTATACAAAAGCCAAAAACAAAAATTTAGCCAAAATAACTCCACACTCTACAAAAGACCGGTTTTCCTCGCAGTTACCGGTCTTTTTCTTTATGTTAATTTGTGGTATAATAAGTTCAGTTGGGGCTGACAAAGCTTAGACGAGTTGTTAACAATTGTGAGGCGCGCCGATTGAATACCGTAAGTATTAAATAAGTGCTAAAAACACGAAAACCGCGCATGTTGCATACATGCCGGCTTATGCCTAATTATTTGTAGGCTGGTTCGTATTTAAGGTTCCGTAGAATGCGAATTATTATACCACGGAAATAAGGTTATTTAGCTGGCGAAAAATAATTCGAAAATCTAGCCACGGCTTTTATCAGTTTCGTTTTCTGCAGCTGATAATATATGCTAAGACAAAACAGAAAACTATGCGCGTAGAATCATGATCCCGTGACAATCCGGACGGGGAGGCAGTATCCCCCAGCTCCACCATTTTTCGCATAAAAAGCCGGCATCTCGGCATTTTTTCTTGCTCGCTCATCCCTAAGATGCACTTCGCAAGAAGAAAATACCAATCTGCCGGCTTTTTAAAGCGAAAAATGGATAAGAAATAATTAAATTAGTGTTTTCGAAGCATGTAAAATTACCCATATAAAAATTACAACTTTCCGGCTTGAGAGCTGGAAAGCACCAGCTCGAAAGCCGACGAATGTTGTAATTTTTATCTTGGCGTAATTTTACCGCTGAGAAAAACTAATTTAATTATTTCATACGGAGTTTTATTGCATTATTATTGTAAAATCCACAACATTCCGCACAACAAAATAGAACAGGGAATAAATAGGCTAAATGTTGTAAAAAATACTTCGAAAAAGCTGAACAAATCTATTGCATTTTTCAAAAAAGTATGCTAGCATTAGGACAGTCGAGATGACTAAAATAAAAACTAAAAACAAAAGGAAAGTATGAAACGCGATAAACCGAAACCAACGTAATTTGGCGGGCGAAAAGGTAATTTCTAGCCATAAATTACAACCAGGAATTACCTACAGCTCCGCCAAAAGCGTCGAGCGCGTAGTTAAATCTTTCGTTAGCACCTTAGAGGGAAACCTCAAAAAACATAAAACAGAGCGAAAGGAAACGGCTATAAGGACATTTGCTTCACTATACGTGAAGCGGTCAAAGGGAACTGCGGATCAAGGGTTGCGGTCAATAGTTAGTTAGAAAGCGCCGGATAACCCTCCGCTTCCCCCTAGTAAAACTATTAAAGCTAGGGAATCAAACTCTTGGGGGCAAAATCAGCACAAACATGGTATAATCGAGTTATGAAGCATAACCGATTAATCTTAGGTTTAGGAATTATAGGACTCGCAGTCTTAATTCTCATGTTGAAATTGACTTCCCCTACGGTAATTGGGCCGTTCGGTGTTTTATTATTTTTTACAACGATTTATATTGTCGTTTTTTGTGGCTTTTCTTTCTTCCTAGGGCTTTACAAGAGCCTTGCCTTGAAACAGGAATCTCTTAGAAGAAAAGACTATTTTTATTCCGCTATTCTCGCTTTTGGTCCAATCATGCTCCTTATGGCACGTTCATTTGGTGTAATTACCCCTTGGACTATTAGTCTTATCGCAGTTTTCTTGATTTTGGCCGAATTTTTAGTCGCGAAACGCTTCTAAGTATGTTAAAATAAACATATGGACTATGGTCGTACTGCAACACCGCTCCCTGTGACGCCAACTACGCCACAAACCCAAGAGATGGGAAAAGATTTTTTTGCTTCAGCCATTACTCCCGGAGTCGGCAGTGATCCTGAGGAGGTGAATTCAGACATAAATAATAGCTTGAACACAGATCGGAACTTTGGCCGCATGAATCAAGCCTCTCTTGGTTCGGCTGCTCTTAATATTGAACCCTATCTCCCTCCCGAAATAAACGCAAATTCCGTTGGAATTGCAGGAATCACTGAGGCCACAAGAATAAATAGTATCGACGAATTAAGCCAGCTACAAGAAGCAAATCAACCGTTAGCTCAGCCAGAAACGCAAGTCCCGTCCGACCCAGTTGAACTCGTGCAGCCTCTCGAAAACCCCGACCTCAAAATCGAAACCGTTACTCCCCCAGAAAAACCCAAAGACAACCGATTCGCTTTCGACTTCGGTAGGCGTTTCAATACTCACGACATCGAAAAGATTGAATCTACCATCAAAAAGACGAACCTCACCGACCTCTATAATCTTGTTCAGAACACCCGCGAAAAAGACCAAAAAGGAGGAGAGAACTAATGTCTCCCTGGGTGGTTGGTCTCATTTTTGGGTGTATCCTGTTTTTAGCTATTGTCATCTTTACAGTATCGAGGGTGTCAAGGCTCAGAAAAGCCAAAAAATACGAACGCGGTCTTAAGATGACGCCTCTTCTAATCCATCTACCACCTACTACTGACGATATTGAGGCGGGCGGACGCGATAAACGCGACGTAACGAATGAAGCCGTCTCTAAAGCCCAGGTTATGTATTCCATTCTATCCTCTGTTATTGAGAAAGGCTTCAAGATTAAACTCTATGGCCAAAATCACTTCTCCTTCGAAATCATCGCCAAAGATGGCTTTATCCGTTACTACGCTATCGTCCCCGCTGATTTAAAAGAGACGGTCAAGCAATCCATTCAGTCCGCCTATCCGACTGCTCGCGTCGAAGAGCGCCGTGAAGAGAATATCTTCGAAGGTGGCGGTAATGAAAACGCCGTAGTTGGTGCCGAATTATCTCTTAGGAAAGAGCCCTATCTCCCTATCGCGACCTACGAAGACACTAAACGCGACGCCCAAATGGCCATGCTAAACGCCCTCTCTAACGTAGATAAAAACGAAGGTGCTTCCGTACAAATCCTTTTTCGCCCTGCACAAAAAAATTGGTTTGACAAAGCCAAAACCTACATTGAAAATACCCAAAAGGGCATTAAAACTAAAACCATCGGCGCCAGTCTCGGAGATATTTTCTCTGACATCATCCGTGCTCCCTTTGAGGTTCCAGGGATGCACGAAAAAACTACCGAAACTACCACTATCTCCAGCATTAAACAGGAAGAATTAACCGCAATCACTAATAAAATGCGTTTTCCGGCGTTCGAAACTTTAATCCGGCTCATAGCAAGCTCCGAGTCTAAACCCCGCTCAGAAGCGATTCTAAGCGGTCTAGCGGCCTCTTTTTCTCAGTTCGACTCCCCAGAACTCAACGGTTTTAAGATTAATACCCTAAAAGACCCCAAAAAACTCGCCATCGACTATACTTTTCGAGTTTTTCCGGTCCGTACGACCTCAAATATCTTAAACAGTGTCGAACTTGCCTCTATTTTTCACCTCCCAGAGCAAAATGCCATCCCGAACTCCCAGGTCGAGAGGCAGCTAACGAAGCAAGTCGACGGTCCGGCTCGCCTCGCTACCGAAGGTGTCCTCCTTGGTACGAACGAATTTAGAGGCGTCAAAAAGCCGATTTATCTCGACGATGACGACCGCCGTCGTCATATGTATGTCATTGGTCAAACCGGTATGGGTAAATCCGTCTTCCTCGAGAACATCGCTTATCAAGATATGTGCGACGGGCGTGGCTTCGCCTTTATTGATCCCCACGGCGACGCTGTCGAGGCGCTTTTGCAACGCGTTCCAGAGGAAAGAATCGACGACGTCATCTATTTCGACCCTGCCGATATCGAACATCCGGTCGGCATGAATATGTTTGAATACACCTCTGAAGACCAGAAAGACTTCATCGTCCAAGAGGGAATTAGCATGCTCCAATCCCTCTTCGACCCGAGCAACCAAGGCTTCTTCGGTCCTCGCGGTCAACACATGTTCCGAAATGCCGCCCTTCTTCTCATGGCCGACCCGAAAGGTGCGACTTTTATCGATATTCCGCAGTGTTTCACCGACCCCGAATTTGTTAAATCTAAGCTTAAATACGTCACCGATAAAGCTGTCTATGATTATTGGACGAAGGAATTCCCAGCCTCGCAGAAATCCAACGACGCCGGTGAGGTGATCACTTGGTTTGCCTCGAAATGGGGTCCCTTCCTCTCGAATACCATCATGAGAAACACTCTCGGCCAGGTCAAATCTGGCTTCAATATCCGCGAAATTATGGACAATAAAAAAATCTTCCTCGTCAACCTCTCTAAGGGGCGCCTCGGCGATATTAATGCTAACCTTCTCGGTATGATTTTCGTCATGAAGTTCCAACAGGCCGCCATGAGTCGTCAAGATATTCCAGAACACGAGCGTAAAGACTTCTGTCTCTACGTCGACGAGTTCCAAAACTTCGCTACCGACTCCTTTGAGTCTATTCTCTCTGAGGCTCGCAAATATCGCCTCAATCTAATCGTTGCCAACCAGTTCATGACCCAGCTTACCGATAAAATTCGCGAGGCCCTCCTCGGTAACGTTGGTACGATTATCTGCGGTCGTGTCGGTGTCACGGACGCCGATTTGATGGTTAAAGCCTTCACTCCGACCTTTACCGCCGAAGATTTAACTAAAACCGCGAACCACTCCGCCATCTGTAAAGTCATGATGTTCGGCATGCCGTCCTCTCCGTTTACTATGAATCTCCCGGCGCCGATGGGCGAGCCAAACGTAGAATTGATGAATACCCTGAAAGTCTACTCTGCCACCAAGTTCGCTAAGACCCGCTCCGAAGTTGAACAGGAAATTCAAGACCGCTGGTCCGCCGCCGATAAAGAAAAAGAAGCTCTCGCCGAAGAAGATAAGAAAAAAGGCTTCCTAGACGGCTGGCTTGAAAAAAAGAGCGCTTAGGTGTATAATAGATAAGTATTATCGTAAAAAGAAGAGGTATAAGTTATGGCCGAAAAAGAGGCTTATGATTCATCTGAGATTCGCGTTTTAGAGGGCCTAGAAGCAGTTCGCGTTCGCCCTGGTATGTATATTGGCTCTACTGGGTATGATGGTCTCCATCATCTCGTTAAAGAGATCGCCGATAACTCTATCGACGAAGCTATCGCGGGTTTCTGTACAAAAATCGAAATCACCGTCCAAGAAGACGAAGGGGTTAAAGTTGAGGATAACGGCCGCGGTATTCCTGTCGATATCCACCCTAAAACCAAGCGTTCTACTCTAGAAACGGTCTTAACCGTCCTCCATGCCGGCGGTAAATTCGGCGATGGCGGCTATAAGGTTTCCTCGGGTCTTCACGGCGTCGGTTCTTCGGTCGTAAACGCTCTTTCGACTAAAATGATTGCCGAAGTCTATCGGGATAATAAGATTCACCATATCGAATTCGATACCGGTAAACCTACCTCCGATTTAAAGGTGCTTGGTAGCACCGAAAAACAGGGCACCGCGATTACTTTCTATCCCGACCCGGCTATTTTTAAAACCGGCACTAAGATCGATTTCGAATGGGTTAAGAATTACGCTCGCCATCAGGCTTACCTGACTAAGGGTATATTAATCACGGTCTATGACGAGAGAAGTGGCGAAAAAGAGTCCTTCTACTTCGAAGGTGGCATTAGAAGCTACGTTAAGCGTCTTAATAACGGTAAGGAAGTTCTTGCCGATGATATCTTCTACGTCGAGAAGCAAGATAACGATATGGGTGTCGAAATCGCTGTCCAATATAACGATAGCTTCGCCGAGACGATGAAACCTTTCGTCAATAACGTCCTCACCCCTGATGGAGGTACGCATGTTGTCGGCTTTCGGACGGCTCTTAACCGCGTCATTAACGATTATGCCCGTAAATCCGGCCTCTTAAAAGAGAAAGAAGATAATCTAACCGGCGACGATATTAAAGAGGGTCTTACCGCTGTTATTTTGATGAAGCTTGGCAACCCCGAATTCGAAGGTCAGACGAAAAACAAGCTTGGCAACCCCGAAGCTCGTGGCTATGTCGATAAAGTCATGAGCGAATATTTCGGCTATTATCTCGAAGAAAACCCCGCTATCGCGAAAAAAATCGTCGGTAAAGCTACTCTTGCCGCAAGAGCCCGTAAAGCCGCTCGCGCCGCTAGAGATAGCGTCATTAGAAAAGGCGCCTTCGAGGGTCTTAATCTACCTAGCAAGCTCGCCGATTGCTCCTCTAGAGACCGTTCCGAATGCGAACTCTTTATCGTCGAGGGTAATTCCGCCGCTGGTTCCGCAAAAGAAGGTCGTAATCCTAAAATTCAAGCAATTTTACCTTTAAGGGGAAAAGTTCTCAACACCGAACGCGCTCGCCTGGACAAGATGCTAGCCAACCAAGAATTAGTTTCCCTCATAAAGGGATTAGGTGTCGGTATCGGCGACCAATTTAACCTCGACGGCCTAAGATACGACAAGATTATCTTCATGACTGATGCCGATGTTGACGGTCTCCATATCGCGACGCTTCTAATGACTTTCTTCTTCCGCTATATGCCTGATGTTATCGAAGCTGGGCATGTCTATCTTGCTAAACCGCCTCTCTTCGGCCTGATTAAAGGGACGGGTAATACCAGAAAAATCGACTATCTTTACGACGAAGTTGCCCTCGAGAAGAAATTAACCGAAAAAATTGAAGAACGAAAGAAGGCTGGCACCAAAATCGACGAATCACAAGAACGCTTTAAGCAGGCCGGTTATACCGCCCAACAACGCTTTAAAGGTCTTGGCGAAATGGACGCGAAACAACTCTGGGAGACTACGATGGACCCCGAGAACCGCATTTTAGTTAAGGTCCACGTTGAAGACGCCGAAAAAGCTGACGCTGTCTTTACGAAGCTCATGGGAGACCAGGTCGACCTCCGCAAAAACTTCATCCAAGCCGGCGCCGCCACTGTTAACCTTGATGATTTGGACTTTTAGAAAGGAGATAAAACATGGAGAATGATGACACGAACCAAGACCCGAAGAAATTGCCTTCTGAGGATCATTTGCGACAACGGGAGCAATCGACGAGCGAGCCCCGTGACGACGGGCGCGAGCGAGGAGGATCCGAAGAAGGTATTTCTGAGGGTCTAGAGCTCAAGCCGGTCGAGCACACCATGGAAGACTACTTCCTAAAGTATTCCATGTCTGTTATTATCGACCGTGCCTTACCTGACGTCCGCGACGGCCTAAAGCCAGTTAACCGCCGTATATTATATGCCATGAATAAAAACGGCTGGAAAGCTCCGCACGCAACCGTAAAGTCCGCCCGTATCGTCGGTGAAGTTATGGGTAAATACCACCCGCACGGTGATTCCTCTATCTATGACGCGATGGTCAACCTCGCTCAGCCTTGGAAAATGCGCTATACCTTGGTCGAAGGTCAAGGTAACTTCGGTTCCGCCGACGGCGATGAGCCAGCTGCTTCCCGTTATACCGAGGCTAGAATGGACAAAATCGGCACCGAGCTTCTCGCCGATATCGAGAAAGAGACAGTTGATTTCCGTGACAACTTCGATGGCACCGAGAAGGAGCCAGTCGTGCTTCCGGCCGCCGTTCCGAATATTCTCTTAAACGGTCAGATGGGTATCGCTGTTGGTATGGCGACTAATATCCCTCCGCATAACCTTGGCGAGCTAGTCGATGCGACCGTTGCGCTAATCGACGATCCCGAAATCTCCCTAGAAGGTTTGATGAAGCACGTCAAAGGTCCGGATTTTCCGACTGGTGCCGAAGTCTACGGTGGCGCGCCGATGAAGCAAGCCTATGCTACCGGTAAAGGTTCAGTCGTAATCCGCGGTGTCGCCAATATCGAAGAACGCAAAAACGGCCGTTATAATATAGTGATTACCGAAATGCCTTACGGGGTTAGTAAAGAAGCTCTTATTTCTAAGATTGTCCAGCTTGCCCAAGATAAAAAGCTCACTCATATCGCCGACGCGCGTAACGAATCCGCGCGTGGTAAGACTCGGGTCGTCATTGAGCTTAAAAAAGACGCCTTTCCGAAGAAAATTTTGAACCAACTTTATAAACTTACCGATCTCCAGACTACTTTCCATTATAACGTTCTCGCCCTTGTCGACGGCATCCAGCCTCGCGTCCTCGGTCTCAAAGAAATTCTCAGTGAATTCGTCAAGCATCGCCAAATCGTGATCAGAAGAAGGACTGAATTTGAGCTTAGAAAAGCCAAAGAGCGCGCCCACATTTTAGAGGGTTTGAAAATCGCTCTTGATAATATCGACGAGGTGATTAAAGTCATCCGTGCCTCTTACGACGACGCCGACAAACAGCTCATGTCGAGATTTGGTCTTTCCGAGATTCAGGCTAACGCTATCTTACAGATGCAGCTTCGCCGTCTCCAAGGCCTAGAGCGCGACAAAATTGAAGAAGAATTAAAACAGCTCCATGAATTGATTAAGAAACTCGAGGCCATTCTCGCTAGCGAGCAGGAAATCTTAAGAGTTGTCAAAGAAGAACTTATCGCAATTAAAGAAAAATACGACGATCCGCGCCGTTCCAAGATTATTAATCACGAAGTTGGTAAATTCTCCGAAGAAGAGCTTATCCCCGAAGAAGAGAGCGTCATCCTCTTAACTTCCGAAAACTACATGAAGCGCGTCCCCCAAGCCGACTTTAGAAAGCAAAACCGCGGGGGTAAGGGCAAACGCGGCATGACGACCAAAGAAGAAGACGTCATCGCTCAGATTATGACCGCTTCTTCGCATGACTTCCTCCTCTTCTTTACTAATCAAGGTCGTCTCTTCCGGATGAAAGCTTACGAAGTTCCGCAAGCTTCGCTCGCCGCGAAGGGAACTGCCGCTGTCAATATGCTTAATATGCACCCAGAGGAAAAAATCACCGCGATTATTAAACAGGGCGACAACGGCGAAAACGGCTTCCTCTTCATGGCGACCAAAAAGGGAACCATTAAAAAATCCGCCATCAAAGATTTCTTCAATATCAGAAGTAATGGTCTAATCGCCATCAAGCTAGACGCTGGAGACGAACTGAAATGGGTCAAAGAAACCACCGGTGAAAACGATATCGTTATCTCTACTTCCGCCGGCCAGGCTACTCGCTTTAACGAGAAAGAAGTTCGTGCTATGGGTCGCTCCGCGATGGGCGTCCGTGGTATGCGCCTCCGTCCAAAAGACGAAATCGTCGGCATGGATGTCATCACCGACCCGAAACAAAAACTTCTTGCGGTTTCCGCGAACGGCTACGGTAAGGCCACGCTCGTTTCTAACTTCCCGCCTCATAAGCGTGGTGGCGTCGGCATTAAGGTTGCCGCGGTAACCGAAAAAACCGGTCCGATTGTCGCGGTCCACACTCTAGACCCGCTAGCTAAAGAAGTTATTATGATGTCTACCAAGGGTCAAGCTATCCGCGTCGCGATGAAAGAAATCCCGACTCTCGGTCGCGCGACGCAAGGTGTCCGTATCATGAAAATGTCCGACGGCGACACCGTCGCCTCCCTCGGTATCGTCCTTCCTGAAGAAGAAACTAATTAAGCATAAGCTACCGTCTAGGGGTTGATTTTTAATTCAATCTGTGCATATACTCCAAAAAATTTAACAAAGGAGTATATGAAAAAAATTCCCATTTTACTATTATTAACATTAATTTCGAGCTTTGTGTTCGTGCCAAGCCGGTCATCGTTCGCTACCACGGAAGAGAACGGCACTACTTGGTGGTCCGTAGAGGAGCTACTCGACTTCTATCCTGAAGTCGAAGCCGAAAAAGACGCCGAGTGTGGCGATGACCAGGATTGTCGGATGGAGTTCGATTTTAACCTGATGGAAAAAGGGGGTAAATATCGCGCTCTAAGCGATCTCATGAGCATGCAGTTTTGGGTAACAGGTGTTAATCCAGATAAACAAACCATAGACGTTTTGTTTTTCGATGAGGAAATAATGCTAAGGCACATGGGCATAAGAGAAAAACTCACTCTCGAAAGATTAGCTATGGGTTGGTTCGACGAACCGACTGACGAAGTTTTTTATCGAAGTTATGACGAACTAGCTAGCGGTTCACTTCCTGGTTTTCATGTCCTTTTTACTTCTACTCCAGAAAACTTAGCCAATATTACGCCTTGGCACGAAACCACTTTGTCAATCTCTGATACCAACCTGGTAAATAATACCCACGGAAAAATTGCTTACCGAATCTATGCTGAACCATTTAATGCAGTTGGTAATTTCGACTACTCGAGTTGCTTTAGTAAACCTGATTACGTATCTGGACAGGGTTGCAAAATGTATGTTTCCGCCGACCAATGGATCTCCTTTTTCCCGTCTAGAAATGAAATCGAGCCAAATGAACCAACTAGCCAAAACCTAGCAACGGACAATAAGGAAGACTCGGCGAACAGTGAAGTTACGCTATCTCCTGCGCTAGATATTAAAGCTCCAAACACCGGCGTTGGCAGTTGCGACCGCGCTGTTGAATTTCCGTGGTGGTTTATGCTTATGTTACTAATTGGCGATATTGTGACCCTTTGGCTCTTCTGGCCGACAAAATCCAAAAAATCTCGAAAAAAAGTCTAAAAAAGCCTTGACAAAAATTGTCTACTGCGATAAGATGGTATCAGTCTAAAGCTGCGAGTACTTATTTTAACAGTCTTTAGAAATAGTTTAACAATTTAGTTGTGCAATTAATCATCGTCAGTTTATTTATTTTAATTTGAGTTAAATTAAACTTACAATAATGGAGAGTTTGATCC
>JAFRCN010000005.1 GCA_017404335.1 Candidatus Saccharimonadota bacterium | reverse complement strand
TATTAAGCGCGAAGCCCACTCCAAGATAAGGATTCCCTAGGAGACTCCAGAAAGAAGATCTGGTTGATAGGCGCAAGGTGGAAGCACGGCAACGTGTGGAGCCGAAGCGTACTAATAGGTCCATCGCCTTTTTATGTTCTAGGTTTTCGGCGTGACTAGTCGCGGCGTAAACCTAGTGGACTTAACTAGCAATCGGTGTTTGAACACACCGTGCCGATTTAAAATCTTTACACCTTATGGACTCCAAATGAGCCAAGAGATGATTCGCGACAAAGTCGCGACATGTGCGTGACTTTGTCGCCACTTGATTCTTTTGAAAGAGGAAGAGAAAACTTTTCTTTAGAAAAGTTGTCTCTTAGCTTGCCTTGGTGCCCATAGCGCTGGGGAAATACCTGTTCCCATCCCGAACACAGAAGTCAAGCCCAGTCGCGCCGATTATACTGCTATGCGGGAAACTAGGAAGGTGCCAAATTATCAAAAAACCGCCCCAAGGGGCGGCTTTTTGTTATGCTTCGGAAGATTCTTCGGTCTCTTCGATAGCGGAGAGGAGGGAATCCTCGACGTTTTGTTTCTTTTTCTTCACTGGGGCTTTTGAAAGCTCGATGTCGAGATCGTAGCCGGTGAGCTTACTAGCTAAGCGGACGTTTTGACCTTGGCGACCGATGGCGATAGATTGTTGGTCTTCGGTGACGTAGACCTTGGCTTTTTTACCGTTCACTTCGACTTTAACAATCTCGGCGGGGCTGAGGGCTTCGCGGATATACTCGGAGACGTTGTCGCTCCAGGTAATAATATCGATTTTTTCTTTTTCGCCGATTTCATTCATGACGGCGTTGACACGGATGCCACGACCGCCGACGAAAGTACCAACTGGGTCGATACCGGGGACGGTAGACATAACGGCGATTTTGGTGCGGCGACCAGCTTCTCTAGCGATGCCACGGATTTCGACGGTGTTATTCTCGAGCTCAGGAACTTCCTGGCGGAAGAGATATTCGACGAATTCGGCGCTACCGCGAGAAAGAATCAGCTGGGCGCCTTTGTCGTTACGCTCAATTTTCTTGACGAGAGCTTTAATTCGGCTACCGACGTTATAATATTCACCTTCGATTTGTTCGCTTTTTGGCATAATACCAGTTGCGCGACCGAGGTCGATACGGACGAGCTTGGGCTCAACGCGGGAAACGGTACCGGTTACGACGGTGCCGATTTTGTCTTCGAAAGCGGAGAGTACGGCGTCGTTTTCGGCTTCGCGGAGGCGTTGGATGACAACTTGTTTCGCGGTCATCGCGGCGACGCGACCAAAAGCTGTAACTTTGGTCTTCTCTTCGACTAAGTCGCCGAGCTTGGCGTCTTTGTTAGATTTTAGCGCGTCTTTTAGAGGGATTTCGGTCGAAGGGTTGTAGGCGATTTCGTCCTCGATGACTTCACGGGAGACGAAAACGTCGGCTTCGCCGGTCTTCGTGTTTAAGACGGCGCGAACGTTCATGTCGCGATCGCCGTTGTCTTTGCGCCAGGCGGCAGCGATAGCTTGCTCGATTACGCCTAATACTATATCTTTTGGTAAGCCTTTTTCTTCGGCTATGATGTCTACCATTGTAGACATTTGTTTAAGGTCTAAACCTTCCATAATTTCCTTTCTATTTACTCTCAGCGGGTCCTGCCACCGCCTCCTCCCCCGCTCGGCTCTCGCGGGGACCCCCTCCGGCGGCGTCACCCGCTGGGTTTAAATAAACCGGCCTTGCGGTCGGTTATACTTTATCATAATTATATTGTAGCAAACTTGTTGCAAAAATGCAAGAGGTTTGTTATAATAGAGGTAATCTGAAATACTTGTAATAAAAAAGGAAAACTTATGAAATTAAGCGAAGAGGAGCGACGGGCTCGGCTCCTAAAATCTAGGGCCGAAAGGTTGCCAGATATAAAAAAGCAATTTGAAGAAGCCCAAGGGCGCAACTTTAACTCAAATTTTAAGCCAGGAGGTAAGGATGCGGATTTAGTGAGCTCTCAGACGAAAATAACCAAAAACGGCTCTAAGGGGGCGAAAATTGCGCCGAAGAGCAAAAAAGTTTTGAAAAAATCTCCGAAGTCGCAAAAATCGAATGATAAAACAGGTGCGGAGAAGCGAAAGGTCAATTTATCAGTTTCGACGAAGAAGGGGGATATGGTGCATCATCAGAGAATGCTTTCTCAAGATGTTAATGCGCAGGCGACGCAACATATTATCGGAATTCCGGTGAATAAATCGCGCTACAACGGCTACAACGGTGAACAGATTACGAATGCGAAGCTAAAACAGATGCGACCGGATCCGGAATCGGTGCGAATTATTCCGATTGGGGGTGTTGGAGAGTTTGGAATCGGGAAAAATATGACAATTATCGAGTATAAGAGTGAAATGATTATCGTTGATATGGGGGTGCTATTTGCGGGGGAGGATTATCCAGGGGTGAATTATCTAATCCCGGATATTAAATACCTTGAGGATAATATGGCTAAGGTGAAGGCGATTCTCTTTACTCACGCACACCTAGATCATATCGGCGCATGCCGACATTTACTGCCGAAGTTTTCGAATTTGACGCCGATTTACGGGACAGATTTTACAATTGGAATGATTAAGAAGCAAATGTCGGAACTCGAAGAGGCGCCGGATATGAATTATATCGCGGTGGATCCGTTTAAGCATGAGAAAATTAAGGTTTCGGAGCACTTCTCAGTCGAGTTTATTCATACTCTACACTCGATTCCGGGGAATACAGCAATTGTTGTAAGGACGCCGAACGGACTGATTTATCTTTCGGGCGACTGGCGGCACGAGGAGAATCCGATGGGGATTCAGACGGATTATGCTCGGCTTGACGAGATTGCGAAAGAGGGGGTAGATTTGATGCTAAACGAGTCGACCAATATCGACTCGCCAGGGAAGCACCCGCATTCGGAATACGACGTCGGGGATAATCTTGGGCGAGTAATGGATCATTACGCGAATGGTAGGGTGATAATTTCCTGTTTTTCATCGCAGATTTTGAGAATTGAGCTTATTTTGAAAGAAGCGGCCGCGCGGGGTCGGAAAGTCGCGTTTTCGGGCTTTTCGATGATTAATAACGTCGAGGTGGCTCTCCGGGCGAAGTCGATTAAGGTGCCGAAAGATACGATTGTGAAGATGGAAGATATTATTAAGCTTCCGGATGAGAAGGTTTGTATCGTTTGTACGGGGTCGCAGGGAGAGCTTAATGCGGTACTTAACCGGATGGTGACGGGGGCACATAAGTATATCAAGATTAAGTCGACCGATACGATTGTCTTTTCCTCTAATCCGATTCCGGGGAATGAGCCGCACGTGGTTTCGACAGTAGATGGATTACTTCGCGAAGGGGCGCAGGTCATCCAAAACGGGAAGACGCACCTCACGAATATCGGACCTCTACATTTATCTGGGCATGCATATTACGAAGATCATGTCGAATTTGTAACGAGGATGCACCCGACGAATTATATGCCATATCACGGAGAGTTCTTTATGCTGGAACATAACGCGGAAATGGCGGAGAACGTGATTGGGATTCCGCGCGAGCGAATTTTGCTGTCGGACGACGGGGATATTATTGAGCTGACGCCGGAGAAGAAGATTCGAAAGGCGGGGCGGATTCACGCGGGGAATAAACTGTTTGACGATGCGGACCAGCCGGTGCACGAGGCGGTAGTAAAAGACCGGATTCATATTTCGAGAGAGGGGATTTTCGTGATTGTCTTGACTTTATCTAAGAAAACTGGGCATCTGATGAAAACGCCAGATATTGTGTCGAGAGCGTTTATTTATCTCGATAACTCAGAGGAGCTAATCGGGAAGATTCGGCATTACTTACGTCAAAAAACCGATAAGTCGATCTCGACGGACCCGGAGATGAAAGTCTTAAAAGAGGAAATTAAGGAAGACATTACGCATATTCTTTTCGACGCGACGGGACACACGCCGATTGTGATACCAGTAATCAATAAGGTATAATAGAAAAAAGGAGGTTTTATGGAATTACTAGATTTTTATGCGGACTGGTGCGGACCGTGTCAGATGTTGAAACCGACGTTGGAAGAGTTTGAGAAGGCGCACCCGGAGATAAAGGTTAAGCGGGTAAATATCGATGAGGAAGAGGATTTGGCGAGTCAATATAGGGTTTCGTCGATTCCTTGTCTCGTGGTTTTAAAAGATGGTAAAGAAGTCGCGAGGGAAGTCGGGGTGATGCCTTTAAAGAAACTAGAAAAGTTGGTAGCGAAAGCGGGGGAATAGTTTTCGATGAAGAAGTACGATGTGATTATAATTGGCGCCGGGATTGCCGGGATGACGGCAGGGATTTACGCAGTGAGAGCGGGAAAGTCGGTACTCGTTTTAGAATCTACGGTCCAGGGTGGGCAGATCATCAATACTCTTAATATTGAGAATTGGCCGGGAGACTTAGGAATATCTGGCGCGGATTTATCGCAAAAGATATACGCGCAAGCAACGAAACTCGGAGTTCAGTTCGAATTTGAAGAAGTCGTAGCGATAAAGGATGCGACGGGTCCTGCCGCCGCTTTTCCCCCATTCTCGTCAAGCTCGATGGGGGTCCCCCAAGCGGCGTCACCCGTCGGGTCTTTTAATGGCTTCATTATTCAGACTGACGAAGCCGAGTATGCTTGCCAGAATGTGATTCTCGCGGTAGGGACGGAGCCGAGGAAGTTGTCCGAGAAACAAGCAAAGGACGCTGGGAAGCGACCAATTTCGTATTGCGCGACTTGCGACGGAGCTTTGTATAAAGGCAAGCCGGTAGTCGTAGTCGGAAGTGGAAATACGGCGAAGCATGAGATGAAATATCTCGAAAATATCGCTTCGAAAGTTTACCATATTCATCACGACGATCCGATCCCGGAGGATGCGGAGGCAGTGTTCGTCGCGATTGGGCGGGTGCCGAATACGGAATTTTTGAAAGGGTTTGTTGATTTAGACTCACAAGGATATATTATTGCGGGAGAAGATTGTAAGACTTCTCGGGAGGGGGTGTTTGCAATCGGAGATTGCCGGACAAAATCGGTTCGCCAGCTCGTCACGGCGGCTTCGGACGGAGCGACCGCAGTCAGCGCGTTATAGTTTAGTTTTTGATCATAATGTGATATAATATAGGAAGGTGCCCGAGTGGCGGAATTGGTATACGCGTTCGACTTAAAATCGAATGGTGAAAACCATATGAGTTCAAGTCTCATCTCGGGCACCATTTTTGTTGATAAATCCAGGGCTTTATAAAGCGGCCTTGGATTTTTTGTGGCGGCGGACTTTAAGTGTGATAACGGTGACAAGGGTGGTGATAGTCGCGATAACGAGGAGTATGAACCAAATTGGACAGATAATGAGATTTTTTTCGACAACGGAAGTTTTGCCGTTGTAATTAACGGATTGAGAAATATGAACGACACCGAGAGCGGGGAGATTGCTGATTTTGCGATTAATTAGGCGAGTAGTTTCGGGCATGATAACTTCGGAGAAAGTACCTTCATCTTCTTTGGTTGGGTAAATGACATCGCCGGTGAAGAAATTATTGACTTTAACTTCTATGGTGGCATAATTGTGGACGTTGCCAGTGTTGTCGATCGTAGTAGAGATTTCAGCGTCGGGGTTAAACGAAAAAACTGGTACAAGGTTGTCAATAATTGAACCGCCATGGACATTTTCGCCGGCGACTTCAGCATAAATAACGCTAGCCAATTCAAAAACGTTGGTTATCATGTCTTTAGAGTCGTCGGGATTGGAGCTAACGCCGATAGTGGCGTATTGACCGCCGGACGCGGCGGTCTCGGGGACGGTTATAGTATAGCTGACTTTTTTGGTTGCATTAGGGGCTACGACACCGGTCGGCTCATCGATAGTAATCCATTTTGCGATTTCGTTGCGACCGGTTACGGTCGTAAGATCGGCGGTATATTCTTCGCCGATTACGCCGTAGGGCGAAACCGAGACTTTATAATGGAGGTCATCTTTGGAATCGTTGTAGTTGACAATTTTGATTGAGCCTTTGTAAGATTTCCCTGGGTATAGCGAGAAACTTTGGCTCATAGGGGTGATTGAAAAAGTATTACTCTCCATTTTTTTATTATACCATATTGGTTTTTCGTCAGAGGATTTTTGAATCTTTTCATTTTCAACGAGTGAGCATATAAGAAACGCGAACGAGTGAAAGTGATAAGATTCAGTGATATAATAGATTCATGAATATTTTGTATTGTGGGGACCGGGGGATAGCGCGGGGCGTTTTGGTTTCGATTTTGTCGTTTATGATGAATGGCGCGAAACATAACCCGGAACCTAAAAAACATAACTCGGCATTTAACAGGGAAGAAAAAAATCATAATATTAAGAATCCAAAGTATAACTTTTATATTTTGACGATTAACTATAAAGACACGGTGGGGTTTTTGGCGAAGACGGCAGAGTTTTTAGATAAGCTAGTGAAAAAATATAATCCGGAGAGTTCGGTGCGATTAATTGACGCGAGCGAGGTTTTTGTCGCTAATTTGCCAAAGAAGAATATGGGTTCGTATTTTACGCCGGCGTCGATGCTGAGGCTTTATATTGACAAAGTACCGGAGATTGCGGGCTTATCACGAGTTTTGTATTTAGATTATGACGTGGTTTGTCGGGGTGATATTTCCGAATTTTATAATACGGATTTGGAGGGAATTGAGGCGGCAGGAGTGTTAGATATTTACGGGCGGAGGTTTTATAAGTATCATGGGATTCTTAAGCGAAAAAACGATAAAAACTTGGTTGATGCGCGGACGGAGAAAGAATGGTCGATTTTGAAACAAGATTATATGAATTCGGGAGTGATGCTATTTAATATGCCAAAATGTCTGAAGACGGAGATGTTTAGTCGGGCAGCGGAGATGTGCGCGAAGAGATGGATGATGCTCGCGGATCAGGCGGCACTTAATAAGTGTATCGAGAGGCGAAAGTTGATGCCGAGGAAATATAATGAGCAGGAGGAGAGACCGAGACCTGATACGGTTCTACATCATTTTTCGAATAATTTTAAATTCTGGCCGTATTTTAGGGTTCAGAAAGTGAAGCCGTTTGAGATCGAAAAAGTGCATCAGATTTTGAAAATTTATGAATATGATGATATACTAAATGAGTATAATAAATTGAAAGATAATCTGTAGTGGCAAAAGCAACATTATTTCAGAAAGAGATTCCGGAAGAGAAGCGGGTTTTTTATTACGAAAACGAAGAGGATGACCCGATCAAGACAAAAGAGCAGGAGAAGAAGGTAGAAGTAAAACTGCCGGAGGATTATGAGTTTATTCCAAAAAATCCGTTTAAAAAATTATATTCGGCATTGATGTTTCGGATTTTTTGGATTTTTGGGCAATGGTATGAGCGGAGGTATTGGCAGGCGAAGTTTTACGGGAGGGAGAAATTGAAAAAAGCGAAGGGTAAGGGGTATTTGATTTATGCGAATCATACGAACCCATTTCACGATGTGTTTGGGCCGGGGATTACGGCGGACCGGCGGATTTTTACGATTATTAGTCCAGTGAATCTATTGCTCCCGGGGATTGGGAAGATTTTGCCGGCGATTGGTGGGATACCACTCGGGACGTCGCCGAAGACAAAAAAAGGATTTCATGATGCGGTGGATAAGAGACTGAGGCAGGGAAATTGTATGGTGATATATCCGGAGGCACACGTGTGGCCGTACGCAACGAAGATTCGGAAGTTTCCGGCGGGGAATCGGTCTTTTATGTATGCGACGCGGAATAATTTACCGATTTTTACGATGACGACGACGTATCATCGGCGGGAAAATTCAAAAAAAGAGATTCCGAGGATGGATATTTATATAGATGGGCCGTTTTATCCAGATGAGAAAAAGACCGAGGAAGAAAACCGAACGATTTTGGCGAAAAAAGCTTATGATTCTATGGTAAAATATAGTAAGAAAAGTAGCTACGAATACTTTAAATACATAAAAAAGTAGAGAGGAAAGAATGAGTATATTTCATACGGGTGTGAATCCGCTCAAGCAGGGGAGGGTTGTACCGGTTTTTATCACGAT
Source organism: Candidatus Saccharimonadota bacterium (assembly GCA_017404335.1). GTDB lineage: Bacteria > Patescibacteriota > Saccharimonadia > Saccharimonadales > Saccharimonadaceae > Nanosyncoccus. The sequence goes on along the minus strand of JAFRCN010000005.1, from coordinate 5,156 downwards.
TAACGGGGCGTATGCGCCTTACGCGGCGGCGGCGATTCATTCTTTGACGGAACATGTTGACCCGAAACGGTATTATCGGGTGATTATTTTGCATGATGGGCTGAATTTTGTGAGTCGAATTCGATTGAGAAATTTGGTGACAAAGAACGTGGCGATTCAATTTAAGAAAATGACGCGGAGCCTTTATCTTAAGGCGATTATCGCGTATTGTACGAGACGGCAGAAAGGGGCGGGAGATTTCTTTTCGAGTGCAGTGTACTACTACCGGGCGTTTATTCCGATGCTGTTTCCACTGTATAAGAAGGCGATTTATATCGATAGCGATACGATTTTGCGCGGAGATATTGGGGAGTTATTTGATATCGACCTAGAAGATAAGGCGCTCGCGGCGGTGGTGGATAAAAAAGTAGCGGTGATTCCGGAGTTTAGAGGGTATGTCGAGAAGGCGCTCGGGATTCCGGCGGAGGAATACGTGAATTCGGGCGTACAGTTGATGAATCTTAAGAAAATGCGAAAACTGAAGTATCTTTCGACGATGATTGAACTAATTCGGGAGTTTGACGCGGACCTCGTCGCGCCAGACCAGGATTATTTGAATTTGATTTTGAAGGGCGACATTATGCATCTTAGCCCGAATTGGAATGCAGAGCCGACGAAGGATTTGGCAAGAAATATAAAATTGGTACATTTTAATCTGTTTAATAAGCCTTGGCACTACAAAGACGTGCCGTGCGAGCGGATTTTTTGGAAAGCGGCGAAGGGGACGGGATTTTATAAAGATTTAAAAAGACAACAAGTGGCGTTTGACGCAGAAAAACAGCGAGCGGATCACGCGAAAGTTGAGGCGCTGATCAAGAAGGCCGGGAGACTCGCAAAGTCGAAAGAGCCGATAATCAGGGTTTAGGTGTTGCGTTTTCATTTTGCTTATGCTATGATACTTTTATAAAGGTCTATCAAAAAGGTTCTTGGGGAAAAGAAAAATTTAACTAATAGAGGAGAAACTCATATGAGTAATACCCTTAGGGTGATTATTTCGGATGCCGTCACGGGAGGTGATGACAATGTCACCGAAACAATAGTGCCGGGTACAGGGACCTATACCAAATCAGCGTCGGATAACATGGCTAATCAAACGATTTTGCCGATTGTTCTAATAACGATGACAATCATAATAAGTTTTGCAGTAGTCTATGTAGTGCTATCTAGAATAATTAAGAAGAAGAACGAGAAAAAAGCCTCAAAACAACCCAAGTTTAAAACACCAGATTTTGCTATTAAAAAGATTAAGAAAGCTGGATATGAAGCGTTGGTTTTGGCTTTACTTTTGGGAACGGGTGGATTATTAATAAATCATTCAGCGAGAATTGAGCAAGCTAAAGCTATTGGGCTTTCTATTACGACTGAGGATACGACTATTACAGTCGAAAGGTCCGGTGATTCAGCTTTTGCGATGGCGAGTGCGACAGTAACCATAAACGAGGCTACAAATAGAGGGTATGCTTTGTATGTTAAAGCCGTAAACGATGCCAATTTAAAGTTAGTTAGTGGAACGGAGCAAATAAACGCCTTGGCATTGCAAAATGACTTAGCTAACTTAGCTTTAAATACTTATGGTATTACAACTGATGGAAATGCAACTGATGAAACAGTAGCTTGGGATAGCATATTGAAGTTAGACGATGCGACTAATGCTTACCATATTCTAACAAAGAATTCAGCTACTGAGGCGAACGATACGGCTACTGTCTACTTTGGAGCGTATGTAGATACTACTCTTCCAGCAGGGACTTATGAAGGAGAGATTGAATATGTCGCAACCGACCGACCAGACAGGAGTTTAGAACAAGCCTTTATTGAATCTGGTAAAACCAGGCACAATGGTTACTTTGCAATGCAAGATATGACGAGCAAAATTTGTGAAGGTACTGAATTAGAAGAATCATCTTTACAAGTAATAGATACGAGAGACGACAGGGTTTATACCATTGCGAAGTTAAAGGATGGTAAATGCTGGATGACGCAGAATATGGATATTGCGGGTGGAACGGCGCTCTATAGCGACGATTCGGATGTGCCAGAAGGATACGAAAGAGCGAACGGAGTTCCATATTATACTCTACCGGAATCTAATCTGGAAGGGTTTAACGACGCCACGGTAGCTTATGTTTATAATACTCCTTACGACCAAGCGGATAGGACTACTTGTGGCGAGAGTCATCCTTGCTATTCATATTATTCTTGGTTAGCAACAACGGTGGGGGGTAGAGATTCTGATGGCGTTTTAGTTAGTAGCGAAGGACATGATGCCGCTTATAGTATTTGTCCAAAAGGTTGGAAACTGCCGACAGCTGGTGGCTGGGGAGATACTCCTGTGGATAGTGATTTCCATGGACTCGCTGAATCATATGACACGATTATTCCATACAATGGACCATATGCTCCTTTTTTGACCAATGCCGGAGCACAGACTGTTGCTAATTTTCACTATACTGGGTATATCGATGGTAGGTACGAAGAGGCGTTTAAAGACGGTACCATGACGTTTTATTATGCATCATCCACAGGGTTCGAGAATATGTTTAATTCGTATAGCTTGTATTCTAGAAATGTTAGCTCTGTTAATGTTTTTCCTACGGCAAGATTGCTAGGAACGCCTGTTCGATGTCTCGCTCGCTGATAAAAAAATGGAGGTGCCTACCGGAATTGAACCGGTGTACGCGGTTTTGCAGACCGCTGCGTAACCACTCCGCCAAAGCACCTTATGTATACATTATAGCATGTTTTACGCGAGGGCGCTATAGGTGATGTAGCCGTAATATATTAGAAAAATCGCGAGCATGAGAGAACCTTCGCGGCGGGAGATGAGCTTGTCGCGGAAAGTGAAGAGAACGAGAAGGACTGCGGAGAAGACTAACATGACGAGATCGAGAGTTTGGAAGCTTTCTGGGGTGACGGTGCCGAAAATGACAATTGGAATACCCATAACAATACAAATATTGAAGATGTTGCTCCCGATGATATTGCCAACGACGAGGTCGGTTTCTTTGTGGCGGGCGGCGACGATGGTCGTGACTAGTTCGGGGAGGGAGGTACCGAGCGCGATAACGGTAAGGGCTATGATGCGGTCCGAGATGCCGATGCCGTGGGCGATTTCAGAGGCGCTATTTACGACGAGCTGACTGCCCGCGACGAGACAGACTAGGCCGATAAAAGCGAGGAGGAAAGATTTGCCAAGCTTATATTTAGGTTTTTTGCGTTTTTTGGTCTTTGCTTCGCGGTTTCTGAAGGCCATGGCGACAAGATAGTAGAGGAAGATTGCAAAAAAGAGTAGGCAGATAATAGCGTCGCCGCGCGAAATTGAGTCGGACGGGGCGCTATTTAAGGAGGTGTCTAGGAACAAGACTACTAGGGCGGTAGAGATGAGTAGGAGGATGGGGATTTCTTTTCTAACGGTTTCTTTGTTAACCTTTATAGGGCAAATTAGTGCGCCGATACCGATAAGGAGAAGAACATTAATTATATTACTGCCGATAACGTTGCCAAGAAGCATGTCGGAGGAGCCGGACGCGAGGGAAGAGATAGACACGGCGAGCTCGGGAGCGCTCGTGCCGAAGGCGACAATGGTTAGGCCGATGAGAGTCTTACTGACTTTGAAATTCGTTGCGACAGAAGAGGAGCCCTCGACGAGCCAATCGGCGCCTTTAATAAGAAGAATAAAACCGATAATAAGTATCACAATTTGCAATGCTATTTCCATAAGCTTATTATAGCACTGTTTACGTGTGAAACTAAATATTGATACAAAAACGCTATTTTATAGCTATAGCTCGTTTAGAATAAAGTCCGGTAGATATTTTGCCTGAATTCCATTTTCGCTATGAAGAAAAACTTTGTCAAGTGTGAGTACGTATTTAGGATAGTTATCTTGGATGCTCCGAAGGGCACTGAACTCTCTTTCGGCAGTAGATTTATCCGAGATATGTGCGGAGACTTGAAAATACATTTTTTCGTGATTTCGCTCGGTGACGAAATCGACTTCTTTGTCGTTGTATTTACCAATATAAACTTGGTAACCATGCGAAACTAGCTCGTGGTATACTAGGTTCTCTAAGACGCCGGATAAATAAGTGCTACTCCTGCCGTTAATAGCGTAAAGTAATCCTATGTCGGATAGATAGCATTTTTCTTGGGTCTTGAGGATTACTTTTCCGCGCAAATCGTACCGCTTGACTCGCTCTATTACCATAGCTTCTTCTAACCAGTCTAGATATTTGTAGACCGTGTCCTGGCTTAAAGACATCCGCTCGTTTTTTAGGTAGTCGCTGATAGATTTGGCGGAAATGGGACTACCGATATTATCCATTACGAATCGCGTTACTCGAGTCAGAAGCTCGACGTTGCGGATGTTCTTACGTTCAACTAAATCTTTATAGATAATAGAATTATAGATATCAGAGACTTCCGAGTCGTCTTGGCGTTCGGTTTGGATAGAGACATAAAGCGACGGGAAACCACCTCTTTTAAGATAAGATAAGAATTCTTCCGAAAGGTCATTAATAGGTTGGGCTAAGGCCCGTTTAAAATCTAGCGTCTCAGCGAAGTTTAGGGTATGAACTTTTAGGTCAACGTAGCGTCCTGTAAGGAAGGTAGACAATTCGGTGGAAAGGAGTTTGGAATTACTACCAGTAATGTAGATATCGGTTTCTTTTTCGGCAAGTGTCAAGTTTTTCCTTCTATGGAGGGAAAAAGGTGAAAAATATAAAAATTATTCCTTCTATGGAGGGAAAAACTACGTATAAAAAAACTATTTACAACTAAACTTCTTGTGCTATAATGAAAATATACTAAACAAAATGGTAGCGCTTAGCGGGGGGCGGAGCGTTAGGGAAATTAACGGAAAGGAAAAAATGTCTATTGGTCATAAATCTTTTAATGGAATCAAGCTATTGGTTTGTTTGATTTTGGTGGGTGTTTGTCTTTTTGGGGGAGTATTAGGAGCGGGTAAGGTAGCCTTCGCTACCGATAGTACTCTTACTATCACTCTCTCCGAAAATGCCGTGACGGCGAATGTCGCGCCTACCGCTACTTCTTCCGGTACCTTCGTCCAGTCTAGCGGTATGACAGTTGGAGTATCTACTGACCATATTTCTGGTTAT
>JAFRCN010000004.1 GCA_017404335.1 Candidatus Saccharimonadota bacterium | reverse complement strand
TTTCATTGATAGATATGTCATGGAAGAGCCTATCTCGGCTGATTTCATCAAAGAGCTTCATCGTGTTGTCGTAGGTGGTCTAACCCATGAGGGCGACAAGCGTGCCGGTGCGTGGCGCGATGAGCCTCGTTATATCGCCAATGCCAAGCATCAACCACCTGAACCATATGATGTTCCAGATCTTATGCGTGAACTTATTGACTACATCAATAGCGACGAAGGCGAGCAGTACGATCTACTCAAAATCGCTATCGCCAATCATCGCTTCGTTTGGATCCACCCATTCGGTAATGGAAATGGCCGTACCGACAGATTGATGACTTATGCGCTTCTTTGCAAGAAAGGCTATATTGCTCCAAATAAAATGCGCCTCTTTAATCCAACAGCTATTTTTGCAGGTGATCGTAATAAGTATTACGATATGCTAGCTCTTGCCGATGACTACAAAGACGAGCATATTTTGGAGTGGTGCGAATACTTCCTTTCCGGCGTGCGCGACGAGATTAAGAAATCCGAATCTCTTGCTGATGCTGAATTTGTCAATAAGAAGATCCTGCTTCCGTCTGTCGATCGTATGGAGAAAGCCGGTGTTGTTTCCAAACTAGAGGGCAATATTCTTGACCGTGCTGTTCGTCTTGGTGTTATCAAGGCTAGCGACATCAAAGATCTTTGGGGACGCGAAGTTACTTCCGTTGCTATCGCTCAGCAAATCAAGAAACTTCGTGATCGTAACCTTATTAAACCCACCAAAGAGGGTGGCCGTGAATACGAGATCAGCTTTGAAAATAGTGAGCTAACTCGCGTTACTCTCGAGCAAATGGATCTTGCCGGTCTTCTGCCGATCCGAGTGGACCGCTAAAAATAGTGCGAATTTTGCCAACTTGGCCGGATTCGCACTTTTTTATTCATTTTATGTTATAATAGATTATAGGAAGCCACGACTCGTTTGAGTTCGTGACCTGTCACTTAATAACTAAGAAATCAATTGCGGTTCTTAGGGATAAGTGTTCATACCCTTATTATTTATTGTCGAGGAGTCGATGATAACCATGGTAAGGATGAGGTCACCGGTTCAAACCCGGTTCGCGGCTCCATAAGAGAGATTTGGTCAGTCGTTTAAGTGCTGGAATCGTCTAGTGGCAATGACAAGAGACTGTAAATCTCTCGCCTTCGGGCTTCGTAGGTTCGAGTCCTACTTCCAGCACCAAGAAAAATAGCGAACATCTGTTCGCTATTTTTCTTGACATTGGGAGTAGGTCGCGAACCGTTAGGTTCGTCTCGCAAGGAGACGAGCGAAAATCTAAAATTTATTTTAGATTTTCCGAGTCGACGTAGCGAGAGAGGCTTTTGCGCCAGCAAAAGCCGACGACCTACTTCCATTATTCTAGATTTTCCGAACCGACGCCCGACGTTGTCATTTCGCTTTAGCGAAATGACTGTCCTACTTCCAGCACCAAATAGACTGACTTCTGTGGGTTCAGCCATGCCTTGTAACATGGGTTACACCTCGCGATGGACACCCTTGCCGTTCGGCTAACACCCCCTACTACCAAGCGTGTAGTGGACTTTCACCACCAAGCTATTGCTCATGCCGGGCGTGCTAGAAAAGCCCCCCGCGTCTCCGCGAGGGCCGTCTTCGCCTCTGTATCAGCGATAATAGCTTATGTCTCAGTAATCAGTTCATAATCTCCTTCCTTATCTCTCCCAAGTTCACAGGTCCTAAGGAGTTTCCCATTCCGATATTCCTCTACTGCAAGAGAGTAATTCCTGGAATCTGTTCCTACATTCGTAATAATATAGGTGTCAGGATCGACTTCTTCATACGATTCGACTTCGAGCTTGATTCTACACCCAACCGGAAAACAATTCAAGAAAACGAAATTATAATCAGTCCATTCTCCGTCATTACTGAATTCATCCACCCGAAATCTGATGTAGTCGCAGGCATAATTAACCAAAGTAGGCATCCATCTAGGAAGCCTCCCGAAAAGAGCTTGTACATAGTTTCTTGTATAAAGAGGCTCGTTCGGTTCTAAAAATTCTGTACTTTCAAACTCCCAACAGTCCTCCGTTTCATCAATGCGCTCATCGATGAAGAAGATGCGCATTTGTCCAAAGTCATCGCGTATGTAGTTGCGTTTCTCCTCGTCTCTTGTTATCCAGCATCTCTCGATGAAGTCTGAGATTTCCCCAGCATTTATCGCCTTTAGGCTACAAATGATCTTGCCATCGTGACCACACTCATCGACCCAAATATACTGCTTGTACTTCATTACCATATACCCCCTATATAAGATTATTGCGTGATCACCCGTCCGAATCGAACGAGCGAATTCCGCAATAATCTGGGAATATGTAGTTACATAAGCCTTAATGTACTTAAAACTATTAACATAAGTTCTATAAATTTATTATAGCACACTTCGTCTAAAAAGTCAATGCGCATCGTCATAATTTAGACATATTATACAGATTATGGTATCGCAAGCAAAGAAGCAATAAGTAATGCTACTCTTGAAAAGCGACCATAATCTATCCTTTAGATTCTTTTTCTACCAATATGTGTTTTAATCACTCTCGCGCCCGTCGCGGGCTTTTTTAAAGGTTTTGCAGTCCGAGTAGAAACAGGTGTCTTCTTCATATTGGTGAGCACCCTCTTTCGTTTTATTTCATTATCCTTAATTATCTGCTCCTCAATTCGTGCTGATGTTGCTGTAGCTAGTTCTGTATCGCCAGCATCCTCATAAATCGCTAGAATTTGGCGGAGTGTCGCAACCTTCGGATCTAATTCATAAGCATTTTCCAGCGCCTCGACCGCTTTTTTTGGTCTTCCGAGCTTCTCCTCCGCCTTTGCTAGCGCTATATATCGCGCCGGAACGTCGCCCTCTAGCTCAATCGCCTGCAAAAACGCCATCTCTGCCTTCTCATACGCCCCCGTTTCAAGATAAATCAGCCCCGCGTTATGAATCGAGGCCGGGTTATTATCGAGCGACTGCGCAATCTCAAAACACTCTACCGCCTCGTCGTATTTCTGCCCTTTCGCATACAAAATCCCCAGCCGGTTGTACGCCGCCGCGTTTTTTTCGTCAAATTTCAAAATAGTAAGTAACGCCTTCTCCGCCCGAAACGGCTTTCGCTCTTTCATCGAAGTCTGCGCAATCGCCCAAAGCTTCTTCATCTGCGCCTTATATTTTGGCGATTTTTCTTCTTCCTTCTTAACCTTAGGCTCCGCCGGAAACAAAAATATCAGATAAACCGTAAAAATCAGAATCACCAGATACGCAGCCATATTAGTATTTTAGCATAAACAACTGACAATTTGCAACTTAACGTGCCCGTTCCGCGCCAAGTTCTCATATAATTTCAAAAATTTCGGTAGTTTAGTTAAAAATACTTCTTTCGAAGTTAAGAAATACGATTTATAAAGCATTTCAATCGCCACCCCAACTACATCTAACGCATATCCTCTAACTCCATCTTTTTTCTTCGCGACTTCCTCCGCCAGCGCCGGAAGTTCCGCCGGTTTCGCCGTCATTAACCTTTTGGCTAAATCTTTTGTCTTCGTCTCCGCCGAGATTTCCCGAAAATCTACTTTTTGTTTCAAAAAATAGATTTCCGCCCGACTTAAGATAGTCGAAAGAAGCGACGAAGGCGCATCGGTGATTAAAACAAAGTGGACCTTCTCTTTCGGCTCCTCCAGGTTTTTTAAAAAAGCATTCGCTGCCTCCGGGTTCATCGCTTCCGCTGGGCGAATAATAATATACCGTTCTGTAGTCTGTTTTACCGCCAAAAGTGAAATAATTTCCCTCACCTGCTCTATCGTAATTACGCTTTTTTCTTCCGGCCGTACCGTCAAAGCCCCAGGAATTTTAACCTCTAAACCCTGAGGTACGACAAAAATCGCCGTCCCCACTCGGCTCGCGATTTTAGGTATCTCGTTTATATCATCAAAAAACATTTTACCCCTGTTTTACGGTAATTTCCGACGCGCCTGCATTATTCAACTTTACCTCAAATTCTTCCGGCAATTTCGCCTCGAAAACCCGTTTTTCTCCGTCCGGTAGATTTATTTCTAACCTCCCGGCATGTAAAAACAATCTCTCATCCGGATTTCCGTAGACGACGTCACCCAAAATCGGATGCCCGAGATACTTCATATGCACCCGAAGCTGATGTGTCCGTCCCGTCGTCGGACGGAGCTCCACAAGAGATAAATCTCCGTTAGTTTTCAATACTCGATAATACGTCTCGGATTCTTTTCCGTTTGCGTCAACCCGAAACGTCGTCGGTCGTTTCAAATCCCGAATAATCGGCAGGTCAATCCGCGCCTCGTCTAACTTCGGTCGCCCTTCGACAATCGCGAAGTAAGTTTTATGCACCGTCCGATTTAAAAATTGCCGCTTTAAATAGCTCTGTACCTTCGGGCTTTTCGCCAAAATCATTACTCCCGAGGTATCCCTATCCAGCCGATGACAAATCAACCCAAAATCCGCCAAAGTCCTCTCCGGACAAAACTCCCCGCGTGGCTCCGACAGTAACCCCGCTGGCTTATTCACCACTAAAACCTCATCATTTTCGAACAAAATTTCCGGCTGGATGTCAGCGTTTTTCAGCTCCTCCGGTACTTTTAGCTCAATTTTAACCCCATCTAGAAATTTTTGATTCGGCTTCTTCGCCAATTCCCCATCCACCGTAACGAAACCTTCTTCGATGAACTTTTGTAAAGTCGAACGATTATAACTTTTATAAATCTCGACCATCATTAAATCTAGCCGTTTTTTCTCAGCCGGCTTTTCCTCTTCCTTTAAAACCGTATCACCATTAATCACCCGTGACATCTCCGGCTTACTAAACTTTTTCCCAGTCCGAATCATCTTAGACCAAACGCTTTCTGCACCTCAAAAAGTTTCTTGTTTGCCACATCATTCGCATATTCTTCCCCCTCTTCAAATAGCCCTAAGACTTCTTCATCCGATATCTTCGCGAGTTTTTCCTGGAAGGTAGCGAGTTCTCCCGCAACACTCTCCCCAACTTTTTTCTTCAAATCGCCATATTTCGTCTCGCCCGCCCAAGTCGAAATAACGTCCTGCAAAGGTACACCAGAAATTAACGCCTCAATTTGTAGTAAATTTGAAATCCCCGGCTGTGCAAACATATCGAACTTAATTCGCCCGAGCGAATCCGTCGTCGCCCCCATGATTTTCTTTCGCGCTCGTTCCGGGCTATCCGAAAGCATAATTTTCGACCCGTCCGCCACTGTCGACTTCGACATTTTCTTCTCCGGATTTAGTAAATCCCGAATTCTAATTCCTTCAGAAACTCCCATGAATTTAACTTGCTCCGCCGTTGAAGCCGGTATGGTAAACACCTCGCCGAACCGATTATTAAACCGCATCGCCAGATTCCGCGCCAGCTCGATATGCTGGAACTGATCTTCGCCAATCGGCACATAAGTTGCATCATACAATAATATATCTGCCGCCATCAAAATCGGATAGTTAAATATCCCGACATTGCAACTCTCCTGGCCCTTCGACTTTTCCTTATATTGAATCATCCGCGAAGTCTCACCCATCGTCGCCACGCAATCTAAAATCCAACAAAGCTCCGAATGCGCCGGAACAAAAGATTGTCGATAAATATGCACATTCTTGTTCACCAAGAGACCTGCTGCAAGATAATACTTCACCGTTCGGACAATGTTCTCCCGTAAATCCCCGTCCACTTCCGAAATAATCGAATGCAAATCCGGCACAAAAATATTTACAGTATATTCCGCAGAGTATTTATTTGCGAGTCGTACCATCGGAAGAAGCGCCCCCAAGTAGTTTCCCAAAGTTAAAACCGAATTCGACCGAATTCCCGTTAAAATCGTTTTCATACTTTCATTTTAGCATAATTCGTGCTAAAATAAAACCAGCGGGGCATTAGCTCAGTTGATTAGAGCGCTTCGATGGCATCGAAGAGGTCATGAGTTTGAGTCTCATATGCTCCACCACAGAGAAAGATTATTTCAAAACGCCCGACCGTGGACGACCTTTCGCTTTAGCGAAATGGTCGACCACGTAATCTATTTAAATCTCGCCCAAAGTCGGTCGAGTTTTTTGATGTCAACTCCAACGTTCTCGACATAACTGCCATTTTCTAAAATTTCTTGGATTTCCGCTTCATTCTCAGAAATCAAGCCGTTATTCGGAGAAATGTACGGGTACTCCTCTACAATGCGCGCCGAAATATCCTCCCGAAGCAGAAAGTCAATCAACCTATATGCGTTAGCTCGATTTTTCGAGTTCTTCGGTATACAATAATTATCCATCGAAATCGCAAAACCTTCTTTCGGAAAGACCGTTTTTAAATTCGGGTTTTCATTTTTCGCGAGCGTTGCCTCCGCGTTCCAAATTAAGCCAATCTCTGCCTCTTTCGTAATCAGAAAAGTCTTCGGCGAATCCGAATCAAAGGCTTTGATATTTGGCTTTAATTCTTCAAAAAACTTTAAAGCCATCTCTAACTCCTCGTCTTTCACCGAATTCATTTCTGCACCAGTAGCTAGAAGTGCCGACCCGATAATAATTCTCTGGTCATTTATTAAAATAATATTATTACGGTAATCTTTATTTATTAAGTCGCGATAAGAAGATATCGGTTTTCTAATTTTCGACGCATCGTAAATCAATTCCGCATAAGCCAGAAGAAAAGGCAACGAATATTCATTTGATGAATCATAATCCTGATTTAAAAACAAACTATCTATGTTTGAAAAATTCCTCAGCCTTTCTTTATCCATCTTCTCCAGCATTCCGCGCTGAATTAAAAGCTCAACCATATAATCGCTCGGAAAAACTAAATCATAAGCCCCTTCATTCGAAGACGAAAGCTTAGCGAGAAGCTCTTCATTAGAAGAATAAGTCCCGTAATTAACTCGTATCCCGAATTCCTTTTCAAAATCCGAAATCACGTCATCCGGAATATAGCTAGTCCAGTTGAGCACGTTCACTTCGCCGTTTTTAAAACTCCTTTCCGAACGCGTGCTAAACGCAAAGTATAGTCCACAGGCGAGAACAATCCCCAAAACAGCCACAACCAATATGTTTTTCTCTTTCATAGTTTCCTCAACTTTCTCGTTTGATAAAGCGCAGAAACCGTCAAGATAACAGAAGTAGCGACCAGCATCAAAGTAGTAAGGGCATTCACATCTGGTGTGATTCCCGTCTTAATCACCGAATAAATATATAGCGGAAGTGTATTCGTCCCTGGCCCAGCCGTAAAGAACGAAATAATTACGTCGTCTAAACTAAGCGTAAACGCGAGCAAAGCTCCCGACACAATCCCCGGCTTTAGTAGCGGCAAAGTAACGTAAAACAGCGTTTTAAATTTTCCCGCGCCAAGATCTTCCGCCGCCTCTTCAAAATCTTTCGGCAAAGTATCGAGACTTGAACGCACACTTGTAATTACAAATGGTACCGAAAAAGCAATATGTGAAAGCAAAACCGAAAACAATCCGAGTTTTAGCTTTACTAACGTAAAGCCCGAAAGCAGAGCAATCCCTAGAACAATCTCCGGCATCACAATTGGAATATATATTAGTTTATCGATGAATCCCTTCCCCGGAAAATTATACTTTTTCAACCCAATCGCCGAAAGCGTCCCGAGAATAGTCGAAACGATCGTCGAAATCACCGCTATAATAATAGTGTTTTTAAAGGCATCGATTAAATTCGCGTTTTCAAATAGTTTCGCGTACCATTCAACCGTAAAACCTTCAAATAGAATATTCATTTTCGAAGTATTAAACGAATAAAGTACCAAAACTGCAATTGGCAAAAATAAGAAAACAAAAACCAAAATTATAAAAAGGTTTCTGAGATAAAAGTGTTTCTTCCGGCGAATTTTCCTCATATTCCTCCTCCTAGTTCATCTAGTCGCCCTCCAATTTTGCGATAAAGTTTCAAAAGTAAAAGCGTGAACAATAACAAGAATATCGAAAGTGCCGCCCCGAACGGCCAATTCCTCGCGGAAAGAAATTGATTACGAATTAAATCGCCAATAATCATCACTTTTCCTCCTCCCAAAATATCCGCAATGAAGAAATACCCAATCGCTGGAATAAACACCATCAAGCTTCCGTTAAACGCACCCGAAAGCGTAAGCGGAAGATAAACTTCCTTAAATACTTTCCATTTCGACGCGCCGAGGTCTTTTGCCGCCGAAATCAAATTGCGGTCGACTTTCGAAACCGCCGAATAAACCGGCAAAATCATAAACGGAAGCAAAGTGTAAGTTAAACCAATCACAATCCCAAAAGTATTATACATTAAAGCAAGTGGCGATGAAATCAAGCCCGTAGACATCAGTCCAGTGTTTATCAAACCATTTTTTCGAAGCAAAATCACCCATCCAAAAGTTCTAATCAAAGAATTCGTGAGAAATGGAATCATCACGAGTTTAATCAAAAAATTTTGCTTTTTCTCAGTTTTATCCATCAAAAATATCGCAAATGGATAAGAAATGAGAAGCGTCAAAAAAGTTACCAGAAGCGCAATCGCCGAAGATTTCAGAAACATCACAATATAGGTCGGCTCAAAAATCTCCACGTAATTATTCAGTGTAAAATCATACGTATATCCGCCATAAGAATCAGAAGTCAGAAAACTCAAGAAAAATACATACAAAATCGGTAAAAGAATTAGCCCTAGACAATAAATAATCGCCGGAAGCGTCACCACCGCGCGAAAAAGGCTAGGCTTTACCCTCTTTTTCATTATTCTTTCCTGCCTCGCGTTCTTTACGAGTCTTCTTATAATTAATCAACTCAATATCCGAAATAAAACTCTTCACAAAATCATTTTTCGGATGGTCATAAATCTCGTCCGGCGTTCCAATTTGCACGATCTTACCGGCTTTCATTATCGCAATCCTGTCCGACATCGTCAAAGCCTCGTCTTGGTCATGCGTGACATAAAGAAATGTCATCTTGAGTTTTTCCTGTAATTTCTTCAGCTCGAACTGCATTTCTCTTTTTAGTTTTAAATCCAAAGATGCCAGCGACTCGTCAAGTAACAACACTTTATGGTTCATCACGATTCCGCGCGCAATCGCTACGCGTTGCTGTTGTCCGCCCGAAAGTTGCGAAGGAAGTCGATCCTCAAACCCATTTAGCTTCACTAGAGAAATCGCCGAGCGTATCCGTTTTTCAGCTTCCTTCTTCGGAATTTTTTTCATTTTAAGTCCGAAATTAATATTCTCCCAGGTAGTTAAATGCGGAAAAAGCGCAAAGTTCTGAAAAATCGTATTGACCTCCCTTTTCGAAGCCGGCACATCAGTAACATCCTTCCCGTCTAAATAAATCGTTCCAGCCGTAGCGTCTTCCAATCCAGACACTAACCTTAAAACCGTAGTTTTCCCGCAGCCCGAAGGGCCAAGGAGCGTCAAAAACTCACCATCGTAAACGTCGAGATTAAGGTTTCGAATAATATACTTCTTCCCAAACGCCTTATCGACATTTTCGAGCCTAACTAATACCTTTCGGCTCTCACCACTTTCCTCCATCATATACTTTCATTTTACCACATTATTTTTATGTCAGTCGGCAAAACATAGACTTTTTCAAAATATTCTAATCTCCGTCGGACGTATTCCCTAAGTTCGCTAGTCGCCTCTTCGAAAGTCTGATTATAGTTAGAGTAATACCTCGCCCGGTCCGAATACGCCGCCCGAGCTATTTCCTCCTTTTTCTCGTCAAAGTATTCTAGAAGCTCCTCAGCCTTCCCAGCCATTTTTTCTTGATAAACCCGCCAAACCTCCGCTCGAAAAACCGGATAGTCCATTAATCGATAAATCATCCCCGACATCGGCAAATCAGCTAGCACATCCTCCGACCGTACCATTGTCTTCTCTGGTGAATAAAAATCCTCGATTCTCTTCCAGACCCATCTCCGATTTGCAAAAGCGAAGTCAAAATCCCACACCGGCCCAACATTAATTTTGTCCCCCCCGCCATCCGTATAAAAATAATAGCTCGAAGAATAACCATCTGGATTTACCGAAAATTCATTTACGAGGTAATATTCAGCCAAAGAAGTAAAGTCCACAAGCTCCTCCGCCTTTTTATAATGCTTATCTAACACTGCCCGCTCGAATTCGCTAATTCTCTTCAAAAATTCCTGTTTAGCTTCCAGGAATTTTTCCTCATCTTTTTCCGATACAGCATCTTTGAACACGAATAATGACCCATTCTCCGACAAAGCATAATCTTCCCAACTGCCGTGTAATGAGTCAAACTCCGCTAAAACCGCCCCCGGGCCCCGTATATCAACCGAATTCTTACCAATTTCAATTTTTCTCACTAGATAATACAGCCCTTCGTATTGATCATTTACATAAAGCTCCACAAACTCCCCCTTTTCCGCATATTTCTCCCCTAAAACTTCCGCCAACTTAAACGCAAAATCGTTCCGAAGCCCAGCCGCCTCGTCGAAATAATTCGCGAGAAGCACCCATTTTTTCCTCTCGCCGAGCCCTAAAATATCCGCTTTTTTATCTAATTTTATCTGAAACGGACTTTTTTCTAGCCCCCAAGTCGAATTCCCTCTCCCCTTTAGCTCCCCTGAGCCAAGCGAAATCTCCTCACCCTTATTCTTTAATACAACCTCCGAAGCCCCATATCTCTCGTATTTGCTCTTCGACAATACCTCGCTAAGCGTCGTCTCGCCTAGCGTAATCTCTAGTTTCGGTAGACCCTCATTTTTCGCTACTTCCGCTCTTTTATACACCGCACTTAAATCTTTTTCCGCCAAAAACACCCCAAAAACTAGCCCGAGCACCGTCGAAGTTAATACCCAAAAAGCTACCAAAACTAGCTTTCGCTTCAACATACCCCCATTTTAACATAAAACCTAGATTGCGTCAGCAAACACCGCGAGGCGATGCGTCGCATCTCCGCCCACGAGACCCTGCCCCGCGCAGGTCAGAAGCATCAAACCATGCCCCTTCGCATTTCGCGTCAAAGCATCCATCGTATAAGTTTGGCCATTGACTCTTAAAGTCGTACTCGACGCTTTCTCAAAAGTAACCTTCTCCGATACTCGATAATTTGTCGTTACGCCGTTTAATTCCACCGAAAAGACCGAACCTACCCCGAGACTCTGCAAATTACCGAAAATCCCCGCCGAATTATGTCCATAAATCATCTTTCGAAATTTCATCGTTGCGTTACCCGGATTCACGACCAAACTAGAAACCTCCGTAACACCCAAATTTCGTCCCGCCACCGATATATGATTCCAATTCCCCTGATTTACAGAGGTACTATAATTAGACGAAGCATAAACCACTTTCGCCGGCGTTCGTTTCGACGCCACCTCTTTTATCTCAGTTTTTTCAAGAGAAATTTTCTCGAATTCGTTCGAAGACAACTCAGATTTATGAAAATCCAGGCTCATCTCAGTCTTATAAAGTCTCGGCATCTCAAAGAATAAACCAAAAAGCCCAGCCAAAAATAGACCAAAAACCGTGAGAACAATCAAAACCCCGCATTTTTTATCACTTTTACCCATTAAAACTCCTTCGAGCCATTATATGACCACTATAACTTTATTATATCATACTTAAGCTAAAATGTCAATATAGCATTGAAATATTTGCAAAATTCTGTTAAAATATATTCAGGGCGCACATTTACATTTTTTGTTAGGAGGGATTATGTGAATCTTAATTATTTTGTTATCCCAGAGTATCACCGTATTATGTCCCAAGAAAGAAGCATCAACGCCAAAATGTGGTCCATACCGGACGCTGCAGTAATCGCTCAATTAGTTGTACAGCTCGAAGAATACGCCAAGAACGCCTTCGTGTTACGTTCCTATAATTACCTATATGGGCTGACCGAAGATAGCGACGCATATGAGTCCACTGGCGCCCATACGAATCTCATGCGAGCTATATTGGATCGTGCGCTTTCATATCTCTATGGACCAGATTTAGAACGCAATAATATTCCAGGAGGTTATTCGTATCGGGAAATCATAGAAGCCGTCGGACGGCATGATTTACCAGAGAATCTGATAGGGGACCAGCCAGACAACGGCAATCGAGACGAAGTGGCTAAGATACAGGCAGAGCATAAGTACCAAAATAATTTTTCAAACTTTTCTCCCACCTACGAAGCTAATTTCGAGAAAAACGTAAAGAAGCTTCTGACAGAGATGGAAACGAAAAGTACAGAAATAGGCAAGATGCTCTACCTGGCCGACAAAGTTTCGGCTATTTTTATCGCGCTAGCGTATGACGCAACCGGCAAGCCACCTAGAATATCTTCGAAGAGCAACGCAGTGAGTGAACGTGACTTAGAAGAAATGCGCATCTGTGGCAACAATAACAAAAACCTCTATTTCGCAAGCGAAATGTGGACGACCGACTATCTGTCCGTGAGGAAAATAGTCCATTTCGACAACGAAGGGTTTTTCACGGCGCTGATCGTTATGTATACGCTTATACTGAAAAATCATTGGTATGCTTGGCGTGAACGCGAGTATCTCGAACACAACTCCTAAGCCTAACAACCCGCCCCGAAATTTTTATTTCGGGGCTTTTTCATGATATAATGTCATTATACACGACGGGTGGTGTCGCCGGAGGGAGACCCCCGCGAGAGCTTGAGCGGCGGAGGAGGCGACGACAGGGCCCGTCGAGAATTAAGGAGGTTAAATGAGCAAATTCGACGAACAATATCTGGAGCTTTGCGATAAAATTCTGCGACAAGGCGAAAAAGTCGTAAATTATACCGACAAAACCAATTCCGCACGTTCTTCTCGCACTCGAAACACCATGCCAAATCACGTTTCCCAAGCGAAATCCGCCTCGGCGACGATTCGCATTCCGCACTATGTTTTAGAATTTGATTTAGCCGAAGAATTCCCAATTCTGACCACCAAATTCGTCGCTTTTAAATCCGCTGTGCTCGAAATGCTTTGGATTTGGCAGGTCATGAGTAACGACGTTTCTTGGCTCAAAGACCGCGGAGTAAAAATCTGGGACGAATGGAAAATTGCCGAAGACGGCACTTACCAAGGACGAAATATCAACGAGATTTTTGCAAAAGAACATCCCGCCGAGCCGAAGACTAACTTCGCCGGCACCATCGGCACAGCTTACGGTTGGATTGTGAATCGTTATAAGTTAACCGAAAGTCTAATCGAAACCTTAAAGTCAAACCCCTCAAATCGCCGTATGGTGATGTCTCTCTGGCAAAACGAATGGCTTTCGACCGCCGCTCTGCCGAGCTGTGTCTGGAGTAACGAATGGATGGCCGAAGGCGGTAGATTAAATTTGATGGTTCACTCTCGCTCCAACGACGTCCCGCTCGGTCTTCCCTTTAATATTACCCAATATGCGGTTCTCTGTCACCTCATCGCTCAGGTTACCAGCTTAAAACCCGGGAAGTTAACTTTCACGATTAACGACGTTCACATCTACGAAAACCAAATCGACGGCATCAAAGAGCAAATTCGCCGTCGCGACGAGAAGCTAAAAAAAGACGGCGCCCTCTTCCCCGCCCCGAAACTCTGGATTAACCCAGAGATTAAAGATTTCTTCGCTTTCGACCATTCGAAAGAGCTTAAAGACATCAGATTGGAGGACTATGAGCATCAAGGTAGAATTGTCATGCCCGTCACGGAGTAAATATGTTTAGTTTAATCGCTTGTATCGGCAAGAATCGCGAACTCGGTAAAAACGGTAAATTAATTTTTAGTATTAAAGACGACATGAAATTCTTTCGCGAAACCACTTTAGGCCATAAAATTTTAATGGGCCGTAAAACCTGGGAGTCTCTCCCCGGTAAACTCAAAAACCGCAAAAACATCGTTATTTCCCGCCGCCTTGTCGAAGGCGCCGACAAAAGCGTTTCCGATTTAAAAGCTTTTATTTCCGAAAATGAATCTTCCGACGAAGAAATCTTCGTCATTGGCGGCGGCATGGTCTATTTCGAGCTTCTCCCACACGCCAAAAACCTCTATCTCACCGAAGTCAACTCTTCCGATCCCTCCGCCGACACTTTCTTCCCTAAATTCGATAAATCTAAATACTCTAAAGAACTAATCAAGAAAGGAAAGGAAAATGATCTAACTTTTTCAATTTATAAATATATCAAAAATAATTAGGACAACAAAATGAAAGATTTAGTATTTAATTTAATTGAAAATGAAAAAGTTAGACAATCCGAAGGTTTGGAATTAATTCCGAGCGAGAATTATGTTTCCGCCGATGTTTTGTCCGCCATGGGTTCTATTTTGACTAATAAGTATTCCGAAGGCTACCCGAGTTTCGAGGGTGTTCCGGGCTGGGAGGAAAAGAAAATCACCAACGAAATTTTACCAAATTATCGCTATTACGGCGGTCAGCCCAATGTCGACCGGATTGAACGCCTCGCCATCGATCGCGCCTGCCGCCTCTTCCACGCCGACCACGCCAACGTCCAGCCTCACTCCGGCGCCCAGGCCAACAACGCCGTTTATTTCGCTTGGCTCGAACCTGGCGATACCGTTCTCGGCATGTCCCTACCTGCCGGCGGCCACCTGACCCATGGCGCCCCCGTCACTTTATCCGCCCATATTTACAACTTCGTCGCTTACGGCGTAACCAAAGACGGCGATATCGACTACGACGATTTGGAGAAAAAGGCCCTCGAAAATGAACCAAAAATCATCCTCGTCGGTTATTCCGCCTTCATGAAGATCCCCGATTTTGAGCGCGTTGTCGAAATACGCGACAGACTCGTCAAGAAAACCGGTAAAGAAGTTATGCTGATGGCCGACATGGCACACGTCGCCGGGCTCATCGCTGGTGGCGTTCACCCAAATCCGCTTGATTTCGGCTTTAACGTCATGACCACGACGACCCACAAGACCCTCCGCGGTCCGCGTGGCGGCCTTATTTTATCCAAAGGCAACGTCGCTTCACCCCTAAAGCGTCCCGAAAAAACGCTCGATAATATTCCGATTCTAATTGACCGCGCTGTCTTCCCTGGCACTCAAGGCGGTCCCTTAGAGCACATCGTCGCTGCGAAAGCCGTTTCTTTTGGCGAAGCTCTAAAACCCGAATTCAAAGACTACGCAAAGAGAATCGTTGAAAACGCTAAAGCTCTCGCCGATGAGCTAAAGAAGCTCGGCTTCGTCCTCCAAGGCGACGGCACCGAAAATCACCTAATCCTTGTCAACGTCAAAGAAAGTTTCGGCTTCGACGGCAAAATTTACGAGAAAGCCCTCGATATGATTGGATTAACCTTAAACGCCAACTCTCTACCGATCGACAAAGGTGGCGCCTTCCGCCCCTCTGGTGTTCGTCTCGGCACCCCAGCTATTACTACCCGTGGTCTAGGAATCAAAGAGATGAAAGAGCTCGCCAGTTGGATGAAAACAGTCGCCGATATTTGCGTCAAAGCCAAGACAGAAGAAAACTTAACCAAATTCGATAAAGAATTGACCACTCTGCGCGAAGAAGTCAAAACCCTCGCCACTTCCTTCCCCGTTCCAGGAATCTAAAACTTGACTTTTTAGCGTAAACGTGATATAATGAAACTATGGAGCAAAAAACTCCATAGTTTTCTAATTTTATTAAAAATATGATATAATAACTACATGGGGTGTTAGCTCAGCTGATAGAGCGCTGCATTCGCATTGCAGAGGTCAGGAGTTTGAATCTCCTACACTCCACCAAGGTAGGAATCGAGAAAAACCCAAAGCTTACTTTGGTTTTTTTAAACGCTAAAAAATAAGCCCTTGCGGGCTTATTTTTAACGTTTCGAGAACTGCTCTCGTCGTCTGGCCGAGCGAAGACCATATTTCTTGCGCTCTTTCTCGCGCGGATCGCGTTTCATCATACCAGCCTTCTTGAGTACCGGTCTTAAGTCCGGCGCCTCAATCGTAAGGGCTTTCGAAATTGCGAGCTTAATCGCGTCAACTTGCCCAGAAAGCCCACCGCCTTTTACGACAATCGTAATATCGTATTCTTTCTGCTTTCCAGCTAACGCTAGCGGGTCAGTAATCTCCGCGAGAAACGTCTTGTTCCCCGAAAGATATTCTAGAGCCGGCTTGTTATTAATCGTGATTTCGCCTTTTCCAGCGTAAAGCCTAACCGTCGCGGTCGCCGCCTTGCGACGCCCTAAGCCGTAAGTGTATTTCTTCTTATCTGCCATTATTTAATCTCCTTTGGACTTTGCGCCGTATGTGAATGCTCCGCACCGTCGAAAATTCGTAGTCTCGCCAAACGGTCTGCGGATAATTTATTCTTCGGAAGCATCCCCTTAACCGCCTCACGAATCGCAAGTTCCGGTTTTTTCTCAATCACTTCCTCAAGTTTTAACTCCTTAATCCCGCCTGGAAAACCACTATGACGATAATATTTCTTATCAATCATCTTGTTTCCAGTAACGACTAAATCCTTCGCGTTCGTCACAACGACATAATCGCCATTATCGATGTGCGGAGTATAGGTAACTTTCGACTTACCCATCAATTTGTCCACAATCACCACCGCGAGTTTGCCAAGAGGCATGCTCGACGCGTCAATCGTCCACCATTCGCGCTTAATTTCTGCGCCTTTTTGAGAATAAGTTTTCATTATTTATCCTCCTTTTTTGCGCTCGTCTTCTTTGCGTTCGACTTAGCTTCCGATTTTTTCTCATCAGCCCCTTCGGCCTTCTTTTCGACCGGCTTTTCCTCAGCTTCTTCAAAAGAAATCTCATCTACGAAGCTAATCGTACCCATCTCCGAATTATCGCCTCGGCGATAGCCCGCATGCTCAATTCGAAGATATCCAGAATCACGCTTAATCTGCGGAGCAATCACATCGACTAAAAGCGTCGCCGTCTCTAAATCGTTTAATCTCGCAATCACGAGCCTACGATTTGCTAAACCGCCTTTCTTCGCAATCGTGATAATCTTCTCTAGATCGCGACGGATTTCTTTTGCCCGCGCGAGCGTCGTAGTTATAGTTTGATATTTAATCAGAGAACACATTAGCCCACGGGTCAGCGCCAATCTCTGATCGGTTTCTCGGCCGAATTTTCGGCCCTTGTATCCGTGCCTATGCATATTAGAAATTTAACTCCGTTAACTTTTCTTTAACTTCGTCTAACGCCTTTTGACCGAAACCTTTGAGATCCTTCAAATCATTTTCCGAAAGAACTACTAAGTCTCGAACTGTCTTAATGTCATTATTGAGAAGTGCGTTAGCCGTCCTAGCCGAAAGTTCCAAATCTTCAATCGGCATCATTAGTCCCGAATCGTCATCGTCCGACCTGGAACCTGGAGCCGGAACGCGCTCCATAACCTTACCTTCCGCAAGCGCTGTATATTGGTTTACCAATATCGCCGCCGCTTCCGTAAACGCCTCACGTGGCGTAATCGTCCCATCGGTGTCTACCGTAAGAGTCAGCTGTTGCAAATTAGTATCTTGACCGACACGTGTGTTCTCTACTTTGTAGCGAACGCGAAGTACCGGCGTAAAGACCGCATCAATCGCAATCATATCCGAATGAAGTCGCGACTCGCTAGCTTGGTCAATCGTAAGATAACCGCGACCAGACTCTACCACGAGATGCATCTTCAAAACATATTTCGGATCATCAATATGGCAAATCGTTTGGTTCGGGTTAGCGATTTCGACTTCCGCCGGAAGCTTAATGTCGCCCGCCACTACGCGCTTATCACCATCTTTCTCAGATTGGTCAGAACCTTTCATCGAAAGCTCTAGCTCGACCGGTGCATCAGTGTGAACCTTAAAACGAATATTTTTAAGATTCAACATAATATCGACGACATCCTCGCGTACTCCAGAAATCGCCGTAAATTCATGCGTCGTCCCTTCAATCGAAAATGCCGTAATTGCCGCGCCTTTCACACTCGAAAGAAGCACTCTACGAAGTGAATTACCTAACGTATTGCCGTAACCATAGTAAAGCGGTCTAATAACGAACTCTGCGCTATTCTCGCTAAGCTCCTTCACATCAGCTAAAATTGCTTCATGAATGTTTTTTGTTGTCATATTTTTTCTCCTTAGCGTGAGTAGTACTCAACGATTAATTGTTCGTTAATGCCAGCTTCCACTTCTTCGCGTTTTGGAAGCCCGGTAATTTCAATTTTCATTTTCTTCGCGTCGACCTTTAGCCAGGAAAGCGAAGTAGCACTCGCTGCCCCGATAATATTCGGAAGATTCTTGAAATATTCAGTTTTACCTGATTTTGGACGAACCTCTAGAACATCACCCGGGTTGAGTCTAATCGATGGAATATCGATACGACGACCGTTCAATAGAAAATGTCCATGTGAGACTAGTTGCCTCGCTTGGCGACGAGTCAAAGCAAATCCCGCGCGATAAATCACGTTGTCTGCTCGCCTCTCAAGAAACTCTAGTAGTTTCTCGCCCGTCAAGCCCTCGGCTTTCTGAGCCTCTTTCATTAATTTGGCGAATTGCTTTTCGAGCAAGCCATACATACGGCGTACTTTTTGCTTTTCGCGCATCTGAGTTAGATATAGACTTCCGCCTCTAACTCTTTTATCGCCATGTTCGCCCGGAATCCCAGACTTTTTGGCCATAATTTTATGAGCTTTTGGCGCGAGAGCAAAACCTTCGCGTCGGCTCTGTTTTACAATTGGTGAAACATCTCTTGCCATTACGGTTTCCTCTCTCCTTTCGGACGTACACCACCGTGTTGAATCGGAGTTACGTCGTTAATTGAGTCAATTCTAATTCCTACCGTAGAAATCGCCCGAATCGCGGCATCGCGACCGAGACCAATTCCCGATACATAAACGTCAACTGAATTTAGCGCATGATTTTTCTTTGCAGTTTCTAGAGCTTTTTCCGCCGCTACCCCAGCCGCGAAAGCCGTCCCTTTCTTCGAACCGCGAAAACCATTTGCTCCCGCCGATGAAGCCGTTAATACTCCACCAGTTTTGTCAGTTACGCTAATTATAGTATTGTTAAACGTAGCCTGGATATGTACCGCACCACTATTAACAATCCTTTTTCCTTTTTTACCTGCCTTAGCCTTCGGAGCCGCCTCAGTAGCTTCCGGCGTAGCAGTAGTCTTTTTAATATTTTCTTCTGCCATATTGCTCCTTAAGTCTTACTTGCTGCCTTCGGCTGCGCTCCACCAACCGCGATAGCTTTACCCTTACGAGTACGTGCATTCGTGCGAGTGCGCTGTCCGTTTACTGGTAACTTAGCCTTGTGCCGGATACCTTTGTATGAATTGATATCCTTTAAGCGTTTGATATTATTGCTCACGAGACGACGCAAATCTCCCTCAACGTGATATTTCGACGAAATAATATCGTTGATTTTTTGCTCGTCAGCCTCGGTGAGATCCTTCACCCGAGTGGTAGGCTCGATTTTAGCCTCCGCAAGGATTTCTTTACTCGTGGTTCGTCCAATCCCATAAACATAAGTCAGTGCAATCCAGACTTGTTTTTCGGACGGGATAACCACACTAGCTATTCTAGCCATTCTTAACCCTGCCTTTGCTTATTCTTAGGTTTTTTCTTGTTGATGACTCTTAGTACACCCTTCCGGCGCACAATGATATCATCAGGCGAGATTTTTTTAACACTAGCACGTACTTTCATGGTGTTAAAATATCCTTTCCTTTTATAAGATTATGTTTTGAAATCATACTCTTAAAAATTTTTGATTTTTACCTCTGTTATTTTTAAGAGCGAAAAAACATAACCTCGTTAATATTAATCTTTAAGCCGAAAACTGATTCTACCCTTTGTAAGATCGTATGGGGTTAACTCAACCTCGACTTTGTCACCCGGGACGAGACGAATGTAGTTTTTTCGCATCTTCCCGCTCATGTGGGCAACAATAACATGACCATTCTCGAGTTCAACCCGAAACTGGGTGTTAGGCAACGCCTCAACGACGCTACCCGTGAGTTTAATCACTTCCTTTTGACTAGCCATAAATTACTTCTCAATTCTAGCATACTTTTCAGAAATTGTAAAGATTATTCTACCAAAATTGCGCGGACGAATTGGCGAGAAAGATAAGTACCTTGCGTCTGCGACCACTCACCCGAACAAGTGATTAAAGTTATCGATTCTTTTCCTGCCACCGGACTCTTCATTGCCGTCCGCATGTAAGCAGAGGCTTCATCCAGTTTTATTTCTTTGTTTTCTACGACTTCATAGCGAAACACCAACCCGTCTCCCCTTTCAACCGTAATAACATCTCCATTAACTAAGTTCGGAAGATTCTTAAACACACCGTGCACATTCGGCCCTCCATTATGCCCGTCAATCACCATCGTTTTACCCTGACCCGGTTTCCCTGACTCCGTATACCAGCCGACGTCAAACACGTTTCTCGGCGTATCCATCTCGCCTTTTTTGTTCACCCCCATCGGCAGAATCCTTGCTCTACTAACTCTTAACTTTTCAATCGACAAATATCTCGGCCTATCTGCCGCCACAGTATATTCACGTACTTCCTCCACCGTCGGCTCGACCTCAATCAACTCTTCCTCATCACTTTCATCCGCCACCGCCGTCACCACCCGCTCGCTCCCCTCTTTTTCGCTATAATAACTACTCTCGAACGTCGCCACACGAATTAGAAAAACCAAAAACAATATCGCAAGCACAGTCCATACTAGACAGCTTGTTATTCTTCGCCAACCCTTAATTTTTAAGCTCATCACCGAAATCGTCGTATGTTACCATTAATGCTCTAGAATCTAGCGACCTTAGATTCTCCAGTGCCACCGTCACCACAATGAGAAGCCCAGTACCCGAAATTGAAAGCCCAACCGGCGACCCCGTCGTCATAATAAATATATAGTCGGTAATAAACGGAAGCATCGCAATTAAGCCTAAAGATAAAGCTCCAAATAAGTTTAAATGACTCACTACCTTACTTAAATACTCCGCTGTTTTAATCCCCGGACGCACCCCCTCGATAAATCCACCCTGTTTTTGTAGGTTATCTGCGATTTCTTTCGTATTAAATACCACGGAATTCGTATAGAAATAAGTAAAGACGAATACCAAGAAGAAATAAACTGCCGGATAAATAAACCATTGCCCCGTGATTCCGTCCGGATAGATCGCCAAGAAATTATTCGCCGAAGGCGCCGTAAAGATCGAAACTAGAGAAGTCCCGAACTCGTTCCCTGGATCAACTGTAGTTATAACTTGCCCAATCAGAGCCGGAAGCGAAAGAAACGCTGTCGCGAAAATCACCGGGATCACGCCAGCCGCGATAATCTTAATCGGCAAAATCGACTTAATTCCACCATAAGACGAATTACCATGTACTCTCTTCGCATAATTCACCGTAATAATTCTCTGCGCTTCATTTAATTTCACTAAGAAGTAAATTACTACTAGCATCGCCACTGCAAACCCAAGTACAATGAAGAACGTCGTCGGATCAACCGGAAGCTCAAACCAACCGAACATAGAAAGCGTACCATTCTCCGTATTAAAAAGCGCCGCACCGAGCGAAGCCAGCGTCGTCGGAAGTTGCGAAATAATCGACGCGAAAATCATCATCGAAATACCATTCCCAATCCCCTGCTCTGTAATTAGCTCGCCGAGCCACATTAAGATAATCGACCCAGCCGTCATCGCTGTAACCGAAAGCGCCCAATCGCCAAGCGTCGGTGTAAATTCCGTCGCAATATTCGCCGAAAGAGTCGACTGATATAATATAAATATATATACAATAGATTGTAAGATAGCAAGAGGCACCGCAAGCATTCTAGTCCATTGGTTAATCTTGCGCCGACCAGTCTCGCCGTCATTTGACAGTTCCTCGAGTCGCGGAATCGCCTTGGTTAGAAGCTGAATTACAATCGACCCAGTAATATACGGCGAAAGACCGACTAGGATAATACTAAACGAAGCCAAGCCGCCACCCGAAATTAAATTTAGGAAGCTCGAGAAATCCGACTTCTCTAATAAATTCGAAACGGCTTCCCGAAACGTCGAAGCGTCTCCCATCGGTACCGGAATTTGCGCCAATAATCGATACGCAATCAAAATTCCAAAAATAATCCCAACCCGGCGTAACATGTCTTTATTCTTTAAAGATTTAAAAATCGTCTTAAAATGCATAAAACCTCTTCATAATACTATATACAATATACCATACTTCGATGAATTTTGGAAGAAAATTTAAAGGAAAGTTTTCGAAGCATGTAAAATTACCCATATAAAAATTACAACACTACCATTTTCGCGAGCAGAGCTTTGCTACGTCGAGCGAAAATAGGCTATGTGTTGTAATTTTTATCTTGGCGTAATTTTACCGCTGAGAAAATTGCCTTTAAATTTTCTAGATTTCCTCTAATTCTTCCGGAGTAGGTCCATCTTGTTCTAGGGGTCTAACGCCCGTCCCTACCGGAATCTTGCGTCCGATAATGACGTTTTCCTTTAGCCCACGCAAGTGATCAACTCGTCCATTAATCGCCGCGTTAATAAGTACACGCGTCGTATCTTGGAACGAAGCCGCCGAGAGGAACGAATCCGAGAAGATCGAAACCTTCGTAATCCCAAGTAGCAGGTTTGTATAGGTCGCCGGTTCTTTTCCTTCAGCCTCTAGCTCCCTATTCGCCTCAACTACCGAAGCCTTAGAAGTAATATCTCCCGTCACAAACTCCGAATCACCTGGTTCGTTAATCTGAACCCTTGAGAACATCTGGCGCACCAAAATCTCCAAGTGCTTCGGCGAAATTTCGTGCCCCTGCGCCGCATAAACGTTCAAAACGTCGTTCATGATATAACGCTCGGTCGCTTCGACGCCCTTGTATTTCAAAAGATCCTGGAGATTTAGCGAACCCGTCGTTAATCTATCGCCAGATTCAACTGCATCGTTCGACTTTACTACCAGCTCTGCGTCACCTGGAATTTCAATCCGAACCGGCGCCGAACCAGCTGCAACCAATATCACCGCGTCTTTAACCAACTCAACTACGCCATCATTCGGAGCCTTAATCGCATCCTTATCTCCAGCCTTCTTCACGAGAGTTGCTCCCGCCTTAACCGACTCGCCGTCTTTAACCGCCGGCTTTCGTCCTTCTAGCTCAAATCTTTCAATCGAACCAGATTGCGGAGTAATTTGTACGACGTAATGATTATTATCTTCCCAAACCTCAACTGTACCACTAATCGGCGAAACGTAAGCTTGACCTTTCGGCGTACGGGCTTCGAGAAGCTCCTCGACCCGAGGAAGACCTCGCGCGATTGCACCCGAACCTGCCACGCCAGAGCCGTGCTTCGTATCGAGAGTTAGCTGTGTACCCGGCTCACCGAGCGATTGTGCCGCGATTACCCCGACTGGCTCGTTCGCCGCGACTAATTCCCTAGTCGACATATCGACCCCGTAAGCCTTACGCGGAATTCCGTCGACCGCCGTAGTCGAAAGCACCGACTGAATCTTAACCGCCGAAATATTTTCGTCATTCTCAATTTGTTCCGCAATATCTTTCGTAATTAGCTCATCGGCTTCTAGATAGCCCGGAACCGCCTCCGCCGTATAACGACCGGACAGTCTCGCCGCAAACCCGATTCCCGAAAGCTCAGTTTCGTTTCGGTAAACCGCAAAGCCTGGGTCTTCCGCCACCTCATTCGTCGTAAAGACATCTTGCGAAACATCGACTAACCGCCTCGTTAGGTAACCCGAGTCCGCCGTACGTAGAGCCGTCGAAACCTGACCCTGACGTGCACCTCGCGTTGCGATAAAGGACTCAAGTGTATTCAAACCGCGCTTATATGAAGACTTAACCGGAAGCTCAATTTCGTTATTGTTAATATCAACCATGATACCAATTTCCGCCGAAGCGAGCTTAATGTTCGAAATATTACCACGTGCACCAGAGTTAACCATCACCGCGATATCCGTATCCATTTCCGAAAGCTTCGAAGACAAGAAATCCGAAATCTTTTTATCAATATCGCGCCAGTTAGCAATCGTCAATTTATAACGCTCCTCCTCCGTTACCAATCCATCATTAAATTGTTGCTGAATTAGAGCGGTCTTCGCATCGCCTTCCGCGATAAAGTCGTCGATTTCGTCGTAGGTCGGATAATCATCTTTCGCTGTCGAAATCGAAGCAATCGTTTCGTACTCAAACGCTAAATCTTTCAGATCATCTGCTGTCTTCACCATGACTTCTGCGCCATAGCGGTCGAAAATGTCCGCCATCACCTTAGATAAGTGCTTCTTATTCTGTACCGAATTATCAAACGGATAGTCTTTTGGCAAAATTTCATTAAAGATTACGCGACCTAAGGTAGTATTTCGAATTTCCTTCTTCGCAAACACCCGAATCGGCGTCTGAAGCGCAATCAAGCCCTGATCGTAAGCCATCTCGGCTTCATAAACACTCGAAAACGCTTTTGCCTCACCTTGATCCGTTCCAGGTTTATCATATGTTAAATAATATGCACCAAGTACCACATCCTGATAAATTGCCAAGACTGGCGAGCCATCCGCCGGCTTCAACAAGTTCTTCGGAGCCGACATTAACTCTCGCGCTTCGGTTTGCGCCGCTTCGGAAAGCGGAAGATGCACTGCCATCTGGTCCCCATCGTAGTCTGCGTTAAACCCAGAAGCTACCAAAGGATGGAGCTTGATCGCTTTACCGTCAATCAATCTTGGCTGGAAAGCTTGTACCGAAAGCCGGTGGAGCGACGGAGCACGGTTTAGAAGCACATATTTACCTTTAATTACATCATCTAGCGCATCCCAAACTACCGTTTCTTTCGCCTCAATTAATCGTGAAGCCGACCGGATATTGGTAGCATATTCATTACCAATCAACCAAGAAATCACGAAGGGTTTAAATAGTTCAAGCGCCATCTGCTTCGGAAGCCCACATTCATGTAGTTTCAACTCCGGGCCTACGACGATTACTGAACGACCTGAATAGTCAACCCGCTTCCCGAGTAGGTTCTGACGGAAGCGCCCTTGCTTACCTTTTAGTAAGTCCGAAAGAGATTTAAGCTTACGTCGCCCGTTCGTCGAGTTAGCCCCCCTCGAACCATGTGCCGCCGAGTTGTCAATCAAAGCATCAACCGCTTCTTGAAGCATCCGCATTTCGTTTCGGCAAATTACTTCTGGTGCGTTAAGATCCATCAATTTCTTTAACCGATTATTTCGGTTGATTACTCTACGATACAAATCGTTCAAATCCGACGTCGCAAAACGTCCACCCGGAAGCGCAATCATCGGACGAAGATCCGGCGGAATGACTGGGATTACTGAAAGTACTAAATCTTCCGGACGAATTCCCGCTGCTTGCATTCCTTCTAGAGTCTTCAAGCGTTTCTGGATTTTCTTCTCCTTTTGGCCCTTAACTTCTTCTTCCTGCTTCTTCAAATCTTCAATTAACTTATCTAAATCAACTTCGTCGAGCAACTTCTTAATCGCCGTCGCACCCATCTCTACCGTAATCAAATCTTCATACTCTTCTGGTAAATTGCGATATTGCACTTCCGTAATCGTCCCACCTTTCTTAAACGACTCAAGCATCGACTTCTTAGAAGCATAATCGCTTTCCAGTTCAGATAATTCTTTCGTCTGTGCCTCGGCTAGCGCTTTAACATCCGCACCTTCAGCCTTAGCTTCCTTTTCGTAGCGTAGTCTAATCGCATCTCTCGCCGCCGCAGTTTGCCCTTCGAGTGACTCTAGAGTCTTATTAATCTCGTCGGTTTTCGCATCAGTAATTAAATAAGTCGCAAAGTATACTACTTTTTCAATATTTTTAACCGTAATATCAAGAAGTAACGATAAAGCCGAAGGCACTCCGCGCATAAACCAAATATGTGCAACCGGCGCCGCTAGAGCAATATGCCCCATTCTCTCGCGCCGAGTAATCGACTTAGTTACGATGTTTCCTTCCTTATCAACCGCCGCTTCGTGCACACGCACCCCCTTAAGCTTCGAATCGTGTGGGTTAATATCCTTAGTTGGTCCGAAAATCCTTTCGCAGAACAAACCATCTCGTTCTGGCTTCTGAGTACGATAGTTAATCGTCTCCGGTTTCGTTACCTCACCGTAGCTCCAATTCAATATATCGTCTCGACTCGCGACCGAAAGTCTAATCGAATCGAAATCTGAAGCGCTGATAAAATTATCCATCCACGCCATCTTAGAACTCCTCTCCGAGGTCGACCGTACCATCATCTTCGTCGCCCTCCGTTATTTCGATACCTTCATCCGCCATCATTGCTTCGGCCTCCTCGTCATCGAGGTCCAAAATCTGTGGCTCGGTATCTTTTTTATGTTGATCATAGATGGATTGATCATCCTTAGATTTTTCAATTTCCCTTGAAGTCTTTTCAATTACGTCTCCAGCATCCGCCGATTCGCCGTGATCGAGTAAGTCTACTTTAAGACCTAGCCCCTGAAGCTCTTTCACTAAGACGTTAAAGCCTTCCGGAAGCTTCGGCCCCTCAATCGGTTCATGCTTAATAATCGATTCATAAGCTTTCGCACGTCCGTAAACGTCATCCGACTTAATCGTGAGCATTTCCTGCAAAGTCGTAGCTGCACCGTAAGCTTCGAGTGCCCAGACCTCCATTTCCCCGAATCTCTGACCACCGTTTTGTGCCTTACCACCGAGCGGTTGCTGAGTTACCATCGTATACGGGCCAGTCGAACGTGCGTGAATTTTATCTTCGACCATGTGGTGAAGTTTCAACATATGCATAATTCCAACTGAAGTCCTTTCGTTAAACGGCTCACCCGTCAAACCATCGTAAAGCTGTACTCGACCATCGCGTGCGTAACCGGCTTTTTCTAGCTCATCACTAATTACTTCATCCGGCACCCCGTTAAACGAAGGCGTTGCGACTTTATATCCGAGCGCTTTTGCCGCCATCCCGAGATGTGTCTCGAATAACTGACCAAGATTCATACGGCTCGGCACGCCCATCGGGCTAAGCACGATGTCAATCGGCGTCCCGTCTTCCATAAACGGCATATCTTCTACCGGCAAAACCCGCGAAACAACACCTTTATTACCATGTCGCCCTGCTAGCTTGTCGCCGACACCAATCTTTCGCATCTCCGCGACATAAATTTTAATCTGCATAATCACGCCCGCCTTAAGCTCGTGGCCCTGCTCGCGTGTATAAACTCTTACATCAACCACTTTACCCGTCGACGAACCATTCATTCTGACCGAAGTATCGCGTACGTCTTTCGCCTTTTCACCAAAGATAGCGCGAAGTAGTCGCTCCTCAGAGCTTAACTCTTGCTCACCCTTCGGCGTAATCTTACCGACTAAAATGTCGCCATTTTTTACTTCCGAACCAATCGTTACGATACCATCTTCGCCTAAGTGCCTTAAGGAATGTTCCGAGACATTTGGAATATCGCGCGTCACTTGCTCCGGGCCGAGCTTCGTCTCGCGCACTTCGACATCGAAATCTTTAATATTAATCGAGGTCAAAGTGTCATCCTCGACTAACCGGTTCGAAATTACGATCGCGTCATCCATGTTATAACCGCGCCACGGCATAAACGCTACGAGTAAATCTCGCCCGAGCGCAAGCTCACCGTTATTAATCGAAGCGCCCTCAATTAGGGTATCGCCTTTCTTAACTTTCTGCCCACGCGTTACTACGCAACGTTGGTTGTAGCACCTATCGTCATTCGTTTTCTCAAAATGCTGTAATTTATATTCTCTGTCGCCGCCTTTATCATAAGTAACAATGATCGACTCACCGTCGGCTTTCTTTACCGTACCAGTTCCCGATGCCATCATTAATTGCGAAGTGTTTTTCGCAACTTCGCGCTCAATCCCGGTCCCGACAATCGGATTATCCGTGCGAAGTAGCGGTACCGCCTGCTTCTGCATCGCGCAGGCCATGAGCGAACGGTCAACCCGGTTCTTCTCGACAAACGGGATTAGCCCCGCCGAAACACCAAGAATTTCCTTGTGTGCCGCATCGATATGCGTTACTCTCGAAGCTTCGACTTGCGCCGGAGTCCCGTGCACTCTCGCCGAAACCCAATCCTCAACAAACTTACCGTTTTTGTCAATTTTTACCGAAGCGTCCGCAATAATCTTATCGTTCTCCATATCGGCATCCATGTAGACTACCTCGTCCGTCACCTTACCATCTTTTACGACACGATAAGGCGCCTCGATAAAGCCATACTCATTAATACGAGCATAAGTCGCAAAGTTAAGCACGAGTCCGACGTTTCCACCTTCCGGTGTCTCAACCGTACAAATCCGGCCATAGTGCGTCGGGTGCGCATCGCGAACGTCGAATCCAGCGCGTTCCCGCGTTAAACCACCAGGACCCATCGAAGAAAGACGCCTCTTATGTGCAAGTTCCGAAAACGGATTCACTTCGTCCATCAACTGCGAAAGCTGAGAAGTTGCGAAGAATTCTTTAACTGCCGCGACTACCGGTCGCGAATTCAAAAGTTGCGAAGGCGTTACTTCTTCAAGATTAGCCATTGACATTCGGTCTAAAATATTGCGCTGCAACCGAAGCATACCTAATCTAAACTGCCTTTGCACCAACTCGCCGACTAGCTTAACCCGACGATTCGAAAGCGAATCGATATCATCCGCCGGTTCCTGCGTATTATTCAGTCGAATAATTTCGGAAATAATCGCAATTACGTCGTCCATCTGAAGCGTTCTAAATTCCGGCTTGTTTGGTGTGTCGAAGCCGAGCCTACGGTTAATCTTAAACCGCCCAACATTCGAATAATCATAACGCTTCGGGTCGAAGAACATCCGCTCAATCATCGATCGAGCATTGTCAACCGTAGCGAGATCACCCGGACGAATTCGACGATAAACCTCAAGCAGCGCCTCGCCCTGCGACGAAGTCGTATCTTTTTCGAGCGTCGCATCAATATAGCTTCTCTCACCCGTATCGATTTTTTCGAACTTCGCCTTCATTTCCGACTTCGAAAGCCCTAAGGCTCGAAGGAACGTCGTTACCGGAATTTTCCTTCGGCGGTCGATTTTAACATAAATCGCTCCGTTTGGCGCCGTCTCGAACTCGAGCCAAGCTCCACGCCCCGGAATTACCTTCGCTCCGTAGTACCGTTTTAGCCCAATCGTATCAGCGCTAAAGAAAACTCCCGCCGAACGAATCAACTGCGAAACAATTACGCGCTCCGTGCCGTTAATAATAAAGGTCGCCCGCTCCGTCATCCACGGATAATCACCGAAATAAATATCCTGTTCTTTTTTCTCGCCCGTCGTCTTATTCTCTAGCTCGACCAAAACATGAAGCGGAGCCTCATAAGTCGCGAGATTATATTTTGCGGTTTTTTCGTCCTCTTTCGGGTCTTTAAAATAATAGTCTTTGAACCTTAAAGATAGCTTCTGCCCGGTATAATCGTCGATTGGATTAAGCTCAGCAAAAACTTCCCTAAGTCCATTTTTTACAAAGTCGTCCCAAGAATCTTTTTGGTGTGCTGTTAGATCTGGGATTGGAAGCGCCTGGTCTCCTTCAGTAAAGAATACCCGCTCTCCTAGCTTAGGTTTTGTCGCCATTCTACCTCTTTTATTATTAGTGTTATTAATCTTTTTGCGTCTATTGACGCCGCAGCGCTGAAGATTACTGCTCCGTTCCCCACTCTAGCTTCGCTATTACTAGAGTTAACCAAAAACAGAGCACACTACTTCTTCATATCATTATATCATGACTCCGCCAAAAAAATCAATACCAAAAAAGCGTTTCTTTCAACGTAAGAAACGCCTTTTTAGACATAGATAAACTCTCAACTAATGAATTGTTTTCTATAAGCCGACTCGCAGTTAGTTAGCTTAAATCTAGTTTAGCATAAGCAAAGCCCGCCGTCAAGACCTTTTTTAAATATCAAGGTCATCTAAATCAGCAAGCTCGGCGCGAGTCTTCTCCGCGAGCTCGTTCGTCTGAGTCTCTTCCTCATCTTCCGTAGTATCATCATCTTCTAACTTATCTTCAATCTCAGCCGTCTTTCCGCCTTCATCTGTAGCTTCGCCGTTTTCGTTATTTACAATTTTTAGATTAAATCTCGCGTCTTGTTTCGTCCCAAGAGCCCGAAGCAAAGTTCGAATTGCCTGCGCCGTTACTCCACGCCGACCAATCACGCGCCCAACATCCGACGGATCAACCGTCAAAGACAAAAGCACCCCTTTTTCGTCAATTGTCCGCTCAACTTCAACTTTGTCAGGATTATTCACTAAAGTTTTTACAATATATTCTACAAATTGTTGATCAATAGTAGCCATGCTTTCTCCATTTCTTTAATATATTTATCATTATAGCACACTTTTGTCATAATAAAAATATACATGAACGGGTGACGCCACCGAAGGGGGCCCCCGTGACGTCTTCACGGGGGAAGAGGTGGCGGCAGGACCCGTTCAGAAATACTTTTATTTTTTAAATTTTTATGATATAATGAGAAAAATTAATTTTAAGGAGAAAAAATGCTAGCGATTCGCATGCAACGTAACGGCCGGTCGCATTACCCTACGTACCGGATAGTCGTCCAAGAATCCCAGCGCCACCCTCTTTCGGGTCGCGTCGTGGCTGAGGTCGGCAATTATAACCCCGCGACGAAGAAGTTAACCCTCGACAAAGACGCGGTGGAAAAATATTTAAATAATGGCGCCCAACCTTCTTCACGCGTCGCCTTTATCCTCAAGAAAAACGGAGTCAAACTCCCGAAGTGGTATAAAGAGCCGTCCGCGAAGAAATCCGTCGCCAAACACGCCGATAAGCTTCGCAAAAATCAACCAAAAGAAGCCCCGGCAGAAGAAATAAAAGAAGCTACCGAAGAAGCTGAAAAATAGTTTTTTCGAAGCATGTAAAATTACCCATATAAAAATTACAACACTACCATTTTCGCGAGCAGAGCTTTGCTACGCCGAGCGAAAATAGGCTATGTGTTGTAATTTTTATCTTGGCGTAATTTTACCGCTGAGAAAAACTATTTTTCAGCTTCTTAAACTATTTTTTATTTTTATACTTTTTGATTGCTTCTTTCGCCGCTTCTCCTTGCGCTTCTTGTTTCGAATGTCCCGACCCGACCCCCTTTAAACTATCTCCAACATAAAACCCAACTGTGAATTTCTTATCATGATCCGGCCCCTCTTCCTTCAAAGTCCGATAAGCCGGAGTTTTTCCGTCGATTTTCTGTGCAAGCTCCTGCGCGTAAGATTTCGGGTCGCGCCAGCTCCCCTCTTCCAAAATCGTATCAATTTTTACTAAGATATGTTTCGCAATAAAATCTTTCGCCGCTTGATACCCCTGGTCTAGATAAATCGCCCCGACGACCGCCTCGAAACAATCCGCGAGAATCACATCGTGCGCCCGATCCGACCCCTGCTTTTCACCCTTCGACATTCTAACTAAAGGCGCATAACCGAGTTCCTTCCCGGCGTCACCGATCGACTCCGTCCGAACCAGAGCCGCCCTTAAAGCCGTCATAATTCCCTCAGGTTCGTTGTACTGCCGATACAAAAAATCTGAAGAAACTAATTCCAAAACTGCATCCCCTAGAAACTCCAATCTCTCATTGTGTTCATGTGCAACTTTATGTTCATTAATATAACTTCGGTGCGTCAAAGCTGTCACGAGCAATGAAATATCATTAAACTCGAATCCCAACTTCTCTTTCGCAAATTCTTGGTATGGTGTTGTATCCATGAAAATCTCCTAAACTTTAATTATAGCACACTTTTCGTAAAAAGTCAAGTATAAGCTTTTTATCCCTGTTTGAAATCCCCCGACCGAATCTTCTTTTTCGCAAGAAGCATCAGTTTCTCGATATCTTCGTATTCGATAATATCGAGTGCCTCGTTAAACGAAAACCACTTAATCCCCTTCATCCATTTCTCGGCAATCGGCCGTTCGTGGCTATCTAGCGACTGCACTAGATAAACCTGCGTCGTCATTAAAACTAGCTTATCTAGCCGGCGGTATTTAAAGTGAATCTTCCCGAGCCAGACGAGTATCGAAACGTTTCGAAGTCCAGTTTCCTCCTCAATTTCCCTTCTCGCCGTTACCTTTGCCGTCTCCCCCGGCTCAATATGGCCCTTCGGTATCGTCCATCTTCCCTTTGAGTCCTGAATCAGTAGTATTTCAATATCTTTTCCGTCTTTCGTATAGCGAAAAACAATCCCTCCCGAAGTCGGCTCGCGCACGATTTCCTGAATCGTGGTTTTTTTGCGAAACACCGCCGATTTTAGGCGAGAAAAAGCCGATTCTTTGTATCGCTCCGTCGGCAAAGCCTCCGGGACCTTCAAATTTCTTCTTTCAAGTGGTTCTCTAGAATTTAAAACATTCCCTTCTCTTGAACTACTCGGCCTTTTTGCTGCCCTTCTTGGCGGGTTGGTTTTCTGGTCCATTTTTTTCTTCTTTTACTCCAAGCTCACGGTAAGCCGTCCCGAGCACCCCGTTGATAAACTTCGGAGAATTTTCCGAACCAAACGCTTTCGCGAGCTCCACAGCTTCATTAATAGCTACTTTCGGCGGAACTTGGCCCTCCGAAAGCTCATACAGCCCCACCCTTAAGACATTACGATCAATCGCCGAAATCGAGCTAATCGGCCACTCTGGCGCCATCGGCGCAAGAGCCTTATCTAGCGCCTCAAATCCTTCCGACACTCCGCGCGCCAAATTATAAACAAACTCAGTATCGCCGAGCGCCTTCTCGTAAGGCTCGATATTCTTCGCGACAATCATGTCTAAATCGACTTCTGGGTCTTTTGCTAGGGTACGGAGCTCATACTCATATAAACTCTGTAATACAATTACTCTACCTAAATGTCGATTACTTGCCATATCTTAAGCTTCTTTACTTTTTTTCGTTGTTTTAACTTTTAAATTCGGCGTTTTCTTCTTCGTCTCGAAAGCCTTGACTGGCGAAATCGCGTTTACGCGCCTTGCCAGTTTCAGTCGAAGATGACTACGTCGAAGCCCAGTCTTACGTGGGCTACTCTGTTTTTTAGGTTCAGGCATTTTACTCCTTTAATAATATATAATTTTCCCCATTTTACCACGTAAGCGAAAGAAACGCAAGAGCAATTCCCGCCGCAACCGAGACATTAAACGACTCTTTTTTACCATTCATTGGAATTTCCAAAAACAGATCAATTATATCATATAACGAATTTTTTATCCCATTCACTTCCTCACCTAAAATTAAAACAATTTTTCCCCCTAGCTTTTCTCTCAATTTAGGATTATTGATACAGATTAGCCTATCGTCAACGATATTGTTCTCTAGACCAATGATTTGATAACCCTTTTCTTTATATTTTTCTAAATCTGTTATTATCTCATCAGACGAATAAATTTTTAACATCTCTTCTGCTCCGAGCGCAGTTTTATGAATCTCGTGATTTAATTTTTCGCGAAGATGGGGCAGAAGCCCCACGTCATTCACTCTCGGGGTATAACCCGACAAAACCACCTCCGAAACACCAAATCCCTCTGCCGTACGAAGAATCGCCCCAACGTTGTAGGTCGACCGGATGTTATCGAGCACTAAAACTATTTCCATAACCCCACTGATTTAAGCGCGCTCCGAATTGCCGGTCGGTCGAACCCTTTTATACGGACATTGTCAACTTCCGTAACCGGCACGCTTTCAATATCGGACATTTTACTTGCATCAATCTCGGTATATTCAATCCCTCTCTCATCTAGCCAATCCATCAGCGCATGACAATATGCACACGTCGGCGTTGTGTAAATCTTTACCATACAATCAATTATACCATAATATGATATAATATATTATCATGGATAGATATGAACCGCTAAAGATCGAAACAAAATGGCAAAAAATCTGGGAGAAGGAGAAGCCCTTCGAGGCTAAAGACGGCGAAAAGAAACCAAAGATGTTTATCGCCGAGATGTTCCCCTATCCTTCTGGCGCTGGCCTCCATGTCGGCCACGTCCGTAATTTTACCATCGTTGATGTCCTCGCGCGGTTCTATTCTCAGCAGGGTTTGAATGTCCTCCGGCCTTTCGGCTACGACACCTTCGGCCTCCCCGCCGAAAACTACGCCATTAAGACCGGCACTTCCCCTCAAAAAGCCACCAAAACCAACGTTGATAACTTCCGTAAACAAGCCAAACGTCTCGGCTACTTCGTCGACTGGTCGCGCGAGCTAAATACCTCCGACCCAGAATACTATCGCTGGACCCAATGGTGCTTCTTACAGCTTTATAAAAAAGGCCTGGCTTACCAAAAAGAATCTTACCAATGGTGGTGCCCCGTCGACCAAACCGTCCTCGCAAACGAACAAGTCGAAAACGGTCATTGTTGGCGCTGTGGCCATGAAGTCGAAAAGAAAAAGATGAAGCAATGGTTCTTTAAGATTACCGACTACGCTGATGAACTCCTCGACGAAATCGACGCCCTCGACTGGCCCGACAAGATTAAAACGATGCAGAAAAACTGGATCGGCAAAAGCGCCGGCGCGGAGATAGACTTTCAACTTACTGGCGGTCGCAAAGTTAAAGTTTTCACTACTCGTCCCGACACGATTATGGGTGCTACTTTTCTCGTATTAGCTCCGGAATATCCTGGTCTTGATTATATTGTTTCCGACGACACGAAAGACGCCGTCGAAAAATACAAACAAGACGCTTTGAAAAAATCCGAAATCGAACGCCAAGAAAACAAAGAAAAAACCGGTGTTTTCACGGGCGCCTACGCAGTAAACCCTGCGACGAAAGAAAAAATCCCGATTTACGTCGCCGACTACGTTTTAGCTGGCTACGGCACCGGCGCAATTATGGCCGTCCCTGCCTACGACGAGCGCGACCGCGAATTTGCCGAGAAATTCAATCTTCCCATCGTCGAAGCTGAATTAATTGACCGAGATTTATACGGTACCCCAAAAACTACCTACAAAATGCGCGACTGGCTAATTTCTCGCCAACGCTACTGGGGTTGCCCTATCCCTATCGCCTACGATAAAGACGGCAATCCTCACCCCATCCCCGAAGACCAGCTCCCTGTCTTAATCCCCGAAATCGACGATTATAAACCCGACAATACCGGCCGTTCCGCTCTCGCGAAGGCGACCGACTGGCTAAAAGTTAAAATCCCGGTTAAAGACCCAAAAACCGGCGAGACTCATCTCGAAGAAATGACCCGCGAAACCGACACCCTAGACGGCTACGCTTGCTCAAGCTGGTATCTTTGGCGCTACGCCTCACCGAAAGACAAAACTTACGCTTGGAATCCCGAAGCAATTAAATACTGGGCTCCGACCGACGTCTACGTCGGCGCCGACCACGCCGTCGCGCACCTTCTTTATATCCGCTTCTGGTGCAAATTCTTTGCCGACGAAGGCTATCTACCTTTCCGCGAACCGATAAAAAAATTAATCTACCACGGCTACATCAACGCCCCCGACGGTAAAAAAATGAGTAAATCTAAAGGCAACGTGATCGACCCGCTCGATGTAATTAACGACGGCTACGGCGCCGACACACTCCGTACCTACGAAATGTTTATCGGCCCCGTCGAGCTCGACGCCGCCTGGGACCCACGCAGCGTCGGCGGCGTCTACCGCTTCCTGAACCGTTGTTATAACTTAGTGTTTAAAAGCGACAGTTTTTCTCATGTGCCAGAAACGAGCTCTAATGCTTCGTCGAGGAGCATGTGCGACCAACGGGGAGCACACGGAGCGACCGAGACCCGTAACGACGGGCTCGAGGGAGCGTTCCGAGACGAACGCATTGGAGCTCGTCACCGGACCATTAAAAAAGTCACTACAGACATTCATAAGAATCAGTTCAACACCGCTGTCGCTGCTTTAATGGAATACGTCAACGAATTATACAAACAAGGCGCTTCCGAAGAAGACCTAGTCGTCCTCGCGAAGCTCTTAAAGCCCTTCGCCCCGCACCTCGCTTCCGAAATGCTCGAGAAACTAAACGCAACCGACGAATGGCCAACTTGGGACGAAAAATACCTCGTCTCCGATATTGCCGAATTAATCGTCCAAATTAACGGCAAACTCCGCGCGAAGCTAACCATAAATGCCGAAGACCTCGAAAACGAAGCAGAAATCAAATCTCTCGTCCTCGAAGACGAAAAGATTAAAAAATATCTCGATAAAGATATCAAAAAAACCATTTTCGTCAAAAAAGCCAAATTATTTAATATTGTTATCTAAAACCCTATTATAAATATTAATAAATTTATCTAAAGTTTTTTCAAAATCGTGTTCTTTCGCGATTTCAAGTGATCTCTTTGAGAATTTTTCCTGTAGTTTTTTATCCGATAAAATCTTCGTCATCGCTTCCGCGATTTCCGAAACTTTTCCGGGCGAACACAAAAACCCATTTTCATTATTTCGACACACTTCCGACACCGCTCCCCTATCTACCGCAATTAACGGAAGTCCCGAAGCCGCCGCCTCGATTAAGACGATTCCCTGCGTCTCAATTTCCGACGCCGTAACAAATACGTCACCCAGGTTATAAACTTTATAAAGTTTGTCACCCGAAACTCGCCCCAAAAATCTCACCGAATCCGAAATCCCGAGATCTAAAACTAGTTTTTCTAGCCTCGCACGGTCGACCCCATCTCCCGCAATTACCAACTTCGCCTCGGGGATAGTCTCTAAAACCTCCCGAAACGCCCGAATTACTAGCTCCAGCTTCTTCTCCGGGTCAATCCGCCCGACGTAAACCGCCGTCGGCGAAACTTTATCAAGTTTACATTCCTGGTAAAACTCTTCCGGAGCTTTCCCCGGCTTAAAATTCGACAAATCTACCCCGTTCGATACCGCCGCTACTGGAATATTAAGTTCATGCCTAGAAAGTAAGTTATAAATCGCCTGTTCTGTTGGCATCGTGACGAAATCGCTCTTGCTCTGTCGATTGCGAAAATACGCCGAAAGAAGCGCGTTGACCGGCTTTCGCACTACTCCGGGTATATGTAGTGGTTCCGTTAAAACTTCCGGTTGATTATGTTCCGTCGTCACGACCGAAATATTATTCTTTCGCGCATACGAGACCACCGAAAGCCCAATCGGGTCCGAAACCTGTACATGCACAACATCCGGCATAAACTCCGAAAGTGCTTTCTTAATCTCAAATTGCGGAAAAACCGATACTCTAAATCCCTTTCGATAAAACAACCTCGGAAGCCTCACCCCCGCAACTTTTTTCTTTTCCGGTATTTTATGAATCTGATCCGGATAAACTTTCACGTCAACCGATCGTAAATACACCGTTTTCACCCCATCAATCAGTCGGGTATAATTTTTTCCCGTCTGCGACGGGCAAATCACCATCACCTTATGCCCTCTTCGCGCCAACCCAACCGCGAGATTATGCGAAAATACCGCCACCCCGTTAATTTGAGGATAGTACACCGCTGTCGCAATTACGATTTTCATTACAAGCTTTTCGCCTTATCCATCTGCGGATCACGCATCGCGTTAATATCTTCGTAAGTCATCTCGACTTCTACGTCCGGCTTTATCCCAGTCTTATTGATCGACCGGTCTTCCGGTGTGTACCATTCCGCCGTGGTTACTTTAAGCACCGTCCCACCAGATAAATCATACAAATTCTGTACCACACCCTTTCCATACGTCGTCTCCCCGAGAATCGTCGCTTTCTTATAATCCTGTAAAGCCCCCGCGACGATCTCCGAAGCCGATGCCGTCGAGC
This sequence comes from Candidatus Saccharimonadota bacterium, assembly GCA_017404335.1. GTDB lineage: Bacteria > Patescibacteriota > Saccharimonadia > Saccharimonadales > Saccharimonadaceae > Nanosyncoccus. Next base: position 136,765 of record JAFRCN010000004.1, on the reverse strand, counting down.
CGTTAACAAGCACGATTGTCTTCATATCCTTCAAAATTGCCTTTCCCGAGGAAGTCGAGGTCGTCGAATTCCCAAAGTGCTTCGACTTTTGAATCAAAACCTTGTTATTATCAATCCAAAGGCTTAGCAAATCTTGCGCCGCCGAAACATACCCCCCGCCGTTATTTCGAAGGTCCAAAATCACTTTCTTCACGCCTTTTTTCGAAAACTCATTCGCAAACCCTTGCACCATCGTCCCAGTGTCAGTATCAAAACGCGTCACCGTCACAATCGCCGTCGACCCGCTATAATCTACATAAGCCGAAACGTTGTTTATCGTTTCCCTTTTCATCGTAAATGATTTCTCCTCCCCGTCACGGACAACTGTAATGGTTACTTCTGACCCCGTCTCACCTCGTACCTTCTTGGCAATTTCATCCGTCGAAAGTGCGTAGACCTCCTCACCATCAACTTTATAAAGTATATCTCCCGCCAAAATCCCTGCTTTCCGCGCCGGATTATCCGGTAAAGTTCGAAGTACCCGAACATACCCATCCCGCTCGCCCATCTCGATCCCTACACCCGAACCAACATTACCATGGAGATCGTCATAAAAATCACTTGATGCCTCCGCATCCATATAGGTTGTATAAACATCGCCAAGCGACGCAACCAAACCCTTCTTCGCTCCTTCTACAATCTCTTTTTCTGAAATCTCTCCATTATATGAAACCGCCAACCTATTGTATACCTCATTTAGAGGCGCCCAATCAATGTTCGACCCCCTCGCCTCAATTCCAAGATACGGTGCAAACCCCGAAAACCAATTATTAAAATTCGCCCCGACGAATACTCCTAATATCAAAAAAACCGATGCGAGAATTATTGCATTCCCGAGACTAGTTTTTCTTTCTTTAAACTCCACCTTTTCCATTCTTTTATTTTAGCACAAACAACATTAAAAATCTATTTAAAATGAATGTAGTTATATCCTGAGGCCATACCGGCATCAATTACCTCAGATCCAAAATCGCCCATCGTTCCATTCCCAGTATAGTTTTTTGTCCCCCACCAGCTATTATATTCAGTGATATTGATTGAGCCGTTGCTGTTCACACTCTCAACCCAAAAAACATGTCCGTATACTCCATCGCTATACTGTCCAACCGAACCAGCCGTTGGGTTATGGTCGACCCTGTAACCCGCCCTTTTTGCACTATCCCCCCAAGATTTCGCATCTCCCCACCCATTAATTACAATTCTATAAGACTCATACACCTTCCAACCAGCATAGCTAGTACACTGACATAAAACACCCCCAATAATCGTCCCAGGATTTTCATAAATAGTCCCAGCAATATACGAACCATTATATATCTTTGAATAGACGTATACGCTTGGGGGAGTATACACTTCCTCGCCTCTTTCGTTAATATGAATATCGTCATAATAATAACGCGGACATTGATTTTGCCAAGGGTAAGAATTGAATGCACCAGCGAACGAATTAGAACTTGTTGGATGAGCCCTCTGGTATGCCTCCTCCGCAGCTCTAGCCTCTTGTCGCGCAGCAATAGCCGCCGCTTCATATCCTACCGCATCATTTTCATATTTTATTACTAAGTTTCGCTGTTCTTCCCGTTTTGCGACCAATGATTCCTTCGCCAACTGCTGTTGCGCTAATAGTTTTTCAACTTCAGCCTTGTCGATTTCAAGCTGAGCCTTAGTTTGCTTTATTTCCGTAGCAGAAAGACTAATTTGTTCTTTTGCAACCTGTTCCCTCGCCGCTTTTTCCGCCAAGTCAGAAATAGAGGTTGAGCCGGCTAAAATCCGAATCGGTTCCGCATCCGATTCGAAATGCATGTTAACTAAAAGTTCCGCCAGTGCAACTTGTTGCTCACCTAGTTTCTTTTCCGCAATCTCAATTTGTTTTTTTAGAGTCTTCACTTCAGCTTCAGTCTCCGCAATCTCTGCCTCTTTCCCTGCAATTTCCGCTGAAAGTTCATTTACTTTTGCTTGAAACATATTTGCAGAGCTCGCCGCTTGTGCTGCCGCTTGCAACGCTTGTTTTTCTTTTTCCACCGCTTTTAAGCAGTCTGGTGAATTTTGACACGCCAGTGAAATTGCACCCGCCTCTTTGTAAGAAACATACGTCCCAAAAACCAAAGCAAAAATCACTATTACAGCCGTAACGACCGAAAAAATCTTTTGTTTGTTTTTAAGTATTACCATAATACTATTATAGCATAGGTACTAAGATTTATTCAAATACTTATGTACCGCCAACCTTGCCGAAATTCTTCCAATCAATATCCCTACCGCAACAAAGACTAAGAAAACCAATATCAATTTATTCGACTCCAAGATTTCATTAATCGAGTCCACATTTATACCATAATTAGATAATTTAGGCGATACAAACCTGAACCCAAAATACGAAACTGTCGCCGCTATTAGCCCAGATATGATTCCCGAAATCTCCGCCTCAACTAAGAAAGGTCCACGAATAAATCGCTTCTCCGCCCCAACTAGCTTCATCATATATATTTCCTCGCGACGCGAGAAAATCGCCATCCGAATCGTCGAGAAAATAATCAAAACCGATATTACCAAGAACACCCCCGCGAGGATTATTCCACCCGTCCGCGCAATCCTCGCCCAAGACGTAATCGTCGCAATCTCTGCTTGATTTACATCGTATGTCGGTGCCTTGTCTCCGTCTACATATTTGACAAATAATTCATCCTCTTCAACAATTTTCTTTATGCTATCGAGGTTGTCTACATCTTTCACCTTGATCCTCATTGTCGCTTGCATTTTTGCAATCATCAATTTAGTCATTTCTTCATCGAGAATATTGATGATTTCATCACTTCCTTCATTTTCCTTCAAAAACTTAGCGTATTCTTCTTCCGACGTAGAAGTCTCGACCGACTTCGTGTTTTTATCTTCCGAAATCGTCGCGGTTAATTCATTTAAAATCTCCCGCGAAGTATTCGGTTTTAAATAAATTGTAATATCAATTTTTGACTTCATCAACTCCGCCGTACTTGTAAGTACCGCACTCGCGACTATTGTCACAAACAAAATAATTAACGTAATTGCCATCACCGCAGTCGCCGCAGTCGAAAGCCAAATATTTCTCGAAAACCCCTTTGTTCCATATTTTATAATCCTCGCTTGCTCCCGTATTGGATGTTTTCGTCTAGTCTTCTGCATTACACGAAGACTCTTTTTCGAAACCTGCTTTAATTTCGAAGCTTTCTTTTCTTCAGCCATTATATAACCCTCCTCCTTTGCGCCTGCGCTCGCACCGCTACGCGCTCATTCGTTTCTCCCCCAGTAGATACCACCCTCTTCAGAGCGTGCCCCGGAGTCTGCATCGCTTTTCCCGCCTGTGTTTTCATGATTGGTGTTTCGTCCAATTTATAAATCCCGTGATTCTTTTGATCATCGACAATCTTTCCATCCTTCAAGGTAATCACTCGTTTTTGCAAACTATTTACAATATTTTCGTTATGTGTCGTCACCAAAATCGTCGTTCCAAAATCATTAATCTTCTTTAGAAGTCCAATAATTTCCTCCGTCGTAAGCTTATCTAAATTCGCCGTCGGCTCATCCGCAATTAAAATCTTCGGTTGTCTCGCCACGCTTCGCGCAATCGAAACCCGCTGTTGTTGACCGCCCGAAAGTTGATGCGGGAATTTCTTCGCCTGATCTAATAAATCGACTAGCTCTAGCACCTTTGGCACCGTCTGACGTATTTCTTTACCACTCATCCCAGCAATTTCTAACGCAAACGCTACGTTTTCATACACCGTTCGTCTCGGAAGTAGTTTAAAATCTTGAAAAACCACTCCAAGTCTTCTTCGATATCCCGGGATGTGTCGCTTTTTGACGTAATCTAGATCTATCCCCCCGATTACAATCTTCCCTGAATCTGGGATTTCTTCCTTTGTAATCATTTTCATTAAAGTCGACTTCCCCGCACCAGACTTACCGACCAAAAACACAAATTCATTAGGCTCAATATGCAGAGAAACGGAATCGAGAGCCGGGAATTCATCCCCAGGATATCTCTTCGTGACAGAATCAAGTAATATCATGCTACCATTATAGCATAAGTTCTATATGAAAAGAAATGTTTTTTGCCTCCGACCCCGCCGGTTGATAAATCGAAAGTGGAGAAATCTTCACAGCGTTCGGATATTTTTCCTTTACCTCCTTCAGCGCCTCATCGTAATTTCTCGTCGTGGTTAAAGTGTAGTCCTCAAATGTCCTTTTTCCAAAATTAATCCCCGACTTTTTTCCTTTCTTTTTTAGAACCAAATCTAAATCTATCTCAAACCCAGCCAAATATGGCGCCAACTTAAAACTATTCCTTACCGAATTTTTAAACTCACCCACTACACCCACATATTTTCCATCAACCAGAATTTCCGCCGTCCGCTTCGGTTCAAAAGGTTTACTTTCCGGAGTTTCTCTCTTAATCGGAACAAAATCAACTGAGATATTGAACTCCTTAAATAATTGTTCCGCGTACTTTTTGGCCTTATAAAACGCCGTCTCATTGTTCTTTCTCTCCGCGACCACAAACCCAAACGACATTTTCTCGTTCGGTACCCCCTCCTCATTATTTTCTAAATCCTTCCGATAAACTTTATTCATTTCATAAATTGCAAATTTTTCTACCGGCAATTTCTCATTCAAATAAGCCTTTTCGAGCAAATTCGGTACAATCGACTGCCGTATGTATTGCAACTCCGGCGAAATCGAATTTACGATTTTATACGAATTCTTTACATCTTGTCCAACTTTCTGCAATAAGTTTTCGCTTACGAAACTATAAGTTAAAACTTCATTCGCACCATATTTCGACATACTCTCGCGGATGTTACGTTTTAATTCAAACATCTCGTTTTTTGTCGCAGTTTTATGAAGCGGTAAAGTCGGCTCGATATTATCGTATCCCAAAAGCCTTCCAACCTCCTCAATAATATCTTCTTTAATATGAATATCCGTCCGCCAAGCAGGGGCCGAAATAGCAAGAAGCTCTCCATCTTTATCAATTTTAAACCCAACATGCTCCAAAGTTTTAATAATTAGTTCTTTACTATAATTAGTCCCCAATAAACCATTTATTTCTTCTGTTGTAATTTTTACAACATTTTCTTTTTCCGGATTCGGATATTCGTCCCCAACCGAAACTATCTTAAACCCATCCGCAAGCAACTCTGCACAACTTTCGGCAACCACTAATGTTTGATACGCCGGCTGTCCCTTAGTAAATCTCGTAATTGCCTCCGAAAAAATCCCGTGTGCCATTTGTGTTTTTCGCAAATTATAAAGGCTAAACGTTGCTGACTCCAGAATAATCTTTCGAGTTTGATCCGTAATCTCCGTCTCTTTTCCGCCCATCGCTCCCGCCAGCGCAACCGGATTGTTGTTAGAGCAAATCACAATATCGTTTTCGTTTAAAACAACTTCTTTATCATCAATCAAGGTTAGTTTCTCGCCTTTTTTTGCTAACCTAATATTAATTATTGCTTCACCCGTTCCCCCGACCTTCACAAATTTATCATAATCAAACGCGTGCAAAGGCTGGCCAGTTAAAAGCATCAAATAATTCGTCGCATCCACAATCGGCTCAATCGGTCTCATTCCCGACTTCGCCAAAATCGTATCTTGCCAAGTCAAGTATTTTTTCTTCAATTCCCCATGTCTTTCAAGCACCACCACCGAATATCGTTTGCAGATATTGGGATCAGCAATGCTAATAGGAAAATCCGAAGTCACAAGGCCCGCCGAAGAAGAGTTATATTCGAATTGGTACCCCAATATCCCCGCCACCTCTCTTGCAAACCCGATAATCCCAAAAGTATCTGGTCGATGCGTCAAAGACTTGTTTTCAATTTCGAGTACCAAATCATTTAATTCAAACACATCCGCCAATAAATCTCCCGGTTTTGCCATCGACGGATCTATCTCAACAATCCCCGAATGGTCATCCCCGAAGTCCAACTCATCCGCCCCCGCGAGCATCCCGTTCGATTCGTATCCACGCATCTTTCGCTTCCCAATTACAAACGGCGCATCCTCATGTACCGACGCCGGCACAATCGCACCCGGCTTAGTCCATACCGCCAGCATCCCCTCTCTTACATTTGGCGCCCCACATACTACTTGCACTAAATCATCTCGACCGATATTAATTTTGCAAAGGCTCAAATGCGTCTCCGGAATTTTTTTACAAGATTCAACCTTTACTATATATATATTATCGTATTTATGTGTTTCATCTATTACCCCTTCAACTTCGACTAACCTCGCCCCAATCAATCGAATCAATTCAGAATCCGAAACCGGCACATTGACGTATTTCTTTAGCCAATTCAAACTAATCTTCATAGCTTAAAACTCCCTTAAGAAATTAAGATTTCCCGACTCAAAATGTCTTACATCATTGAGTCCATATCGAAGCATCACCAGTCTATCAATCCCCCCACCCCAAGCAAAGCCATGATACTTCGACGGATCAATCCCTGCCATTTTTAATACGTTCGGATGAATCATTCCACAACCTAACATCTCAAGATAATCTCCTTTCTTCCCTCCGAGCGACTTAGGCTTTTCTATCATAAATTCTAAGCTCGGTTCCGTAAACGGGAAATACCCCGGTTGCGTCCGAATATTTAACTTTTGCTCATAGTATTTTTCGAAAAACTCTCGCAGGATTCCGAGCATCTGACCCATATTGCAATCTTCCGACACATAAACTCCCTCACACTGATAAAAAGTATGCTCATGCGTCGCATCAACATCTTCGTTGCGAAATACCCTTCCCGGAACAACTACCGCAATTGCCTGTCCATTATCCAAATTTTTCTTAAATTGTTTCAGAACTCGATGTTGCATCGTTGAAGTATGCGCCGGCGGAATTAAACCTTCCTCCGTCCGAAAAGTATCATAGCCGTCTCTCGCCGGATGTTCCTTCGGAAAATTTAAGGAGTCGAACATATGAAATTCATCATCAAGTTGTCTTGATTCAACTACGTCAAACCCCATTAGTTCATAAATCTCAATCACCCTATCAAGCTCCGTCATCAGAGGATGCTTGGACCCAAGCTCCGCCGGGTAGAACTCAGGCAAAGATTCATTCACCCCCGACCAAGCCGTGACGTCTAGCGCCTCAACCTCTACATCAAGCAAAGCCTTCTCCGCCTCAGCAATTTTAGACAAAATATCTTGTCGCCTTGCGTTTATCTTTTTCCCAAAATCAGCCCGTTCTTCTACCGGCAATTCTCGAATTTTCGCCGCTTCTAAATTAATCGATTTTAATTCGGCTTTAAGCTCCGAAAGCTCGTTTTTCTCTACCATATATAATATATATTATATCATAACTATCGATACGAGTGAGATAATCGCAAGAACCACTAAAACTATCCAAATCCAGCTAAATCGTCCGGTCTTTTTTAGTTCTTTAACATATTCTGCATCTTCGGCAAAATCCGGGTCGCTTTCTTCCGCTACCGCCCGCTCTCTTAAATCGGCGCTAATTCGACGCGAAAGCTCATCGTTTAATTCGTCATTTTTATTTACAATTATTCCCATTTTTTCATTATAACATGATTTTTTGTGATATAATACTTATAATAACAATTAAGGAGGTCTAAAAATGGCAACTAAAAAGCCTAAGACGTCGTCTAAAACTGCGAATAAATCAAAGACGACAAAACCCAAATCTACCGAAGCGACCGTAGAAAAAGTAGCGGAAGCCAAAGTAGAAAAAACCGAAACGAATAAGAAGAATTTCTTGAGCGGATTCTTCGCGAAAAAATACGAAGGAAAAGAAAGCGTCTTAACGATTTTCAAGAATCGCAAGCTTTACGGAGCTCTTCTCGGTGAAATCATCGGCACCATGCTCCTCACGCTCGTCCTTTTTGCGCTTTCGATGATGAATATCATTAATATTTCCAATTATTCATTCGTTGTTATTGCTATATTTGTAGCAGTTTACGCTTTCTCCGGCTCGAGCCTTAACCCGCTAGTCACTGCTGGTCTAATGGCTACTCGCCGAGTTTCCGTTATCCGCGGAATTCTTTACATCATCGCCGAAGTTGTCGGTGCCTGGCTCGGTTGGATGATCTTCAACGCCTTCCATATGGCTGGTGGAGAATCAGCTTACGATATCCCAACGATGTCGGCTATCGCTGAAGGTGGTTTCTGGACCGTAGCAATTGTCGAGCTAGTTGGCGCTATCATCCTTTCCTTCTTCTTTGCAAGAGCACAAGATTACAAGCGAAGCGTTTTCACTTATGCTGCTATTATTGCTGGTGGTCTCGTCGCCGTCATCCTTATCGGATACGTCGTCTCGGCAGCCTTCCTCGGGCTCGAAAACAATTTCGCTTTCAACCCTGCGGTAGCCATGATGTATCAAATTTTCCCAACTTCCGGCGAAAACTTTGGCGAAATCCTCGGCGGTATCTGCCAAGCTCTCTCAGCCTACGCCATCATCCCGATGATTGGTGGCATCGTTGGTTTCTATCTTTCCGACTTTACCAAGAAACTCTCGGAAGATTAGCTAGACAAAAAAATAATCCCTTCGGGGATTATTTTTTTATTGCTTTGGAAATAGTGGCTCTCTCGGTGGCGTAATTTCACCTTCCTCAAAAACGCTCGCAATTTTTTTACTAGTAGCTGGCAAAAATGGTGACAACATTTTATTTACCGAAACTAAACTATTTGCTAGTTCGTTTAATACTTTTTCAAGCTTCTCAGTCTCTCCGTTTTTAGCCAATACCCACGGCTTTTCTTCGTCAATCTTTTTATTGATGTCCTGAACTTTCCCCCAAGTATAATCAAATGCTTTCGAAAACTCGAATTTATTCATCAATTTAGAAAATTCATCGTCTAATCCCAATCCGACCAACTTTATTTCAACGTCATTTTTCGAAATCAAAGTCGCTAATCTTTGCACTAAATTCCCTAAATCATTCGCGAGTTCATTGTTGTATGCTTTTTCGAATTTATCCCAAGTAAAGTCCGAATCCGAAAAAGTATCAATATGGCGCAAAAAATAATACCTAAACGCGTCGGTTCCATGTTTTTCCAAAACTTCCACCGGATTGACGACGTTACCAATCGATTTTGACATTTTTTGTCCGTCCGCCAAAACGAAACCATGCGAGACGATCGTCTTCGGCAAAGGTAAATTAAGCGCGAGGAGAATCGCCGGCCAAATAATTGCGTGAAACCTCAAAATATCTTTCCCGACAAACTGTGCTTCCGCCGGCCAATAATCCGAGATATCAACATCCGGATAGCCCAAAACTGTAATATAATTCGATAATGCATCCATCCAGACATACATGACTTGTTCCGGATCATTCGGCACCTCTACCCCCCAAGGCAAATGCGACCGAGGTCTCGAAACCGAAACGTCCGGCGAATCCTCGATTAACTTTAAAATTTCCTTTTTTCTAAACTCCGGTAAGATTAAAAGTTCACCTGACGATATTGCTTCAATAATCCGTTCTTTATAATCCGAAATTCTTAAATAGTAATTTTCTTCCGACAACTTTTCGTAAGCTTTTTGATGATCCGGGCAAATTCCATTATTCTCGGAAACTTCTTTATCTGTAATAAACCTCTCACATCCTGTACAATACCAACCTTCATATTCCGCTTTATAAATATGGTCAGAGATTCTTCGCCAAATCTCTTGACAACGTCTTTCATGCTCCGGATCTGTCGTACGAATAAAATCCGTATATTTGACATTCAATTTCGCGATAAATTCTTTAAACTTATCTGAATTTTGTTTGACATATTCATCAACCGAAATTCCTAATTCTTCAGCCTTTTGATATATTTTACTACCATGCTCATCCGTTCCAGCCTGAACGCGAACCTCATTACCCTTCATTTTTAAATATCTTGCATAAACATCCGCAAGACAATAGTCCATCGCGTGACCGATATGCGGATCTCCATTAACATAAGGTATCGCCGTAGTAATATACTTTTTCATTTTTCTATTTTACAATACTATCTGCATTTTATCAAGTTCAGCTCTCCCGACAAAAAATCGGTCCGTAGACCGATTTTAGGTAGTTTAATTTACATCATCATAACCACTAAAACTGCGACTAGCGCAACTACCACCATCCCGCCTAGAATCGCGATCATGATTAAAGTCTTCTTGTCCATTTTTTTCTTCGCAGGAGCTTGAGGTATACCAGTATTACCAGCATCCATCGTCGCTGGGTCATTAAACGCAACACTCGGCGTATTCTTCATATCCCCCGTGGAAACACCCTCAGCACCAGCTGGCATCGAAACTGCTGAACCAATCGAACCGGGCACTGGAGCTGCCGGACGGAAAGGCGCCTTTAGTTCTTCTTCTACCGGATCAGGGGCAGGCGGAGGCGTCGGTTGCATAATCGCTTCCGTTGCCGATAAAGTACCTACACCACCCACTCCAACATTCGTTCCTGTCGGTTGGTAAACTGGGTTTACCGGCGTAGGAATATCGACTGGAGACGGAGCGACAGGCTGAGTTGCAGGTTGCTCCGCAGGATTCCCCGCCGGAACGTTATTTTGATTTAGATTATTTGGTTCCATTTATTCTCCTTATTATTATATTATAGTTTTACTGATTTAATTGCATCTCGTAGGGCATTGATTGACTTCTGAAGTTTTACTCCCTCATTTTCAGAAATTTTCAAATCAAGCCTTCGAACCACTCCAGTTCGACCAAGCACCGACGGAAACCCAAAACAGGTTCCAGAGAAAGAATCATAAGAAGAAACTGGAAGTACTCTATTTTCATCATTTAAAATACAATTTAATATCGAAACTACGCAAGTCGCAATTCCGTAATACGTCGCCCCCTTCTTTTCGATAATTTGATATGCTTCGTTCCGAACATAATCCGAAATTCCTTCTAGGGTTTCACGCGGAAGAAGCTCGGTTACCTTCTGTCCACCTACATCCGCTAAGGAATAAAGTGACAATTCCGAATCTCCATGCTCACCAATTTGATAAGCATGCACCGATTTCGGATTAACATTTAAGAAACTAGCTAGCCTTGATCTTAATCTTGCCGAATCAAGCACCGTCCCCGAGCCAATCACTCTTTCCGTAGGTAAACCCGAAAACTTTAAAGTAAAATAAGTCAAAACATCCATCGGGTTTGATACTACTAAGAAAATCCCGTCGAACCCGCTCGCCATAATCTGCTCAATCATACCCTTCAGAATATTCACGTTCTTCTTTAAAAGCTCCATTCTCGTTTCACCCGGTTTTTGCGCCGCCCCAGCCGTGATTACTACCACATCGCAATCTTTCGCGTCTTTATACGTTCCATTAGAAATCTTTACATAGCTCGGGGCAACCGCCAGCGCATCGCGAAGATCCATCGCTTCCCCCTCCGCATCCTTCGCAATAATATCCGTTAAAACAATTTCGTTTACCGCGGTCCGTTGATTTAAGAGCGCGAAAGCGATACTTGCGCCCACATTCCCCGTGCCGACAATCATGATTTTATTATTGTCCATACTAAAATTATACCATAAGTTTAATAATCTGTGTCAAAAAGACTCTCAAAATACAGTTTTAATTCCTCTCCGATATATTCATCCCGACCATAAACTTCCGAAAGTTCCTTTAAGAAACTCGGTGCAAGTCGTTCTAGTCTCGCTTTCCGATATTTTTCATATTCAGAAGCCTCAGATTCTGACAAAGACTCCGGAAAATTTCTCCCCTTATAGTGTAATAATAATTCCGGCAATCTCTGGTCATGAAAGTCTGGATGAAAATCCGCCAGTTTATTCGCTTCCGCATTTCTCACTGCCGAGACTTTTATTCTATCCGTATCATCTAGAAACCCATCGTAGAGCGCCATCTCTGGCTCCGGCGCCTTCGGAAATTCCGGACGATTCTCATATTCGCTTCTCTGCCTCTCCGCGAAGTCCGGATGCTTTAATAAGACCTCCAAATTCTTCATTACAATATCTTTCGACAGCCCAATCTTCCCCCATCCATTATCCTTATCCAAAACCGTAAACGGCGCCACCGCTGGACATTTATTGAAGCATAATTCCTTTACAATTGGAAATATCTTAGGATGATTGGCTGAAGTCTGCTTTTTCTGAAGCATATCTTGATTTGAATTTTCAACACGTATATTCCTGACGTGCCCGAGAGGTTCGTCCCGAAGGGACGGTTCTCTCGGCGCACCAGTGTATGACGTGCTTGAAAATTCAAGTCCCGCTGAAGAAAAAGCAGGCTCAGCCAAGAATACTTCTAAGTTATATCTCAAATCGTAAACTAATATGTTTCCATTTCTAGAACTTGCCAGCGGAAACGCCACCGTAGTTTTATTAAATTCGGAAGAGTATCTACCCGAACTGTAGACAAACGGCTTTTTGTTTTCCAAATTAACATATTTTTTAACTTCATTTTTCCCTCGAATCAAGAACAAGAAGTTAAAAAGCTCAGGTTGTTTCTCACGAATTAATTTTGCTACCGCAATCGTCGCATAAACATCCGACAAAGCATCGTGTGCATGCTCATGCGAAATCCCATTCAACTTCGTAATTAATTCTAACCGATTCGTTGCTTTTCCATCTTCCGTAAACGGCCATTCTATTCCTTCCGGCCGTAGCGCCCGCGTCATCCTTACCACATCGAGCATATCCCATCTCGATCGCATATCTTTCCATTCCCATTCATACGGATCATAAAAATTCCGCCAAAGACAAGCCCGCATAAACTCGTCGTCAAATCTAACCGTGTTAAACCCAACCGCAATCGTCTCCGGCACAAACACCTCTTCCATGACGAATTTGCAAAACTCCGCTTCAGAAATTCCATCCCTTAGAGTTTCTTGCGGAGTAATCTTTGTCACCATAATCGCCCCCGGCGAAACCAAAGCGTCATTCGTCAGCTTAATCAAGACATTAATCGGCTCCCCAATCGGCTCTAAATCCATCGAAGTCCTCTGCCCCGCGAACTGCATAATCCTGTCTTCGCGCGGTTTTAAACCCGAAGTCTCTAAATCATAGAAGAAAAACGTTTTCGCCATATTCCCCTATATACCACACCTCATTTTATTTTTCAACCTCCTCTTATTCTTCGCCCAAACTATCGTAGTCCATCCCGTAGTAAGCGTATTGAAGTCGCATATTCGCCGTTTCTAGTTCGCTTGTAATCTTCTTCAGTGGGTCTTCATTCGCAACCGCCATAATGATAAATTTCAAAGGTTTATTATACCCACCACAAATTTCCGTCGAATCTCCATAAGCCAATTCTCCAGGTACCGTAATTTCTCTAACCCCGCCAAGCCTCATTCCAACCACACCTACATTCCACCCCTCAATTAAACCCATGCTGGCATTAAGCGCCCTAGTGAAACCTTTTGGATTATCATTGTTGTCAAACGACGAATCAAAAATCGACTCATCCGCACAAAAACCAATATAGTAAGCCAAATAATCCGTATCACCTTCTTCTAATTTCTTACCCGAACCCTTTAATAAGTCTTTCGTTTCTACCCCGCTAGTATTCGCCGCGGTTTCGTTGTAGGCCTTTACCTCCGAACGATAAGAAACGAACTTATCAAAATCCGCTTTCGATATTTCTTGAAACTCTTTCACCTTCGCGTTATACGCTTCTTCATATTCCGCTATCTTCGCCTCGTCAACTTCCCCCTCCGCCCCCAAAGTAGAACCACTAGATTTCCCACCATTCATAATAATTATTGCATACCCTGCAATCATTGAACCCACCATTACAATCGCAATCAGAGCAATAATAATTCTCTGCTTTACGCTTGTCTTTAACTCTTTTTCTTCCATAAAAACTCCACTACTTATTTTCTCTATTATATCAAAAATAGTCTCTTATTTGGAGACTATTTTTGATTTTTTAAGCTTTTATTCAGCTTCTTTTTTGGGTTTTGCAATTATTGCAACTTTTTTAAAACTTCCACCAGCTTTTTTAATCGCTTCAATTGCCGACTTCGAAGCAAATTGTGTCTCTAAGTCAATTTTAGCCGTTAATTCGCCTCGGGTAATCACTTTCACCTTCACAAACGGCGACGAAACAAGCGAAGCTTCCGCTAACTTATAGTTATCAACTTTTCCAGATAATTCGTTTAATCTATCCGTATAGACAACCTCCGCCTTGGTATGGAAAGACTTAAAGCCTTTGAGTTTCGGAACCGCCTGCATAATTGCCCGTTGTCCACCCATAAACCCAGCCGGCATTTTAGAATGACCGGTTCGAGCTTTCTGACCCTTCGTTCCACGTCCAGCCGTCTTACCCTGCCCAGCCGAAATACCACGACCTTTTCGAGAAGGTCTCGTGTTTTTCTCTACTACTAAATCATTGTATTTCATTACTTGTCCTCCTTCTTAGTGGACTTCTTGGTAGTCTTCTTTTCCGCTTTAGCTACTTTCTCTTCCTTCTTATCCGACTTTACTCCCGTCCATTCTTTCCTCGGGACCTGTTGTTTCAAACCTTCAATCACCGCATACGCAATGTTAACTTTATTAGTCGAACCGAGCGACTTCGAAATCAAGTTCTTCACCCCAGTCAGGCCCATAATCGAACGTACCGTACCGCCCGCGATAATCCCAGTACCAGGCGCCGCCGGTTTCATTAAAACGTCCGCTCCAGTGACCTTTGTCCGCGTTTCATGGCAAATCGTCTCACCGTCCATATTAAACGTAATCATCGACTTCTTCGCCTTGCGTCCAGCCTTCGCTACCGCCGTCGTTACGTCGTTGCCTTTAGCTACACCAATTCCAACTTTATTTTTATGATTTCCCATTGCAACTAAAGCTTTAAATCGCATTCTGCGACCGCCAGCTACCGTTCTCGAAACTCTATCCACCGAGATGGTTATCTCGTCAAACTCTTTCGGGCCAGCATCCGCACGCACGCGATCGCGTCGATTTCGGCGCTCCATTCTACGACCGGAAATATCCCGGACTTCTTTTTTCGCCGCCGTCTCGTCCGTCATTTTTAAAGTACCGGACTTATTAATTACCTTCGGGGCTTTCTTTTCAGTTTCTGGCATAATTAAAACTCCAATCCTTCCTTGCGAGCAGCGTCAGCCAGAGCGCTCATTCTGCCAGCATATAATTTAGAACCACGATCGAATACGACCTTGGAAACTTTCACAGCTTTTGCTTTTTTCGCAATTTCTGCACCAATCTTCGCTGCTTTTTCCGTCTTAGTGCCAGTCATTTTACTACCAACCGTAGTCGCATAGCACAAAGTCGTCTTCTTGTCGTCGTCAACTACCTGCGCAACAATGTGTTGATTGCTAAAATGAACCGTGAGTCGCGGGCGTTCTGCCGTGCCATGAATCTTGGCGCGCGTTCTTTTTGCTCTAAAAATACTTTTCATTATTTCTTACCCGCCTTTCCTGCCTTTCGAATTATTACTTCGTCGACATATTTAATACCTTTACCTTTGTAAGGCTCAGGCTTCTTCAGGGCGCGAATTTCCGCTGCAACTTGACCAACCTTTTGCTTGTCAATCCCGGAAACCGTTATTTCCATCTTATTAGTTGCAAGTTGTACACCCTCCGGCGCTTTGTATTTTACCGGGTGCGAAAACCCAAGCGCCATTTCGATTTCCTGTCCACCACCAGATAGACGAAAACCTACGCCGTTAATTTCTAGTTTTTTCTCATAACCTTTAGTCACGCCTACTACGGCATTATTAAGCAATGCGCGTTGTAAGCCGTGCCAAGCACGAGATTTTGGTTCGTCATCCTCACGGGTGACCGTAACCGTAGTGCCCTCAACCGAAGTCTTAGTTTTCGGTTGTACCGGGACGATGAGCTGACCCTTCGGGCCTGCGACAGTAATCTCTTTGTCGCCGACCGTGATTGTCACTCCCGCCGGAATTTCGATGGGCTGTTTTCCGATTCGACTCATTTGTCTCCTTTATGTTAATATCCTTACCATTATACCATACTTTCCCTAAAAAGTAAACCAAAAATCCCCCGCTTCCGAGGGATTTTTGGTCCATAGTGATACTTCTACGCCCTTCGCCTGCTCACTCCCCACATAATCACCATAACTAGCGCACCAACAGATACAATAGCTAGAGTCCCAAAGCTTTCTTGTCTAGCCACACCTTTATTCTCTCCCGAACTTACATCCGCATCCATCTTTTGGCTGGTTTTTGTGTTAGGTCTTACTCCCGTTTCAGGACGAAGCGGAACCGTCACCCCGCCGAATCCTCCATCATTTACTTCAATTGTTTTTGGAATATGAATATTCGTAATCGTCATGCCGTCTATTTTCACCTTATAATTCTCGTCCCCATCAAAAGTCTCACAGATTAACTCATCCTCTGTTCTATCACAATTTTCCGCCTCCTCGATCGAATATTGTATTTCTTGACCATCGCGATTCTTCGGCAAAGACTCGAATCTAAATATCTGCTCGGTTTCAGTCCCAATTTTCGCGAAATCAACATATCTTTCCTCCTCTTTTACCGCTACAAATAAATCATAATCCTTCCTCAAATTGTCTTTATCTTTCGCATCGTTCCACTTTTTCGTCGCCAGGATATCGACTGTTTCATAAACATTTTTTATTTTCACCTCATGAAATTCTAGACGGTTTACATCAATTACAAAATCACCTCCGACATATTCTGTAAGATACTCATTTAATTTAACCGGATTATTCTTTGTCACCGTTTCGACTACCGAATACTTACCATATGGGAATTCTTCGACTATATTATGTATTTCGCCGGCCTTTGCTTCAAAGTACAGCCTACTATCATTCGGACGAATTAGCTCAAAACCAAAGACACATTCCACACATTCCTGTCCAACCAACTCCTTATTCACCTTAACTACATATGGTTTAATTCTTGGTACTGGAAACTCCGCCCTTTCTCCTTCGTTGTACGTTAAAACTGCCCGCTTGTTTGCCTTGTAAAATCCGTTCTCATTCTCAGCCTCCAATATTTCTTGATTCACTGTAATTTCGTAGCTATACTCTGCTACGTATTTCTCTAGCTTCTCATCAAACTCCAATTTTGGCGACCAGCCTAGGCTACTAGCATGCCCCGTGTTGACTTTAGCTTCC
This sequence comes from Candidatus Saccharimonadota bacterium, assembly GCA_017404335.1. Lineage (GTDB taxonomy): Bacteria > Patescibacteriota > Saccharimonadia > Saccharimonadales > Saccharimonadaceae > Nanosyncoccus. The sequence continues at coordinate 119,663 of JAFRCN010000004.1, read as the reverse complement.
ACTCCATCTCCCATTTCATCATATACGCTCGCCGAATAAATCACCGACGATAATCTGCCGGCAATTTCCTTAAAAATCACCTCTAGCTCACTTGGGCTAGCAGTATAATACTTCCCAGGTGTAGCCATCTTCCTTAAAACTTCTCTTCCTTCATCATTCACGTTTAACGCTATCGTGTATAAACTGCCCGCCCCACTCTCTTTATAAAACCCTGCTTCAGAAATCGCTGAGTTCCCGTGGTTATAATAACATAATTGAGTCCAAAGACACCCAGTCTCAAACCTCGTACGGATGTTTGAACCATTCCCAACTCTACTACCATATCGAAAAGCCGTCACTGGAATATCAGAACTCGTTTCATACATACCCACCCCATAACTGTTTTCGGAAAATTTAACCAAATAATCTTCCGGACTATCTATCCCGTAACTAAACGTCGGCTCTCCGTCAGATAGCAAAATTATATTTTTGTGGTCTGCCGTCGAAGTGCTTATGAGTTCCGCAGCCTTATACATTCCGGCTTGTGTGTGCGTTCCGCCTCCCGCCGTAATCCCATTTATGGCATTTCGAACAACGCCATAATCATAAGAAAAACCAACATTCGTCGTAGCATCTTCTCCGAACGACAAAACCGCAATCCTATTTAGCTCATTTCCCTCTGGCAATAATTCTTGAGCCAGAGTAGCAGCCGCCGACTTCGCCGAGCTTAGCTTATTGCCGCTCATACTACCCGAGCGGTCAATCACCAAAATCGTATCGGATGTGGTCTTTATAACTGGGGACTCTATCCTTAGCGTTATTTTCCACCTATTTGCGTAGCCTTCGACTGCCTCCACCGTCTTCGACAGGCTCGCACCGTTATCTAACACCTTTAGCGCCGGGTTTTGTACAGTGGGGCCATCCACTGCACTTACCGGGATAGTAACAGTTATAGGTAAAGTTAATATTATGGCCAAGAAAATTTGTAAGACCTTGCTGGTCTTACCGAACAATTTTCTCATCCTTTATTCTCCTTTACTCAATCGAATAAACAATAAGTTCACCACACCCTCGATTTTTAAACTGCTATTAATGCCCTCATCTTAACAAATCAATTTCAAAAATGCAACGATAAGCGTTTTGTGGATAAAAACATGGTAAAAAATATCAGATTTTAAAGCATGAATGAGATTTAGACCAGATTTGTCCGCGTAATTTTTACAACTTAACAATGAAAAAATGTCCCAAATATAAGGACATTTTTTCTTGACTTACGTTGTAAAAATTACAAGCGGACAAGTCCAAGCTTTAAAATCTGATATTTTTTACCAAACTTTCACTAAGATTTCGCCACCAAGACGATTTTTCTTCGCTTCACGACCAGTCATGAGACCTTTCGAAGTCGAAACGATCACCATCCCCCGCCCAGACTTAATCGTCGGTAAATCCTCAGCGGAAGAATAAACTCTTCGGCCCGGCTTAGAAACCTTCGAAATATCGTTAATCTTAGCGATAGTTCCCGGCTCATTGATGACGACTTTTAACGTTCCCCTCGGCGCCCCGTCGACCACCTCAAAGCTAGACACATAGCCATTTTTCGCTAAAACCTCTACCACCCCAGCCTTCAATTTAGAAGTCGGGACGAGAATTTCGTTCTTGCCTACCATTACCGCGTTACGAATTCGCGTAATTAGGTCAGCAACTTGGTCTGTAGATTGTAATGACATATTTCTCTCCTTTCTCCTACCAGCTACTCTTAGTTACACCAGGAATTTCGCCTTTCGAAGCTTTTTCCCGGAAGTTAATACGAGACAAACCAAATCGGCGCATGTAACCTCGCGGACGCCCATCGAGAAGATCTCGATTTTTAAGCCTCGTCGGCGAGCTATTTCGCGGAAGCTTCTGGAGTCCCTCCAAATCCCCCGCCGCTTTTAACGCTGCGCGCTTATCTTTATATTTGTCATACATTTTTTGCCGCTTTTCATCGCGGAGAACTGCAGATTTCTTAGCCATCTATTTATTCTCCTTTTCAAACGGCATTCCGAAGAGTTCTAGCAATTTAGTGCTTCCTTCCTTTGAACCATTTTTAATTATAAACGTAACCTCAAGACCATGAAGAACCGAAGCATCCTCAAAAGTAATCTCCGGGAATACTGTTTGCTCTCTTAGCCCTAAGTTGTAATTTCCTTGCGCATCAAAAGCTTTACGCGACACGCCGTGAAAATCCCGCACGTGTGGTAATGCAATATTAATCAACCGATCAACGAATTCATACATCTTGTCGTTTCGTAAAGTCGTGAGATAGCCTACCGGCGCCCCCATGCCTTTTCGAATCTTAAAGGTCGCAATCGACTTTTTCGCAAGGCGCGAAGTCGCTGCCTGACCCGTAATTTTCGCAAGCGTTAACTCTACGGTCTCGGTATACTTCTTGTCCTCGCGCTTTTTACCAACCCCAGCCGAAACAATCACTTTCTTAAGTTCCGGAACTTGATTGATATTCTTGAGCCCAAGCTCTTTTAAAAGTTTCGCCTTTAGCTCTGAATTATAGAGAGCCTTTAGGCGTGGTTGTGCTTTAGCGCTAGACTTCGTAGTTTTAACCGCAGAATTTGCAGTTTTGGTCGTAGTCTTGGTCGCTTTAGCAGCCGTTTTCTTTTCCGCCATTATTTAGCTCCTTTCTTAGCTTTCTTAGCTTTCTTAGCTTTCTTATCCTCTTTGTCAACTTTTTTCACAGAAGACTTCACGAATTTCGCCCCCTCAACTAACTTCAAATTCGATAAATCAATCCCGAGATGAACGGTTTTCTTACCGCCAGCCGGATTAAGATAGGATTTCCTTAGATGTCGTTCGACTAATCCAACCCCTTCTAGGTAAGCCTTCCCGGCTTTCGGATCAACTTTCGCAATCTTAGCTTCCGTACCCTTATGGCTACCAGAAATTACTAAAACTTTATCGTTAATCTTTAAATTCTGTGCCATATTAGAGTACCTCCGGAGCTAAGCTAATAATCTTGGTAAATCCTGCATCACGAAGCTCCCTAGGAATCGGTCCGAACACACGTGTTCCCTTAGGAGTTTTATCTTCGTTGACAAGTACCGCCGCGTTTTCGTCGAAACGAATCGTCGAACCATCCGGGCGTCGAATCGGCGCTACCGTTCGGACAATTACCGCCTTTACGACCGCCTTTTTCTTGACGTTACCGGTCGGCGAAGCGTCTTTGACCGAGCAGGTGACGATGTCGCCAACCCGAGCATACCTCGCCCTAGTTCCGCCCAGTACGCGAATCACGCCAAGCTCTTTCGCGCCCGAGTTATCCGCAACTTTGAGTCTTGTTTCTTGTTGAATCATTACGCTTCCTCCCCTTCAGACTTCTCGGCTTTCTTTTCAGCAACCCGAGCCTGTCTTACCGCTTCGTCCGCGCCGACCTTTTTCTCTTCCGCGACGGTGTTTACATCTTCTTTAAGCTCAACTGTCCCACGCGATCTTTCGATAATTCGAACCAGCTTAAACGACTTTGTCTTCGAAATCGGTGCAACCTGCACAATCTCAACTCGGTCGCCCATTTTTGCTTCGTTCTTTTCGTCGTGAGCGGTGTATTTACGAGTTTTAGTGTATTGTTTTCGGTACAACGGATGTGTTTCCCGATTCACGATGGAGACGGTAATGGTCTTATCGCGCTTATCGGAAGTCACAGTCCCAATTAAAGTGTGTGCCATCTTAGAACTCCTCTTTCTTTATAATTTTACATTTGACCGGCAATTTGTGCGACGCCAAACGCAAAGCTTCTTTCGCCTGCTCGTCGGTTACGTCGGCAATTTCAAACATCACCGTACCGGCCTTAACCTTAGCAACATAAAACTGCGGTTCACCCTTCCCCGAACCCATTTTTACATCTAACGGCTTCTTGGTCACCGGCGTATGCGGGAAAATCCGAATCCAGATTTTACCACCACGCTTAATATAACGCGTAATCGCCTGGCGAGCCGCCTCAATCTGACGCGAGTTAATCCGCTCGTTATCAAGCGACATTAGCCCGTAGTCGCCAAACGCTACCGTATTACAGCGCGTCGCGACGCCTTCGTTTTTGCCCTTGCGGACCTTGCGGTGCGCAGTTTTCTTTGGAAGTAAAATAGCCATGATTATTTCTCCCCCTTATAAATCCAGACCTTTACCCCCACAATTCCGGCAATTGTCGGCGCATGATGGCAATAGAAATCGATATCCGCGCGCAAAGTGTGTAGAGGAACCGAACCCTCAATAAACTTTTCGCGTCGGCTCATTTCCGCGCCATTTAGACGCCCAGCAACCTCAATACGAACCCCCTTCGCGCCCGCATTCATCGACGACTGAAGCGCCATCTTGACTGCTCGTCGGAAATTCATCCGTTTACCAAGCTGAAAACCGATATTCTCCGCAACCAATTTCGCGTTAAGCTCTGGTTTTCTTACTTCTTCGACGTTAATCCGAATCGGACCTTCGACGATTTTTTCGAGCTGAGCTTTCAGCTCGTTAATGCCCGCGCCTTGCTTACCGATTACCGCGCCAGCTTTAGCCGTTGCAATCGTAATCGTCGTAAGATTTGCGGAGCGTTCAATATTAATTCGCGCAACCGTCGGACGAGCTTTATAGCGTTCCTCGATTAAATTGCGAATTTTGTCGTCTTCGACAAGCCAGCGCTTAAAGTCACTCTTACGGACAAACCATTTCGAAGACCAGTCCTTGCTGACTTGGAGACGGTAAGAGATGGGATTAACCTTTTGACCCATATTACTTTTTCTCCTTCGCTTCTGCCTTTTTCTCGGCAGCTTTCTTTACTTTCTCTTCGCCGGCGACCTCGACGAATATATTGCTACTAATCTTCTCATATGGAAGCGCACGACCACGCGACGCCGGCACATACCGACGAATCCGAGTCCCGCTCGTTACAAAAATTCTCGCAATCCGAACAGTTTTCGGATCAATCGAAACCTTCGAATTATTGAGTAAATTCGCATTTGCGCTCTCTACCGCCTTCAAAACTGCCCGGGCAGCCCTTCTCGGCGTATTTTCCAAAATCACTACCGCATCCGCCACGTATCGATCCCTAACCAGCGAAGCGACTATACTAGTCTTCCTCGGCATAGAGTCGATTCCTTTTTCGTATGCATGTGCAAAATAAGTATCTGCCATATTTTACGCCTTTCCTTTCGCCGCCGCTGCTTCCGCTGCTTTCTTACCACCATGGCGCTTAAATTTACGAGTTGGCGCAAATTCACCAAGCTTGTGACCCACCATATTTTCCGAAATAAATACCGGGACGTGAACTTTACCGTTATGCACGGCAATTGTTCGACCGACCATCTCCGGAGAAATCGTCGACTGACGCGCCCAAGTTTTAATTACGGTGCGATCTTCGCTGGAAAGTGCGGCAACTTTTTTCGCGAGTTTATAGTCTACGAATAGACCTTTCTTAAGACTCCTCGACATTATTTCCTCTTTCCTTCGTGGCGACTGCGCACGATCATTTTATTAGTTTTCTTATTATGACGAGTACGGTATCCAAGCGTAAGTTGACCCCAAGGCGTCCTCGGCGCTTTACCCGAACCGTGACGACCACCGTCACCACCACCGTGCGGGTGGTCCGTCGCGTTCATTACAACACCTCTCACCGTCGGGCGAATACCCTTACGGCGCTTTCGACCCGCGGCGCCAATCTTCACGTTTTGGTGTTGAACGTTCGAAACCGTTCCGATCGAAGCTTCGCAAGTTGTCAAAACTTTGCGCACTTCGCCAGACGGCATCTTCAGCGTAGCGTAACCATTCTCTTTTGCCATTAACTGCGCCGAAGCCCCAGCCGCGCGGACCATCTGCGCGCCTTTACCCGGCGTTAACTCGACCGCGTAAACAAACGTACCGACCGGAATGTTCTCGAGCGGCATTCTCGAAGAATCCTCGACCTCGATTTCATTTCCCGTCTTAAACGTCGTTCCTTTAGTCATCTTCGTATCCGCGAGTACATAATAATATACTCCGTTTTCGTCCTTCACCCGAGCAATTCGAGCCGAACGATTCGGGTCATACTCGATTTCCTCTACGGTAAATGTCAAATTCGTTGGGAGCTTATAAGTCACAATACGATAGTGTCTCTTAACTCCGCCCCCGCGATGCCTCACCGTAATTCGGCCCTGGTTGTTCTTTCCAGCCTGTTGTTTCTTCGCCGCAAGTAACGATTTCATCGGCTTGTTCGTCGTAATCTGATCGTAATCTTCGGTCGTCTTTTGACGTTGCGCCGGTGTAATCGGGCGATATGCTTTAATTGCCATTATTTATTCTCCTTACCTGCATTCTTGTCCGCCTTTTTAGCTTTCTCAGCCTTCGGGGCTTCCTTTGCGCTGGTTTTATTATCTTCAGGCTCATCGAATACACGAATCGAATCACCTTGCTTTAATCTAACGTAAGCAAACTTTTTATCCTGTCGATGTGTAATCCCAGGATATGCGTGCTTACCTTTGCTAAACTTCGTCTTTTTACCGTTGCGAATCAAAGTTCGCACATCCGTCACCGTAACCTTAAATTCTTCCTCGACCATCTTCGCAATTTCTTGCTTCCCCATAGTCTTCTTTACCGGAAAAACGTAGATTCGGTTCGTCTGCTCGAGATAGCTCTTTTCAGTCGCTCTCGGCTCTAAAATATTCAACTTAATATCACTCTTCTTTTCCGCCATCTTACTTCTCCTCTCCTAAAAGCCATTTTTCCGTAGCCTTCAAAGCCGCTTCCGAAAATACTACCGCGTCCGCATTCATGATATCGAATACATTTAGATAAGTCGCGCGTACTAATTTTACATTCGGAAGATTATTCGTCGAACGTAGAACTTCCGGAGTCTTCTCCGCCGCGACCGCGAGTACATTCTTGCCTTCTAGTTTCATATCCTTGAGTACTTTCGCTGCGTCCTTAGTCTTCCCAGTCAATTTAACGTCCTTAGCTAAAGTAAACACCGCCTTATCTGCATTTTTCATTGACAAAGCTTGCCTTACCGCGAGCAGTTTCGAAGACTTCGAAATCTTCTTGGTAAAGTTTTCTTCGCCCGTTCGCCCAAATGCCACGCCACCATGACGCCAAATCGGGTTCCTCGTCGAACCAAATCGCGCGCGACCAGTCCCTTTTTGCTTCCAAGGTTTCTTGCCACCGCCAGATACTTCACCCCGCTTCAAAGTTTTAGCGTGCGAACTACGCGAATTAGCCAGATATGCATCGTAAGCGAGTTTTACGAGTTCATGATTTTCTACAGTTAAACCGAAAATATCTTTATTTAAAGCCATATTACTCCTTTCCCTCTACGCTTACGATTCCTTTGCGCGGGCCAGGCACTGCGCCCTTTAGGCCGATTAGATTATTTTCCGCATCGATATAAGCTACTATTAAATTCTTAACCGTAACCGTATCGTGTCCCATTCGTCCAGGCATTTTCTTACCTTTCCAAACTTTCTGCGGATACATCGAACCAATCGAACCAACTTTACGAATGTCGCCCTTAAAACCATGTGTATTGCGAGATTCGTTAAAGTTCCAGCGCTTTACCGTACCAGCATACCCCTTACCTTTACTCGTACCAGTCACTGCAACCTTATCCCCTAACTTGAAACTTTCGACCGTCAGGGTATCCCCAAGCTTCATGCCTTCCGGAACCGCCTCAACGCGAAACTCCTTCAAGACTTTAGGATTAATATTTTCACCAGCCTTTTTTACGTGGCCGGAAACCGACTTGCTCAGATTCTTACCCTGACCGTAGCCCACTTGCACAGCATTATAACCGTCGGTTTCGACAGTTTTTATCTGAGTCACTGCGCACGGACCGGCTTGCAGAATAGTCACCGGAGTAACTACACCATCTTCGCCGATAATCTGGGTCATACCAATTTTGGTGCCGAGAATGACTTGCATCCTATTCCTTTCCTTTAATTTTACCCCTAGATGATTCTAGGTTTTCTCCACGCGCCCTATAAGCGCTTTTTTGTGAGTTTTGCCTCTGTACACCAAGCAAAACGCACGATTAAAACTAGACTTATAGGCCGGTTTCCGCAATTCAAGAAGCGGACCTATCCTTTCGTCTAGGTATAACCCTTCCATTATAGCACACCTTTAAGAATTTTTCAAGATGCTTCGCGGATTTTTTACCAAAACCCGCTCTAGTTCACTATCGTTATAATACTTTCGCATTTTTTTCATCGCCCGAACAATCTCGTTCTTACCCCGCGCATGGTGCATGTCGCTCCCAAAACAAAACACTCTCTTTTCCTTCATCAATCTTTTGACTTGTTTTTTGACGTCTTTTCCATATTTTCCTATCACGCTTCCGATATTACATTGTAGTAAAATCCCCATCTCGCATAGATTCATTAGCCTGGAATAATCTTCCTGAAAAATCCCATACCTCTCTGGATGTGCCAGAATCACTTGATACCCGAAATACCCTAAACTTTCTAAAATATCTTCATAATTCGAATACTCGCCATTTAACGGAAGTTCAACTAAAATATACTTGCTATCCGCTAAGGTCGAAACCATCCCGTCCTTGATTAGTTGATCAATTCGCTCCGTAATATAAATTTCATTTCCTAGATAAAGGTTTACGTCGACTTCACGCTCCTTAAGTAGCTGAAGAAGTTCCCTAAAAAGTTCTTTATTCTTCTCCCTCGGCGATTCATAAACCGACCCCTCGACGAAGTGTGGCGTCGCAATAATATCCGTCACCCCTTGAGATGCTAACTCCCTTATAATTTCCACACTATCAACCAAAGTCTCCGCCCCATCGTCGACTCCCGGAATAATATGCGAGTGTATATCTATCATTTAATATCTTGCTCGGAATCGCTAGCGTAATAATAATATTTCGATGATTTATGACTTACTATATTAAACACCACACCGGCAATCTTCGCTCCAACTTTCTCGAGCGAATCCCGCACCGCCATTAAGTCGTTCCGCGAAGTATTACCATCTTTTACCACGATCAAAGTCTCGTCCACAAAGCTCGAAAGAATTACCGAGTCCGCCAATCCTCCAACCGGAGCGCCATCAAATATAATAATATCGTAATACTTCCTGAGCGCCGAAATCAACCTTCGATTTTTTTGCGAAGCCAAAAGCTCACTCGGGTTCGGTGGGTAAGTCCCGCAAGTAATAACGTCTAAATTATTAATATTGGTCGGACGAATATAACTAGCAAAATTTTTCAGATTATCAGTCAAAAGGTTAGACAACCCACCATTATTGAATAGCTTGAACAGTCGATGCACGCGGCCTTTTCTTAAATCACAATCCACTAGAAGCACTCTTTTATCTGCCTGCGCGAACGAAATCGCAAGATTCGATGCTACAAAGCTTTTCCCTTCTTCTGCGTTCGTACTAGTCACTAAAATAGTTTTTAAATTCTTATCCACCGCCGTAAATTGAAGATTCGTTCTTAAACTCTTAATGTTTTCCGAAACAATCGATTTCGGGTATTTAGCGACCATCAGCTCACTAGTTTTCATCTTCATATCACTCTTCGAGATGCTACCCGCAACCGGTAATTTAAATATTTTCTCCACATCGTCACGATGTTTAACCGTATCGTCAAGATAAAATCTAAGAAAAGCAAACCCACCGACCGCTAGAATCGCCACCGCTACCGCCAAAATTAAATCACGCGTCAAAGTATTATTCGAAGGCGCGCTTGGCGCTACTGCAACGCTAAGCTGACTTACATTATAAGTTCTATCCTTGTAAATGTTTCCAATTTCTTCCGAAAAAACTTTTGCAATCTCATTCGCAATCGTCGCCGAAGAATTAGCCTCTAAATCCTTAACCGTAATACTAATAATCGAGGTATCGTCAACCGGTTTAATCGTAATTCTTTTACTTAAATCTTTCGTATGAATTCGTAAACTCAAATTATCAATTACTTTATTTAAGACTAACTCACTTTTTGCAATCTCACTATAAGTTGCCACTAACTTCTGACTCGCATTAATATCGTTTAAAGTCGTCGCCACACTCGCCTCAGCGTCGCCAGACTTTGCTACAACAATCGTCGTCTGCGCTTGGTAAATCGGTTTTTTAAACGTGGTGTCGTAAACCGCCGCCCCAGCCACCGCAACCGCAATCGTAATAATGAACGCCAAAATATAGCGCTTTAAATAAACCACAAAATCTTTAATATTTATTTCTTCCATAGATATGCTTTTCTTTTTCCCTATTATAGCACAAAATTCAAAAAATGGTATTTTTTATGCTTATTTTTTGTCAGTCTCTAAGTATTCGTTTATTCTGCTCTTCACTCCCGCAAGTGATTCCTCGTCCGCAATCATCACATAAAGCTCCATCTCCGGATAGGTATAGGTTGGCAATAGTTGTCCTTCTCCATCTACCGAAACCGACTCGACTTGCCAAGCAATCGATTCCTCAAGTTGCTTCCGAATCAGCGTCGTAATCTCGTCTCGACTAAACGAAGTTTCAAACGAATCCGCCGCAATTTCCAAAATCGTCGGGAGTTTTAAAACATAATCTCGCGAGCTCGACAGCTTGTTGATAATACCGGTCAAAACTTCCTGCTGGTTTTCGCCTCGATGCTTATCGCCTCGATAATATGACTTCCGTTCACGCGAAAACCTCAGCGCGCAATCCCCATCCACCGTTTGTAAACCATATATTATATGGCACGTTTTATTCTTTTTCTCCACTTTAAGATTTAACGCTGTATCTGAAAATATCTCCACCCCACCAAGTTCATCAACCACACTCACCACCGTATCAAAACTCACCTTTACCGTATAATCAATCTTAATCCCCAAATAATCTTCCATTGTCAGTTTACTCATATCGGCGTCATAATACATCCTAAGCCCCGCGTGCGTCAACTTGTCCTTTAGTCCTTCCGTACCATGTAGTTGCACATAAGTATCGCGCGGTACCGACGCGAGTAGAATTTTCCCCTTCTTTGGATTAACTACGGCTACGATATTGACATCCGAGCGCGCTGTCGGGTCTTCAACATTCTCGCGCGAATCGCTCCCCGAAATATAAACAATAAACGGCTTTTCGAACTCGCCAGCTTCCTCCTTTTCCTCACCTTCCGGCGCGGCTACCGAAATCTTGTCAAAAAGATGGTTAATCGACTCAGTATATTGATATAGAAACACGCACTCAACAATCGACGCAATAGACAAAACTCCGCAAGCAACTCTAGTAATTATTATCCCGGTTTTTATCTTCGGCACCCCATTTTCTCCGTCGATTCTTGCCTTCTTTTTCTCCGCCCGATAGGCTAGCATTAGCCCCAGCGCACAGAGCATAAACACCCCGACTAGCCCCGCGATGATTAGTACAATCCATCTTGACCCCAAAATATTCATCCGTACAAGCGAAAACACCAAAATCCCCGCCACGACCGCCTGCGCGACCAATAACAGAACTCTCAAAACTCTAAACAGGGTCTTCATATATTATATATAATATCACAATCCGTCGAACGAATAAAATCGCTCAAATGCTGACAAATTATACCCCATTTTCCCCAAAAATTCAAGCTTAAACATAATCTACTCCAACTGTAAACTCGGATTAATCTTAAGTCTTTTCACCACATCATGTACTATGCTTGCCAACCCAGGATCGTCAAAAAGTTTTATCGTCGTCAGTTTTTTCCCAGCGTCCTTTTCTGAAGCGCCACACACATAAATTTTCTCGTCTTTTTCTTTGTAGTCTAATATAATAAACCTGTCGTGTATTGCATTTTCTGACCTGATAAAATTCAAGTTAATTCGTGGAAATTCTTTCTTAAAATCTTCTAAATCGCTAGAGTGTAGATAGTTCCCTAAATTGTCACTAAACACCGTTATTTCAACGCCATCTTTTACTTTACAAAAATGTCGGAGCGTCTTGATGCTAATGTAATTATCGATTAGATAAATGCTTTTCTTCGCACTAGCATACAAATCAGTATACACATCTGTTGCTTTTAATAGTTCACCACCCATAATCACAAATTCCTTTTGTATTACACCATTCTTAAAATCTAGCAAAATCGGTGAAATCTCAGATTTAGTAACGGTATTATTAAGTCTCTCATTAACATCAGAAATCTGATTGTCTATTCGGATGATATCATTATTTAACTTTTTTATACTTTGTAAATCGCCAATCTCTTTTAATGCAAGTTGAAGATTGCTCCGATAGTCCAATTTTTCCTGATTATCTAAAACATAATCCTTCATTTGCTTAAACATTCTGATTAACGCTCTACTTTGCTTTGTTGCAAGCTCTCCTCGTAGTACCGTCATTAGCATGTAGATTCCTTGTTCGGTAAAAGCGTATGGTAAATATCGAGTACCACCTTCATTGCCGCTAAACAGTGCGACATTTCGTGAGGTGCAATTTTTGCACCTCAAAAGGCTTCGCACTTCATTACGTGTCAATTGAAACATAAAATCCTCCCCTTCGAATTTTTCGATGTTGTTCTTTACCTGTCAATTAAATGCCTTAGTCTCGTACCCATATATTACTGCCAAATCCGCATCCAACATTACCCGCTGTCCACGAATTGTATATATCTTATCCCGGATCATCGACTCACTAATAATTGCAGATGATTCGCTTTTATCACTCTCCTTATCTTTTTTAACCATAAAATCTCCCATTTATCTTGTAGAGACTTCTATCATAGTTTAAAAAATACTTCAACCCCCACCCCACGCTTACGCTAAAAACAAAAATAAAAACACAAAAAAGAGGGCTTGGCCTCGCGGACTTAACCACGGGGTCGCCCTCAATACTCATCATTATACCACAGTTACTTTTTAAAATCTAGTATTTTCTTCTCATTTGTAATTAGGATCATTCTTCTTAAGTCTGCGTTTGTTTGAAAACGCCGAATCGCATCTCTCTCAACTTTTTCATAATCCTTTCTAGTCTTCCGTAAATCAAGCACGAGATGATTAGGCTGCTCTGATGTCTCATGTATTCTTTTCTTAATTGTCTTAAGATTTGAAGACTCTGGCGCCTTCATTTCCCAAATCGTACCGCTCATCAGAATATCAGGATTATGTACCTCCGGCGTATTCATCGGTCGTATTACTTCAATATTAAAACCATACAATGTAAGAAACTCCGCAGTCCGTTCCTCATGTGGCTCTAAACGGATGCCGTTTTTATGAAAACCCCCTTGCCGATTCTTCGGCACCTGTTTCAACTCTATTGTTTTCATACAACGAACCTACCACATCACCCCAAAATCTTCAACCCCCTACCCCACGCTTATGCAAAAAATCATTAGCAAAGTAATCAAATCCTACGGTTAGACGTATTTTTGTCAATATACGCTTAACCGTAATTCGACAGGGGCGAACTTTTCTTGTTTTTACGGTTAGACGTATTTCCCCAAAAACACGCCCAACCGAAATCATGCTACACCATCAATTAATTGTTTATCTTCCCGATTGCTGAAGGCCTTCCGCCATCGCCTAATTAGCATCACCACTCCCACCCCCACACCAGCAGCCACGGTGTCAATTATGACATCACGCAGCTCGCACGAACGCCCCGGCACAAAAGCCTGGTGCACCTCATCCGTCACTGCATAGATGGATGCACCAACCACCGCCAAATACCAATACCTCGCCCACCCGCCCTTACGCTTCGCGGACCAAAACTGCCGAAGCATATTCAGCAGCAATACGCCCAACACAAAATACTCAAAAGCGTGCCCACACTTCCGCACAATAGTCGTCAAATTGTCTAATAACTCCGATTGCTCAGTCGAGATATTAAAAATCTTTTTCGTCAGCTCCACTACTACGCCACTTTGCCTATCCGACACCTCCGCCGGAAAATTCGACATCACAAAAATCATCACCATCCAAACAATCACTAACAATACGGAAATAATCTTCCAAACATTTTTACGATTATTTTTCGAAACATGTGACATACTATTCCATCTTATCATAAATAACAAAAAAGAAGTCCTCGCGCTAAGTGCATACTGCGCCCTGCAAGGACTTCGTTACTTATAATACTATCAGAATAGCTCAAAAATGTCAATTATGTTGCCAGTTTTCGTCACGAGAATCATTTTCTTAATCTGTTTCTGCTCACGGCATTTTTTTATAAGAAACCTACATACTCGGTCATCATGCATTTTCATGCGTGAAGAGTCGATAATCACATTCGGGCATTGCTTAAGTCCTGTTCTGATTGATTGCTCCAATGAAGACGTTTTTCCAGTTTCTGGAGATTTGATCTCATATTCTACACCATTCAAAAGGATATCTGGAGCGTGCAAATTTTTTTCAGACAAAAACTCAACACAGTATCCAGCAACGGCAAGCATCCTTGCAGTCCTCAGCTCGTGAGGCCAAGGCTTCCTGTTGGCAGGGATAATAATCCTCCCATTTCTTCCATTCTTTTTCATACGCCAAACTTACCACACCATCCCAGATATTACAACCCCCTACCCCTCGCTTATGCTAGCCCTAAAAACGCTATCGTTTTTCACGTAAAACCGCAATCGTTCTTCGTACACCGTTTTCAATGTCGACTCGAGGATGAAACTCAAGTTCATGCTCTGCCTTCGAATAATCCAATCTTGCGACTGTTGCTTTTGAGAACCCCTTTGCTTCTTTTTCGTCAGGTAAATCATATACCACCTTCACTCCTGCAATCTCCGCCACCATCTCAGCTAAATCCTTCAACCTAATATCAGACTCGATATTTCCAAGGTTATACGCCTCGCCACACTTCCCCGCCACTAGACATTTCAATATCCCACCTACCACATCCGCCACATATAAATACGAAAAATACTGTTCGCCTCGGCTCTTCAAAACAATATCCTCGCCAGCCGCCGCCTTCAAAATAAACTGCGACAAAGCCTTTGAATCATCCATTTTCATCGTCGGTCCATAAGTCCTCGGTAACCTCAGAATCGAAACATCAATCCCATTTTTTTCGATATATGCTTGGCACAGCGTCTCTCCGCATCTTTTTGCTTCATTATATCCAGCTCGCAAAGAATTGCAATTAATATACCCCATCTCATCTTCTTTAAACCGTTCTATATTATAAATATTCTCACCATAGATCTCTACGCTCGATAAAAATATAGTTTTAGCGGTTTTGCATTTCGTCGCAAAATCCAGTACATTCGCCGTCCCTTGGATATTTGTCATGATAGTCCCAATTGGGTCAGTCGCATATCCTACGGGATGAGTATTGCTTGCACAGTTTACGATAAAATCGACCTTTTCGTCACAATTAATAGGTTTATTAATATCGCCGATGTAATACTTGAAATGTTTATCTGATACATAATCAGGAAACCGCTTTTCTAGTTTTTCTTTACTACGTGAGTTAGCGATTATCGTGATATTTGAATCATTATTCGCGTTCAAGTACATCAATATATCAATCAGAAAACTTCCGATTAATCCATTCGCACCAGTTATGAAAAAAGTCCAGTTCTTTATCGATTCAATAGTAACGAACGATTCGATTGTCTTTTTAATATCTTCCAAATACAACTGTTTCATGTCTTGCATCTTATTTTAACCAATCATTGTCTTTATCGGCCTTAATATAAGCCTTAAATATCTCAATATCATCACGAGTGGTAATTTTAATATTCTTATCTGACCCCGCTGCAAAGTGTAAAGTTTTGCCAAGATCCACCATTAAAGTGTTAGCGTAGGTCGAATTACCAATCCCGAAATTATTATCAAAAGCATAATGATAGGCTTCGTCAATTTCGCCGAATTTATATGCTTGCGGTGTCGATACTCTGCGCAAGGTATCTCGCGGCACATATTCATTCGTTGTCGCAGAATCACTTTCATTCACCACAAAAATCTGCTCATTATAAGGCAGCGAAGTCACCGCATTACCATATTTTTCGCATACCGCCACCACATCTAGCAGTACCTCTTCATCTACCAATGGCCTCACTCCGTCATGAATAATTACAATATCGTCTTTCTCTAGTACCCCCTCCAGATTAAATACTCCCAGCTTGATTGATTCCTGCGAACTTTCACCTCCAGTAATCACATATTTTAGCTTGTCGATATTAAATTGCTTCGCATACGCCCACAAAATATCATGCCACCCCTCCCTACATACTACTTCAATTTCATCAATCGCTGGGTTTTTCTGAAATGCTTCTAGAGTGTAAATAATAATCGGCTTATCATCTACATTTAAAAATTGTTTTGGAATATCCTGCCCAGTCCGATTTCCTACACCACCCGCTAATATGATTGCTATTTTTTTCATGCTTATCTCCTTTTTAGATAATGTTTAAAATATTTAAGCTCTGGTCGGAAAAATACCAAACTAACCACCACTAACGGAATGCCGATAATTATGGAATACGCTGCTGCATGCCAAAGCCAGCTAAAAATCGTGTTTTCCGGCAGTGGTAGTGTTAGAGAAACCATAATCCCAATTTCGGTTGCTATTACAAAAATAATTAGTTTTCGGTAGAAAAACCACTGCCGCCATCTTGGTACAATTTTTGAAGTATAATACACATGGAATATCAGCCGATAGGCCATTGCCGCAATCGTGCCGATGGCCACACCAATAATTCCCAAAAACGGCACTAACGCCACAGAGATAATAATGTTTAGCCCCGCTTCGATAAAAGCCGGTTTTGAAATTTCCTTAAATTTATCCGCCGAATAAGCTAGATTAAGATGAGGGAACTTTAGTAGATAAAGCGCTTCGGCAATCACTAGCAGTACGCCAAATAGTGGTTGAAAATAATCTGCATCAGTCAGCCCCGCAGTGTAAATCATCACAAAGGGCGTAATTAGCAGCCCAGCCACTCCGAATACAAAGAACACTAGCGCAAACACGATATACTCGTATAGGTCAATCTTCTGTTTTAGATCAACAAAATCCTTCCGCGCGTAAGCATGTCCAAGCGTCGGATTCAAGCTAGAAACCAACGAGTTAATGATATTTTTGATACCGCTAGTTACCAATGCGTAAACGCTATAAATCGATACTGTAGCTAAATTAGTAAAGATTGTTAGCACCGCGATATCGGTGCTATTATGGATAAATGCCGCCGTATTGATCGCAAATCCATTCCAACGCCCTTTTATCAAAGCATTGTCCGCAACCACTTTTTTATCGATATTATAATGCTTGTTTACGTAGCGCGTATACACGATGGGCTGAACAATAAAAATCGCGCCAGTCAGTATCTTCAAGAAATGAATTTCAGGGTAAATTTTAATTGCCAAAACGGCCAACACGATTTCCGCAATTCTGATTAATGCTTGCGTAAAGGACACGACGTATATTTTCTTATCGGCAGTTAATAGAGTTTTGTATGTCAGTGATAGCATATATTGAATAATCAGATAAATCGACAGTATCAAAACCAACGACGCCACATAGATAAAACTAAACCCCGTATTGAATGCTAACGGATAAATAATAGCTAAAGCCACAGCATAGATTATGAAGATGTAGCCTATTCTTCTGTAAAATCTTTGGGCCGAGTTCAATATGGCACTGATTTTTGCACTATCGTTTTCGGTTAGTGGTCTATAAAGCTTCGCCGTAATTACGCCAGTAATACCTCCTTCAATCAAGGCAATATACTGCAAGAACTGGGTTATAGATGCCACCAACCCATTCACGTCAGACCCAAACGCATCCAGGATCAATTTTGGTATGATAAATCCATTCAACATCAAGGCCACTTGTAGAAAGAGGGCTGATATCATGTTTAACAACGTAGTTTTACGCTTCAGCACGCCTAGTCCTCCCTTCTGCCATTTCCGAACATTTTGATTTTTTTGCAAAAAACTGTATGATGCGATTGTCTACGTCTTCATTGAATTTTCTAGCAAAGAATGCATTGCAATACAATAGGGATTTTTTGTCCGCCATTGTAAGAGTGTGAGGTGAGCCGGCATATACTTCTACGGTGCTCCATTTTATGAAGAACAGATTATTATCTCTGGCAATATCGCAATTTCTAGAATTCATGAAAATTGTATTAAAGTATATCTCATCCCCGCACAATGAATTGTAAAAGTGTTTATCGTAATCTGCATTACTCGAGAGAAAAGCATAATAATCACCTAGCATTTTCTTACTTATCGTGAAAAAACTCGAGCCAAACCAATATATACTATCATCGAGTTTAGGGAATACTAGGTATTTATATGTTGACATATATGCCGAGCGCAGATACCGCATAAAGCTTTTATAACGATATTTCTTTCGCATAAACCTCGGATAATACAAGCCTATTCTTTCCATATGACCACATCGCTTAGTGCCACTAATCGGCATCTTTTCAACCTCTAAGTAGGCATCCCTTCCGTCCTTTTTTAGAAAATCGACCAACGCTTGTACTGGTTTTATCATTAGGTCGACCCCTGAATGCAGCGAGTAGTAATCAAAATCGGCATATTCACTCGCATAGTTTAGTAGCATTTTTACAACTTTTATATAAGAATAGTCCCCCCAAGAAACATTGACTCTTTCCTCAAGTATGATTACTCGTTCGTGGCTCAAAATTTGGTCTTTTTCTAAAGTGCTCTTTTTATCTAAATGCACGAATACATAACTATTGTCATATTCTAAAAGTTGATTGATGAATAGATTGAGCTGTCCCTCGTTGCTATGAGCAATGACAAGAAAGGCAATCTTTATCTTGGACTGCATTATTTACTCCTCCAATATGCCACTCCTATGTGTGTGCTTTTGCGCTTTTCAACTGGTGGCAGCTCCATATAATCACCGAAAGAAGTACGCAGCACATCGTCATAATCACTACATATCATGACTTTTTGACCTTCAAAATTACCATCCATATAATGATTAAGGGACTTAGCGTTCTGAGTTTCTTTCTTAAAACCATATATAGGCCAGTTACTTACGATATAATTAGTTGCCTTGTTCTTTTGACAGCACCTTATGTATCTCCTCAAAACCCATTTTACAGAAAAAACCTTCTTGCAAACATATATTATGGCTTTGCGAAAAGAGCTCATACCGGCAATCTTTCCAGTGTCTGTGGTGCAAAAGCCTAGGAGCTTCTTGTATGTCATTTGCCTGAAGAACTCCCATCGCCGAGCTAGTGCATTATTTGAAACATAATGATACGAGAGAATATCTATAAATACACCATAACCATCTCCACCGCTTCTGTCTCCAAGAATAACAGTTTTTTTATCCACGAGTTTTTTAAAAGGATAATTATAACCCTTCTGGTTTGGTTTCAATAGGCTATATTTCCCGCCCTTATCAATTATTTTTAGTAATCTTTCATAATCTTTTGGCATTAGAATGATATCTATATCATCGTCCCACGGAATAAACCCATTATGACGAACAGCGCCAATCAATGATCCACCAATCAATGAATACTTAATACCGTTAGATCTGCATAAATTATCGATATACGCTAACATGTTTAGTAAAATCTTTCGTCTTTCTTGCATGCTGATTTTCTTCATGACTATTTCCTCCTTAGTCTATTTCTGTGTAATTTTTCACATACAGATTTTGGTAATAGAGCTAATATTATCGGACGGTATTTATAGAACCTTAGATGCCTTGGCATATTTAACATTTTATATCCAATCTTCCGCACAAAGTACTCATTTCTTCTATTCGTCCAAGACCTACGTAATGTTGCGTTGCGATCATCTCGATAAGAATATAGGATTTCTTGAAGGTTGTGACCCTTATAACCTTTAGCATATAGCTTAAACCACAAATGAAAATCCTCTACCCTAATCAATCTTTTATCTACCGAATAATAACCCACATCTTTTAGCGCTTCACGTCTTATCATTACGGCAGGATGAGCAAATGGATTTATCTTGAGAAAATCATATCGGTCGGGATTTTCTTTGTAATATAGTTCTCCCCAGACCCCTTTTTTATCGTAAGTCTCAACGGCAGTCGAGACAAAAGCATACTCTTTATTCTTGGCAAGGAAATCCAATTCTTTTTCTAGCCTGCAAGGGTTTGATAAATCATCGCCATCCATCCTTGCAACATATTCAGCATCGGCAAGCCTCAAACAATTATTCAGTGTATAGTTTAGCCCCATATTCCGCTTGTTTTTCAGAACAACTATTTTCGTCGGGTACTTCTTTTCATACTCTCGTGCAATTTTTAAAGACGAATCAGTACTGCCATCGTCGCACATAATTAACCGCCAATCAGTAAAAGTTTGACCCAGAATTGAATTGATACTATCCGCAAGATAGTCCTCGCAATTATATATCCCCATAATTATATCTATTTTTGCCATCACCACAACCCCACACAGTTATAAGGTATTATGTCTGCCTGGCCCAGTAAAAAAGACTGAACAATGAACCTACTCATGATAAAAGCTACTATAATCACTTGATTGAGCATCTTATCCTTGCCGTTTTTGCACGAAAATGGAATAACTGGCAATAGCGTAATACTGGATATGGTAAAATATAAAGCAATACGCTTCACGAATGGGCTATAAAATCCAGTCAAAAGAAGAATTACACCAACAAAGTAAACAAAGAAATACCCTGCGAATGATTCATCTTTCTTGGCTATCTGCCTATAAAAACTTGCCAAATACGCTAATACTAATAGCTCGAAAAAGAAAGAGGCGTTGGAAAAGCCAGACCCATTATAATTTTGATACATAGAGAAATGCTCAAAAGCGCTTAATTCTGAAATGCCGCCAATGACGCCCTGGCACCCAATCGCTACGCACAACACAGCAACTGAGGCAGCAACCTTAATTGCTCTCCGTTTTATGCGTAGCAATGGGTATATTATCAGACCAAAAATTGCCGTAATATGGAAAAGTGATGCAATTAGTGTTAAGATGACAAAAGATAGTATTTTCTTATTCATAGCATATTTATATGAGAAGAAAACAATGCTAACCGCTAGCATCTGCCGCATCGCATTAAAACTTGTGGTGAAAAACAAGAATAGGAAACACAAATAAGCGATAGGTCTACATTCTTTCTTCATATTTCCAATACCCAAAAACACAAATAGCAAAGTTAGGGCATTATATATAAAGAACATGACTTGGCAATTATCAAACATCCTGGCGATAGACGAAATCAAATAAAAACCCGGATCAACGAAACTTCCATGCATATAGTAGTTATAATAGCTCGAATAATCAGTCCCAACATTAAATCTTAAGCCGCCAATCAGAATTGGGATTAGGGCCGCGACGAACAGGAAAATTTTTCGGTTGTGCTTACAATAAAAATTATAAAGGATGGCGGAGATTAAGAAGGAGAAAACGTAAAAAACAAGACTTCCGAAATCACTCATGCGATACCTCCGTATATCGTTTGCATAATTTCACATACATTTTTCATGCCGTAATTCGCTGCATACACTCTACGGTCTCTATTTGAATATACCTTTTCTGCTTTCTCTACCTCTCGTATAAACTCCTGCTCATTTTTCTCTCCTACAATTGCATTCTCTCCTTTAGCTCCGCATATATCACGATTGCCTCGACAATCCGTTGCCACGAGCGGCAACCCCAACATTGCGGCTTCAATTAGATTCACCGGTAAACCTTCTCTTTTACTAGATGACACGGCCACATTGGATATTTGCAATAACTCCGGAATATCCTTTCGTAATCCTAGAAAATGTACATTCCCCTCCAGACATAATTTCGACACCATTTTTTGATATTCGCCGTCTATTTCATCGGGCCCCACTAGTAGCAAATGGTATTTACTATCTTCGTCAACCAGCCTCCTCATAATTTGAATCAAAAATCCTTGGTTCTTGTTTTTGTCTAATCGCCCCACACATATCAACACCCTATCACTTGCTTTAAGCCCCAAACTTCTTTTTAATGCTTTTTTCTCCTGCCCCGTCATTTGTTTCTTAAATCTTTTTTCATCCACCCCCACTCCCGGCACGTATTGAATATCATGGCATCGCTTGCCAAACCTCTTTTTCGCCCTAGCATAGTCCTCATTATTGATCGTAATCAGTGTGTCGGTGTATTTAGCCAAATACCATTCTACCGGATAAAACATCAACCAATAATGTACCGGCGCACCCTTATAAAAATGAAACCCATGCGCCGTATAAATCATCCGTTGCCCTTGACGTCTCAACTTACAACCAGCCATCCTCGCCACAACTCCGCCCATCGGCGTATGGCAATGCACAATACTATACCCCTCCTTCTTCATTACTTCTCGTAGTTTTCGCATGGCTTTATAATTACTAACTAATTTGAAAGGGCTCCGTTTTATCGGCAACTTAATCTTCTTGTCGCAATACTCAATCTTTTTTCCAGTATCGGTCGCCACATGAACCTCCCAGCCCTTATCGTGAAACATTTTTAGATACGGCAAATGAAACAGCTCGATATGCGAATCAACCGTCGCAACAAACAAGACCTTTTTACCCACTTTATCCATCTTATTATTTTATCTTTTATTTATATCCACACAGCGAACCACCCGACTTAAGTCCCGCCCGAGCCTTTGCTAAATCCTATAGCAATCCGACGAGCCCGCCGAGCTTCCGCTATTAGATATTATTATACCTCAAATCCCCTCCCGTGTCAACTAACCGTAACCCCATAACCAACGACAATTACAATATATAATCTCAGGTCTAGAGCTAATCGAGCAATTCTATCTTTCTCACAATCTTATCTACGTCAGTCATTGGCTTAGATTTTAACAAATTATTTCCGTATACTTTTCTTAATCTATCATTTTCTATCAACGCTCTTCGCACGCTGTTAGAATTAATTTCTTCAAAAACCACATTTTTGTGCCTTTCACCATCCAAAAGCCCACTCGAAATCGCCAGCTTCATCGCTTCTTCACGCTTCCATGCACGTTTAGGCACAATCATTTTATGCGCAAGAAGCCACACCTCAAAACTCTCATTTGACAAATATACAGGCACTCCCGCATTTTCGGCGTCGCCCAAGAAGCTTACCAAATTTCGTTTTGAGCGCTTACCTTTTAATCTATCGTCTATATCTAATACTATACACACCTCATCATAATCTGCTCCAAAAACCTTAATTTTTTTGGCTTCCTCCAACATCTCGTCAAGCGAAAACCCTTTTTTAGTTACAGTCTCGACTGTATCAAACGACAATTCGTTTAACCTTACAAAATATCCTTCTTCAGTTTTTAACCCGTCAGTAATAATCTTAAACCGTTTGGCTTCTCGCCGATATCCCTCCGACATTCTTCCCCGCCCAATCGGCAAGTCATTCATCCTTCTTGTCCTCCCAATATTTCTTTATTTCATAAAACAAAGAAACCTTTGGCACTGCACCATACCGCCCCACAATATACTTACGGTATAAGTTATCATCTTTTCGTACTCCGCCAATCTGAGTTAAAGGATACAAACTCGACTCTCCCGCATCATTCTTTTCAACAAACCATACCTGATCTCTATCCAAAATATTCTCACCATAAATAGATGAATCCAGAATTGAAACATCGTGAGTCGTAAAAATCAGCTGTGCCCCTTTGGGATTAGTCTCTTCATGATTAAAAACATTGATTAGCTGAACCACCAGAGTTGGGTGTATACTACAGTCAATTTCATCGACAACAAATACAGCTCCATCATCCAACACTTTCTTCAAATCCAAAAATATACTACTCGCCATCACTGTACCACTAGACTCATCTGAAAAATCCATATTTACTAAATCATTTTTGATCGCATGCGTAAAGCTCGCTCGTTTTATATCATTCGAAATATTCTCCCTTAATTTCTGCTTTACGTTTTCATCTAAATGTTTCCCATTCACCTCACTCAGCTCAATAAAAGTGTTAGTTAAGATACTTAATTCTTTATCATTAAGGACTAAATGTTCATCGATAAGTGCCACATTCTTTATCCCAAAATCCGCAGCCGGCAAAATTTGATTACAAAATTCTCGCACTTTAGGATCCTTTTCAACCACTTTTCGCAATCTTCTTTCTACGGATTTGCTCGTCAAAGTCGGCATCTCTTTTCCTACTATTCCTTTTTTAAAGAAATTAAAAGCATCCTTTATGTCTTCAACATCAGAATCTTTTAATAAATGCAATACCGGCCGGTTAGGCTCTTTTTGCGAATTATAATCTATCGCAGTTGCTTCTTCTTTAGAAATCATACCACCAAACTTAATATCTCGTGGCTCCGAAGAATACTCAAAAATTAAGGTAGGCTGATTCGAATGGTAGATGTTTAACTTCTCATGTTTCACCCTCTCGCCATCCGACGCAATAGAATAATCGTATTTCTTATTGTTATATATATAAATAATTCTGAAAGCAGAGTCATCTTCATGATTCACAAAGCTAATATCCTCCACCCTACCAAGTACCACAAATTGGCTAAGCACCATAATAGCTTCAAGAAAAATTGTTTTGCCTGAAGCATTTGCTCCATAAAAAGCACTTACACGATTAAGCCCTTCGTTAGGCAAGAAATCCCCAACAATCGAGGCCTTTTCCAATTCTAAACTGGTGTCCCTTAACATAGTAAAATTTTGGGTATTTTTAAAACTTCCCACATTTTTAAAACTAAAATCCACTAACATACTTCTATTCTACCATAAAAAAATAATAATTCAATACTTTATTTTAATTTTTTGCAGATTTTTCACAAATTCAGCAAATAAAATTTTTTATTTCTCCCGCCCTTTATTCCTCGCCCTCTGCGCCGGTTTATCGTAATCCCTAAGTTTCAAAGCCTCTAGCTCGTTGTGAATTGCCCCCTTATTCGACGACGCCCCCTCCCGCGTCAACACCGTCTTCACGGTAAGCGCAATCACCTTCACATCCATAAACAGCGAATAATGTTTCACATATTCAAGATCATATCCAATTTTCTCAAACACCGAGAGCCCATTTCGCCCCTTCGCCGCCGCGAGTCCTGTAATCCCCGGCCGGACCTTCGCGCGCCCCTGCTCCTCCTCCGTCATATTATCCCAATATTCCACAATCCACGGCCTCGGCCCGATAAACGACATCTGCCCCTTTACAACGTTAATCAACTGCGGTAATTCATCAATTGATGTCTGCCGGAGTTTCTTCCCGACTCGCGTGTACTTATCCTCACACGATTTATCGCGCACGTCATTATCCGCCACCATACTCCGGAATTTATACATTTTAAACTCTTTCCCGTTTTTCCCCGTCCGTTTCTGCTTAAAAAATACCGGCCCCGGGCTATCAATTTTAATCGCAATTGCCACAATCAAAAACACCGGCGAAAGCCCCACCAGCATCGTCGCCCCCGCTACCAAATCAAATCCCCGTTTAAAAGCTCCAAAAGTCAAAAATCTCGCCGTATGTAATTTCTCATACCGCCTCGTCGTCGTAAAATCTATACCATTACTAAGTCGCAACTCCCCACGACGCATAAAAATTGACCTTTATTCTCCCTGGCCCCTCGGCCTTCCATTTTTATTCTTATCTATAGGATATCACTTCCATCCCCTTTTGTCAATCATAACCATTTTAATAAAGCCACAAAAAAAATCTAATTCTTCGCAAAAAGTCAACCCCGACTATAAACTAATGCTTAATTATTCTCCAAATACGCCTCAATAAACTCGTCGATCTCGCCGTCTAAGATTTTATCCGGCTCCGTCGATTCGAACCCAGTTCGCGTATCCTTAACCAATTTATATGGTTGCAACACATAATTCCGAATCTGCTGTCCCCATCCCGCCGACTCCCCCGCCCGAAGCTCCGAGATCGTCGACGCATGTTGTTCTAGTTGCATCTGTACCAACTTTCCACGCAAAATTTCCATCGCCTTTTCCTTATTCTGTAATTGCGACCGCTCATTTTGAATCGCCACAACCGTCCCAGTCGGTAGATGCGTAATCCTTACCGCCGAATTCGTCGTATTAACGCTCTGTCCGCCGTGCCCGCCCGAATGATAAACGTCGATTCTTAAATCTTTTTCATCAATCAAAACTTCCGTGTCTGCCTTAATCACCGGCAGAATCTCAACCAAAGCAAACGAAGTCTGTCGTAAATTATTCGCATTAAATGGCGAAAGCCTGACTAGCCGGTGCACTCCATGCTCCGATTTCAAAAACCCATAAGCATTGACCCCCGTAACTTCATATACCGCGGTCTTTATCCCCGCCTCCTCACCCGCAACCCGTTCGATTAAGCTCGCCTTAAAGCCTTTCTTCTCAAAAAACCGTAGATACATCCGCTCTAGCATCCCCGCCCAGTCCATCGCCTCCGTCCCTCCGGCGCCCGAAGTAATCCTAATAATCGCATTTTTCGCATCATACGCCCCTTGAAATCGCAAAGCTTTTTTAAGTTCCAAAAGCTCCCCCTCCATCGCCGAAATTTGCTCTGTAAATTCACTCTTCAAACTCTCGTCCGACATCGCAAGCAGTTCTTCCAAATCTTCAATCTGGGTCTTCAAAAGCTCCCAAGGTTGCACCTCTTCGTTTAGTCGCGCAAGTTCCTGATTTTTCTCCGTCGCGAGTTTCACATCCCGCCAAATCTCTGGCTCCGCCACTTCTTTTTCTAATTCCGCGACCTTCCCCAGCTTCTCCGAAATCCCCAATTTCTCGTAAACCTTTAAAAAATCATCTTTTAATTCAGTAAGTCGCTTCGTTAAATCTTGCATAGCTCCATTATATCATAGCTTGCTTTACAGAGGTAAATATGGTAAAATATGCTCGATGAATATTTGGCAAAATTTACCAAAACCGTTTTTAATTCTCGCCCCGATGGAAGGCGTGACTGATATTATGTTTCGCCAAGTCGTGGCTCATGCCGGTCGCCCGGATCTTTTTTTCACGGAATTTACTAACGTCTCTTCTTATGCCTCCGAAAAAGGCCGCGCGAATGCCCTTGAGCGCCTCAAAATCGCCCCTACTGATTCTCCGATTATCGCGCAAATTTGGGGCAAGAATCCTGAGCATTTTACGGTAATTTCCGACGCGCTTGAATCCCTTGGCTTCTCTGGTATCGACCTCAATTTTGGCTGTCCCGACAAAAACGTCAACCGCGCCGGCGGTGGCTCTGCCATGATTAAAACTCCCGATCTCGCCGTCGAATGTTTTAGAAATACAAAAAATTCTACCAATCTCCCCGTCTCGATTAAAACCCGCCTCGGCTGGTCCTCTCCCGACGAATTTCGCGACTGGCTCCCGATTTTACTAAACGAACACCCCGCCGCCCTGACCGTCCACCTCCGTACTAAAAAAGAGATGAGCAAAGTCCCCGCCCATTACGAGCTCATCCCTGAAATCCTCGCCCTCCGCGACCAAATCAGTCCCGAAACGAAGTTAATCATTAACGGCGACATCAAAAATCGCGCCCATGCTCTCGAATTACACGAAAAATACCCCGAAATCGACGGCTTCATGATCGGCCGCGGCGTCTTCCAAAACCCCTACTGCTTCACCTCTCACACCCCCACAAGAGACGAGTTAATCGAATTATTAAAGCTACATCTTGGGCTTTATCAAGAACGTTTAGATATTGCTTCGAGGAGCATATTTTCCGACGGGGAAAATACGGAGCGACCGAGCCCTGTAACGACAGGAGCGAGGGAGCGTTCCGAGAAGCAGTATCTAAACGTTCTACCTTATGAACCTCTAAAGCACTTTTTCAAAATCTACATTAATAATTTTCCAGGTGCCTCCGACATTAGAGCTAAACTCATGGAGACTCATTCAGTTGCTGAAGCTAGAAAAATTATCTTAAATCCTTCTACTTTCAGCGAGTGAGTATATAAAAAACACGAACGAGCGAAAGTAGAAGGATTTAATGGTATAATAAAAGTACTCATGCTATACTTCGGTCCCTAGCTATGAGAAAAGTTTAAGGCACTCGGTATCGTCATTTATGCCCTGTGCTAGGAGCCAATAAATCAGGCTCACATAAATGACTCTAAAATTAAATTTAAGGAGTCTTTTATGAAAAACTTTAACAAACAAAAAACCGAGCAAGTCGAGGTCATGGCGCTTTTCGGCTACGAAATGACGCCCTGCCAACCTCTCACTTTCCGCCGCAAAGGCGAAAGCGAGACGGAAGTGAACGAGCTCCTTCGCACCACGATTAAATTCGTTGGCGGAGTTGCGGTCCACATTTTCGACGTGCTTGTTGGTCGGGAACAGGTCCGACTCGAATTCGATTCGAGAAACCTCTCCTGGCACCTCACACAACTAGCTTAAAAAAGCTAGCAATAAAATTGAATTGGAGTGAAATCCAATTCAATTTTTGTTTATAGCTATTTAATCGCGTTGCGACGAAATAGAATGGTATAATTAACATATGAATATAGCGCTATTAGGTTACGGCAAGGAAGGAAAAGCCGCCGAAAAATATTTTAAATCGCATTTTAAAGATGTCTCATTCGACATCTTCGAGAACTTCACTCTCGACGAAATCGCCAACAAAGATTATTCATCCTATGATATAATTCTCCGCTCCCCCTCTGTTCCTCCGCTGACTATTTTTCGTAAAGATTTACCAAATATTTCTGAAAACAAAGCCAAATTTTCCTCCATGACCCGCTACTTTTTCGACCATTGCCCCTGTCCGATTATCGGCGTCACCGCCACCAAAGGCAAAGGCACGACCTGCTCATTCATTAAATCTCTCCTCGACGCCGAAGGATTCGACACTTACCTCGTCGGCAATATCGGTAACCCCTCTATCGAGGCTCTCGATAATTTAACCGAAAACTCCGTCGTCGTCTACGAAATGTCTAGTTTTCAACTCTGGGACATGGAAAAATCCCCTGTAGTCGCCGTAGTTGGCACTATCGAACCCGACCACCTCAACGTCCACGACGGCATGGAAGATTATCTAAACGCCAAGGCCAACATCGGCCGCTTCCAATCCCCAAATGATTCGATGGTTTATTATAAAAACAATCCCGATTCCATCAAAATCGCCGAGAAATCTCCCGCTAAGAAATTTCCCTATCCTCGAGACGACGTTCCGGAAGACATTTTAAATTCCATTACCATCCCCGGCCGCCACAATCGCGACAACGCCGTCGCCGCTCTGACCGCCGTTTCCGCCTTCTTAAATATCTCATGGGATGAATATTTATCTGGGCATAAAACCAAGATTAAAGAAGGTCTCAAAAACTTCAAAGGTCTTCCGCACCGCCTCGAATTTCTCCGCGAGCTAAACGGCGTTAAATACTACGACGACAATTTCTCGACCAACCCCGCCTCGACCCGCGTCGCTATTGAAGCTTTCCCAGACGACAACCTCGTTATGATTGTCGGTGGTCGTGACAAGACCGACAATGCCGACCTCCCCGAAATTTACGAAATTTTAAAATCTGACAACATCAAAAAAATCATCCTCCTAGGCGAATCCGGCCACGAGCTAGCAAAAAGATACGCCGACCCGCGTTTCATCATTACCGAATCCCTGCAAGAAGCTGTAAAGACCGCCAAACAAGAAGCCGAAAAACTCTCCCCCTCCCTCGTCCTGATGTCCCCCTCCGCCGCCTCTTTCGACATGTTCAAAGACGTCTACGACCGTGGCGACCAATTCAAAAATTTAATCTCGACTCTAAGCTAGAAATAAACGCCTTTTCAACGCTCGAAACGGCGGCGAAGCCTTTGATCCCTGCTCCCGCAAACTCCCTCGCGAGCTCAATCATCTTAAACTTATCAATTCCCTTGATCAAATTCGGCATATTATCATATTTTTCAATCGTCTCGTTTGTAAAATATCCCTCGGCGTAATAATCCGCAATCTGCCCGACCGTCTGCGCCCCCATCTGAAACCGCCCTAAGGCATACGATTTCGCCGCCAGAAAATCCATGTCTAACACGTCGCCATTCAAAGTCTTCATCAGCTCCGTCTGAATCAACTCAAACAACGCCTCCGCATTCTCAATATTCACTTCCCCGTCAAAATCCCAATACGAACTATTCGCATTACTCGCAATCGACGACCCCATCCCGTAGACCAAGCCCCGTTTCCTCGCCGCGCCAAAAATCTTCGAATTCGTCGTCCCGTTTAAAATATGGTTTAAACAATTCATTGCAAACACCTCGTCCGGCTCTAAATGCCTCGGCGTCACCAACGAAAACCCAAACGTAATGTTCGAAGCATCTTTCCTTCGAATCGAAATTGCCTCCGAAGCATGCAATTCACTCATGGGTATCTCGAACTTCTCCCCTTCTTTTAAATTCCACCCTTCAAGCATCCGAATAATCTTATGCTTTCGCCCCCGGATTTTCCCAGCGATAATAAACATCATATTCTTCGCCGTATGTGTCCGCCGATAATGCTCTCTAATATCCTTCAGCTCTATATTTGGAATTGTTTTAATCCGTTCCGGTAAATCTAAAACTTCCTCGCCAACCGCCTGTTGCACTCTCGGCCATAACAGCCGATAGTAATCATTCATATAGCCCGTCAACTCCGACCGCACGTTCGCCTTCTCGGACTTTAATTCCTCGTCGTTAAACTTCGGCTCCGTAATCGAGACCCGCTGAAGTTCCATAATCCTCTCCCACTCAAAATCCGCACACTCCGTCTCATAACACACCGAAATATCCGAAGTCCAAGCATTGTGATACGCTCCGTTTTTCGTAAACTCCGCCTCGAACGCCTGCTCGTCTTTGTATTTCGCATTCGCCCCGAATGCTAAGTGTTCGACAATGTGCGGAATCTCGTAAACTTCCTTGTTTTTCGCATACAACATCCCCGCCCGAAATTGAATCCTCGTCGACATCACGCTCGCCCCCGGCACGTCGATTAAAAGTCCCCTCGCCCCGTTTCTTAGTCTAATTTCCTCTATTGAATGCTTCATGTATTGACTTTTTTAGTGTTTATGATATAATAGTATTATCGGATTATTTCCGCTTTCCTTTCGATTTCTTCTTTTTATTCTTCGACTTCTTTACCGCTTTCGTTGCCGACCTCTTTGGGGTCACTTTTTTAAACTCGCTATCTAGGTTCTTGTCGCCTCTCGAAATTTCGTTCACGCCCTTCTCGACCTGCCCCTCTGCCATCTTCGTAAGCTCCGACTCGTACTCTTCACCGTCTGTCACGTTATCCGCCCGCGCTTCTGCCGGCGTAATCGAAAGCAGAATCTTCAAAACTTCTTCGCGCAGGTTTCTCTGTAATCCATCAAACAGCTTCTGCGACTCAGACCGATATTCAACTAGAGGGTCTCTCTGCCCAACCGAGCGCCAATGAATCCCCTCGCGCAGATGTTGCATATTCTCGAGATGTTGCATCCATAAAGTATCAAGTACTTTAAGATAAACTTCTCGCTCGACTTTTCGCATGGTGTCCTCGCCAAATTCCAGCTCTTTCTTATGGTAAGCCTCTTCAACCGCCTCAAGCGCCAATTTCTCGCGCTCTTTTTCCTTCCGCATTAAACCAATTCCGCGAATCAAATCTTCATCAAAATCAAATACCGCCTTAAATTCCGCCTCGAAATTCTTATTTACCCGCGACGAGAATTCGGTCAGCATTTTAACTTCGTCTTTCATTAGTCGCTTAATTTCCGGATAAATCTCCTCCCCTTCGAGAATTTTCCGACGCATTAAGTAGACTACCTTACGATGTCGATTAATCACATTGTCGTATTGCACGACGTTTTTCCGCGAATCGAAATTAAACCCTTCGATTCGCTTCTGCGCCGCCTCCAACGTCTTCGAAATCGCCTTGGTCTGAATCGGCGTATCTTCGTCGACTCCAAGTCTCGTCATCAACATCTTCACTCTATCCCCCTGGAAAATCCGCATTAAATCATCTTCACAAGACACGAAGAATTGCGTCGTCCCAGGGTCGCCTTGACGCCCGCCACGACCGCGCAGCTGGTTGTCGACCCGCCTCGAATCATGCCTTGCCGACCCAATTACGACTAGCCCGCCGAGCTCCTTCACACCTTCACCAAGTTTAATATCCGTACCACGCCCTGCCATGTTTGTCGCGAGGGTAATCGCGCCTTTTTCGCCCGCTTTCGCGATAATCGCCGCCTCGCGCTCGTTATTTTTCGCGTTCAAAATCTCATACGGCAAGCCAAATTGGTCCAAATACCGCGCAATTTCTTCGTTGTTCGCAATTGAATCTGAACCAACCAACACCGGCTGACCCTTTTCGTGATATTTCTGAATCTCCGTCGCAATCGCCTTCAACTTACCCGCCTTAGTCTTATAGATCAAATCATCCTTATCTACCCTGGCAATCGGTCGATTCGGCGGAATCTGAATTACATCAAGCGCGTAAATCTGTTGGAACTCCTCCGCCTCAGTAAACGCCGTCCCGGTCATACCTGATAATTTCTTATAAAGCCTAAAGAAATTCTGGAAGGAAATCGTCGCGAGCGTCATCGACTCCTGCTTAACTACCACGCCTTCCTTCGCCTCAATCGCCTGATGCAAGCCCTCGTTATAGCGCCGCCCCTGCATCAACCGCCCCGTATGCTCATCGACGATAATCACTTCACCCGAATTCGTTACAACGTAATCTTTGTCTCGCTTAAAAATCACTTCCGCGCGAAGCGCCTGCTCAAGATGATAAACTAGCCGCGTATTCTTCGTCGAATAAAGATTATCTACCCCCAAAATCTCTTGAATTTTCTCAATCCCCTTGTCCGTCAAGGTTACCGAGCGCCGCTTTTCGTCTAGAATGTAATCTTCCGGCACCAATCTCGAAGCCACCTTCGCAAATTGGTAATAAGACTCCGGATTGTCTCCCGCCGGCGCCGAAATAATTAGAGGCGTCCTCGCTTCATCGATTAAAATCGAGTCAACCTCGTCAACAATCGCGAAATTAAGCTCCCTTTGACGCAAATACTGCACCTCCGAAGTCATATTGTCGCGCAGATAATCAAACCCGAATTCATTATTCGTCCCATAGGTAATATCCGCGTTATACGCCTCTTTTCTCGTACAAGGCTTCAGATGGCGAAATCTCTCATCTTCGTGTTCTTCATTCTCATACTCTGAATCATAAATAAACGAAGCGTTATTGATAATCACCCCAACCGAAAGCCCGAGAAAATCGTAAATTGGCCCATTCCAGCCCGCATCGCGTTGCGCAAGATAATCGTTTACTGTAACAACGTGCACCCCTCGCCCGGTTAGACCATTAAGATACGCCGGGAGCATCGCGACAAGCGTCTTACCCTCGCCCGTCTTCATCTCCGCCACCGCGCCTTCATGGAGCACCATCCCCCCGATTAACTGTACATCATACGGCCGAAGCCCCAAAATCCTTTTCGACGCCTCTCTCGCGACCGCAAACGCCTCTGGCAAAATATCGTTTAAAATCTTCGTATCATCTAGCGGCTTTTTCCTCTTCGCGCCATGCTTTTTCGCCTCGGTCTTAATCCCCTCTTCCGCTCGCGCTTGTTTCAAAGCCTTATCAATCCGCTTCCGAAAAACTTCCGTCTGCGAAGCAAGCTCCTCGTCGCTCATCTTTTCATATTTCGGCTCTAATTTACCAATATCTTGCGCGCGGTGCCAAAGTCGTTTCAAAATCCGCTTTTGCGCATCGCCAAACACCCCTTGCAAAAACTTCGTCAGCGCCGTCTTATCCGCGAGCTTATCGCTCGGCTTCTTTTCTTTTTTCGCCATATTAACTCCAATTTCCCCCTATTGTATCATATTATCCCTTCTTTAAAAAGAGGCTTTTTAGCTTTCGTCGATGTGGCTGGACCTCTAGCTTATACCGTCGAATCTGTCCCGCCAGTTTCGCCTCAACCAAGTCCGCTCCCGCAAACACATTTGAGCATTCATCTCTAGCCGCAATCACCTTCCCGCCCGGAATTTCCATCGCCGCCGAGATTTCATATTTTTCCGCCTTCGCCTTGCCAATTTCCGTGACCACTACCTTCGCAACTACGTCTTTTTTCGACCCCCTCGGTAGATACCGATCGAGCTTCCCTAGCCTTTTTTCTACATATTTTCGAAACGAATCTTCTACCTTAAACCCGTTTCCGCTCACCTCTATTTTATCTATCATTTATAATTCCTCCTTATTATTTAAGTACGGTCTCAAAACCTTCGGTATCTTAAACTTGCCGCCTTCCTCGGCATAATTTTCAAGCAGGACCACTAACGCCCTTGCGAGCGGAATCGCCGTCCCGTTCAACGTATGTACAAACTCTACCCGCCCGTCTTTTCGTCTCACCCGGACATTACAAGCTCGCGCCTGAAAATCCGTACAGTTCGAACACGAAGTAATCTCCTGATACTTTTGATTGACCGGCGACCAATATTCCATGTCGTATTTTTTCGCCGCTGGCGCTCCAAGGTCTCCCGCCGCGATATTAATCACGTGATACGGTATCCCAAGCCCCTGCCAGATATCTTCCTCTATCGCAAGAATTTTCTCATGCATCTCTTTCGACTGCTCCGGCAAACAAAACACATACATCTCTAGCTTATTAAACTGATGTACTCTAAATAATCCACGCGTATATTTACCGTACGTCCCCGCCTCTTTCCGAAAACACGCCGAATAACCCGCATAAAATAGTGGTAATTTGTCTTCATCAATAATTTCATCCATATGATAGCCCGTCAAAGGCATTTCTGCCGTCGCAATCATCGCAAGGTCTTCACCCTCGATGTAGTATTCATCAGACTGGTCGGAAGTCCGCGGATTAAACCCGCACCCCTCTAAAACCCTCGACGAAACCATGTCCGGCACCGTCATATAAGTAAAACCATGTTCCAAGACTTTAGACAAACCATACTGCAAAAGCGCATTCTCAAGTAGTGCCATCTCTCCCTTAAGATAATAAAACTTCGCCCCCGCGACTTTCGCCCCGCGCTCAAAATCCACCCAATCGCGCAAAACTGCATAATCTAAATGGTCAACCCCTTTTTCGTGGTTTTTACCCCATTTTTTCACTTCAACCGAACATTCTTCTCCCCCAAGTGGCACATCCTCAAAGATGATGTTAGGAATACTCTTCAATCCATTATAGCACACTTTCTCGAATTTGTCAAGTTCAGCCTCTTTTTCCGCGAGTTCTTCCTTAATTTTCTTCCCTTCAGCGATGAGTTCCGGAGCCGGCTTCCCGCCTTTCATTTTTTTCGCAACTTCATTTCGCCTCGCCCTTAGTTCCTCAACCTCCGCCAAAACTTCCCTCCGCTCGTCGTCTGCTTTTAATACCTCCTTGATATCGATTTTATAGCCTTTTTCTTTCGTCGATTTTTCGACCAAATCAAAATTCTCTCGAATAAACTTCACATCTAACATATCTACATTATATCACAATAAAGTCTATAATAATCATCTAAATGTAGGTCGGCCGGTCTAGCGTTTAAACTAATTCCTAACTTCCCAAAAATCTCCCCTAATTCCTCTTTTGATTTCAACTGACTTAAGTTATGTATCAGCTTCTTCCTCGGTGCCGTGAAAGCAGCTCTAATTAACTTAAATAATTCATCCGGGTATTTTGGCCCGTCCAAAAACGGCTCCAAAATAATTACCTGCGAATCCACCTTCGGCGGCGGTGTAAATTCTCCCTTTAACACGACCGGCCCAAGTCGCACCGAAGCTCGATTTTTCACAAACAACGACAATCCCGTCTCTTTTTCGTCCGCAATCCGCTCCGCGACTTCTTTTTGAATCAACAATACCGCCCGTTTCGGCAACCTCCCCGCCGTCAAAATCTTCTCAATAATCGGACTTGTAATATAATACGGAATATTTCCCGCAATTACATAATCCTCCGGCATCTTCGCGAGGTCAAACTTCAAAAAATCCGCATTCACGACCTCGAGATTCTTCCCCGGAAACGACCCCGGCAAATTCCGCGCCAATTTAGCGTCAAACTCCACCGCCACCACTTTCTCAAATCGCCTAAGCAGCGAAGCAGTCAATGTCCCCAACCCCGGCCCTATCTCTAAAGCAAGTGAGGCCAAGGGTGTGATGTGTCCTGCGGAACATGAAGACTTGGCCAGAGCGGCCCGGAGCGTGTCCGAAGGACACGCCACACCCTTGGCTTCACTTGCTATATAGTCTAGGACCTCGCGGTTGTACAACCAGTGCTGCCCCAAAGCCTTATCGACCATTTCTATTGGTCCAATCTGTCGCAAGATCAAATTGCTCTGGGTTAGCAACCGCAAACGTCCCCGTATCATAAACCTTCCCCAGCCCCAACGACGTCTCAACCACCGAACACCTCGGATATCTAGAAAGGTTCGCCGCAACTAAAACATACCCGTCTTGATCTATCTTCGCTCCATCCGCCCGGACCGAGTAGCTTCCTCCTCCGCAAAATCCCATCACTCCCGACATTGGTAAGTCATAATACGTCTCCTGCCTTTCCACCACGCGACCATCCGCCAAAGTCACCGTATAACGATTTCGCCCCATCGACGGCGTCAACGGCCTTTGCTCAATCTTACTCGCCCCGACCGCGACTACCCGGTCTACCGGCTCGCGCCTCACTTCTTCCGAAATATATTCTCGCGAAACCTCCACCCCGTCTACATACAAAACATTATAAAGCACCTCTTTCATCCCCACTTCGCCGAGTTGCCTTACCTCCGTCGTCCCCGGCGCTAAGTTATAATCCTTAATCGTCGTCTCGCCGAACGGAATTTCAACCTCCTCGGTAATCGTCCGCCCGCCATTCCTAGTAATCTCATAAACTTCCGCTACTCCCGTCTCAAGAAAATTCGCGTTCGGCACCATTTTTACCTCATCACCATCATACAAAGTCAACCCCGCCTGCTTGATAAACGTCCTCGCGTCATACCCCGCTACCATTACATATTTCGTCATTTTTCCGTCCCGAAGTAAAACCGGCCTTGCCCGATATATATTAATATAGTAATTATCCATATCGATTTCCGTCTCTAGCCCCGGTTCAACGATATCTCCTTCATTTAAGATAATCTCCGCCTTCCCTAAAACCCCACCCACCGTCTTTGCCCCCGACTTAACCGTAAGTTTCTCACCATCGTCGAAAATCGTCACATACTTCGCCCCCTCGCGAATCATCTCAATAGTAAAATCCTCCTCCGCATCTCCGTCTTCCGCATTCACGTTTCTAATACCTAAAGCAAAAATAATCGCCCCAAAAACCAAAACAAGCGTCAAAGTTATAATCCACATCAAATTAAGCTTTTTATAAAGCTTCATACCCATAATTATACTACAAATACTCCAAAATTCATAATAAAAAAGAGACACCCCTAATGTCTCAATTCATTTTCTTTTCTAGGCGGTTTAGTCAAAACGACTCCAAACTCCACCCTACACATCTCCAGGTTCCGGTCGCTCTCAACCTCGACCCGAACCTAACTCTATTTTACCATAGCCATTTTCCATGTCAACATTGATTTTTCATATTTTTCATGTCATAATATAACTTGACAAAGTAGAAATATATTATATATACCAAAAAAACAAAAAACCGCCTCAATAAACGGCGATTTTCAATGGTGGACGATAGAGGACTTGAACCTCTGACCTTTTCTACGTCAAAGAAACGCTCTAGCCAACTGAGCTAATCGTCCTTGGTGAGTCAGGTGGGGCTTGAACCCACGACACCGGGCTTAAAAGGCCCGTGCTCTAACCAGCTGAGCTACTGACCCATATTGTTAATGGTGGTTCCGGCTGGACTTGAACCAGCGACACAAGGCTCTTCAGGCCTCTGCTCTACCAACTGAGCTACAGAACCATGCAGATATTATAGCACACTTGTGATATAATTAAAAGTATGAAAAAGATAAATACGGCGCCAATTTCGGGTATGCAAGAACTTCTGCCCGAAGCGCAAGCGACTTTTGATAGACTAAAAACCGCAATCAGCGAGACCTATCGGCGTCACGGATTTCTCAAAATCGAAACTCCGACCATCGACCGAACGGAAATTCTCTTCGCAAAAGCTGGCGGCGATACCGAGAAACAAGTTTACCGAGTCTTTAAAACCGCCGAAACCGCGGACGATTCCGACCAAGCCCTCCGCTTCGATCATACTGTCCCCCTAGCTCGCTATGTAGTTGAACACGAAAACGACTTAGCTTTTCCGTTTAAAGTGACCCAAATCGGGCGAAACTTCCGTGGCGAAAGAGCGCAAAAGGGCCGTTTCCGCGAGTTTTATCAGGCCGATGTCGATATTATCTCGCGTAGCGAATTACCCCTGGAATACGACGCCGAAGTTATCTTAACCTTAATGGATACTTTTTCGAATTTCGAGTTAAACACCCCCGTCGTCGCCCGTATTAGCAACCGAAAAATCCTCAACGGGCTAATCCGGGGACTGGGTCTAGAAACGAAATCCCGCGACATCTTTAGCATCATCGACCACTCCGAAAAAGTTCCCGAAGAAAAAACCTTATCTGCCTTCTCTGAAATCGGTTTATCCGAAGATGAAACCAATAAAATTGTCAGCTTTATGAACATCCGTGGCAAAAAAGACGAGGTAATTCCTCAACTAAACAGCCTCGATATCTCCGACGAGCTATTTAAAGAAGGCATCTATGAGTTAGGCAAGATTCTAACCCTCATCGAAGCTAATGTAGGCGCGTCGGAAATTACCGTAAAAACAGAGGTAAAAGCCGTCGGGGACATGAAAATCGTTCGCGGTCTAGACTACTATACCGGAACAGTGTTCGAGTTTAATTTGCCTGAGCATCCGGGGCTTGGTTCGGTCTCGGGTGGAGGACGCTATGATAATCTCGCTGGCTATTTTACGGAACAGAAACTACCAGGGGTCGGAGGCTCAATTGGACTAACTAGGTTATTTTATGTTCTAACTGAAAATAATTTGTTAAAAAGTCAAGTTATAGAGAAGCCGGTCGACTATGTAATAGTCCCAATCTCCGAAAATGAGATAGAATTTTCCATGAAGGTCGCAACGGATTTAAGAAGAGACGGTAATTCCGCTACAATAATTTTCTCTAATAAAAGGCTTGGCGATAAATTAAACTACGCTGCCAAAATTTCACAAAAAGCCATCATCATCGGCGAAAACGAAGCTAAGTCCGGACAATACGAGATTAAAGAATTATTTGCCTAACCCGGCGTCGAGATACATGAGAGCGTAGTCCCAACTTCCCGAAGGATCAAAACCAGAGGATGTAAAGCTATTGAACTTAAAATACGGCATGCCGTTGACAAGGCGGGCGGTTTTTGCCGCGTTAGCCTTAATCGCATCTAGAGTTTCATCGTTTTTGACGCAGTTTTCGAATGTCTCACCGAGCCCCACCTTCTTACCCAGCGAAATCCAGTAATCCTTCTCAAAACTATTTACCTTAGAAAAAGCGCCTTTACCAGCATCTTTATAGTAATCATTCCAAAGTGTTGTCACGGCTAAATCGTAATAGTCCCAAAACTTCCCCTCGTTTTTTGCACAATAAACCGCTTCGGCAGAATAACGAGAATTAATCGCGCGCGCTTCACCGTATTCATAGAGGAAATCCGAAACCCGAACTTCATAGAGAATGTCATTTTCTTCAAGGTATTTTTCAAATTCATCTTTATGTTCAATCGTCGCGCTCTCAAAAGCAATACAATAAGGACACATCAAATCAGAATAGGTAATATAATAATTTTTCGCGTCGAGACTTCCCATTGTCGTCGCCTCATCCCAAACCATATCAGAAATCGCCGTCTTCGCATTCATGCTCGCAACAATCGCCGCAACCAGTAACCCAAAAACCAATAAAACACCGACTACTCTAAACGCTTTTTTCACGCGCCTCCTTCTTTTTCATATATTTTTCATTTACAATTATAACATAAGTCTCAACACCTAATCGTTTTAAAGAAAGTACAGCAATCATAATAGCCAATACTGTCACGAGCGTCGAAATCACTCCGGTCAACGCAAGCCCGCCGGTCGAAAAAATCGCGCCAAGTAGCGGAGTGAGAAGCGTCGTCCCGCAAGTCGGACAACCAGCGCCGAGCGCAATTAGCCCCGTAATTATCCCCGCTTTACCGAGATTGTCGGCGTCATTTTCGCGCTTTTTTTGCCAGAGCAAAACGATTAACCCAATCAAAATCCCTTGGAGAAGACACAAAAAGAAAACCGGCAACCAATCTAGAAAGATTTTATTTATTCCAAAAATGTTTAAAAAAGCATCGCCAATTATTCTTAAGCATCCAGGAAACCCTAGCGCCCCCATTAATTCAAATTTAGAAAATCCCGCAGATAGAAGATTTATCAATATCCCAAATAACAAAAAACTCGGCACAAACCCGTACCAAAACCGTTTTTCTTTCGTCGCGAGCAAAATCCCCTTCCCCGCCAAAACAAAATCATCGCAAAACTTCCTCCAATTCATTTTTATATTATATCACACAAAAATAAGTATAAACACAACAAAAATCCCCCACTTTCGCAGGAGATTCTTGTTTATTCCGAAAACCTATTTTTTCTTCGTATTGTCAGCAATGTCTCGAGTATTTCGCCAAATCATGATGAACATCATTGTCATCTCATACCCAAGCCTTACTACGACCGGCCCGAGAATTAAGCAAAGGAAGAACGGCAAGATTCCGTAACCGCCAAGTGCCAAGAAAGTGAACGAATAGAGGATGACGAAGATAGTTAAGATATAATAAACTACCTTCAAAATCGGCTCAATCCACATAATCTTGAAAGTCAAGAAATCCTTTAGCCATTTCAAGAACTTACCCTTCGGTTCAGCTTTCTGCTTCACAAACAGGAAGTAGACCAGAATTCCGCCAACAATCGAGAGAACCAAAGCAATAATGCTCCAAATTCCGATTCCCTGCGCCGTCGAGCCGTAAGAGCTTCCGCTTGAGCTTAAACTGTTATATAGTTGTAATGCCTCATAATTCGACATTTTATACTCCTTTTATTATTAATTTAATTTTACCATAAATAATAATAATTTGTAAAGCTTTTTTTGAAATTATATTTTTATACTTTTGACGAACAGACAAAAGTCAATCAATTCAATGGTATAATAATCTTATGAACAGAGTTCCACTGGCGGAGAGAATGCGACCGAAATCTTTAGACGAAGTTGTTGGCCAAGAAGAAATTATCGGCGAAGGAAAGATTTTAACCGAAATCGCGAAAAAAGCCGAACCGGTCAATTTAATTTTTTGGGGTCCTCCCGGGACAGGCAAAACCACCCTCGCGCGAATTCTAGCCAAAGAATTTAACGCCGACTTCGTCGAAATCTCCGCCGTCACTGCCGGCAAAAAAGACGTCGAAGAAGTCGTCGCCCGCGCAAAGGTCAACTGGAATTTAAAAACTAGAACCGTTCTCTTCGTCGACGAAATCCATCGTTTCAACAAAGCCCAGCAAGACGCCTTTCTTCCCCACGTCGAATCCGGCCTCATCACTCTAATCGGCGCCACCACCGAAAACCCGAGTTTCGAAGTCATCTCCCCTCTCCTTTCCCGCTCCCGCGTCGTCGTCGTGAGCCCCCTCAGCAAATCCGCCATCTTGGAAGTCTTAAATCGCGCCTGCAAAAGTGAAAAAATCAAAATTACTAAAGACGCTCTAGATTATATCGCCGAAATTTCAGGCGGTGATGCCAGATCCGCTCTCGGAGATTTAGAACTTGCCGCCTCGCTCGCTCCGAAAATTGACAAAAAAGTTGCCGAGGAGGCCGCCGGCAAAAAACTTCCCGGCTACGACAAAAAAGGCGACAATCATTACGATACTATCTCGGCTTTTATTAAATCTATGCGTGGCTCCGACGTCGACGCCGCCCTATACTATCTCGCTCGCATGGTCGAAGCCGGCGAAGACCCGAAGTTTATCGCGAGACGCATGGTTATTTTCGCCTCCGAAGATATCGGCCTCGCCGGAAATGGCGCATTAAGTCTCGCGACCGCCTGTTTTCAAGCCGTCGAGCGCGTCGGCATGCCCGAATCCGGTCTCATGCTCGCTCATACGACCGTCGCCCTTGCCCTTTCGAAAAAATCCCGCAAAACCACCGACGCCTGGTATAAAGCCCTCGACCTCGCTCGGAAGACTCGCGGTGAACCCGTCCCGACTTGGCTTCGCAACGCCCCAACCAAACTCATGAAAGACCTTGGCTACGGCAAAGGCCAAAAGTGGGAAGCCGGCTTCCATCTAGACAAACCATATCTTCCTGACAGCATTCAAGGGATAAAGATATTTTGACTGCCCTAAGGGACATGAGGACTTGGCCAGAGCGGCCCGGAGCGTGCCCGAAGGGCACGCCAAAATATCTTTATCCCCTGTCAGGGTCTAGAAAAGCTCCGCTTTGTCTAGACCACAGCTTCGCGTATTCCCCTTTCTTTGCTAATAATTCCTTATGCGTCCCTTGTTCAACAATCTTCCCGTCGTCCAATACTACGATTTTATCAAGCCCCGCAATCGTCGATAATCGATGCGCTACGACGATCGACGTTCTCCCCTTCATCAAATTCGCCAAAGCTTCTTGAATCAGAGCCTCAGATTCCGAATCTAAGGCCGAAGTTGCCTCATCTAAAACTAGAATCGGCGCATCTTTTAGTATCGCCCTCGCTATCGCAATTCTTTGCCTCTGCCCTCCCGACAGTTTTACTCCTCTCTCCCCAACCATAGTCTCATACCCGTCCGGCAATTTAGAAATAAACTCATCCGCATTCGCTAGTTTTGCTGCCCAATAAACCTCCTCCGAAGAAGCCTCTGGTCGTCCATACAATATATTCTCATAAATCGAACGATGGAATAGCGACGACTCTTGCGGCACATACGAAATCGCTTCGCGTAGGCTCTTTTGTGTTACATCTCGAATATCTTTTCCGTCGATATAAATCGCTCCCGATGTTACATCATCAAATCTCAAAATCAATTTAGTTAAAGTCGTTTTACCCGAACCCGATATCCCGACTAGCCCCATACTCTCTCCCGCCGAAACCTTAAGCGAAAAATCTTCAAACAGCGGAGTCTTTTCATTTTCATGCTTAAACGTAATGTGAGAAATATCCAAAGCCCCGTCCGACACTCTTAATGGCACGTCAGTTTTATCGTCAACTATATAAGGCAAATCCAAAATCTCCACCATTTCTTTAGCGTTGCCAAACGCTCGGTTCATCACCCGAAGGATATGGTTAACTCGCCAAATCTCCGAAATTAGCGAGCTAGAAATCGAATATAAAAATACTACACTCGCAATCGAAAGTCCAAACAAATCGTGGCTCATAATAATTAAGACCAATATCGCCACAAAAGTTACACTCCCAACCGAATTTAGCATAAAGTTTCGCCACATCGACACTTTTGCGACTCCAAACGTCGCATCATGCGTTCGCTTAGTTGCCCGTCGAAACCTCGCTCGCTCAAAACTCTCCCTTGCATAAGATTTAACACTTAGTACATTAGTAATCGAGTCCGCCAGTTGTCCCGTTTGTTTATTTTCTGCCGTCGCAAATTTTTCATCCACATCACGCGTTTTATAAAACGTCACCACCGCAATCGTAACATACACTACCGTAAAGCCTAGCAATATTCCTGCAAACACCGGCGAAACAAATCCCGCCGAGATAATCGAAAACGCAACTATTAGGATTAGCGGATAAATGTCCCACACAAAATTCGACTTCAAATCAATAAACGCCCCCGGCAGTTTATTCGCCTGCGAAGTCAAAGAACCCGAAAAATGATTCGCATGAAACGTCATCGATTGATTTATTACCGCGTTAAACGCCAGGCTCGACAAATATTCTCCACCCTTTGCATCTAGCGACCAATCTAACCAATCCAAAATTCTAACTAAAAACAAGTTATTAAATAATACAGGAGCTAAAGTTAAAATCAAAATCCCCGTATAATTCGCAA
This sequence comes from Candidatus Saccharimonadota bacterium, assembly GCA_017404335.1. Taxonomy (GTDB): domain Bacteria; phylum Patescibacteriota; class Saccharimonadia; order Saccharimonadales; family Saccharimonadaceae; genus Nanosyncoccus. Next base: position 75,926 of record JAFRCN010000004.1, on the reverse strand, counting down.
TCTCAAAATCTCCCTCAGATAGCCTCCCGATAATCTCGCTCGTTCCTTTTGGCAATAAAATATCCGCCACGAACACATAAACCGGTATCAAAACTAGAAGCAAAAATGTTCGCACTTTGTGTTGCATCAAAGCTTGCCAAAAATAATGTAATACCCTACGAGCATTCCCTTTCTTCTTCGACATATTACCATTATAGCATGCTATAATAAATATATATGGAGGTAAACACAGTTCTTGCGCATGAGTTAAAGGCGCCACTCGCAACTTTGCGTCAGCTCGCTTTGGCTTTTCCAACGTCCGACGACAAAAAATCCAATCACCTCCGCGCCGAAATGATTAGCGTCTCCGAACGCGCCCTAAAACAAGTCAACGACCTCGCGAAACTCGCTCGTCTCGAAGACGGACTCTTCGAAATGGAACCCATCGCGATTCGCGCTCTCTGCGATGAAATCAAACGCGAAATGGATTATCTATTCTCATATCATAAACGTGGTCTTAACCTAAAATACAAAAACAAATCCCCCCTCGTCACGGCAAACCGCGACTTACTTTCGAGTATTATTTATAATTTTCTCGTTAATGCTATTCGCTACTCTACCGAAGAAACAAAAACCATCCTCTCGATTTCCGATTCAAAAAATCGAATCCGCGTCGATATCCGCGACTTCGGTCCCGCCCTCCCTACTAAAATCTGGCGTGATCTTAAATCCGGTAATCTAGTCGAGCCAACTTCCGTTTCAATGCGCCCCGACTCGACCGGGCTAGGCCTCTATATCGCGACTAAGTTTTCTCGCTATATGAACGCGACCGTCGGCGCCACCCGCCACCGCGACGGTACCAGCTTCTATATTGACCTTCCGATTTCTAAGCAAGCGAGCTTACTATGATTTTTGTTATCGACGACGACGAAATTATGGCGGAATGCATCGCTAGCGCGACTAATTCCGAAACCAATATTTTTTCAAACGCCATCGACGCAATTAATTCTATCGACGAAACTCCTCCAAACCTCATTTTTCTCGACATTCTCCTCGACGGCCCCGATGGCTTTACCTTTCTAAACGAACTTGCAAGTTATCCCGACTTATCTAAAATCCCCATCGTGATAATTTCCTCTTTAGATTTAAAAAAATATAATTTAAATAATTATAATATTATTAAAATTCTCGATAAATCCACCATGCTCCCAGAAGATATCGAAAGGCTCGCCAATGCATACACCTAAAGATCTAAAAACTTCCGCTCTCGTCCTTCGTCGGACTAATTATGGCGAAGCCGACCGTATTTTAAGCCTCATCACTCCAGCCGGCAAAATCTCCGCCATTGCGAGAGGCGTCAGAAAAGAAAAATCCAAACTCGCCGGCGGTATCGAACTCTTTTCCCTTTCCGAGCTAAACATCCATCTTGGCAAATCTGACCTTGGTATTATCACTAGTGCCAGAATGACAGCTTACTATTCAAATATTCTCCTCGATTTAACTAGCGTCGAACTCGCTTCAAAAATTCTAAAAGCCATCGACCGCTCCGCCGAGTCCATCGAAAGCCCCGAATTCTTTACTCTAGCTAAAAGTAGCCTTTCCGCTTTAGATCGAAATATCAGCCAGCCCTTAGTCGAGACCTGGTTCACCTTAAATCTCAACAAACTCCTCGGCTCCGAGCTTAATCTCCATCGCGACAAATTCGGCGAGAAACTAAGTCCCGAAAAAACCTACGCCTACGACCAGCTCGAAAACGCCTTCTTCGAGCACCCCTCCGGCGATTTTACCGCCAACGAAATCAAACTCCTCCGCCTCCTCCTCACCTCCCCCCTCGAAGTCGCCTCCCGTGTTAAAAATCTCGACTCCTACCTCCCTAAGTTTACTGCATTTATATGTTATAATAAGTAAAAATAAACTAAGGAGATATTATGGCAGATTTTAACAAAGTTCTAACACCAGGCGACTACGAAAAAGGCGAGTTAAACGTCGTGATCGAAATCCCAACCGGCTCTAACCACAAAATCGAATGGGACCGCGAGCACGCCTGTTTTATGCTTGACCGCGTTGAGCCGATGGCTTTTGCGAAGCCCTGCAACTACGGCTTCATTCCACAGACTCTCGACGAAGACGGCGACGAGCTAGATGTTCTCATGATTACCGATCAACCTTTAACTACTGGAATTTGGATGAAGGCTAAGATTCTCGGCGTCATGAAATTCGTCGACGGCGGAGAGGTCGACGACAAAATCATCTGCGTCCCCGAAGACGACCGCAATAACGGCGACGCCTATAATACGCTCGAAGATCTACCGGCGCAAACTCTAAAACAAATCGAGTATCATTTCAATCATTACAAAGATCTAAAGAAACCCGGCACGACCGAAGTCAAAGCCTTCGAAGACATAAAGTCAGCCAAGAAAGTTATTAAGGCCTCTATCGAGCGCTATCTCGATGCTCATCCGGAATTAAGGCTCAAAAAAGGCGCCGAAAGTGCAGTCAAAAACGTCGTCGAATCCGCCAAAAAAGCCCTAAAAAACTAAAACCACAAAAAATACGGTACGAAACGTACCGTATTTTTTTTAATCAGAGTCTTAAAAATCCTCCTCTTCTCCTTCCTCGTTGTAAATATCAGTATCATCAATCGTTTCTTCGCCATCATCAAACTCAATCACATCATCGCTCGTCCCATCGTCATAGTTCATATTCTTTAGCATTTCCATGAACTCAATTTGCTGTTTTACCTCTTCAGCGGTAACGTCTGAATATGATTCTTCTTTCATGATAATCTCAACATACTTACCCTGAAGTTTAATTTCTGCAGCTTCCGCCTTTGCTTCATCACCTATATGGTCATAAGCCAATTTAGCCGCAGCTTCATCAGCATATTCATAGAACACCGACATTCCTGTAATTTTTTCACCAGAATAATAGTATACCATATGCGACTTAACTGGTGCATACTCTTCCTCCTCAAACGAGGCCTGCTCCGACTCAAGTGTCAATACATATTTCGTATCGTCCGAAACAAAATATGCGTCCGAAAGACCTCCGCCTAACCCGCCCGGCTTGACTACGAAAATCACAATCAATACGACCGCAACAATCAACGCAACGACGCCACAGCAAATTCCGACTATTAATCCTTTGTTATTCTTTTTGACATCTTCTGCCATCTCTTCCTCCTTTTATTATTTTAATTATAACATTAAAGCTTATCAATTTCTACCCGAATTTGTTCCGTCGTGTCTCTATCTCTAACCGTAACTGTATTGTCTTCAAGTGTTGTAAAATCTACAACAATACATTTTGGCGTCCCAATTTCATCTTGTTTACGATACCTCTTCCCGATATTCCCCGAATCATCCCAAGTCACAAAAGTATATTTTTCGCGCAACCCATCATAAACTTCTCGCGCCTTTTCAACTAGTTCAGGCTTATTCTTAAGAAGCGGCGAAACACAAAACTTATACGGCGCTAAGTTTTCCGGTAATCTCAGAACCGTACGTTTTTCCCCTCCCGACAGTTCCTCCTCAAAGTACGCCGTCGATAAGACCGCAAGAACCAACCTCTCTACCCCAATCGACGGCTCGATGACATGCGGAACAAAACTTTCTCCAGTCCTTTTATCACGATATTCCATTGATTTCCCCGTCGCCCGCTGAATATTCGACAAATCAAAATCCGTCCGGTAAGCTAGCCCCATCAGCTCCTCCTCGCCATTCGGATATTCAAACATGTAGTCAATCGTTCGTTTTGAATAATGCGCCCGGTCTTTTTCCGCTACTTCTAGATGTCGATATTTAGATAGCCCCATCTTTTCCGTCAAAAACTTATCATTAAGTTCAACCATCTTCTCAAATTCTTTTTCCCATTCATCCGGTCGCACGAAGTATTCAATCTCCATCTGCGAACACTCTCTATCTCGTAAGATAAAATCTCTTGGCGAAATCTCGTTTCGGAAAGATTTTCCTTGTTGCGCTAGCCCGAAAGGTAAATCCGGATAAATCGTATCTACTACATTTTTATAATTCGTAAAAATCCCTTGCGCCGTTTCCGGACGAAGATACGCAACCGATTTTTCTGCTAACTCCTTCGACCCAGCATCCGACAAATCTTCCGGCAAAACCGCCCCGACGTGCGTTGTAAACATCATATTAAACTTCCGAATTGGTCCCCAATCCTCTTCGCCACAGGTCGGGCATTTAACATGCAAATTCAAAAATTCTTCCGTCGTGACCGACTCGTTTATCCCCTCTGCGATTTTATCTGCTCGAAATCGTCCGTGACATTTCTTACATTCTACCAATGGATCCGCAAAAGTCGCAGTATGCCCCGAGGCCTCCCAGACCTTCGGATTCATCAAAATCGCTGCATCAACCCCAAAAATCTCGTCTCTCGAGTCAACGAAGAACTTCCACCACTCATTCATGATATTTCTTTTTAACATTACTCCGAGCGGCCCAAAATCCCACGTCCCTGCAAATCCCCCGTAAACTTCCGAACCCGGAAATATAAACCCCCGCCTCTTACACAAGCTAACAATTTCTTCCATGAAACTATTATAACAAATTTTAGCAAGAAATTACGCGTTAAACTTAATGGTCTCAATTAGTTTGTTAAAATCATCTGCGAAAAGCACCGAGTCGGTTTGTAAAATCGCAGTCTTATCACGAATCTTAATTACCACAATATAGCCTTGGAATTGCGTCCCTGGAATCACTCCAGTATATCGATTCGCCGTCACCCCATTAATCGTCACCGACTCCATCGAAAGCGTCGCGTCTTTCTTGTTTAACTCCTTCTGGTAGCCTTCCACCACAGTATCGAAAGCCTTATCTAGAACAGTTACCCTAAGCGCATTCACCGTCGTATTGGCGATCGGATCAACTTGTCCCGGATTCATATAGGCTTTATAATCTCCACCTCTAGAAGCGTCAGCCTCAATATAGAGACTCCAAGTCTTCGGATATTCGAAACTAAGCTGCCCATAATCCACCGGTCCCGAAAAAGTCTTGTATGGATATTTCTCCCTCTCTAGAAACTCCGCTTCCATTTTTGTAGATTGTTCGTCTTTTGCCGATGCCACCGCAAGATTAATCTCTCCCTCGACATCCGCCCTCGCGTCGCCATATTGTATATACATCCAAATAAACAGACCAATAAACGTCACCAGTGCCAAAGACAAAATTACAATTACAATCGTTTTAATTAATCCTACAATATCTTTTTTCTGCACTGGCTTAACCTCAACCTGTTGCACCATCGGCAAAGGCCCGACCGTAGAACTTTGCCCAGCCACTGGCGGCATCTGCGTCACGGTAGCCCCCGTCGTTCCATTTTGAAATTGCGACATCTGTGTATTATCCATAAGTTTATTATAACACCTTTCATCCTATTTACTAAAATCTTCTTTTAAAACTTCAATCTCATTCTTTAACTCGTCTAAACCCCTTTGCACCTCTTTTGCTAAAGTAATTGCTTCCTTATATTTTTTGGTCGCTTCTTCAATTTTAAAGTCATCCGAATAAAACCATTCAACTTTTTCGTCCAACTTTTTAATTTTATCATCGAGACTATTTTTTTCGCTCATAAACCTCCTTTATCTTAGCTTTAATTTCTTTTTCGAAAGTTATAATCTCTATTTCTTCACCAGGCGACATTTTACCAGCGAGAATTGCATATCCTTGCTCCAAAACCTTTTCCGGATTTAAGATTTCTAACATCCTTATTCTATGTTTTAGATCATCTTCTCTTTTTGAAAATTCAAGCATTATTTTTTCTATAATTCGTCTCATTTTTACTTGAATCTCTTCAAGCCTAGGCTCAATAAATCTTCGTTTTAATCCATCTGCAATACTTCTAACTTTTTCGGTATTATTTCGTCTTAAATTGGAAACTACTTCTGTAATCCTTGTTCCAGTTTGCAAAATAACCGTTTTTACCCGTCGATTCTCCACTTTTTTATCATAAGTCAAAAGCTCCGCCGCGTTCGACGGCGTTGACGCTCTTACATCCGCCGCGAGATCCGCCAGTGATTCATCTACTTCATGCCCTATCCCCGTCATCACCGGGATTTTCGACCCCGCAATCTCCCGCACCAACTTCTCGTCATTAAAACAAGACAAATCGTCCGCACTTCCTCCGCCCCGAATTATCACAATCGCCTCAACTTCCGACCGCTCATTAAAATATCGAAGCGCCCGAATAATCTGCTCCGGTGCATCCATCCCCTGCACCTGCGTATGTGCTACTAGAACTTTGATTCCGCCCCATCTCGCGTTCAAAATCTTAATGAAATCCGCGTATCCTGCCGCCTGTGTCGACGAAATCACCCCAATTCTCGATAGCCCCTTCGGAATCTCGCGTTTTTTCTCCGGATTAAATAACCCCTCTCCTTCTAGCTTCTTTTTCAACATCTCGAACGACTTCTTTAAACTCCCCTCTCCGACTGGCTGAATCTTCGCGACCGTAAACGAAAACTTCCCCCATTTCGTCACCTTCGGCGTACCTCGAACGATTACCTTCATCCCATCTTCAATTGGCATCCGAAGATCCCATAGAGTCATAAAACAAGATACACTAGAACTTTCATCTTTCAAATCAAAAAACACCCACTTTCCTTGGTTTATCTTGAAGCTCGCCACTTCGCCAGTCAGCACGACCGAAGAATATGCGTATTCCAAAGTCTGGTTTGTAACCGCGATAAACTCTGTCGGCGTCATCGCTGGTATATTATTCTCCGACATTCTTCCCCCGAATCGTCTGATAATACGGCACCACCCCAGTCAGGATTGTAAACAAAAGTGTAAAAACCCGTGTCATAACCGTAATAATCGTCGCCACCGGGAATTCCACTCCCAGCAGAATCATTACCCCCGCCATCCCAAGCTCATACAGCCCATACGGCACAATCCCATCAAACACCGACCCAATCGCCTCAGCTACCATAATTACCGGCAAAAGCTCCGGTCGCCCAAGTGCCATCGCCACAATCCAATACGTCGCCACCTCAAAAAAGCTATAAGCTATCCCCCAATATGTCGGTCTGACTAAGCTCCGCTTGTCCTTTCGCATGGTTATTACACTTTTATGGATATCATCCATGTAACGTTCTACCCGATTATAACCTAACACAAATTTTACCTTTCCAAATGTAAAGAACCTCACTATCCGATTAATTAATCCTGTAATCGCTTTGGCGAAAAACTCAATCCGCTTTTTCGAACTCGCAATAAAAATCACTAAAGTTAGGACCAAAAATACGCCAAAATTCATCAAAACTGCTACAATCATAATCCATTCCGCTCCGTCTGGAATTCCACCAATTACAAACAACACCAGCATCGCCAAAAACGCCTGCAAATAATTAATCACCGTCGTAATTGCGTACCTAAAGATATAAAGAAAGCTTGACTGCCCCGCCGTTACATTAAACGGACGCAATCGGAACGTCAAAAACGCCAACCCTCCAATCCCCCCCGCCGGTACCGCGTGATTAATAAAATTAAGTTCCGTTGAGATTCTGAATCTCTTCCATTTCGAGATTTTAGCAACTTCTCGCTTATTGTCTAAGTATGAGAAAAAGATTTGACCAAGAGCATAATACATAAACAACTGCTCCGGTATCAAAAGTAAAAGTATAAACCAATTTGTTTCGTGTAGATGCTCCAAAGTCTCCAAAATATCCGGCCAATTTTGATACACCACATATCCAACCAAAACTAGCGTCAAAATCGACAAAATTGTCCGAAAAGAAATTTTAATTTTCATCTATCGTCGCACCCTTTCGCGCTTTGTTTGCCCATTCGTCCGCGAGTTCATTGTACTGCGTCCCAACGTGTCCTCTGACCCAATTTAGTTTTACCGGATACTGATGATAAAGCCCGTACAGCTTCTGTACTATTTCTAGATTCTTAATCTCTCCGTTCGACTTTTTCCAGCCTCTTTTTTCCCAGCTCGGCGCCCACTTCGTCAAGACATTAATCCAAAATTCCGAATCCGAATAAATCTCGCAACCTTCCTCGCCAGCGTATTCTATTGCCGAAATCATCGCCATTCCCTCCATCCGAATATTTGAACTTTTCGCTTCTCTTCCCAGCCGCACTGGTCTCCCGACCCCATCTTCAACTTCAATCACCGCAAATCCCCCCGGCCCCGGATTCGGGTTCGCGCTACCATCGGTCCATAAAATCTTCATGTATATATTATATACCAAAAAAGCGACTTTCTCGCCGCTTTTTCTAAACTAGGTTATCGCACTTCTACGCGCACTCTCGGTAAAGATTTGCCCGAAAAATGTGTCTTCTTGGTCTTTACGAAGGTAACGACTCCGTCTTTCGCCGCGTGAATCGTAAAGTTGCGCGACATATAAGTACCAGGTCCCGCGATTTTCGTCGCGCCGGTTTGGCGAACTAACACCTCACCATTCTTAACCTTCTGGCCCCCAAAACGCTTCACGCCGAGGCGCTGACCAGCATTATTATGAACATTCTTGGCGGTACCGCCAGCTTTAACATGTGACATCTATTTTTTCCTTAAAATTAATATATCTCTCGCAACGACTTGCCCTTCTCGACGATAAAGAAGCCCCTCGCGCGTTTTATTATTAACATTATACCCCATATCTTCAATTTCGTCAATAATATCGAGCCTAGAATAATCACCGTTTTCCCGAAGCCATGCCGGTGCCGCCACGACGACCGGCGTCTCCGACTTTACCTGCAAAGCTAAATTCTTTAAAAACCCGCGCAAAATCGCTCCGCATTCCTGTTTTTGCTCCTTTAGCTCTATCTCTGTCGGAATTTTCGAAAACGGTCTTCCAAGATACCCTTCGCAGGCCACCGCATCAATCGGCTGTTCCCAAGTAAACGACGTCGCGTCACCAACCAGAACCTGAAATTGGTTGGTTTCTGAGCATTGCGACCAACGGGGAGCAGTTTCGAGCGAGCCCCGTAACGACGGGCGCGAGCGAGAAAGCGAAGAAACAAACCAATTCAGGTTCTTATTAGCGTATTCGACCATTCGCTCACTTATGTCGGTCCCATATGCTCGATAGCCCATGAGTAAAGCTTCCTGTAGCACCACACCGGTTCCACAGAATGGGTCTAAGATTGTAGCACCTTTTGGCAGTGGTCCGCAAAGATTGATTAAAATCTGCGCCAACTTCGGCGGAAGCATCCCAACTTTCGCATCCCTCGCCGGCCTCGCCTGGTCGCGCCGAGCGTACGCTTCAATATCTTGCACTCCGATAACCCTAAACCATTCATTCTCGACCTTAATCAACTCGACCTTCCGCGGGTTCTTCCCTGAAAGCCCGTTATGTAAAGACGTCGCCGTGCTAAGCGTAGCATCTTTATTCTCAACCACTCTGACGCTCCGTCCGTGCCTAACTAAAATTTTCTTTAGCTTTAGCGCCTCATTTACCGCCGTCCTCTGCGACGCATTTTTAGAATAATCACTCACCCCAAGCGTAATCTTCCCCTCCGGCAGATTTTTCAAAAACTCCAGCGGACTAGAACCAATTTCCTCCGCCAATTTCATAGTCCCTCCGAGGCGACTTGTATCAGTACAAAAATTGGTAGCCTCTAGCTCCGCTATGGATATTTCTGGTTGTCTTCCCAGCACCGCCAAATACTTCATACCAAAATTATAACATAAACTAGTGTTTTTACAACGGCTGTAAATGGTTAAGTATGATTTTTTCTAGCGGTTCGTAATCGAGTTTAAACGACGCCTTCGAAGCCTCAATCATCTCTTTCGAGCTAATTTCCGCATAAGACAAAAAATATCCGTTTTGGTATGCTAATTGGCGAATAAACTCTCGCTCAGTCCGTCCGTTTCCCTCACGAAAAGGATGTAAAGCATTTATTTCGGCAAAATAATAAGCTAGCCGTTTCGCAAATTCACCCGCCTTTAGATTTTTAAGATATTTTTCTTGGCGTAGTTCCGTAAAAATCCGTTCCGCTTCCGCTTCAATCGCGAAAACTCGGCAAAACAGATTCCCTTTCGCAATATCTACCGTCCGCACTTCGCCCGCCCAACTATAAACGTCTTGGAACAAATACGCATGAATTCTTTTTAGGTGTTTGAAATCAAATCGACCTATTATAACATTGTTTAATAGCTCAATCTCACGATACTTGCTAAGACGTCGCTCGGCCTCCCATAATCTATCAAAATCTTGTATATTCAGTTTATTCTTCAATACTCTAGAGTTTGGATAACAATATGGGTCTTGCATTATTTATGTTTCCTTTCTTTATACTCCGCAATAGTCTTTCGACGAAGTTCTTCCGTGGTAACTTTAGCAACCTCATAGTCGCGTAATTCCTGCAGATCCCGCTCATCTAGCGACATATTTTCGAGTTCAAATGTCGCTACCACCTCGCGAATCCGCTCATTCGCCGAAATCGGATAAGCCCCCGACCGAATCGGAAACGGAATACTCTTCGTTTCATCCGCCCTAAGGAGCATCATCCGGATCACATCAGACGTATTCGTACCTAGACTCTCAAAAAGCTTCCCTACCCGCTCTTTTAAATCTGCCGGTACTCGCACCTGAATTAAATTGTTAGTTGTTTTGGTTTTAGCTATACTTGTACTCATATTTCTATTGTATTACAATGTAATACAATTTTCAAGTATATATATATTATATGTACGGTAAAATCTGCTCCTTCTAGCTATTTTAGCGAACAACCAAAAACTTATTCTTCCCTTTTTTAATTATCGCGGTTTGTGAAACTGCTATATCTTCCTTCACTTTTTCGCCGTTAATCGTAATCGCGCCCTGAGCGATAAACTCGCGCGCCTTTTTCTTTGACTCTGCCAGCCCATTATTAACCAGTGCATCAACCAGCAACACGCCCTTCTCCTCAACCGGTAAATACTTCGAAAACTCCAAAATCTCATCCTCAGAAAACTCCTTAAAATCTGTCTCGCGGCTAAACAATACCGCTGTCAAGTTCTCAATCGCCTCCGCGACGTCCTTATCATGCACGACTTCCGTCGCCCCACGCGCCAGAGCCTTCTGCGCCAACCTTTCCTCCGGGTGTTCGCGGTGCTTCGCCAGGATTTCCTCAATCTGCTCTTTTTCTAGTAAAGTATAAATCTTAATCAAATACTCTACCGCCTCGTCCGGCTGATTAAGCCAAAACTGATAGAAATCAAACACCGAAGTATAGTTTCCGCTCCCATTATCCGAAGACGCCAGCCAAATCGCATTCCCCTCGGACTTCCCAAACTTTCGCCCCGTCACCGGGTCGATGATAAGAGGCGTCGAATAAACGTCCGCCCGCGCATCGCAAAGCCGTTTAATCAAGTGTATCCCCGAGGTACAATTCCCGTATTGGTCCGCCCCGCAAAGTTGCAAAGACACCCCATATTCGCGGTATAGATGCAAAAAATCATACCCCTGAATTAAAGTATACGAAAACTCCGCATACGAAATCCCACTCCCGCCTTCGCCAATCCGCTTCTGTACGAACTGCCGGTCGAGTAGCTGTGTCATCGAAAACGCCTTCCCGACCTCGCGCAAAAAGTCGAGATACTTCATATCCTTAAACCAATCATAGTTATCGACCATCTTTACATTATCGGTCTTAATCACTCCGGCAATTTGTTTCTTTATGCATTCCTTATTATGTTCAACCTCTTCAAGCGTCTTCAACTCTCGTTCGCCATTTTCCTTCGGGTCCCCGATTTGCCCCGTCGCTCCACCAACGAGCAGCACCGGCTCGTACCCATGGCGGACAAAACACGCACACATCATGAGAGCCGCAAGATTCCCAATCGTCAGAGAATCCGCGCTCGGATCCGCCCCCCAGTAAAACTTCTTCGACTCCCTATCGTCTAGCTCAGAGACATCCGAAACCGTCGTCTCCGCCTTAAACCCCCGATAAACTAACTCTTCCGATAATTTCATACTCATATTATACCATATATATTATCAATCTTATAATCATCCGCCCCGAGTTTCAGGAAAACCTAAGCGAAAAACCAACTAACCGCCGGTACTAGGAGCCACTGACGCACCTAATACTAAAGCCGTTGTACTTATCGATGGTATTCGTACCTGGGACGACGATAGAGCTATTCAGGCTCAGGTAGTACGAATAGTAGTTATCGCTCGCAGTAGACGACCAATAGCTCACGCCACTACCTCTACGGTACGCCCTCGAGCCACTGAGGTAGCCGGAGTAGAGGAAGTTGTTCGGATAACTTCTAAGTGCAACGGTAGCGGTTTTACCTGCTGTGTTAGTTACGCTATTCCCGTAATGGCCGTAGCCATTTGACGCATTTTGATCTGGCTCTACGTTATTCATGATTGCTTTACCTAGAAGGTAGAACTCAGCTGTAGTATTGACTTCAAAAACTTTATAAAGTTTCTATTTTATAATCTCGTCAATAATCCCGTATTTCACCGCTTCTTCGGCACTCATCCAATGGTCTCGGTCCATATCTTTCTCGACCTGCTCGAGCGACTTACCCGTATTTTTTGCAAAAATCTCCGCCAGGCGCTTCTTTAAAAACACCCCTTCTTTTAACATAATCTCCTGGTCCGTAATCTTCCCCTCAGTCCCTGACGATGGCTGATGTATCATCACCCGCGCATTCGGCAAGCAATATCTCTTCCCCTTCGCACCCGAACTCAGTAACATCGCCCCCATGCTCGCCTGAAGCCCGATTCCAATAGTCTCGACTTCCGGTTCAATAAAGTTCATCGTATCGATAATCGCCAACCCATCATAGACCGACCCACCAGGCGAGTTGATATATAGTTTAATCGGTTTCTTCGAATCTTCATGCGCAAGATAAAGTAGTTGCGCAATCACGAGATTCGCCGTATGTGCATTTACTTCCTCGCCCAAAAACACAATCCGGTCATTTAAAAGCCGCGAATAAATATCATAAGCCCTTTCCCCTTTATTGGTTTCTTCGACTACTGTCGGTACTAAATAGTTTTTCATCTTATTTCTCCAATCTTAATTTCTTATTATTATATACTAATACAGGAATATCGCCCTTCTTTAGCTCCTCGCTAATAATCTTCTCCGAAAGTAGCGATTCGACGTCTTCCTCAATCTTCCGCCTTAAAGGTCTCGCCCCGTTTTTCGGGTCATACCCCTCGTTGATGAGATAGTCCTTCGCCTTTTCGTCGATTTTAATCGAAATTCCCTTCGTCGCAAGCCGCTTCCTTAAATCATCGATTAAATTATCAAAGATTTTTTCAACATTCTTTCGCGTCAAAGCGTGGAATACCAATATCGAATCAAGCCGGTTAATTAGCTCCGGTCGCATTACCTTCTTGAGCGCCTTCATCGCATAAGACTTATTCTCCTCGTATTCCTGCTCTAGAGCTTTCTTATCTTTCGCCGTCTTCGCCGTAAACCCGAGCTCGCTCTCTCGATACATATCCGCCGACCCAAGGTTCGAAGTCAGAATTACAATCGTATTATTAAACTTCACCTTATTCCCCTGCCCGTCGGTCAAAACTCCGTCTTCGAGAATCTGGAGTAGTAAATTAAACACATCCGGATGAGCCTTTTCAATCTCGTCGAACAAAATCACCGAATAGGGCTTCCGCCTTACCGCTTCGGTCAGTTTTCCGCCGTCATCGTAGCCAATATATCCCGCCGGCGCCCCAACCAGCCTAGAAACATTATGCTTTTCGCCAAACTCCGACATATCAATCTTAATTAGCGCATTTTCTCCACCAAACACTTCCCGCGCAATCACCCTCGCGAGCTCAGTTTTCCCGACTCCCGTCGGGCCCATAAATAGAAACGAACCAATCGGTCTTTTGGGGTCCGTAATTCCGGAACGTCCTCGCCGAATCGCCTTCGCCACCGCCTCGACCGCCTCGTCCTGCCCGATGATTGACTTTTTCAGTTCGTCCTCGAGCGAAAGGAGCATTTTCATCTCGCTCCCGTGCACCTTTGAGACCGGAATCCCAGTCTTAAGAGACACTGCCGTCGCGAGATTCTCCTCGGAGAGCGTCGGATTCTCCGTCTCCTTTACTCCGGCTTTTTCGAGCGCCTTGATTTCTTTCTCAAGCTTCGCCAGCTCCGTCTTGTACCCGGCCGCTTTTTCGTAATCCTCCGCTTCCGCCGCCGCCGTAATCTTCTCCTCAAGCGTCGATTTCTCGATTTTCATCTTTTTATATTTACCCCCGCCCTTTTTATCCGCCGCGACCTTACAAATCGCCGAAGCCTCATCGATAATATCTATCACCTTATCTGGCATAAACCGGTCGTTGATATACCTCTGCCCCATCGTAATCGCCGTTTCGAGACATTCGTCCGGAATAATAACTCCGTGGTGCTTTTCGTAATGCCCTTTAATTCCTTTTAGAATCCTTAAGGTCACCGCCGCGCTCGGCTCCTCAACCATCACCGTCTGAAATCTCCTAGATAAAGCCTTGTCCTTCTCAATTGACTTCCGATATTCATCTAGAGTCGTCGCTCCGATTAGATTAATCGTATTTCTAGCTAAAGCCGGCTTCAAGATATTCGCCGCGTCCATACTCCCCTCAGAAGACCCCGCACCACTAAGTAGATGTATCTCGTCGATAAAAAGTAAAATCGAGTCGTCTCCCGTCGCTTCGTCGATTACCCCCTTTATCCTCTCTTCAAATTCCCCCCGGAATTTCGTCCCCGCAACGAGGGAAGACAAATCCACCTGATAAATATGCTTCCCGATTAGATTTCCCGGCACTTCGTTCTTTACAATCCTCGTCGCAAGCCCCTCAACAATCGCCGTCTTCCCAACTCCCGCCTCGCCGATTAAAACCGGGTTCGATTTCGTCCGTCGCGACAAAACCGTAATCACCCGCTCGATTTCATTCTCGCGCCCGATTACCGTGTCGAGATGCCCCTGCTTCGCTTCCTCGGTCAAATCCTTCCCGTATTTGCTCAAGAACCTCAAAGGCGACTTCTTAAGATACTTCGCTTTTTCCGCCTTCAGCTTCTCGTCTTTCGTCTGTTCCTCGACCATCTTCTCGATTTCGTCCATCAATTTCTCGCAGTTCACCTCAAGCCCCTCGAGAATCAGAGACGCTCGCGAATTCGGCTGGGACAAAAGCGAATATAATATATGCTCCGTTCCGATGACGGTTAGCCCCTGTTCCTTGGTAAAATTCTGCGCCATCCGAAGCGTCAAAATCACCGCCTCCGATAGAGACATCATCGCCATATCTGAACCCGGGACTTCCACCGCGACTTTGTTTAAGGCTTTTTCGATTTCCTCCGTCGTCGCCCCAGCTTCGCGAAGCATTTTCGCTCCCGTCGAATTATCCATCGAGATAATTCCGAGTAGTAGATGCTCCGTCCCCATGTAGCCGTTATTATATCTTTTTGCGTAAAAATCCGATTTTTGCAGTGCAAACCGCGCATTCTCGGATAGTCTATTCATAATCTCATTAAATTCTTCATGCATAATACCCCCATTGTAGCAAATTAGCACTCGTCAGTCAAGAGTGCTAATTCTAATTTGCCGCCTCGGTATATTCCAAAGACCGCTCATCATAATCATATCTAATCTTGGCTTCACCATTCGCAGTTTTAACGACGCACGTCATTGGGAGTGGCGCTTCTTCCGTCCCAGAATCACACGACAAAATTTCTTCGATCACATAATCATCGAGCTGGAGATAAAACTCTCCGTCCGCGTTCGTAATCGTAAACACGCCATTCTCGATTACCGCTTCCGCCTCACCCCATTCCGGCGCTACTATCTCGCTAACAAAATTGCTCTCGTCTTCTTCTTTGTTAATCTTCTCGTTTAATTCCTCTACCTGCTTCTCCAAAGCGTCTTTTTGCTGTTTTAAAGCGCTTATTTGTTGGTTTAGCTGCTCCTTCTGGCTATTTCCGTCCATCATCGCCCAAACTCCGAACCCAATTCCACCGACAGCAACAACCATAGCTACAATCATACCGATCAGCATCCCGTTTCCACTTTTTTTCTTCTCGACTGGACTTTGTTCCGTAGCCGAAACTACATTTAAGCCATTATCCCCCATTACATTTTGATTTGGTTCCATTTATTATTTCTCCTTATGCTTACCATTGTACCACAAATATGTTAAAATTATTACAAGGAGGTACCATGTTAAAAATTAAAAACCAAAAACGTGACCCTTTTGTCCCGCCCGTTAGTATATCAACTTTATTTAACCTTTCAAGTTTCCGTCATTGGAATGACGTCGTCGTCAATCAAAAGGAATTTGACTTCACCCGTCGCGAATTAAAATCCGATCAAAAGGTGCTTGCAAAAGCTTTTTTAGAACTTGGAGTTAAAAAAGGCGATATCATTCTTGTCTTAACTGGACGTTCAATGTATGAAAATATTTTGATTTTTCTCGCCGCCAACCGAATTGGTGCGATTGTTTCCTTTCTCGACGAAAAAACCGCACGCGACACAATAGTGTTTTATTTAAACGAATTTAATTGTTCGCTTGCTATTACTTATAAGTATAGTGATAAACGTATAAAAGAGCTAAAGCGCGACGCGAAATCACTAAAACATGTCTTAAATTTAGACGGCGCAATTATTGACGCTGGCGACCCAGACGAAACACAGACTGAGGTTATCGAAATGTCAGCACTCGACTCGATTTGGCTTGGAAAGCAGAATATCCGTAAAATTGCCGAAAGATACAAAGGAAGAGTTCCTAAAACTATTTTCGGAGCCAACAACGAAGCTTTAATTTCTTTTACCTCTGGTTCAACTTCCGGTCCAAAGCCAATGGTCTTCACGAACAAAAATTTAATTGCTTCGGCAATTTATTCAAAAGTTGCTAGTAACGTAAAAATGTGGGACAAAGAGCTCCACACTTGGATGAGTTATGTGAAATTCGATTGCCCCTATGGGTTTGTAGTGTCGGTTTTGGCACCGATATGCGGAGGAGGAGAAGTGATTTTGACTCCAGATATAAATGATAATAACCTAGATTATTATATTGGCAAAAGTCCAAATACGATTTTCGGAATCCCGCAGTTACTTGAGGCAATGCCATCTTTGAAAGAAGATACCGACATCTCTAATTTAAAAATGTTTGCTTCGGGTGGGGAAAGACTCGAGAAATCCGCCTCGCTTTCGGCGTTAGAGTTTTTTAAATCTCGCGGGCTAAATCATGTTAAAATTAGCAACGGTTACGGTACCGGTGAAGCCCTCGGGCTTATTTCGACCGCCGTAGGCAATGTCGCTTATAATCCCGATTCAGTCGGGCGCATCCCGGCAGGAGTTCATGTTATGGTAGTTGACCCAGAAACCGGCGAAGAATTAGGGTTTGGCAAAACTGGGCTTCTCTGCGCTACTGGTAAACATCTCTTAAATCGCTACTACAATCGCCCCGAGCTCAATGAAGAAAAAATCATCACCGTAAAAGGTAAAAGATTTGCTAAAACCGGCGATCTCGCCTACGTTTCGGAAACGGGTTACGTTACTCTAGTTGGCCGAGCTACCTTCTTTATCAATAATCTTCCAGCTAAAATTTATTATGAAGTTGTTCGTACTGCGGTTTCAAAATCCGATATGGTTAAAAAATGCTACGTCGTCAAAGGCCCGGACAAAAAACTCAAACTAGCTTCGTATGCTTTCGTCGTTCTAAACGAAGGAATACCTAAAAATAACGAGACTCGCCGCGCCATCGCGAAACAGGCAACCGAACCATTTTATCTCGGTAAACGTCGGATGGTCTTAAAGTCATATGAAATACCAAGAAAGGTCATCTTCCTTGATGACCTTCCGGTTACGCGAGCGAACAAAACAGACTTCCGTAAACTCGAAAAAATGGCGCGAGAACTTTAACCGCAAACTACATTATTCGCATGGAGCCAACCCTCGACTGAGCCGCCGTCGAGGTACTCGCCATTCGTCGGGGCGACCTTGATAATTCCACCATTTTTAATGAAGTCATCAATCGGGTCAGTGACCATATACTCTTGGTCTAGCGGACCAAAATCATGCTCATTGACGTATTTAACAATTCTCCTAAGAAGCTCCGGCGACATAATATATTTAGAGACGTTAATTAGATTCGAAGGTGCTTCCTCAGGGGTTGGTTTTTCAACCACACCAACTAAATGGCCGTCTTTTTCTGAAAGGACGCCATATTTTTCGACTTTGTCCTTTTCAATTTCAACGCCAAGAATCGCCGAGTCGCCGTTTTCACCGGAAGCTTTAATCAGGGCTTCCGCTGCCGACTGCCCACCTGGGTTCCAAATAAAATCATCACCCATAAAAACAAGAACCGGTTCGTCGATTTTATATTCCTCGACTACCATCGCAATCGGGACCGCAGTCCCATATTTCCCAGCAGGGTCTTGCACAGTATAGTGAATCGTTACGTCGTCGGGAAGAGTCTTGGCGAGCTTCAACCTGTCTTCTTTGCCACGATCAATTAAATATTGATTAAGCGCCAAATTATCCTTATAGAATTCTTGAACCTGGCAAGGTTCGACATTGGAAATCACCATATAAATGTCTTTTACGCCAGCCTCGATGAGCTCCTGAACCGAATAGTCGACGAGTGGCCGATTTCCAACTGGAAGCATCGATTTTTCAATAATTTTAGTAATTGGGAGACGCCTCGTCCCCCAACCCGCAACCGGGATGATAGCTTTCGTAATCATAATTTAATCCTTTTTCAACATTCTATCACACTCATTTCAAAAAAACTACCCTTGTCTGCCCGTCAATTTCATGCTACAATATGCTTATGAATGAAAAGCTGCAGTATGATGGGCCTGTAGTGCTCGCAATCTTAGACGGAGTCGGTCTCGCGCCCGACTCGCCCGGCAATGCCGTTTCTAAAGCGCGCACCCCTTTCCTCGGTAATGCTACTCGCGACTGTCTGCATATCGCTCTCGAAGCTTCCGGCGAAGCCGTCGGGTTACTTCCGGGCGTTATGGGAAATTCCGAAGTCGGTCACAACACCATGGGTGCCGGTCGCGCTATTAAGCAAGGTATCGCCCGTATCGACGAAGCCCTCAGAACTGGCGAAATATTTGAGTCGAAGGCTTGGCACGATATCATCAATCGCCTCACTTCCACCTCTGTTGGAGTTGACAATTCTACTGATATATGGTATAATAAAGACATCAGTCCTCGCACTCTGCATTTCGCCGGTATCTTTTCCGACGGTGGTGTTCATAGTCACCTCGACCACCTCAAACGTCTGATCGAAAGAGCCTACTCCGAAGGCGTCCGTAAAATTCGCGTCCACGCCGTTTTCGACGGTCGCGATGTCCCACCTCAGTCCGAGCCAAAATACATTAAAGAATTTGAGATTTTTGCCAAAGATTTCCCTGGCGCCGACATTAAAATCGCCTCCGGTGGCGGTCGTATGGTAACCGTCGCCGACCGTTACGAGTCAAACTGGGAAATCGTCGCCCGTGGTTGGGACATGATGGTCAACGGCAAAGCCGACTATTATTTCAAAACGCCCGAAGAAGCCATCCAAATCCTCCGCCGGATTAACCCTGAAGTTCAAGACCAATACCTCCCTGCTTTCGTTGTCGTCGACGATAAAGACACCCCCGTCGGTAAAGTCGAAAAAGGCGACGCCCTTATCTATTTCGACTTTCGCGCCGACCGTGCAATCGAAATCGCCCAGGCCTTTACCTACTACGATTTCCCGTATTTTAATCGTGGCAATTATTCCCCGAATGACGTCTACTTCGCCGGCATGACCGAATATAACTCTGACACCCACGTCCCCGAACATCGCCTCGTCGAGCCAATTAATATCGAGAAACCTTTAAACAAAGTCCTCGGCGAAAACGGCGTCAGTCAACTCGCGATTTCCGAAACCGTCAAATTCGGTCATATTACTTATTATTTCAACGGCAACAGCTACGAAAAGGCCGATAAAGAAGATTTCATCGAAATTCCTTCCGACACCGTCCCGCTCGATACTCGCCCTTGGATGAAGACCGCCGAAATCACCGATAAAGTTATCGAAAATCTCGACAATTATCAATTTATCCGCCTGAATTTCCCCGGTGGCGACATGGTCGGCCATACCGCGAACATGGAAGCGACAATTATCGCGATGGAAACCATCGACCTCGAGCTCGCTCGCCTCGCCACCGAAGTTCGCAAGCGAAAGGGCATCCTTATCGTCGTCGCCGACCACGGCAACGCCGAAGAGCTCCTCGACGAAAACGGTGCGAAAAAAACTTCCCATACTCTTAACAAAGTCCCTCTAATTATCTACGACAAGACTAGTAATCGCGCTAAATATACCCTTAATAATGTCGAAAACCCCGGCCTCAAGAACCTCGCCTCGACCATCCTCTTCCTCCTCGGTCTCGACGCTCCCGAGCCCTACTCCCCCAGCCTCCTAAAATAGTCCAGCTTACCGCGCCACACAACGAACGGACCGACCGAAGTAGCGATCGCCATTAATTGATGGCCGGACAACCGTGTTGCTGAAGTACAAAAGTGCAGCATTGGAGCTATCAGAAACGGTACTGGACCAATAATAGCCATAATTACCAGTGAAGCGCAACCGATCTCGCTCTACGTAGCCCCCACGAGCAAAGAACAATGGCGACGGCTCCAGTTTAGCCGACGAATTTATTTCATAGCTATCCCCATTATAAAGATAAACTAATCTCGCAAGCTCATTTTTCGTTTCAACTTCAGTATAACTTGGACCTTCAAGTGAAATCGTAGGTAATCTCCACCCCGCCGGACAAATTGAATTCTGCGGGTTGTTGTCTATATTATCATACGTACTACTCGTATACCCACTCGTATCATTACTAGCTACCGCTGCCGACCAGTTATAGTAGTTCCCGAGATGTTCATGCGTTCCACCGTTCACCCTATTCGGGTCGATCGAAAAGTAAACCCTGTTGTTATTACTATTAATTACGTCACCATTAGAATCTTTAGCAATAGTTAGATAATTCGTTGTTACTGAAGGGAGAAGATTCGTTCCATCAAAACCCGCATAGTAGTAGTCTCCTACATCAAGTGATTTGGGAACATTATTATCGGCATCCGTAGTACCAAGACTAGAAAAAGTCTTTCCATCCGCATTTAACTTTATCGTCGCGTTCGCCGGCGTCCAACTCGTCGTCGCCGTATCTGAGCCCCAGCCCAAATCCGTATCCGCATGCGTATAAGTAACCGAACTGTCTAAATCTAAATCCAGGTTCTGCGTCATCCAACATTTTCCATCACGCAGTTTCGTAATCCAATAAACTTTGTTATCTCTAATATCTACCGCTTGAATCGAAGAATCCAAAAGCTCCACCACTGCGCAAATACCACTATTCATATCTTGCATTCTGTAATATCTTTTACCGTTTACGCTTATCTTCGTTTTTCCCGCCGCCGCGTAAGCATCTTCTAAACCTATCGGTGCTACTCCCCCCACCGCAATAAAGTTTATCACATTCGTATAAACCCCGGCTTCCTTATTCGCCGACGCTTTCGCCCCAATCCAAAAATCCGTCGTCGAACTCCCCCCACTCGGCATATAACCCGAAGAATCCAGAACCACCGACTCTGCCGCTAAATCATTATAAAGCGGCAACCCATTATACTTCCCGCTATATGCCGACCCGACTTTGTTTGTCGAAAAACCCCAATAATTGTCGTAACTACTATTACTAGAAAAAACCTCCCGCGTCAGATTCGCTCCTATCGCAAGATTACTAAAAATCGGGTCGCCCAAAATCGCATAGCCTGAATGTCTTATCTCCCTCGAAGGATTAGATGTATCCCCCACCGTCGCCGAGAGAGTATATCCATAATCGTTGTTCGTATTAACCGTTACCGTAATCACGTTACTATCCATGAATATCCCTGGAAAAAGCTCCGGTATCACCAAATCCCCTGAAACTGTTAAATTCAATGTATCATTAAAAGTAAATTCTACCGGCACCCGTGTTTGATAAGTCAAATTATTCGCAAACGCTCCTATATTCAAACATCCGCCCACGAAAACACTTATTAGCGCAATGCCCCCAAACAAGCCCCATCTTCTAATCATAATACCTTCCCTTTTAGTTTTATTCGGGCGGTGCCATTTAGTTGGTTTTTTGAAAAGCATGCGATTTGTGATAAAAAATGGCACCGCGAGGGTGCAAACATCCAATAATCAGCCTAAACGGTCCAACAATGGACACCTCATGGTGCCATTTCTTTGTTAGACCGTTATACTTTAATCGGCTCATAACCATTACTAGATGTTTGCCTCTCTATTATAACACGCATCGAACAATAATAGCAAGCGTTTTTAAAATTTTCGGTCTAAAAAATGGTCTGGGATAGGAGATTTGAACTCCTGACCTCACGCACCCCATGCGTGCGCGCTACCGAACTGCGCCAATCCCAGATTTATTAATTCAAAACAAATGGTCAGGGTGATCAGACTTGAACTGACGACCTCAGCGTCCCGAACGCTGCGCGCTACCAACTGCGCCACACCCTGAACACTCATTATTATATCACATTTCACAAAAAGTGACGACGCTATTACGAAGAAATGTAGCCATTTCAAAGCCAATCACTACGAAAGAAGTTTTTTCAATTCCTTTTTGTACGCCTCGACCCCCGGCTGGTCAAAAGGATTAACTCCAAATAATTTCGCCGAAATCGCGCAAGAAAGCTCGAAAAAGTAAATTAGTTCGCCGAAACCGCGTTCATCAAACGACGAAGGTTTAATTAAGAGGACCGGAATTCCACCGGCGGTATGGGCTTTAACTACTGCTGTTACGACTTTCGCATTCATTTCGTCAGTCGGATAATCAATAATCGTCTCAAATAAGTCTCGCCTCCCATCTTGCATAAATTGCCCAAGTGAATGTAAATCCGTCGAATAAACCACTGAAGCCGGAAAAATCCCTTGCCTATTCTTCCCCTCCGATTCCCCGAATAACTGCTTCAGCCATTCGTTAAAATACATCGTCGCCGGCTCAAAACTTGCAAATACCTCCGTGTTGTAACCTTTTTTACCTAAAGCATACCTCATAAAGCCATACAACACCGCCGTAGAGTTCTCGCGCATCGCCTCCGCCGCCCCAACAAGCAATTCCTCAATATTAACTCCCGCCGCCGCAAGAGGAAGTAAACCCACTGCAGTCAAGACAGAATACCTCCCGCCGATATTGTCCGGAACAACAAACCGAGTATAGCCATTCGCGACAGTTTCGTCATGTAGGGCGCCAGAATTCGCGTCGGTCGTTGCGTAGATTCTAGAATAGGCCTCTTTCTCGCCATATTTTTCAACAAGCTTCTTCTTAAAAGCCTCGAAAGCAACTGCCGGCTCAAGAGTAGTACCAGATTTTGAGATCACGATGACCGAAAAATCCGCCTCACCGACTTCGTCTAGAGCGAAATCCAATTCTCGTTTTGAGAGAGAGTTTCCCGCGTAAACAATTTTGAGCTCAGATTTTGGACGGAGGGCTTCGATTAGTGCGCGGTGCCCAAGATAGGACCCGCCAATACCGATTAGTACTAAGACTTCCGACTCGTTTTGGATTTTCTGCGCAGATTTACGAATTTCGGCGAGTTCTTCCATGTTAATTCTTCCTGGTAACTCCGCCCAGCCTCCCATCGGATCCTGATAAACTTCGTCTAAAATCCGCTTTGAAATAGCTTCATCGACCTTCGGGCTAAAATTAAGTTTTATCATATTACCTCCGTTTATTTCATTATACCACGCCCCCAAAAGGATGAAACTCTTGACTTTTTAACATAAGTGTGATATAATAGAGTTATATCTGTATTAAGGAGGGGTGATTTATGCAGATGGTAGAGAAGATTGAGATTAAGGTCCGTCTCGAGAAGAACGGAAGCGCTGGGCTGAGGAATTACCTTGAAGAATGTGGGTTTGACATTTTCCGGGAAATCCCGGCGGGTCATTCGCTCGAAAAGGTCAACCATCGCATTCGTCTCGACGAGGACGGCAACATTGACGACGGGGCAACCTTTGTCACCTACTACAACGGCGAGCGTGACCCGAAGGAATGGGCGTATCTCCGGAATCGAATCGAGAGTCATCTGTCGGTGATTGAGTTTCTGTACATCAAGAAGCGCGTCAAATCACTTTCCGATGAAGTCCCGGGTTAAACCCTTTCTCACTAGCACCTTACCTACCTCCCCGACGACCTAGTCGTCGGGGAATTTTTGTGCTATAATAACCCCAAGCCCGAGTGGCGGAATTGGCAGACGCGCTAGCTTCAGGTGCTAGTGTCCTCACGGACGTGCAGGTTCAACCCCTGTCTCGGGCACCAAATTTTGACTTAAATTGAACAATAACATAATTAGTAACTGTCTGCAAACCACCTTAATAGAATATAATTATAAAATAAAGGAAGAGAATTGCAATGAGCTTAACCAATCTTTTCACTATCTTCGCCAATGAGACCACTAAAAACTGCATTAATACCGTCATTTTTGGCGAAGTCTGCGATAATTGTAACGGTTCAGCCGTCATACAAGTTCTCGCCTATGTAATCCGCGCCATGACTATCGGCGTCGGCATTCTCGCCGTCATTGGCATTATGGTCTTCGGAATTCGTTACCTAACCTCTCGCGGAGATGAAAATCTCGCCCTAAAAGCTCGTCGCCATCTTTTTCAAGTTTTATTAGGGCTAGTGACATATATTATTCTAGTCTTAGCTATAAGCTGGCTCCTACCCGGAAATTTAACCACTACCATGCTTGGCGGTTCCCCCGAAGTTTGCCCCAACGAAACTAGCACCGACGTCGACAGCAAAGGAACCGATACTTCTACTAGCTCGACATCCCCATCCGATTCCGCTTCTGCTTCGCTTGGCTGGAAATCTGGCACTCGCCCTCGTGAATGTGGTCCTGGTATTCCCAGCGATTTTCAAACTTTAACCAAACAGAAAGACGAAGACAATCATAATGTTTGGGTTTATACAAATTCGGTTGGACGCACTTTTTACCAATATAACCAAAAAGATAGTCGCTGGGGATCTAAACCACATCACGCCGGAAAATCTTCTATCGGTTCGGCCGGCTGCGCGGTCACCACTTACGCCATGGTATCCCAATCATACTCGTCTGGAAAACGATATATCCCTACGACCAATGCCGACGGCAACCATTCTGGTAATTTCACGAAAGACCAAAACCGTTGCTCGGGCAATAGGAGTCAAAAGATTAAATGCACCATTGACCAAAACGGCGTTGTGATAGTCCATGCTTCTTGGGGAAGTAAAGGGACCCATTGGTTTCTTATTACGGACTACCGCACAAAAAATGGTCAAGAAGAATTCTTTGCACTAAACACCGGAGGGACTAGCGCAACCAGCAAATGGGATGGCGTCCACGGCACAGGTTGGGGAACTTTTAAAGATAGCAAGAGCTATAGTTTATACTACCAATATCCAAATAAAAAAGCTGCTGACATTAAAGACTGTAAAATTCGCTAATTTACCACCTTTAAAGTTTTGCCCGTTATTTAGGCGGATTATTGTCAGAGGTAAAGACGATATATAACCCTAACCCTCTATCCAGACCAGGATAAAAATCTTTATTAAAAGATTGGCCCGCACTACTTCTCCACGCAGTACCAACAGAGGCTCCTCCGTCCAACATGTAAGCCGAAAAACATTGGTTTTCCTTAACGACACCCAACATATCTTCTTTTACCCAGCCGTTATCTTTATCGTGTGAATTTGTTATTATAGCAAAAGTCTGATCGGCTTTCACACACAACAATTGTCTAGACCTACGGTTACTACCAGGATCAGCACTCTCCCATTTAGGATAAATAGGCCCAAATCCATTGAGCGCCGAAAAAATTTTACGACCCTGTATAGTTTGTCCAGTTGCCGCGTCAGTATATGATGACTCACCACTAAGTAAAGTCTCGCTCGTAATCTTCTTGGGTGCATATCCAGTATTTCCAAATTCATCGGTGACCAAAGTCAAACGACCAGATGTAGGATTTGCATTTGGCTCCCTTTTCTTTCCGTTGGCAATAAAAGGACCGCTGTCCAAAGAACCATTAGATATCACCAGAATATTTGAATTAGCCTTTTTTCTTTCTATGGCTTTTACCACATTTGGAAGAATTATATTTTGACCATTAACGCGATGAAGATATGTATAAAGAATAGCGTTCCTAGCCTCAATATATGTATAGTTTGTACCGCCATTCTTTGTGTTATAAACCTTCGTGGTTTTTGTTATTATCGGAGCGCTACCCATTAAAGACCTCCGGTCCGTCGAAACAGCAGAATTAGACGAAGAACCAGACGAAGGGCAAGAGATAACGGAATAAATAGAATCTTGCTTTCTTTGCGACAAAAACCAATCAAATAAATTCCCATAATCTATTGCCCCGCTAGTCGCTCCGTGATCTTTTCCTTTTAATGAAATAAATTCGCCACCTACACTTGTTGTAAAG
Source organism: Candidatus Saccharimonadota bacterium (assembly GCA_017404335.1). Classification (GTDB taxonomy): domain Bacteria; phylum Patescibacteriota; class Saccharimonadia; order Saccharimonadales; family Saccharimonadaceae; genus Nanosyncoccus. The sequence goes on along the minus strand of JAFRCN010000004.1, from coordinate 49,549 downwards.
TCGCGTATTGTTTTATACCCATTGCAGTTTGTATCCTTTGTGCCAACATAAGCTCTTAGCTTAACTTTAGAGAAAGCACTCTTCGACACGCTAGAATAGCAAGCGCTAATAGGCGCAGCTGCCGCAAACAAGTCTGGAGAATTACTAACTATACCCCAAGTTGCTTGCGATCCAAGACTGAAACCCATAATATATACTCTTGCAGAGTCAATCTGATAGTCATTAATAACTTTACCAATCAAACCTAATACCGCATCTTTTGACCAAGAATGTAGCCCACTTACGCCTTTAACTGGTGCTAGAGAAATAAAATCTGTTCGCTCAATCATCTTTTTTACCTGGACTAACCTTTTAACGCTACTAGCACTCTTACTTTCGGAGCTACCATGTAAAAATACCACTAATGGCATTCCGCTATGTGCCCCCGCCGGAACATTAATCCAATATGATTCAATATTCCCACCAGAATTTCCAACCGAAGTTTTTGGATAAGGTTCATTAGCCAATTTTGCCTCAAAGCTTTTACCTTCAGCGCAATAAGCATTGCCGGGATTTTCTGGCCTTTTTATCTTAATATCAGTGTAAGTAATCTCAGGACAAGAGGTTTCCTCGTCTGAAGAAATTGGGTGGTTTATTACCCCCCCAGGCAACAAGAATTCAGCCAAACCAAAAAGCACAATGTATACCATAATCCCTATCCCAATATTTATCAAGCGAGAACGTGCCTTATTATGTTTAGCGGGGTCGCCAGCCGCCTTTAAATAGCAAACTCCTACTATCATAATTCCAATAACGGCCAATATTCCTACCCCAATAGTTAAGACCCGAATAGACGCCGCCAACAAACTATAAATCGCCGCCCCATCACAATTATCGCAGACCTCTCCAAAAAATATAGAGTTAATGCAATCTGCGAAAAAAGAAAGTCCAATATTATATACGCTACTCATCACAACTCGTCTCCATCTGTATCTCCTTCTGCCAAACCTTCTCCATCCCGATCAAAGCATTCGAGCGAATAAACCTTTTCAAATTCATCCACCCCAACATAGACCCGCAACTTCTCGACCTCAACTAAGTTTCTGACGGTGTGAAAAGTTCCGTCCGAAGCTACAATCCTAAAATTGTCTATATTTTCTATTTCCTCATCTTGGTCGACCAAACTCAAACCTATACCTTCCGGATAAATAGACGAGAAATACTCACTCAGTGCTCCTTCAATTGCGACTATAACACAACTATAAAAATTATCATGCAAAAATTCATCAAAATCTTCAGACAATACAACATTTTCCTCCCAGTATCCTTTTTCAGCCAAGCTCTCCGACCGAACCATAACGGTAACAAAAATACCAACCAAAATACCTAATGTCAAAACAGCCACCACTCCGACAGTTATTTTACTTTTTGTATTAATTCGGTTATTTCTCATCGCCTTATCCAATCCTAATCCCCAAAAGTATACGCCGTACCATAGGGGTGTTTTTTGCTGCTTCGTGTCGTAATACACCAAAACTTTTTACTGCTTGCTCCACGCCTAGTCAAAATGGTTTTTCCAGGAATTAATTGATTAACCGTTGCCTTCGTAAGATCGAGCCTCTTCCCTTTCTCATTGTAGAAACCCACTATATTATACTTGTGTCCCGGATAATTTAGTTCCAAAGTATCAAACCCAGCTACCCCAGCCGGCAATACTCGATTTCCCTCCACAATCACATCAATTACGGCTTTAACCGACCTTTTCATTTTGGCATTCGTAAGTCCATAATACCCAGTTCTATACCACCCAGTTGCTTTAAACCATTCCCAAAAAGTTTTCCCTCTTGCCTCTTTGTGATTATGATTGAAGCGATATTCATAAAGGTTTATTATCTGTGACGCTAAAAATCTACAAGACAATAGATTAGCACAATCTTCGTGTTCAACACGCCTAGCAATCTTGCTAATCTGTCCTTCTGTTAAATTATATTTTTTCCCAGGAAAAATTACTTGATCACTGCAATAATTATTATATGGACCCTTAAAAACCGCATCGGCCTTTGAACTAGCTATTTTTCTCGCCCCATCAGACCCCCCGCTATCAGAGCTATCAGAAGCATCAGAAGCATCAGAAGCCTCGGAGCCACTATCTATTACCGTTTCATCATAACCGGCAACAATACGCACTGTAGACTGGTAGCTTAAACCATTCGCCGCCGTTGCAGTAATCGTAGACTCGCCAATAGAAATTCCGGTCACATTCCCAGACTCATCAATTGTAGCAACTTTTGGATCCGATGATTCCCACTCCACTACTTGACTGTCTGCGTTCAACGGAAAAAAAACTACAGTTAGTTTACCAGTTTGACCTAGTACTATCTCCTTCACTGATGGACTAATCATAATACTCTCGGCCTCGATTCTCCCATATATAACCCCACCTGGGAGCAACCAGTTTATTCCCGTCCACATTAACAGATAAACACCCAAACCAAAGAATATCTGAAAAAATCTCTTCCTTGCCTCCGCAATTTGCGCCTGGTTGTCCCGCGCAGTCAAGACTCTAATTCCAAATAATGTAATCCCAATGACTCCCACAACCCCAATCCCAACTGACAAAATATTTACAATATCCATAGCAAGATACCTTGATGTCTCCATGCCAATCGTCGGACAATCTATAACGGAAGTTTCAACATTTCCACAATCAGCAAAAACATTACGACAAAAAATGCTACCTAAAATTAAAAGACCTAACGTAAACCCAAAACAAAATCTGACCTTTTTCCCCATTCTTATATCATCATACCATACACGATGAGTTTTAACAATAGTTTTATAAACCCTACTATTCTCCGGCAAATTGACTGAGATAAGTACATTTGATAAAATAAACTTATGCTAAAAGATAAAAGAATCTTAACCCTGTCCGCCATAACAATTCTAGAAGTAGTTGCCGCCGTTATCCTAATCATGCTTAAATTCAATTTAGAACCCAAAAAATACAGCATAATGGACGAGTTCGATAGTCTAAATGAATACTGCCAAATCTACGATGATGAAAACTGCGAAGAATATCAGGACGACAATCCAAAAACCGATTTTTTTTATAATATCCCAATTAGCCAAGAAGCTTCAAAAGACTTTCTCCCTCTCATATACGCTTCTATCCTCAACAAAACACAAATCTCACATGATAGCTTTATGCTTTTTGTCGCACTCTCAAATTCCTTCGGGGACAATTTTTATTACGACCCAATTTCTGGCAAAAATGAACCAGTAATGTACCATGCTATAAACCGAGAAATTGAATCCAGCAAAGATCGCTATCCATTTAACTATCTTCGCAGCATACGAATCGATATTCCCAATGAAGGATGCGCAATTTTCGATTTCTCACCCGATTTTTCCCTACTTCAAGATTATGAACTATTAGAAGGAAGTTGCGACAACCCTAGCTAACACGACAATCGTTGCCGTTTAAAAACTAGCTTGATTTTTAATATGTTGTTTCATCGCCTTTTAAAACATTCCACTCCACCCCCGCACACTTTTGTTTCAAAAACTCATAATCATATATAACCAATAAATCATCGTAAAAGTCAAACCTCGCGCACCCTTCTGAGGTCTCCAAGATAAACCTCCTAATGCCCACATTAGGATACAACTCACCAACCAAATCTGATTCCACAGTAACCTCTTCGAATGTTGCATCGCGCGGAATCGGTAATCTATTATTATAATTATTACTGTATCTTTCCGAAGCAGTCTTAAACTCTTCCAGCCAATCCGCCGAAACCGCTTCTCCGTTCTTTACCGCCGCGTAAACCAAAATCGGTATATCCGAAACCCCTTCTGCGCTAAAACTTAAATCCTTATAAAATGCTGCATCATCTTGTTCGTCAACAGCCAAAGAAGCTTCAAGCTCTTCATTATTTCTTTTTTCCACCAAAGCTCCAACATAAATTCCAGCAGTTATTACTACTCCTATCGCACCTATTACCGCTAGAGTAACCATCACTATCAAGGCCAATCCGTTTTTTCTTTTTTCTTGAATTGGAGAATTCTCTGGACTTAAAGCCTCCGTATACTGCTTATCCGAACCCGACATTGCAACCATATTTCTAAATTGTGTTTCAAAATCCGACCCTCCGTTATTCATCCCGCCATTAACTCCCCCATATCCAGAGTATCCCCCGTGATTCCCACCCACGTTCGCACTGTCCATACTGTCTATTATATCATCCCGCTAAAGCTTTATAAACCCCGGCTTTGTCTTCTTCTATCGTTTTTAATCTCGCCTTGATTTCTTTCGTTCCAATTTTAATCGCGCGAGACATGGCCGGGTCGTCTTTCATCGCCCCGAAGAATTCTTGCCAATCCTTAAACTCCTTCTCCGTTCGAATCGTATTTGCCATATATCGCGGATAATTTTCAAGCGACTTATCCCCCGCCATTCCCTTTACGTATTCCCAATGTTCTTTCAACCAACTAAACACTCTTTCCCGCGTCTTTGGATTCCGATATAAATATACATATAAATACAGTTGGTCTTGCGGTTTTACCACTTCCGGTTTATCGAGAAGCTTAACCATTTTATCTAAAACCGTCCCATCTTTCATAATCGTCCCCGCGAACAGTAATTCAAATTTCACTTCCGGGTCCGCAATTTTTTGATAATCTTCTAGATACTTATCAATCAACTCCGGCTCTAAGTATAGTTTCGCATCCAAAACGTCCTCCCGAATCTCCGCGTCAATTTTACCGTAGTCTTCATTATACTTTTCCGCTAACTTTTTAATATTTTCCTTCGTCTCCGCGTAGAAATCTAGCCCGCGTAAGATTACCCGAAGCCGAATCGTATTTTCGTCGTCGGTTTTCCTCGTAAATAGTCCAATCTCCGTAAGTTTCGGTTTAACTAATTCCCCGACGAATTTCTTAAAACTCGTCTCTTCTTTAGAGTCCGGCTCGAAAAATATCTTTAGCCCCGAAATAATCGAAAGAATAATCCCCCACACCGCCGCCGAATTTTCGTTTTTAAATTTCGAAACCAAAGCAAGAAGCGATGCCGAACTCGCCAAACTCGTCTTCGCAACCAAATTCCGGTCAACCAAGAGCCGAATCTTCCCCTCTAAATCCAGTTCGTCAAATCTACCTAATCTCTCAGCGAATTCTTTATCCGTTAAATCTAAAATATAGTGCCCGCTCATGTCTTCCGTAATTTTCGGAATCGGCCAGCTCTCCGCCCGAAGTTCTCCGTCGATCAGAAATCTCTTCTGCGAGCCATCTTCCATAACTACCGGATACCCCGGCCGGTCGATAAACGCATGCATCAATTTCTTTACATCAAACTCCGCGTACGGCGCCAGCGCCTCCCACAAATCGTCTCCAATCGTATTTTGGTATTGAAACTTTTCAAAATAATCCTTAATCCCCTCGCAGAATTTCTCCCACCCCATCGCCCGGATTAGCATAAGCATCAGTCTCGCCCCCTTCGAATATACAATCGCCGAGTCGAACAGCGTCGCAATCTCCGCCGGGTCATTAACATCCTGGTGCACCGACTGGACATCTTCATACGCGTCGCGAAGCAAAGCCAAATACGAATCACCCGTATAGAATCCTTCAAAAATCTTAAATTCCGGATAAGCATAGTCTACCGCATAATATTCCATCACACTCGCAAACGATTCATTCAGCCAAAGATCGTCCCACCATTCCATCGTCACGAGATCCCCAAACCACTGATGCGAAAGTTCATGTGCCACCGTCAACGCCACCGACTTCTTCGTCCCGAGTGTCGCCGTCTTCCCGGCTAGCATCATCGATTCTCGATATGTCACCAACCCCCAGTTTTCCATCGCCCCCGCCTCAAAATCCGGCAGCGCCACTTGGTCTAATTTCTTCAAAGGATACGCTATCCCAAAATTATCATCATAAAACTCGAGCGACCGCGCCGCAACCTCATTCGCGAAATCTACCGCATCTAGATCCTGCGCCAATGAACAATACGTCGTAATCTCCACCCCGTGCTTATTCTTTATCGTCTTACCGTGAAATTTCCCAATCACGAACGCAAGTAGATACGTCGACATCCTCGGTGTCGGCTCGCCGAGAGCTACGTTTGTCAGAATTAAATCATCCGAATCCGTCGTAATCGAAAGTTCGAACACCGCCTTCGCTTCCGGCTCATCAACACACGGAAACGCCTCCCTCGCATAATGACTCTCAAACTGCGTCGCAACAATCGTCTCCGTCTTCCCGTTATACTCATACGTCGACAAATACGCCCCCTCCATATTTTCGTTTAGTTTCCCGTCATAAAAAATCTTAAAAGTATGTTTTAAATTCTTATTGTTATGTTTTAAAAACTTAACATTAACATTTAAAACACCGTCCTTGTGTTCAAATTCGGCTTCTTCCTCATCAACTACGACCTTTTTTATCTTCATATTCACCGCATGAAATTTCACAACCTCACCCAAAACCTCTCCGACTACCGTCACTTCCCCGCCAATGTATTTTTTCTTTTTATCAACCGTTAAGTCTAAAATATATCTTTCCGGTTTAAAATATTTTATTAATCTTTCCATTTTAATATAGCTTCGCAGTTTCTGGTAACTTAGTATTTTTAAGAATCGGTTCTAATTCTTTTTCTTCGAGCGTCTCGTGTGCGAGTAATTCCTCAGCTAGTTTATCAAGCACCGCTTTATTCGCCTTCAAAACCTCTTCCGCTCGCTTCGCCGCCTCTTCAGCTAACTTCTTAATTTCGAGGTCAATCACTTCCGCCGTCTTCTCCGAATACGGTTTACCCGTTGTAATCGTATAATAACCCGTCTCCCCCTCCGGGAACACCATATTCCGAAGCGCATCGCCCATTCCCTCCTCGACAATCATCGATTTAGCAAGCTCCGCAACGTTCTTCAAATCTGACGATGCCCCCGTCGTAATCGCATCCTTCCCAAAAATTAGCTTCTCCGCAATTCTCCCACCCATTGCTCGCGCGAGAATGTCCTTTAACTCATAAACGTTTTTATAACTTCTATCCTCCGGCGGCAAAAACCAAGTTACCCCACCCGTCGAACCTCGCGGGATAATCGTGACTTTATGTACTGGATCCGAATCTGGCAAAACGTGCCCGACCACCGCGTGCCCCGCCTCGTGATACGCCGTAATCTTTCGTTCTTTCTCGTTCATTACTTTCGACTTCCGCTCCGGTCCAATTGCCACCCGCTCAAACGCCTCGGTTAAATCTGCGTTCGAAATCGCCTTGTGTCCTTCGCGCGCCGCGGTAATCGCCGCCTCGTTCGCGATATTCGCAAGGTCCGCTCCCGACGAACCTGCTGTCTTTTTGGCGAGCGCTTCTAAATCAATATCCGCTTCTACCGGTTTACCCTTAAAATGCACCTTCAAAATCTCCAGCCTATCCTTTCGCTCCGGCAAGGTCACATTAACGTGCCGGTCAAATCGCCCTGGCCGAAGTAGCGCCTTATCGAGCATATCGACTCGGTTCGTCGCCGCCATCACGATGACTCCCGAATCATTATCAAACCCGTCCATCTCTACGAGAATCTGGTTCAAGGTTTGCTCGTCTTCGCGCCCTGCTCCACCCCGCGCGTCACGCTTATGTGCCACCGCGTCGATTTCGTCAATAAAGATAATCGACGGCGCATTTTTCTTTGCTTTCGAAAACAAATCTCGCACCCTCGACGCGCCTACCCCAACGAACATCTCCGCGAACTCTGACCCTGAAATCGAGAAGAACGGCACATTCGCCTCCCCTGCGACCGCCCGCGCCATCAAAGTCTTACCCGTACCAGGATTCCCCGCTAGTAAAACCCCGCGCGGGATCTTCGCACCAAGTTTTTCGTATTTCTTCGGGTTTTTCAAAAAGTCTACAATCTCCGTCAAATCCTGTTTCGCCGCTTCGTTTCCCGCGACATCGACAAACGTCACCTTTTTCTTATCCGGCCCATATAATTTCGCCCGCGACTTTCCGAAGCTTAGCGATTGATTGTTTGCCGAAGTCGCCTGGCGCATCATCCACGAAAAGAATATCACAATCGCCACAATCGGAAGCACCGTAAGAGCAACATTTAAAATGATTCCAAAAGTATCGATGTCTTCTTTATACTCAATCTTCGGATATTTTTCATTGCATTTCGTAAAGTCTTCTCCCGACATTCCCTCGCAATAATTTATCAAGCCCTGCTCGTATAGAGTCCCCGACCCGTCTTTTCTCGACGTCTCGGTCGGCTGATCTTTTCCTTTTAGCGTAATATCTAGAGTCTGCCCCGTCACCGTAATTTTCGCGATATTACCCTCCGGGTCGTTCGCCCTCGCGATTACTTCCGAAAGCGCCACCTCCGTTTTCTTTACCGAAGTCGAATTAAAGTTCGAAATCAAGAGCCCAACCAAAACCGCCATAATCATAATAAAGAAAAAACTCCGAATCATGTTTGAGCTCGTACCCATTCCCTGCATCGCCCCGCTAGGATTTTTCCCCGTACCAGTAAATTTATTCTTGTTCGTATTACTCTTCTCTGCCATATATAATATATTACCATATTATCGCTTTTCATGCTATAATTAAAAAGTCCTGGGTGTAGCGCAGTTGGTAGCGCACGCGCTTTGGGAGCGCGAGGTCGCTGGTTCGAGCCCAGTCACCCAGACCACGAAAATCCAATGCCTCCAGCAGGCATTTTTTGTTTGGGGGCTCGAATCTAAAGATGCGAGCCCAGTCACCCAGACCAACATATAAAAGAAGCCCTTTAGGGCTTATTTTATATGCTAATTTGGTGGCTGGACCCGACAATCAGCCCTCTGAATCGAAAGCTACTTTATAGCTTGCAAGATAATCCAATGATTTTTTAGCTTGAGCAGGCACAGAGTCGAATCTTTCAAGAGCATATTGTTTATGACCGAGATGTCCATAGTAGTCTTCATAGTATTGCTCAACAGTTTTTCCCGCCACTTGTGCATTATAACTCATATTATAATACTCTTGGTAGTTTCGCGCATTAAACATCTCGGCTCCTTCCAATTCATCTCTAGAGTCAAATAATCTAGCTTGAAAAGTTTCTGGATTATATTCAAAACTGTCCAACCACGTCCTCAACTCACCTTCGTGCTTTTTCACGAGACCACGGTCAATTAAGCGTTTTCCCATCTCAAAGAAATCAATCGGGCGGAATCTATATATTTCTTCGGGTGATAAGTCGTATTCGTCTCCATAGGGTTCTTGAATAGGAGTTGTTTCAAGAATCTCATCCAGATATTTTTTATATTGCTCCAGATTTCGTTTAGCTTTTTCCGGTAATCTGCGTATTTCATTCAGATACTGAAGTCTTACTTCTTTAGAATATCGTTCCTCAAGACTATTATCTAAAAAGACAATCGGATTATTGGTTATTTCCAGTAAACTAACGTATCGTCTGTATGGAGCAATACTCTTGAAGCTCTTATTGTCGTATACCCTCGTTAGCCAATTATGTATTTCCTCCTCGCGTCCTACTATGGATTCAGATTCGATTAGTCTCTCGCCTTTGGCAAACTGAATTCGTTTTTCTGCCGCCTCAGGATTAAAACTTAACCCCGTAGCAATATTTTCCCATGAAATTCGTTTGTTATCATTATGGTTGGGCAAGCGTTCGTTCATAAAATTATTATAGCACGAGTCTTTTCCATTCCTACATTACAAATCCATAGTTTTAATATCTTGGCGCTAGTTCATGTTGATAAACCGTCCGCATTTTCCCCGAAGCCGTTGCTTCCGATTTATTCATCCCCCATCCGTATAAAGTCGCATCAAAGTTAATCACTTCCGCCGGCACCACCGAATTAGCCCCTTTTGCCGCGCCGTAAGTACGATTCGCAATTAACCGATTCGCAATAATCGCCCCGTTTATCCGAAGCGGATTCGAATTCGCTCGTGTATTAATCAGTGTTATATAATTATGCTCCCAGTTTACCGCTGAAGTTATATCTCCAGTGTAGGCCGAAAAACTCGTCGGGCAAGTATTCACTACGCCATTTCTACTATCCCTCCCAGCAATTATTACTGCGTCGATTCGCGTTACGTTACAACTAATATCCACATTTCCTTCCGCATAAATTATCAACTTCGGAATCTCCCCTAAACTACCATACCCGTCCGCATAAACTATATTCCCCGCAATCGTAATATTAGAAGTAGCATGAATAATCCTAGTCAAACTTTTCGGAACCGTCGTCGCGTCTACCACGTGATTCCCATTTATTTTATTGTATTCGATCGCCTCGTCTTCGTTTTCTTCCATAAACTTCGCTATCAGTTTTTCCTTATCCGATGGTAGAGTCGCATTACTTTTCATAATATATCCACCCGCAATCGAACGTCCTTTACAAGGAATTGCCGAATTCGTATTCGCCACAGTAAGAGGCACCCTGACACAATAATCTACTCGAGTCCCCTCAAAACTTCCGCCTAGACCCACCTTCGGCGTCCTACCCGACGCCGGCACCGTCGAGGAGCTACTTCCAAAATATCCCGTCGAAGCCCCCGAAGAAATCCCCGCCGTATTCCCAACCGCAACAATTTGGTGCTCAACCCAGGATCCAAAAATCGTCGTATTTGCTCGAGAAGAAAGTAGCACTGGATAAAATCCAAACACGTTCCGCTTCGCCGCAACTGAAGTCACCAAATTCCCCACCGAATACAATCCTCCCCCGACAACCTGCAAGCTCGGTCGCTTTGCAACCACAAAGCACCGAGAATCCGAAATCCTCCATATTCTACCGCCATCTAGACTGGAATAATTGGTATCTAGACCGGAATTAGCAGGAAAGATGGCGGCAGCAACACAAATTTTCTTCCCGGCGTCCACATCCGGGGCGTTAAAGGTCGTTGGAAAAGTCGTCGTTTCTCCATTCAAATTCCCGACATTATTCAAACTCGATTCTTTCGCGGTATAACTTCCACAATCCCAACTATCTCCCGACTTATCTGCAGTCGTTCCATAATACGCACACAAATCGCTATTTCTATCTCCCGCGTAGCTAGACGTCCCGCCCTTCGGATCGTCTGTCACATATACAATTACTTTTACTGTTGACTTCCCTGTCTTCGTCGCGTAAGGAGAGTCTCCTGGATTCATCGTCATATTGTTATTCTTCGGCAAAACATCAACTTTAATATTTATCTGTTTATCTTCTCCCGCGTAAACAATTTCCGGCGCTGGTGAATTATTACCCGGATGGTTTGGGCCTTCTGGCTTCGGTACTTCAATATCGGTAGTATAATTATACGGAATTCTCGCGTAAGCTACCTTGTAACGCCTACTAGTCAAAACATTCCCCAAATTTCTCGTTCCGTTCGCCGTAAACCTCACCTGCGTCGGCGTAGTTTTAACCGTTTCGTTTCTTGAATAATTAATTTCGGCGTACTCATTCAGGCTCCGCCCCACTTCTCCCGCTACCACGTTATGTCCGTTCGTCTCGGTCCGTTTCGAAAATTGCCCGTTTGGATAATCATACGCCCGAGAAAACGCACTTCCTACAAAATTCACACTATATACATATATATCATTATTCCACCCCGGCGTTTTGACCGCATTAAACATCGTTGCCAAACTTCTCGAAGTATTTACTCCAGTCGCCGAAGGATAAATCGTTCCCCCATCAACCCGCATCTGCTCTGGCTTCAAATAATATGTATATTGCAAATTCGGATTATAGCTCGCCCGATAAGTCAGAGAATCTCTCGGCTTCGCGTATACGATTCTCCGATAAGTATTATATTTTGTTACACTATTATTTCTCACTTCAATATCAACCAGCGCATTACTCCCATCGTTTCCGTTCGGGTCATTTTCTGGATAGTCCGGGTCATTTGGATCGTTTGGGTCATCTGGCTGCGCTTTCCCCAAAGCCGAAGCACAAATTTTCGTCGTCGCATTCCCAACCGAAGCATTACTTACCCTAAATGTCAAAGTTTCACAAACTACCATCCCCGGATAAAGCGTAAATGGCCCCGACGCCCCGACTTCACTCTCCGCTCCGCTAAAACGACCACTTTTTACGTTAGGATTATTCTCAATTTTCCTCGTCGTTTCAGTTAAATTCGAAGTCCTAGCAATCATATAATCGGTCGAACCACCCCCTTCTTCCACCGCCCGAATCCGATGATTAAACGAAACACTACACCCCACCGTCGATGAACAACCGTAGACGAAAAACGTATCAGTCTTATCGATTCTCTGCCAATCCGTCGTCCCGTTCGTTGCGCCCGTAACCGAAGATTTCCCTTCGTAAACTGACGTTTTCGCCGTAACACAAACTGTCGCGTTAGCCGTTGCCGTATCGTCATACCTTCCATACGGTCTAAAAGTTAACCGATAACATACCTTTTCGCCAGGTTTCAAGGTTTCTGTAAAATTCCCCGTCGTTTTCCGAATCGCTGTCCCGTTCACTGAAGGCGCCAGAGGCGAAGCCGGCAAAACCGAAACTGATGAAAAACTTCCGTTGTTTTTACTTCGCGAAACCGAATAGTACGTCTTCCCCGTCCCGGTAATCGTCTTTAGATACAGGTCAAAGGTCGTTCTGCATCCGTCGTTCGCACAAGGAATCGAGAGCGACGAATCTGTATTAGTCTCCACCCAACCCGTATTCGTCGAGTTCGTCCCACTCGTACTAGCCCCCTCAAATGCTCTTACTCTACCAGCAAATTCATTTCTTTCATATATTGCGTAAAAATTTCTATCACTCTTTAATGTTGATATCGAAATCTTCTTATTATTATTTTTATCGATACACGCATAAGTCGCATTCTCATCTGGTCTAGGGCAACTCGCCACCACCTCATTGCCGCCTTCATTTTCCCAATACAAAAACTTATAAATTCTCCCGCCACTCGTGATCGTACTTGGCGCTACTAACCCCGCCGCATCGCCATACGGCACAGTCAAAGATCTAACGATAGACGCCGGCCAAGTCAAAGCGTTCCCCGAAGAAATATCTTTTGCCGCCGCTCTCATAGTTCTCCGCCCATAAACCGCGCTAAACTCCCTATCTCTCTGCATCTCCTCTATCGTCAGTTTTCTATTATTATTGGGGTCTAAACATGCATAATGCTTTGATCCTTCCTTTCTCGGACAAACCACTTCCACCTTATCGCCGGCCTCATTTTGCCAATACATAAAGCCATACTCTCCACCCGTGTTAGAATTAGTTTTCTTCGGCGCAGTTACCGAAGCGGTTTTTCCAGTTTCAACCGTATTCGAATTCGACCAAACCAGTTTTCTCCCATCCGAATCTCTAATCGCCTGTCCCGATAACGTCACTCCATTCATCTCTTCCCAATAACAGAAAAATTTCAAGTTATTTGGGAAGTTCGTCCTTGTATATTCTTCCCCATTCGCATATTTCCAGGCAGTCTTAAAATTCCGCCAGACTTCTGGGTTGCTTTCATTTAGATTCAAATTATAAGCATTTATTTTTCCGTTCCGGCTACCTCCAATGTGTCCATATTTAGTTGCTCTATAAATCTTCTTGTAATCCTTTTTACTATTTATCTTATATAATTCGTTTTGTAATCCGCCGTTTCCGTTAGGGTGCGTAAAACTTCCTGTCTGATATCCATTCGCATATCTATTATATCCCCAGTTATAAGTTTTCATATGTCCATATTTACCCAAAGATGTACTATAACCAGAACTCCTTTTTCGCTCCGCGAAATTTATCAATTCATAACTTAAAACTCGATTAAAATCCGAAAAATAAGCAAAATTATAGCCGTGTTTATTATAATGTCGCGCAATTGCCGTCCTTCCAAAGTGCCAAAAGCCTCTTCCACTTAATGAACACTCTTTTGGAATGGTTATTTTATTTTCACTTTTATCGTAAGTAGCCGGAAATACCATATTTATCCCCTCTTCTCCCGCATTTCCCGTCGCTTCGTAAAATACCCAGGACACACCCCGACACTCCACCGAATTATCATAGTCCTTATTACATCCCGGAGGTCCCGGTTCACTATCACCACCACCACCACCGCTAATCACCGTCCCAGTCCCAATGTATGCACCCCCTTCCGCCCTCACATCCTTAACCGCAAGTACCATCAAAAAAGCCATTCCTACTAAAGAAATGACCATACTAAAAATCAAACCTTTAACTTTCCCCGTTCTTCGAACCCATTCTATAGCCCGTTTGCTTCGACTATACATGGATAACTCCATTATAGCGCAAAAACAAAATAACCGCAAGCCTTTTCTTGCGTTAAAACTTCAATTTAACAATCGCCTCGTCTCAGTCTTTAATTTGGATAACGCCCCGACAGATAAACCGTCGGGGCAAAGGTACTAGGGCTATCGCAGTAAAACCACTCGCCCTAAAAAATGCTATCCTCTATCTAAAGTCTAATCCGAAGGGCCTCCCCAAGCCTCACCCGGCTGATCAGAAATAGTGTTACCGGTATCGGCTTCATGCGCCTTCTCCTGTACAGGAGTAGCCGCATCGGCCGAACCATTTCCAGTTCCTGTACTCCCATTATTGTCTACCTTAGCTTCAGGAGCTGGAGCTGCCGCTGGCTTATTATCGTCTCCCCCCTTCTTCTGCTCCTCATTCACCTGCTTCTTTTCTTCAACTTTCTGCTTATACTCTTCGTAATTACCATTCGTCGAAGACTCTTTTTCGTGCTTAGAAGATTTCTGTGAACCAGACCCAGTATTGGTATCTTCACCTGCACCCGGATTATCCTGCTTCCCAACCGGATCACCCTGCGTCCCCTTCGACGGATCCTTCTTCGGTCTAGGAGTCGGATCTGGCTTGCTCGGCTTCTTGGTCGGGTCTGGCTTACCCGGTTTCTTGGTCGGGTCTGGCTTGTCCGGCTTCTTGGTCGGGTCTGGCTTGTCCGGCTTCTTGGTCGGACTAAGAACCCCTGTCGACTCACGCCGAGCCGGAGTCCACTGCATCTTCTCGGAACAATTCGTCGGCTGGTATCCGCACTCAAGCCGATACTTTACCTCAGCGAAATTTTCCTTTACTTGGAACCGATAAACGAGGAACCAGCCCTCATGCTCCGTCGTCTCCATCAGGATAACGTCCGGCACATTCGAACCCGTGTGCGGATCCATGTACATCTGATCGGTCAAGCCGTCATCATACTGGATCGACACTTCTGCCGCGTCCAACCAAGAGAAGAAATTCTGGCAAACCTGATTATAAAGCTCCGGATTAGCGATGAAGCTCTCCTTTGCTTCATTAATCGCGGTCGGCCAATTTCCCTGGATCGACGCATGGAAATGCCCCAGCACTCTCGTGCCCATCACGCAGTCAAACCACGCAATATCAGCCGCACCAAGCGCTGGGTCTCTCACGATTCGCGCCCGGAAATCCGGGTCATACCAGTCCTCAGCAGTCGCATCATCCCAAATCGAACTCGCACCAAAGTTGTAGTCATTCAAAGGGTCATCGTCATATGGTTTTTGGAGATAGTTATTGTAAAACATCCATCCCTCACCCGCCAACGACGGCGTTTTATCCTCAGACCACTCCAACTTTGGATCCTGCTGTTCTTCTTGCCACTGCTCACCTTCGCCCAGAGACTGCCAATCAATCTGTGCACCCGGAATTACACCGACCACAAACAGAACCATGGCAAGTATCGCCGCGAAAACAGTTGCCCAACCGCACACCCTTCGCTCAGATGCGAAATGCGAATCTTCGTTTCGGTATTCCGCATACTGATAGAAGAAATACTCGGCTACGACAAACGCCACCGCCGCAATGAAAATCAACACCGGAAGCGCTTGCACTACTGTCAACCAGAACCAACTATTCACCATGAAAGACCAAGTCATCGTAGTCGTCCAAACTACCTGTCCAGCCGGAAGCAATGCGAAGATCATGAGAATCAACGGCCAGCCCATATCAGAGTCATCGTGATAGTAATACCACAAATATCCAATTTGGAAGATGGCCACGATTCCGACCAGCATCCCAAAAACCGCAATCCAGAGATTCTCGTAAACGAGATACTGGAGAACCGCTCGCGCCCCGAAGAGCGCTACGCCCACAATCGCAGTCCCAATCACTTCACGCCGTCTTGCTCGCAAGAACGGCCTCGACCATACTCCTCCATGCATCAGATGCATAGCCAACGTGAGGCTGAGTATGTACCAAAGTCCATACAAAAGCCCCATCAAAACACCATTCTGTACCAACATACCTAAGACCTCCTTATAAATCTGTCGAAATTGTGCAGTTTTCCGGAGGCCTTCGCCCCCGGTGTACGGGGGAGTTGAAAGATACAAGATAGCACTCAGGTTTAAAAACCTGAGATGAATCGATTGTTAAATCTCCAACCTCGCAATTATTATATAATATTTACAAGATTATGCTTTAATTATAGCACACTTCGCTAAAAAAGTCAATGGTTAGCCCTAAAAACCACCTCTCTTGGCAAATTCGGATAATCTAAATAAGAATAGACCAACCTCGGTGCCGCGACGATTTTCCATCCTTCTTCTTGAAATTGTAAAATCACTTTGTAAGTATTTATGCTTCCATCCGAAATATGATGGATAATCTTTCCTATCACATAACTGGGATATTTTTCGTTTGCCACTTCAATACTCTCTACTGTAAAATTATATCCTTCAGCATTATACGGTGAAATTAGGCTTTCCAAAACCGCTCTCGCTCCCGTTAAATCCGAAATCGATACTCCACCCCCATTTGGAGAAGCCAAAACCGAGCCGAACGGATTAACGTATTGCTGATATTCAATATGATATTCTGCCGGATCGTAGCCCGAAAGCCCCATCAATCGATTCGCCGCCGTCGACCGTGCACCCGCCAGCGCCGTAATAAAAATACAAAATTCATCGTCCGTCGCTTGACAAAGACCATAATCTATTCGATAAAAATCCTCAAAAATCGGCAAAACCGAAGTAATTGGGTATTTCTTTGTGTATTCCTCCGCCGATTGAGTTACCTGTTCGGAAATCACTCCAGTAGCGATCGAATCATCCTCTGGATGTTCATAATACCAATTCGCCGTCGACTCATCGCTTGATTCTAGTGCCGCCAAAACCAACTTCTCATCACCATTTTCCAAACTGATTTGCTCCGCATAGGGAAAAAAACCTGTTCTCGTAATAATCACCGTATAATCACCCGGCTCCAATCGCACTGTGTCTCCCGGCCGCGCCGTACTCTCACCAATCCTAATTTTTGCATCCGACGGCGCCACAGTCAGCTTAACCGAAGCCGAAAATCGCGAATTATAAACTCCGAGTGCAATCGGCAAAATCAAAAACAAAATCACAAAAATAATTACCAAAATAATCCGCGTCGAAGTCGGCTCCAGAAACGCTCGAAGTCTTTCTCGAAATTCGGTATTTCGCGTATTATAATTCTCGTTATACATTTTCCTCCTCTAAGGGTTCGCCACCCCCATCTATTTTTTCCATTTCGCTCCACTTTATAGTAGCTTCATAGATTACCTCTCTAGCATCATTACTTAACCTTAATTTTGTTTCACTACTAGTATAATTCGTCTCGTCCAGTTCTAACCAAACTACTGCCCCCAGGTTAGAAACCATCCCCATACTAATCTTTGTTTTTGCGTCATTTTCTGTCTTTTTATATGAATCTTTCACCATAGAAAAACTCGTATGCTCCGGATAATTAATTGCGAAGAATGCCGAAATTCTATAAAGAATCTCGTGATATGAGCTTATATAAAAATCATCGAAAGCCGCCTCTAAACTGGACGAAAACTGCAATGGTTCGCCATATTCTTCATCGGTATCATAAACGAACTCTTCCGTTGGCGCAACAATATCTCGAACCACTTCAGCATCCCCCCTTAGTAAAAGAGAAATCAGCGTCCCCCCCAAAATCAATGTGACTATTCCCGCACCAATAATGACATAATATATTTTATTTCCAAATCGCATATGGTCCCGAATTTGCCTTTCCGCCAGCGGCGTTAATAAATGCGCTCGGAGTATATTCCTTCTTGGAGCCACTCCGGTTGTTGAATAACAACCATTTTCCTGATGACGTCTTACCTCGAACTGCAACAAAATGTCCATTACTACTAAACGGAGGGCTGCCACTCGCGCTAAGAACTACTATTTTTCCTTGTGATAATGCCTGGTTAATTGAATTTTCACTAAATGATATTTTTTCATAGTTTAGTCCGTAATCTTTCACGACTCCAACAATTTTTGACCCATTGGTCCCTCCACCACAGCTTCGCGCGCCGATACTTACAGCCTTATCTCCAATAGTCTTAGGAGTTATGCTACTATTACCTGTCAAATTTGCTATCACCATCGCGTAAACCGTCGGTGCACACCCGGCGCTACTATATTTTGAACAACTACTACCGGTACCATAAGACGTACTTCCCCAAGGACTATCTGATTGACTATAAATTGTGCATCCCTCAGCATTGACGCTATTATAGTTACAATTTCCTGCCGGTGTACTTGAACCTTCTACCGATGAACCACTATACCTAAAAATCTTAAAGTTACTTCCTGCCCCTGTATCAGTATGCGTAAAATATGCATTGTGCACTCTCGCAACAGTATCAGGAGCCGAAGCTCCAGCCATATCACCATATTTTCCACCATACTCTCCCACATAGATCATGACGTGTCCGTAGTGGTCCCCAATATGTGGATAAATGAAGACATCTCCCGGCATCAAATTACTGGTATTTCCTTTATTCTCAATCTCCGTCCAAAGACTTTTTCCTTTACCCTGCGCATATTCCCAAGCTGGTGTCGAACCGTCCTTCCAATTCTTATCCAAACCAGAATACTGTATAGCAGCATAGACAAAGTGAGAACAATCCTGCATTTTAGATAGCAGATTAGCTCCTGCACCATAAACCGATTGAACAACTTCCTTATTCTTTGCTTTTATACCAGATTTACAAGAACTTTTCTCATTCTTAAAATCGTGAACCCCTCCGTTTTCATCCAAACAAGTGCCATCTGCCTGATTTGGCCAGGCCATATCTACCGCTAATTGGGCTAAGCTCTTTCCTCCTTGTAAATTCGTTGAACAAACCGCACCATTTGAGCCCGACGAGCTACTGCTCCCGTCCCAAGTTATCCCAGACCCCTGCGCAATCCCATTTTGCTCAATCAATTCCAAAAAATGTTTTGCGTAACCCAACCGTTTCGTGTAAGACTTATATGCCGCAGGAGTCCTGCTTTCAGAAAGTGGACAGCTTCCGCTATCCAAACCAGTTGGAGCACAACTGTTGTAATAAGTTCCGTTATGCGTTGTCCAAAACGATGCTCCCGGAGTTTCAAAATAGCGCCAAAACATATATGTCGCATAAGCTATCCCCTTTCCATTTATGTCTTCCACTCTAGACTTATAATTTGAGATCTTAAGTTCTTCAATTAAATACCCACCCTGTGCTTCTAGGCTAATAATTGGCAAAGCCTTTAGATCGGCAAAAGCTTGAAGCTTGTTTTGACGGCCCGAAGTAGTCCACTGTGCAATCCCAAAGCCTTTCTTACCATACTTTTCCCAATTTTTAATCTTCCAATTCGGGTCAGTTACTAATTTCCCTCCCTCTAGTTTATTCGGGATGATGCTAGACTCACCCTGGAGATTACCAAGAATCGCGGCTATCGCATCGCCATCATACCCAGCACCACGCAACCACTGCGCAATGGTGAGAGCGTTTTGGTCAGTACCAGAAGAAGTCGTCACATTTACCGAACCCGTCAAACTCGCTCCGACCGTCGAAGTGGCATTTTTCTTTTTTGACTCAGTATATTTGTCTAAAGTCGCCGCAACTACCGCAACTAACGCATTTAGACCCTTCTCGGTCATAGAATCCTTATCTTCCTCAAAATAATCATCAATTTTATCTTTTGCCGCTGCCGCCCAATCCGCTACCAAAACCTTCTCGTTGCTCTTTGCAATTTCCTTAACTACCTTACCAAAGTTTTCATATTTTCTCGTTCTTGTATATGGCGTCATTAGTACAATCATCCTATCCTCTCCAACCGCCGATATTAAATCCGAAATCATAGTCTTTACTTCTTCTTCGCTTTTGTTGTCTCCGCCATTCGTTCCAAGCATAAATACTACATATTTTCTAAGCGCCCCACCCCCCGCCAAACGTTTTGCAACATCAATTCCCGACTCCGTCCCTCCAGCTACCGAAAAATTACGCCCATTTTCCGCAAATATACTCACCCCAGGGTATTTTGTTTCTATAATCAGCCTCGCAAAAACTGAATACGCATCACCAATCCAAGTAATCTGATCTCCCGTTACCGTTGCAACATATTCCGCGAGCGTCGAAGGATTACAAGCGTCGTCGCCCTTTACGTAAAAGAAAATATTGTTTGCCGCATTATTATAGAGTTCCGTCGTCGTCAACGCCGAAGTCATACTAGTCGGCAAAAAGCCCGCTACTACCATTAACAAAACAAAGACGAGCTTTTTCCTCATACTATTATTTTATCACAAAGTAAGTTTTACCCCCAAATCATTCCATCTTCATTTAATAAATCGTCCATATCTACATCCGTATCGCCCTCCGACTCATCAAACGTAAAACACCCATCATATTGAAAAAGCGCTGTACCTGCCTTAGTCAAAACTGTCACCCGCCAAACTTCATAGGCTCTTTCCGGCTCTGCTTGTGATTGTGTAACCTCCAACCTTACACGATATTCTTCACGCCCATCTGCCGAAACCCTAAACTCAGTTTTTGTCAAATAATCCCCTTCCGTAAACTCTATTTCTTGGAAGCTATCGTCAACGAATCTTACATTTTTTGTCCCACTGCGTGCAAAATAAAAATATGCATTCAATGTTTCTCTAATCACCCGATAAGAATGCTCACTTATCTTATCACCATATTTTTCGCGTATTTTGCCAAAATCTCTAACCGGAGTACTAGATTCCGACGCAAAAATATATTCGTCTGGCAAACTCAACATATACTCTGTAATTTTCCAGTTAGTGTCGTCATCGTTCGAAAGATATCTCAAAACGTCAATTTCTTTTTCGTCTAAATCTCCTGTAACTTTCTCCAAATAATCATATAGAAGCGTTACTCGATCCGATTTCACTTCAAAGTTATAAACTCTCGGATTATACCCCGTCGCTGTAATTTGTACCGTATGCATTCCCGGCTCAATCCTATAAACTCCGTTCTGATAAGCTTCCCCATCAATTTTTACTTCCGCACTCATTGGCGCGACAAAAATCGCAACCTTCGTCTCTTCCCGCGCAAATAGCGTTTCATCAATTTTTGTTGCCTCATCCCCGTTTTTATCGTTAAAAATTAAAAACAACAATATTCCAGTCAGTACTAAAACTAGTCCAACCATCCCACCTATCACCAATGCCCTGATTCTCTGTTTTTTTATTTTTTCTTTATCCTTTTCCATCTCCCTCCTTAATGATCTGGATCCATATGCCATGGCTCGTTATGTACATTACGGTAAAGTCCGAAGTTTGCCGAATAATCACAAAACCATTTCGACAAACTAGAATAAAACCACCTGTTTTTTCCGCTCCCGAACGGATCAGTTGAAGTCGTAAACCTACTCGTCGAATTACAAGTTGAAAACTTAGGCTGAGAATCCGCGCTTATCGCAAAATCAATCGCGTATCCCATCTGATGATTCGAATAACCCGGTCTCGCCGCCCGCTTACTTCCATATCGACTATATAGCTCTTGTTGTTTAGCCATAGTTCGATATGTGCCTGAGCTCCTCAATTTACCAGAACCAGTATCCACGCGAGCCTTCGCCAATGCCGCAAATGCTCCCGACACCCGCGAGTTCACCTCGTTCTGACCGCTTATCTCAGCCACTTTACAAAGATTAATCGAATGTTTCTTACCGCGGTAATATGCGTCGGTCGCTATTCGCGAAAATTTCGTTCTTGGGTCACATCCTATGTCTGTCGAGTCTGCATTTAGCGGCGTAATCGGTTTATCTGCCGCCGTCACCGAAAGCTGAGTACTCCCTGCACTCGGCGTCGTCCCACGTGCATAAAGCTCCTCATCTATCGGATAATCAACTTGAATTGTAGTCGCCGTCTTTTCCGGACAAACTTCCTCACTTGCGACAAGTACCGACATCCCGAGCTTCCCCATCGGCATTAAGAAGTTGAAAATCCCAAAAATCGCAACGTAAACGACGAGCCCAATCGCCATATTCACAAATCGCATCCGCGCTTTCATCGCTTTTTCTGGCGAACCACTTGCGGTTAAGTACTGTGTCCCGACCACCGTAATCGCAATTATTCCGACAATACCAATTCCATATCCCAAAAGCTCTATCACAAACGACATAATTTTAAGTATTGCGCTCCCGTTACAAGAATCGCACACCTGCCCCCAAAAAACCGTATCAATACAATTACCTGCCCCGAAAATCCTTAATCCTGTTAAAATCGTCTCCATATTATATATAATACCACATTAAACCGTATAATACCTCCCGCGAAGATCCGCATAAACTATTCTCAATGGAGTTAATGCTAGCGCGTCCGAAATTACCGCAAATCTCGTATCACTCTCATAATAAATCGGCTCCGGCTCTTCTTTTTCAACAAACGCATACCGCGTCTCAGGATTGTAATTTTCAATATAATCGTAATATTCAATCAAATCAAGCGCCAACTCAACGTCCTCCTTCGTCTGTCCCGAAAACCTCGCCAAAGTCCCCT
This sequence comes from Candidatus Saccharimonadota bacterium, assembly GCA_017404335.1. Classification (GTDB taxonomy): domain Bacteria; phylum Patescibacteriota; class Saccharimonadia; order Saccharimonadales; family Saccharimonadaceae; genus Nanosyncoccus. The sequence continues at coordinate 26,860 of JAFRCN010000004.1, read as the reverse complement.
CGAACGACGTATCAAGCGGATTTTCCTTATAGTAATCCTCAAGGTAAGCCGTCACCGGCGAAGTGTAATTTGGATTCATCCCCTCAAGCAGGCGCTCGTTCTCAGTGTAGCGCTGATAGTATTTATTTTCACTCCAATGGGTACCGCCAACAACACATTCCATTCCGTTAATCCAATCTATATTGTCTACAATCGCCGTATTATCCATTATAGAAATAACCTCACTTGCCCCTGGCAGATAATCCAAAATCTTACTCCTAGAAGAACTTCCGGTAATCCTCCCCGCAATCGATGCATCATACAGATTATACTGCGAAGTCCTTTGCCCACAATATGTTACATATTTCGATAAGCTAGAATTATCTACAATTTGCCCATTGTCGTCAATATTACCACTTCCGACATATGAGCGTCCCGCACTTGCAACCTCGCCTCCAAATCCGCGAGCTACGGCGTTATACACATCCGTTGCGATCAAGTTCGACGTATTCACGTCGGTAATAATATAAGGGTTACAATACGCATCCCCAACAATCCCCGCTCCGTCCAAGATATTACACTCTCCAACCGAACTCAAATCATTATTCGTCTCAATCGCATTTACCGTCGGCAACATTGCAACGATCGAATTAGAAGTCGTACTGGCCGCATCCTTCAAAAATGACATTATCCCTCCTCCAGAAAACGCCAACGGCATTAGCGAATACACTAAACTCCCTAGGAATGTATACTGCGAAGTAGCATCAAATGGACTGCGGATTGCTCGCTGATATTCCGCTTCTTTCGCTATAACTCCTTGTTGGGCCACGAGATACGCCACTACAGACTCTTTTGTCCCCGGCCCTTGCCCACCGCTCGTCCCGTTTCCTCCGAGATACCTACCCGCTCCCGAAATCATTGCATTTCCTAAATCTTCCCCGAACCACTCCGTCGCCGCATTTTTCATTATTAATTTTGCAATTCCGTGGATCGTTTCGCTGAGTATTGCACTAACTACCACTCCCACTCCGATCGCAATCGCCGCCCCAAATATTTTCTTTACGAAAAAGCCCACTACATTTCCCGCCCCGAGCGTTCCGACCAACATTATCATATCAACAGTTAGATCAACCACCGAACTCGCAATCCGAAAATAGCCACACCCTTCCAATATTTTTGAAAAAGTACTATAATCGCTAGTTATTCCAGTCAATTTCGACATTACTGATTCAAAATTGGTATTTTTTACGCTCGGGTCATCGGAGTTTATTTTCGTATTACCAAAAAGCCAACTCATCCCAGCCGACGCAATCGCCGTGCGCTTCACAGCTTTTTCGTTTGAGTCGGCCAACGTTTTTCCTTTTCCATCAACAGTACTCGTAGCCGTAGTTAGATTTGCAGTATATTCCATCACTGGGCTCGTATCCCCATCTCCAGCCTTTACTCTATCTACGGATTCCAAGAATCCAGTTACGAGGTTCAAAAACTGCAACCCCTGGTAAGCCTGCACAGTGGTATAAATTACCACCGCCGCATCCGCCAACGCACAAACAGTATTTCCCGCCGCTTGAGCCGCACGTACAGCCTTACTATTCAAAACATCCTTAACCCTTTCCATCCCAGTCGAATCAGAAAGTTTTGCGCTTCCAGAATCAGGCAAACTATCACCACTTATTTTATCCTTATTTGAATCAACATCCACATATTCACTATCAGTTATTCGTTTTGTCTCTCCAGTCTCTGCATCAACAACTTCTTTTTCAACATCCTGCTTTTCTCCCCGAACTATCCCCCCATTGTCATCAACCTTTTTGGTCCCCGCTGCCGTTTTATTAAATTTTTCCTTAAAATCCGCATCAATATCCGTAATTTTTCTTGCAACAAAATTCGCCCATCTCGACCGCGTAATACCTAGCTTAGCTTCCGTCACATTCTTCATAATCTTATCAAACCAACTACTCGTCCCATTCCGCCAAACTTTACTCGCCGACGTATAAGGCACATAAAAATCTTTATCGTCTAGCGCATCCTTTACTCCGACTGGATCTTTAATACTCGCAAAATCAATTCCCGAAGCCTTTACAACACCGTCTTTTATTTCCTTAGCCGACGCCACTCCGAGCATCGTACTTCCAACTACTGGTATCGTCGCCGTTCTACCGTTTTTCTTATATAGCATCACCGCCCCCTTACTTTCACCCGCCTCAATATTGTACGCATCAATTCCGTTTATCTTAAACTGCTGAACCTGGTATTCCGATAGCCCGAATAGCGTATCCTTATTCGATGGATCCGGCGCACCCTGCCGAATCCCTTGGTTTAATTGCAAATCAAACATCTCATCACTAACGATCGTCGCCGAAACCCCAATCGAATTGAACTTCTCGATCAAAAGCTCACTTATTGCAAACGGCAATAGCGACTGCGCCCCAAACATCGCTCCCCCGATTCCGCAAATTGTTATAAAAATCGCTAGAATCGGCGCGCGTTTCTTAAGAAATCCTTTAAAACCTATCCCGCCGCTTCGACCTAACTTTTGTTTTTTTTCTTTTCCTGAACCCGAATAAAATCCCCCCGCCTCCTCTTCGTTTTCTCGCGTTCCGCTAACACTATCCGCAATATTTTTCGGCGTCACCCCCGAAGCCCCCTCTTCCGCCGATGCTAAATCCTGCGCCGCCCGGTCATTTTTTACGGCAGCTTTCGACGCGCTCCCATTCTCTCCCGACCCCTGTTCTCCGCTCGCTACCCCCCTCGGATTTCGTAAAAAATCCGGCCGCGTCTCATCTTCCGCGCTCCTCATTCCCCGATACGGATCATGTTCTCTCAGCCCGTCATCCATACTTCTCATTATACCATAAGCGAAATTTTTTATCTAATCAACATCCCGCCGGCATTAATACCTAATGTCTCCTATACTTCGTAATATCCACAGGCGAGCCATCAGCAGCATTCACGAAGCTGCCATCAGACATCTCATTTAGCTGTACCACCGTACCAGTCGCCGTATCACTGTAAGCACCGCTACTTCGAATCGTTGGCGCATTTTGCGCATTACGGAACCTTTCCGCTGCCATAGCATCATTTAGGGGCGGGCCGATAGCCGGACCATGTTGTTGATTCCAAACATGGGCCTGCAACATATCGCGCTTGCTCGGATCATTCAATAGATTGGTTCGTACATTTTCATCTGAACTATTTACAATATTCTGTACCATATCATCAGACAATGCCCCACTAGATATTGCTGCTTGCAAATCAGCCGTAGAGCGCCCACTCCAATCAGCAGCACTTGCCACAGAATCACGATAGGCTTGCGCGGCGGCGTCATCCGACATTCCTGCAGCAGCAGTAGGATTCTGCGAACGATATAGCTGCCCCTGCAGTAGATTCCTTTTCCCGGCATCACTCTGTATACCGGATTGTATTGATGGATCTTTGCTATTTAATATCTGTTGAATCATATCATTATCAAGCTTGCCACTAGTGATCGCTCGTTGCAACGTTGCAGTAGATTGCGTCGACCAATCCTTTATATCAGTCGACACGGGATTATTCGCTGAAAAATAATTCAAATCCTCATACGTCCTCGTCCCCGTCGCAGCGTCATAATGCGTCCCCGCATCAGAAATCATCTGAAAAGCGTCCGAAGCTTTATTCTTCATATTATTTGCAAAAGCAGAGTTATCATTCATTGTTTGTTGCAAAGAACGTAGCGAAGCTTGATAGTTAGCGTTAGTTGCAACACCATTCATGCCACTCAAACTTTGACCTATTAGATTCGCAGCTGTAGTTCCGAATCTACTATTCATTACATTTGTTATAGCATCCAAACGGTTAGTGTCTCCACTCCTAAATGCATCTTCCCATTCATGTTGCATCTCGCCAGCGCCCATATCTCGATATTGATTCATCGCCAACGTTGTTCGTTCCCTACTAGCCTGCAGCCGTGTTTCATCTTCAATTCCAGCAATACCAGCCGCAAATCCTCCTCCCATCAAACTATTCTCGCGATTCCTTGTTTTTTGATTGCTTAGATATTGTGCTCTAGATGAAGCAATATTGTGTCTTCCTCCGCGTACAAATCGACCAAATCTCCCTAACTCCCTTATATTCCCATCCCTATCTACTCCAGCTTGAACTCTAGTTCTACGTTCCGACCCCCTTTGCTGTAATCGCTTATTAACCCCCGAATTCGCAAGTCGACCCGTCGCCTTCCCTCCAAGCGTCTTCCCAATTCCCGATACTTTCGCTCCGATATTCCCCATCGCTGCGAACGAACCTTTAAGAAGCGACGGAATAAAGAATATCGGAGCAATTCCGACCACCATCGCCGTCATCAACGGGAAAAATCCGGTTTCGTTAGTTCCAGCTCCCTCTACCGTAATCAGAAGTCTAGAGATATAATCCCCACCACCAATTAGGAGCCCACATATCGGATAAACGAGTAGTAGCCCTTCCCAAGCCTTCAGCCATTTATCAAACATCTTTTTCGTATTAGGCAGTGCATAACAAACAAACGCAATCGGCGCCACAACAGTCAAAACCACAATCGCCGCCTCCCTAACTGCAAACAAAACAAAGATGAACAACACCGAAATCACAACCCCAAGCCCAGAAATCAATAACGTAAGTAATATTGCCGGATTAAATACAATCGAAGCCGCCCCGACAATAATAAACGTAACCAGTATGCCGAACAATACGACCGGAATCCAGCTATCATTTCCAAGCACTGGCGTACTTGCGACACCAGTATCGACCGCAATGTCGCCCAACGAAGCCCCAAGGCTATCAAATAGCCCCTTTAAACTACCACCAAGAATATTCGAAAGATCAACACAAATCACACAAATGAGATAAGACAAATTTACCAAAATCGCAACTACTATCAACTTCGGCAAAATCCGCTTAATGCCATAATTATCAATCCCGATTCCGGTAAGTTGCGAAAAGATTACGACGAGAAGCAGAATAATGAACACCACATTTGCAATCGTCTGGAAGGTTCCCCAAGCATTTTGCGTCGGGTTCTCATTCCCGCTCTCTAAAGTCTGGAATAGCTTAGGGTTAATCTTTAATCTCGGCTCAACATAATCCGTATATAAATGCGTCGCCGAATTACCCATCCACTCCAAAATCGGGCAAACAATCCAACCTACCGCCCCCGCCCCACCAGAACTCTGGCACGTCGCCGCCGCCGTCCCGGACGCGTTCTCCCCTTGGTCTACCGCCGCAGTCGACTGCTCCGTCTCCGCCGCCCCCTCAAGATAATCACCTTGCAAATTCAGATTTGCAAAATCATTATCCTCCATATTCGTATACGCACCGTTTTTAAACCACTCTAAAACCTTCACAAATTTACCACCAGCAAGCTCCCCATTAGTATCACTATGATTTACGTACGAAACATATTCCCCCTCAACATCTGACAACTTACTATCAAGAATGTTTATTGCACACCACTGCGGAATTCCATCAGAGTGCGAATTGGCATTTCTGAAAACATATTTCACTCCTTCCATCGCCAACAATGCGCTTTTATCACTACCACATTTATCCTTACCACCCAACGAAATAGTACCCTGCGCCTCTCCGTTGTATCGTGTCATAATTTCATTAAGATATAAATAATAAAGCGAATAAGTAAAACTGTCACTCCAATAATAATCCACATACTTTTTATCAGTTCCAGCAATATCGTGTACAGCATTTGGCAAATTTTCATCAACCCCCAAATTATAAAGCATGTTCCCAGCTGCAACCCCTTTTACATTTTTTATCGGTACATACGTACCGCCACCTTCCGTCGTGCCACTCCCCGAATACCCCTCAACTTTTGCTGCTAAACCACTATTATCAAAACAAAGTGAGTCTCCTTCACAAAACCGCTTTTGTAACATACCACTAATTTTATTAGCTATCATAGTATCAAGCGGCAGCCTCTCTTCACTACCATCGCAGGCAACACCACCCGCCGTCAAGTATTCAGCAAAAGTCGACTTAGAAACGTTTGCATCTCCACACAAATAAACATTAGCATTGTCGCCAGTTCCAGAGCTTATCTTAATATTAATCCCGTCTGCCTCAGGTTCAATATAATAAACACCGCCATCGTTTGTTGTATTTATAGTAATTTTACCCTCATAAAAAATTTTTCCACTACCCATAGGACTACCATCTATCAAATTACTGTTATTAAATTTCGATCCAGCATATATCTCACCGCTAGCACTGATTGTAGACTCATACGTTCCTATGCTTATCGTTATCGGTTCGCTCACGAAGCTAATTTTTGCATAACTATTATCGAGGTTATCACTAGAACTATCACTAGAACTATCACTAGAACTATCACTAGACTGAACATATCCTGCATCAGCGTAGCTAGCTACTGGTCTATACAATCCGCCATCCAATGCGCCGTTAGTCCCAAATAAACCAGTTGCTTCATCTCCAGCGTCCCACTTCCACCCCGCAAAAACTTGCCTACAACTTAAGTCGCTTTTTTGCTCCCGACTGCCCTGAAGTTTATTATATTTCCCACCAATGCCTGTCGGAATATAAACGTGGCTGGCATTAGATTTAGCAAAATTGCTATCGTCATCCCATGGGAACAGATTGGTAAACTGATATACGGAATCTGCGACTTTGCTTTTCCCAAACGATTCATAACATTTTTTTACACCCTTCAAAATCGCTAGCTTATAAATCTTATCTTCACCTTTTATAACGGCGCTAACATTATTTTCCATAAAAACGCCTACAAACGCAAAAAACGAAAATATCAGCAAAACAAGCCTCATTACCCTTATTTTTCCGTAAAATACCTTCGTCATTTTCCTTCCACCATATCTATATTTAATTGTAAAATGCTCATTGATAATCCTTTGCTGCCATTATATATACTGTTTAAAAATTCCAGCGCATAACCATCTTCGGCTCTTTTTATTTCAAATTCTACTACACCATAATAATTTTTAACACACATAGTGTCGTACTCATTATTTTTATAACACCCCGCCTCCGCATAAACTTTATGCTCCGTCAAAACTGCTGTATAATATTTCTCCTCCAAACTACACACATCTTTCAAATCCCCCGAATCCTTATTACAACTTATATTCTCGCCAAAATACGCCTCCGCTCCGCTCTCCCCGCCATTCTCGTAAGACAAAATTAGCCCCTCCTTCGCCTCATAATAATTTATTGCATTCCGTAAAACCTTTAGCGCATTCCCGTATTCCGCAAGAAGCTCCGAATCCACCTTCGTCGCCGACTTATTATAAAATTCCTGTTCTAATTTCGCTAATTTCGCATAATACTTCCGCACCTCTGTCTCTCCCTGCTCGGAAATCCTAATCGCCATAATATACTCCGATTCTCCGGAATCACCCTCAGTGTTCTCCTCGTCGCTAGACTCCTCACCGTCTCCATCCTCAAACAGCGCCTGCGTCTCCGCATCCCCTTTCTCAATAAACTCCCGGAGTTCATTAAATCCCGCCGGCGCTCCTCCTCCGAACAACCCGCCAGAGCCACCACGACTAAAAACTAACGCCAAAACCACCAACAAAACCACTAAAACTCCAACTACAATCCCCATTATAATGAACTTCTTCTTACTTTTCTTCTCAGGAATCCCCGCCGACGTAAAAACTATATCCCCACCCGAATTCATACTAGGATTCATACCTGGAGTCCCCGCTCCTCCGCTCATTCCAAAGCCACCAAAATCTCCCGGCGCCCCACCCGTACCAGCATTATTCTGCCCGCCAAAATTAGGTTGATTTGGATACATACTTCCATTTTACCACAACCGCAATCCCGCCGCAATGATTAAAACAACTATTTCCAATAATTCGCCCAATATGACGGCTCTTTATTATATTCAACCGTAACAGTTTTTCCATCCGAAACAAAAACAACATAAGTATAAGCCTTCATAGTTAGCCAAGTCGTCCTACTCCCCCAAACACTCTTAGCAACATTGCACTTATCTTCCTTACAAATTGCCCAACTTGCCTTATCATTCGGTATGATTACGTATTTCGGCGATAGCTCGCTTAAAAACGTTCTATTCGTGCACCCAGCATTCCCGTGGTGCGGCCATTTGTAAACATCCACTTTTAAAGACGTAATCCCAAATTTTGCCGCTGCTGAATGCAAAAGCGAAACATTATCATTATTGCAAATATTTTCCTTGTCCCCAGTAAACATAAAAGATGTATTTCCATATTTGACTAAGTTTACAATCGAAGAATAGTTAGCATCTTTACCCCAAGTCTGCGTATCGGTACCAATAAAGTATACATTCGTATCACCTAGATTAAATCGCGTACTTCCTGGAGCCGGAATCGAAATATTCAACCCTGCCTGCTGCGCCTTGACTAACGGTGTCTTTCCGTTTAAATTACACCAGGGCGAACAACTACTCGGCTGAATCGGATAAAACGCTTTCTTTACCGAAAATTCCTTCGCAATATCTCGCTGAACTCTAACATGGTCCTCTTCAATATGCGACCCAATCATATAATCTATATTAGTTAATCCAATCCCTTTTATGTAGTTTATTAAACTCGCCGCGCTCATCCTCCCCCCATCTATTAAAATTGACCCGTTTTTATTTCGTAAAATTATCACATCGTCATAATGACCCGCCGAAATAAAATGCACCTCCAGCCGATCTTTTACATTAGCCGGCTCAACCGTCCCACCTTCACCTTCATCTCCACCAGAAGAACTCCCACCAGAAGGGCCACCGTCAGAAGAACCTCCGCTAGAACCACTCCCACTCAAGTCATCTTCCCGCTCTTTAGGCTCAATGACCGTAATATCGGTAGTCTTCTTTTCCGGGCATTTATCCGCCGTCGTTACAACTAGTCCTTTTATCCCTCCAGGCATCAAAAACTGCAATCCCGCGACCAATACAACATAGGTAATCACGCCAATAATCATATTCCTAAGTCTGCCCTTCGCCTTCGCCGTCTGCCCCGAATTCGACCCCGCCGTTAAATACTGAATCCCAAATACCGAAAGCCCGATCACCGCCAAAATTCCAATCCCGAAAATCATCGCCTCAATGGTATACATTAACACAAAATTAATACCACCCCCATTACAAGCGTCACAAACTTCTCCAAAAAGCGCCGTAGAAACACAGTTATCCTCTGCAAAAATTCCGAGAACACTATTCACGAAATTCATCGCAATTCCCCGCCGTTAAACTATATTTTTCCAAAAACATAAAATCCGTACTAAAATCAAATCGTACACACCCCTCGCTCGTCCCCGCAATCATCCTCCAAACAGTCTCATCTTCATCTAAAAACATAAATGTTTCTACCCCTACAATCTCCGTCGTTTCATCTATCGCTTCTCCCCCAAATTTCCCTGCATATTTTTCTGACCAACTCCTTATTGTCTCGACCCCTTCCTCCGCCAATTTCCCATTCGTCATCGCTTCCGCATAGACCCTCAAAGCCTCCTCTTGAACATCAAACATAAAGTCCTCATATATTCTCCAGTTTTCACTCGGCGAAGTTTCTTTTTCTACAGTTTCAACGACATCTTCATAGGTACAAACTTTTTCCTCTCGTCCCAAAAGCATTACTAAAAGAATTGCAACCACAACTAATAGAAGCGCGCTTGAAATTGCCGTAATTATTAGCCATCTATTTCTTGAGCTAGAACCTACTCCAGGTTGAGCTAATCCACCCCCACCCAAATTCGCCCCCGATGTCCCCGTGGTCATATCTGGCGCCCCACTAGTAAATCTACTTTCAATTGTCGGTCCCATAATTATATATTAGCATATTATTCAAAAATCGGCACGTCGTCCGGAAACGGATCAAAATCCTCCTCCGAAAAATCGTCAAATCCGTCATTATAATCCGTAAACCCATCTCCGTCTTCGTCTCGAAAACCGCCAGATCCCCCACCGTACCCCGACGACCCGTACGGATTATACCCAAGCTCCGTCAAAAACCTCGACGGCATCGAATAATTCCGACTTCCAAACGACATCCTCGACACCGCATAGGTTAAAAACAGTCTCCGCATCGCCCGCGTCATCCCGACGTAAGCTAGTCTTCGCTCCTCCTCTAACTCCGCCTCGTCTTCCGCGCACCTTCCACTCGGAAATAGCCCCTCCTCCATCCCGACCAAAAACACTACCGGAAACTCGAGCCCCTTCGCCGCATGCATCGTCATCAAAGTCACCGCGTTTTTCGCCGCAGCTTCGTCCGCACTCGACATCAAAGACGCATCCGCCAAAAACTCCTCTAAACTATCATATTCCGAAGCTGTCGAAGCTAAGACCTCCAGGTTTCGCATCCTATCCTCCGCCACCGGCGTCCCGTCGTCCGTTAAAGCTCTAAAATTAAAATGCTCAACAATATTTCGCACTATCTCGCCTGGATTTTCACTCTCATCTAAGCCTCGAATAAAACCAACTAATTTCATCAACCCATTCTTCGCTTTCGCCGTCTTTAGAGCATCTATCAACGAATCATCCTCTAAAGGCTTCTCCTCATTAGCTATCGCATCCAAAGCCATTACGACCTTCGTAATCGAAACTTCCCCTAGCCCCGACAAAACGTTACGCATCACTCGCTCTAAACTCACCTTATCCCGCTGGTTAACTACCAAACGCAGAATCGCAAGCACATCCTTTACTTCCTTCCGATCATAAAACCTCACCCCGCCGATAATCTTGTACGGAATCCCAGCGTTAATAAACACTTTTTCAAAATTATACGACTGCGCATTCGTCCGATATAAAATCGCAAAATCCGAATAATCTGAAAAACCCGCCTTCTGAAGCCTTACAATCGTCCGCGCGACGAACCTCGCCTCTTCCGTCTCGTCCCTCAAAGATTCAATTTCAACCGGCTCCCCCTTCCCAAAATCCGTAAACAGACTTTTCTCCGTCCGCGTCTTATTATGGTTAATAATTTTCTGCGACGCCTCGAGAATGTTTCCTGTCGAACGGTAATTCTGTTCGAGTTTTATCACCTTCGCACCCGGAAAATCCGCCTCGAAATGTAAAATATTCCGAAAATCCGCCCCTCGCCAAGAATAAATTGACTGCCAATCATCCCCCACCACGCAAATATTCCGCTTTTCGTTCACCAAAAGCCGCACTATATTATATTGCACAATATTCGTATCCTGGTATTCGTCAATCAAAATATGCTCGAACTTATCTTGCCACTTTTTCCGAACTTCTGGATTATTTTTTAAAAGCTCTAATTCTTTCAACAATAAATCGTCGAAATCCAGCGCCCCCGACCGCGACTTTTCCTTCTCGTAAGCATAAAAAATCTTCGTAATTTTCTTTTGGTTCGGATAAAATGCCCTCGCTTCGTAATCTTCCGGTGTATTTCCCTGATTTTTTTCACTCGAGATAATCGACTGCACCGACTTCGGCTTCAAATTTTTATCGTCAGAAAATTTCAATTCTCGTATAATTCTCCGAATCAGCGAAACCTGGTCGTCCATATCGTAAATCACAAAATTCCGGTCTAGTCCCGCCGCTTCCGCCTCTTGCCTTAGAATCCTTACCGCAATCCCGTGAAACGTCCCCATATAAGGCATAAATGACCGCGGCGGCTGATCAGTAGGTTTAGTTGTATGTATGAGCGACCACAACCGCGTTCGCATTTCATTCGCTGCCTTATTGGTAAACGTCACCGCGAGGATATTATACGGCGAAACCCCGTGCGCGATTAAATTCGCAATCCGATGCGTCAAAGTTTTGGTCTTCCCGCTCCCCGCCCCCGCGAGAATCAACACCGGCCCCTCCAGCGTCTCGACCGCCTCCCTCTGTCTCTCGTTTAGCCCCTCAAAAATCGAATTCATTCCAATATTATATACCAATTAGCGGCTCAATGTCAGCCCCTAAATGCCTCAAACGCGCGGCAAAATCTTGGTATCCTCGGTTAATCGAATAAATATTCCGGAGTATCGACGTTCCCGGCGCCGCGAGCATCGCAATTAAGACCACTACCGCCGGACGCAAAGCCTGCGGCGCGACCAATTCCGCCGACCGAAAATTCGTCGGCCCCTCAATATAAACTCGATGCGCGTCGAGTAGCTCAACCTTAACGTTTAAATTCGAAAGTTCCGTAATATATACTGCCCGATTCTCAAACACCCAGTCATGTATCAAAGTCCGCCCCTCGGCGACCGCCGCGATTACCGAGAAAAATGGTAAATTATCGATATTCAACCCCGGAAACGGCATCGGATGTACCTTATCGACCGGCGCGACCAACTCCGATTTTTTAATCACTAAATCGACCAGCCGCGTCCGCCCATTCGCCGAATAATATTCAGCCGACTTCTCAAACCTCATGTGCATATTTTTGAGAACCTCAAGCTCAATCTCCAAAAACTCAATCGGCGCCCGCGAAATTTTAATCTCCGAATTCGTAACCAGCGCCACCGCGATAAAACTCATCGCCTCAATCGGATCTTCCGATAAATGATACTCAACATCCTCTGAAATCACCGGGCGTCCGCGTACAATTAGCTTCGTCGTCCCTACTCCTGTAATCGAAACGCCGAGCTTTTCCAAAAAGAAGCATAAATCCTGCACCATATAGTTCGGCGAAGCTCCGACAATCGTCGTTTTTCCACTAGAAAGCGCCGCCGCCATCAAAACATTCTCCGTCACCGTATCGCCCCGCTCCGCGAGTACAATATATCTCTCTGACTTACCATGTAAAATTTTCTGGTCCACCTCAACTTCATAAAACCCGCTATTTTTCTCCGCGTCGACCGAAAGCCCGAAAGACTCCAAAGCTTTGAGATGCGGCTCAACCGTCCGCGTCCCGAGTGAGCATCCCCCCGCATAAGGTATCGTAAATTTCGAATATCGGTGGAGTAAAGGCCCTAAAAACATGATAATCGAGCGCGTTTTTCTCGCCGCTTCGACGTCCATCTCCTCTAATTTCAATTCACGTGGTGAGATAATTTCGAGGTCTCTTCGCCGGTTCATCCAGCGACATTTCACCCCAATCGACTCCAAAACTTCAATAATTCTAAACACTTCCTCGATTCTCGCGACGCGATGTAAAACCGTCCTGCCGGTATTTAAAAGCGACGCGCAAAGTATCGAAACCGCCGCATTTTTCGAAGTATTAACCGTAATTTCACCAGCGAGCTCTTTCCCTCCGCGAATCCGAAAACTTTGCGAAACCGTATCATTTATAGAGAGAATTTGCGTCCCGAACGCCTCCGAGAGTTTATTTATCATCGTGAGAGAAATATTCTGCCCGCCTTTTTCGATTCGATGGATTGCCGATTGGCTCGACCCGACTTTTTCCGCGAGTTCTTCCTGCGTCCATCCCCGCTCATCCCGCAAAGCCTCGATAGCCTCCCCAATTACCTCCTGGTAAGTCTTCGTCTTTTTCATAACTAAAATTATATCACGAGATGAATATTTGTAAAGCAAAAATTTCAACTTTTTTACGAAATCAGCTTTTTGAATTCATCTTCATTGATCGTCGGAATGTTTAATTTTTGCGCCTTTTCTAGCTTCGATTTACCAGGTTTTTCGCCTAAAATTAACGCCGTCGTGGTTTTCGTAACCGACGAAGTCACCGTCGCTCCGAGCGCCCTTAGCCTATCCTCCGCTTCCTCACGCCCCATCGATTCTAAGGTTCCCGAAACGATATAGGATTTACCCGCGAGTGGAAGGTCCGAATCGGTTTCCGGAATCGGCGAAACTCCTAGCTCCTTTAGCTCAGCAAGCATTTTTAAATTATCCTCGTCACTAAACCAAGCCAAAATCGACTCCGCTACCACTCCACCGATGTCCGGAACGCTAAGCAAGTCATTTTCCGTCGCCTCAACTAGTTTATCTAAAGTTTTAAACGTCCGCGCCAGTGCCGTCGCCGTACTAGCCCCAACATGTCGAATCCCAAGCGCCGTAATAAATTTCGCGAGTCTCGGCGTTTTCGATTGTTCAATCGCCGTAATTAAATTCTTCGCCGAAAGTTCGCCAAATCGCTCCAATTTCGCTACTTCCGAGATTTTCAGGCGATACAAATCCGGAATTCCCGCAACTAATCCCGCTCCAACCAAAGCATCGACGTTTTTTTCTCCTAATCCTTCGATATCTAGCGCCCCCTTCGAAGCGTAGTATTCAACCGAACGTTTCAGAATATAATCCGCCGACTCCCCCTCAACCCGATAAACTACTTCCCCCTCCGGTCGCGAAAACTTAAGCTCCGGATATTGCCGTTTTAGAGCCTCCTCGAAATTGTACTTTTCTGCCCCATTCGGTCGAAGTGCAGTCAAAACTTCCTTCACCTGCGGAATAATATCTCCGGCTTTATATATAATAACCGTATCTCCAATCCGTAAATCCAGTCGAGAAATCTCGTCCGCATTATGGAGCGTCGCGTGCCGAACCGTCGAACCCGCAACCACTACCGGGTCGAGAATCGCGACCGGCGTCGCCGCCCCCGTCCGCCCAATCGAAATCACGATATCGCGAACAACCGTCGTCGATTCTTCCGCCGGAAATTTAAACGCTACCGCCCCGCGCGGCGTCTTCCCGACAATCCCGAGTTTATCATATACTTTTCGGTCGTTAATTTTAATCACCATTCCATCGGTATTAAACTTCAACCCCTTCCGGTATTCGTCCAAATCTTGAATGTATTTAAACAGTTCCTTTCGCTCGGAATTTTTAAACACCTTGTCTTCGTTCGAAGTTCTAAAGCCTAGCCTTCGGAGCATCTCATACGCCTCATACCAAGTCGGCAAATCCGGTTTCACTAAATCATAAGCAATAAACTTCAAAGGTCTCAAAGCCGCAACTTTCGGGTCTAATTGCCGAATCGTCCCCGCCGCGAGATTCCGCGGATTTGCGAATTCCGGCTCGCCTTTCTTCCGTTGAAGCTCATTTAACCGCTCGAAATCTTCTTTAAAAATCACAATTTCACCCCTAACCTCTACATCACCTTTTTCTTCAACCCGAAAAGGAATATTTTCAATCGTTCGAACATTTAAGGTTACATCTTCGCCAACAAGCCCGTCGCCTCTCGTCACCGCCTGATAGAACAACCCGTCACGGTATTTTAAAGCGCAAGCCAGTCCGTCCATTTTAATATCCGTAAAGAACTCTTTAATTTCTCCGCCCGAAATTAACTTCTCGTTTCGAGAGATCCAGTCCGAAACCTCCTCCTCCGAAAAAACGTCCGCGAGGCTAATCATCCTCCTTTCGTGCCGAACTTTTGTGAATTTATCTAGAGGTCTTCCCGCGACGCGTTGCGTCGGCGAATCCGGCGTAATTAAACCTGGATACTTTTCTTCGAGAAGCGTTAATTCGTGCTTCAAGGAATCCGCCGCCGCTTCACTCATAATCGAC
Source organism: Candidatus Saccharimonadota bacterium (assembly GCA_017404335.1). Lineage (GTDB taxonomy): Bacteria > Patescibacteriota > Saccharimonadia > Saccharimonadales > Saccharimonadaceae > Nanosyncoccus. The sequence continues at coordinate 11,505 of JAFRCN010000004.1, read as the reverse complement.
TCGTCTAAAACGTGATAATGATAACGATAATCGTTAATCAGCTCGCGCAATTTAATTATTCTTTTTTCGGCTTCTTCCCGTTCCATTTTCTATTTCTCCACCGCTTCGATTCCAGGCAATTTCTTACCGAGCAAAAACTCCAGCGATGCTCCACCACCCGTCGAAACCAACGAATAATTCAAGTTCGGATGGTCTTTCATTAAATTCTCGACAAATCCCGCCGTATCACCACCACAAATAATCGTCTCTGCTTCCGCCTTTTCACCAATCATCTCTGCGGTAATTACCGACGCGGTCGCATAAGCCGGGTCCTCTGCATACCCAAGAAGTCCATTCCAAATAATCGTCTTCGCATCGGTCACGAAATTTGCGATTTTCGCCGTCGCAAGCGGGCCAATATCAAGCTTCTTTCCCTCGGCATCTTCGTCAAAATCCTCCGCCACGTAGATTTTTTCATTCTCGGATTTATAACCATCCGCGGCGATTTTTCCACCAACGACAATTTTATCCGCTAAACCCAAAAACTTATCAATCAAAGGCTGTTTATCTTCAACTTTCGCCCCGCCGATAATCAGAAGTACCGGTTTTTCCGGCTTTTTCGTTGCTTTTTCTAAGTTTTCGACTTCTTTCTCAAGGAGTAGTCCAGCATAGACCGGCAAAACTTTTGAAATCGCATCCGTCGACGCATGCGCCCGATGAACTACCGCAAACCCATCCTGTACATAAACTTCCGCCCCAACCGACTCCACAATGTTTTTAATAAATTCCTCGTCGTTTTCTTCTTCGCGCGGGTCAAAACGTAAATTCTCTAATAGGGCAATTTTTACATCTTCGGGAATTTTCACCTTCTCGCCAGCCTTCGGTAAAGGATAAAAACCGACTTTTTGTGCCGGAAGAAGCTTTTTTAATACTTCCGCCACGGGCGAAAGCGTAAAATCGAAGTTTTCCTTTCCTTCCGGTCGCCCGAGATGTGAAATCAAAACAATTTTCGAAACTTTCTTCTCGAGTAGTAACTCAATCGTCGGCAAGCTCGCCCGAATCCTTAAATCACTCTCGACTTTCTTTCCTTTTAAAGGCACATTGTAGTCGACCCTGACTAAAACAGTTTTATCTTTTAAATCTAAATCGCGAATAGTTTTCATATCTTAATTGTAGCACACTAGCTTTCCGCTCGCTACTCTTGCGCTTCTCGCCAACTTTTGTTATAATATCTACACGGTCTCGTAGTATAACGGTTAGTACATCGGGTTTTCATCCCGACAACGCGGGTTCGACTCCCGCCGAGATCACCAATAAAAAGAAGACGCTTGCGTCTTGTTTTTATTGGTGACGAGAAGGGAGAAACGAAGTTACTCTCGCTGAGGTCACCAATCGCAAACGTATTTATATTCAACTCGATAATCTTTTTTCCCGTAGGGCTCCTCCGGGAAAATTTTTGCATAAGACAAATTAAGGTCACAATACTTTTCTACATTCTCCGTCCCACCGAGCGACGGTTCGTGTAAAACCAGCTGCCGCAAAGTCAACACCGAAAGCCCGGTCTTCTTATATTTATCCAAAGCTTTCGCATCCGTAATTTTTTCGTAAAAATAATCCTCGTAATAGTTCGAGACCAATGCTCCGAATTCATTTTTCGTAAGTCTCTCAGGGTTAGAAAAATATGCTATCAAAACCGCAACCACCACCATAATCGTTGCTATCAAAATGACACCCAAAATTATCTTTCCTGTCATCGGAATCGTTTTCTTCGGCCTAGCAGGAATCCTAACATGCATTGCACGCGCATTTTTACTTTTAGCATAAGCCATATAATTATTATAACACAGGCTAAAAATATGATAAGATAAATATATGAGTAAACTTTTTAAAAGAACAAAAATCTTAGCTACTATCGGTCCGTCGACCAACTCGGCGGAAAAAATTGAAGAAGTAATCATGGCCGGCGCCAACGGTTGCCGTTTAAACTGTTCACATGGTTCAAACGAAGAACGCGACCAGCAAATCAAATGGATTCGCGAAGCCGCCGCCAAAAAAGGCCGCTCCGTCGCCATTCTACAAGACCTCCAAGGTCCGAAAATCCGCCTTGGTTTCCTAAAGGATAATCACCTAGACCTTAAAACCGACGACGAGTTAATTCTCGAATCCGCCGAAGGCTTCGAACATAACGGCGGAATGACCGTCCCGGTCCAATACAATTTAGCAAAAAAGGTCAAAGTCGGCGAACCTCTCTCGATGTTCGACGGCAAGGTAAAATCCGAAGTTATCGAAATTGTTTCCGATACCGCCATTAAAGTAAAAGTAAAAAACGACGGTTTCATTATGTCGAAAAAAGGTCTCAATCTTCCTGATACCGATTTTGGCGGCGACATTCTAACCCCTAAAGACATTTCCGACATCGAATACGGCGCAAATTGCGACTACGACTACGTTTCCCTTTCCTTTGTTCAATCCGCTAGCGATATTGTGAGTCTGAAACAGAGTCTTCTTTCCCTCGGCTCTACCGCAAAGGTAATTGCCAAAATCGAAACCAAAAAAGCCATTTCCTCCGACGAACATCTCGAAGAAATCGTCAAAGCTTCCGACGGCATTATGGTTGCACGTGGCGACATGGCGGTCGAAGCCGGCGCCGAAGTTGTCCCCATGGTTCAGCGAAAACTTATCGCAATGTGTCGTGCGCATTCTAAACTCTGCATCGTCGCAACCCAAATGCTAAGCTCAATGGTCGACTCTCCCGAGCCAACCCGTGCCGAAGTTTCCGATGTTGCTACCGCCGTTGTCCAAGGCGCTGACGTCGTTATGCTTTCCGACGAAACCGCGAATGGTAAATACCCGCTCGAGACCGTCAAAGCCATGAAAAAAGTAATTCTCTACACCCAAAACCATTCTAAAGTCGCTCCGATTTCAAAGTCCCCCGTCGGCGAAAAGTCTGAAATCTACGATGCGATCTCGAACACCGCTGCTCGCCTCGCAGAGAAGATCAACGCCGACGTCATCGTCGCTCAAACCGCTTCCGGCGTTACCGCAACGACCATGGCCGCGATGCGCCCGAACGTCCCGATTATTTCCGTCACTCCAAATCCCCGCGTCGCCAACCAGCTCGCCTTAACTTACGCCAACGCCGCCTTCGTTCGGCCATACTCCGAAGATTTCGGCTATGACCTAGCGAAAGAATTAAAAGGCAACTACCTTCAAACTGAAGAAGGCAAAAACAACCTTCTCGCCGTCATCGTTTCCGGCGACAAAAACAAATTCGGTACCGACACGATTAAAGTTCGAACTGTATAAAATTTTCTAGCTCGGATTTTTTAACATCCACCGGTAATATAAATATAGATACGCCGTAATATATATACAAGAAAAACACGTCATAATCACAAGACAAATCGAAACGAACGGTATCCCTGCCGTCCACTCAAATTGTTTCATGAATAAATCAAACACAATCAAAGGCACCATTACTACCACCCACATCACCCCGAGTGTCAACAATAAAGCTATGAGCCTCAAAATAAACCGCACTCTCCTCCCCGCCATCAAATCCGACGCCGTATGAAGCGCTTTCATGGGATACAGCCCCGGCGCCGACACCGCAACTAAAGCGATTAAAGACGAAGAGAGTAGGTATCCAGATAGAATTATCATCAACATCGCAAAGATAAAAAATAATAACGCATAAAACGGCGTCGCGAGAAACTCCGTCTGCACCGCCGCCGAGTAAACGATAATGAGAAGGAAAATCGGCACGCACTGCACTAAAGCCACGAGAAACACCACCAGCGTCGATATAAACGGCGTCAGGGCATTATAAAGTCCGTCGCGAAGTTTCACCTTATGCTCTGCCAAACGATGCCTTAATAAATAAATCGTCACTAGCCAAGTAATTATAAATATCAAAACCATAAACACCGTCGTTGCTTCGCTCGAATCTCCCGCAAGGCCCCCAGTAGTTACTGTCGAGAGAAGTAAAAGCCCCGCCCGCGCGACCGTCCCGATTTCTCCGCCCGCAAGCTTCGCGTTCGTCTGGTCGAGAATTTCCTGGAACTGTTTATAAGTGTCTTCCGACATAATCCCGACCAAAATAACATTAAGTAATATCAAGATAATCAAAAACGGCAAAAACAGTTTCCAATTCTGAAAAATTATTCGAAACGTCACAAAAATATGATGCATAATCCCCGGAACTTTTAACTCTCTTTTATAATCTTCCCGATACGACCGTTTGAAAGATTTATGCAAACGGACTTTAGACGGACGTTCAAAACGACTAGGCAGTGTTCTGAGGGATCTCCGGAGGTTAAAATGTCGTTTTCCCATGCTCTAATCTTTCAATCCGTTTTTCGATTGGCGGATGCGACGAAAAAAGATTGCTGAAGAACCCTTTTTTCAATGGGCTATTTATATACATCGCTTCCGTCGCAATGTTTTGACTTTTCATTGGTTGCGAATGTGACTGCAATTTCTTCAAAGCATTAATCATTCCCTCCGGATATCGCGTAATATTTACCGCCGACGCATCTGCAAGATATTCCCGTTGTCTCGATACCGCCATTTGTGCTACTGCCGCCACAATCGGCGACAAAATCGCCGCAATTAATACCAAAACGTACCCAACCGGACTCCCCTCATTATCTCTCCGCCGACTCCCGTAGAACATCATCCGAAACGCAATGTCCGTAATTAAGCCTATTACGCAAACCAATCCAAACACAATCATCGACACCCGAATGTCGTAGTTTTTAACGTGCGACATTTCGTGCGCCATCACCGCCGTAAGCTCCTTATCGCTCATAATATCGATTAGCCCCGTCGTCGCCGCAACCGAAGCGTGCTTCGGGTCACGCCCCGTCGCGAACGCATTTGGCGCCTTATCCTCAATAATATAGACTTTCGGCATCGGCAGCCCTGTCGTAATCGACAAATTCTCTACCGCGTTGTAAAGCCTCGGGTTATCTTTTTTCGAGATTTCCCTCGCCCCCGTCATCATCATCGCCGTCGCGCTCGCTGTATAATATTGAAAAACCGCATAAATCCCAGCAATTACAATAGTCCAAACCGCAATCCACGGATCCCGATAAAAATAGGCGATTACTCCAGCAATTAGCCCAATCAAAATTACAAACCCGATGATAATATATATAGTCCGACGCTTATTTTCTGCAATCTGCTTATACATATCCGCCTTTCATAAAATCATACTAGTATGTTTTATAAACATACTAGTATGATTCAAAAACATGCTTTAGAATTTTACTTCCGGCGCTTTTTCGATTTTCGCTTTTTCGCTTTCCGCAACTTCGAAATAATCGCGTTTCTTAAAATGCCCAATCATATTATTCACAAAGTTAGTCGGGAAAGTTTTAATTTTCGTATTAAGCTCTTTTGCTCCCGCGTTGTAAAACCGGCGAGCCGCTTGGATTTTATCCTCAACGTCTTGAAGTTGCTCTTGAAGTTTGACGAAATTAGTATTCGCTTTAAGCTCCGGATACGACTCCGCAATCGCAAAAATTCGCCCGAGCGCGCCTTGCATTTCCTTCTCGGCCTCGGCGGCTTGTTTCACCGTTTTCGCGCCCATCACTGCCGAACGCGCTTCGGTCACCATCTTAAACGTTTCGTTTTCGTGCTTCGCGTAACCTTTTACCGTCTCGACAACATTCGGGATCAAATCTGCACGATATTTAAGCTGGACTGTAATATCGCTCCATGCTTCATTTACTCGCTCGTCGAGCTTCACTAAGCTATTATATATACCGATAATCATCCCAATAATCGCAACGATTACCAAGACAATTACAATTGCTATTATTCCACCAGTGGACATTTTTATCTCCTTTATTACCCCTCTATTATAACACATCTACTATATTTTTCCCAAAATCTAAAAAAGTGTGCTATAATTGTTCTATCGTGCGAATGTAGCTCAGTTGTTTAGAGCGCTTCCTTGCCAAGGAAGAGGTCGAGAGTTAGAGTCTCTTCATTCGCACCATTTTTTATTACTCAATATCCGTTCATTTAGTCGGCTAACTCTCAAACCTTCCGCGCGAAAATCCTAAATTTCCACTCAGTCGAATACCCTCTAAATCTAATCAGCAATTCTATAAATCTATCACGCTTGAAACAGGAATAATGCTATTACCATTGCCATCTAATGGCATAAGCTTATCATAAGTGCAGACGATTCCACCTTTACCAAGTTTCGTCTTGATACCTTCAAGCATACGGAAATCTTTAAGCATTTCCCGTCGAGGAGTGGAAGTCTTCTTAATTTCAATAGGATAAAATGTATTATTCTTTTCAATAATAAGGTCAATTTCGTTAGTCTCTTTGTTGCGAAGATGATACAAATGGGCATTTACGCCCAAATTCTGATAGTTCTTAATGATTTCGGAAACAATGTAGGATTCAAGATAATGCCCCGAGGCATCACTAAGCTGTAAATCGCGCGCACTCTGCCAACCAGCCAAATACGCGCACAGCCCCATGTCCATAAAAATAATCTTGGGCGACTGAGTAAGACGCTTCAATAAATTCGATGAATATGCCTCCAGCAAATAAACTAACCCGGTGCTCTCCAGTATCGATAGCCAGCTCTGCACGGTATGACCAGAAACGCCAATCTCCTTAGCAACGTCAGCGTAGTTCAAGGTTGTACCCACGCGTATGGCCATCTCGCGCATGAAGCGTTTAAAGTCACGAGTATTGCCTATATCTTTGATATGCATCACATCTCGCTCAATGTAAGTCTTGACATAAGAGTCGTAGAAAATGTCACGGTCTAAGCCCCGTATGGCATATAATTCTGGCATACCTCCAGCATAAATCAGTTCAAAAACCTGATTAACATCGATAGTATCACGTTGCCTTAAATGCTCCGGGTCAAATGCTTCGCAATCTGCATGACGCCGAATCTCGCTATAGCTAAAACTATTCATATTCAAAATACCAGCCCTCCCCGCCAAAGACTCCGTGACGTTTTTCATCAGTTCAAATCGTTGCGAACCAGACAGCCAGTATTGACCTCGAGCCGGATTCGCGTCCACACGCATTTTAATATAAGGAAAAAGCTCTGGAGCATATTGAGCCTCATCAATATAAAGCGGGGCAGGATAAGTTTCGAGAAACATCCTAGGATCATTCTTAGCCAGCTCTCTCAAGGATAAATCGTCCAAAGAAACTTTAGTCATACCATCAGGTATCAAACTGCCAAGCAAAGTACTTTTGCCAACCTGCCTTGGTCCCGTCAAAACCAACACTCGAAAAGTGTCATTAATTTGCTTTATACGCTTAGTAATTGTTCGTTCGTACATTATATACTCCTTTTGCTTATTATATGATATGATTTCCGAAAAGTCAAGGGTCTAACTTCCAAAAAGTCAAAGGTCTAACTTCCAAAAAGTCAAGTATCTAATTTCCGAAAAGACGGCATTTACATCGTCCCTATCGGTTGTCTAAAGCCTTAACAAAAGTCATCCAAATCCCTAGTCAAGACCATTCTCCCCGCTATTCCAAAAGGTCAGCCTATGCGCCAAATTCAAAGTATATGCTAAAATGACAAGGGAATGCACCCCAGCAGAGCCTAAAAGAAACTTATCCCTGCTGTAGCACCTTTAAACATTAAAGGGCAAGGAGCATACTCTGCCAAAAGCAGAGTCTTCGACCAAAGCTGAAGCAAAAGTCTAATCCTCTTACTCTACGGCGTAAAGGATGAATCAAAATGTCTCCTCGCAACCTTTGTGGGATTGTTAGTCCGTTAGCGGGTTCACTGTCGCTATATGCGAAAATCATATTCGCCGTCTTGGTTTAACCCATGCTGTATGTATATTGTTGGTGTCCCCGAAGGCCGGCCACTCTGAATCGCCAAAAAAGCATATAAAACGCCTACCTCTTTCGGGCTATTTCAACAATGGCTCGGCAAACAATCAGGGTAGCAACGGCAACTGGTGGTCTTCTACTCGCAACAATAACAACAACATGTACAACCTCAACGCGAATACGAGCAATATCAACCCAGCCAACAACAACAATCGCAACAACGGTAACTCTGTCCGTTGTGTGCTAGGGTCTTAGCCCTAGCAGTGGAGCGTACCGGGAGTAGGCCCCGTTTTCCGGGTTCCTTCTTCTCCCTCCCCGCCCTTTAGTAAAGGTTAAATTCCTACAAGAGGTAGGCAACCAATTCTGTCAGCTGTATCAATTTTCTTATCAATAAGCAACTTTTTTACCGTAAACATAATCCCACCCGACACTCAAAAATACCTTACGTATGATCTTTCCCGCATCAAGGTGTGAAAACATCCCAAGATATGAAACGATCACTTCAGGATCCTTCTTTCCGACTGCGACAAGATATGTCGCTTTCCGAAAATTCCTCACTAACCTTCGGCACGGAAACAGCCGAAATCCTCGAACGATTACACCTAAAAACTTCACTCCCTTATGCACCTCCGTAACCTTTGTCTTCTTTCGATTAAGCCCTAGGCCCAAACCGGACAGAAACGCCTCAATCGCCTTAATATCTCTCATGACCTGCGGCAACTCCTCCTCTGTAACAACAATAAAAAAGTCATCTACATATCTTCCATAGTGCTTATACCCCAACACAAAATGGATAAATCGATCCAATGGATCCAAATAGATATTTGAAAACGTCTGCGAAGTAAAATTCCCGATTACCATTCCTTGCCCCTTTGGCTGAGTCATTAAGCTCTTGTCATCTGGAAGCCCTATCCAATCTCGATACGATCCTTGCAATCTCGCCCCTTCTGTCGGATCATCAAAAACCACTTCCGTAACCGCCCAAATTAGTATCGTGTAACGCTTATCTCTCGTCTCTTCCGGAAATTGCCTGTCAATATTCTCTTTAACTAGACTAAAAAGCACATCTCGCCGAATATGCATAAAATAACCCGTAATATCCAGCTGTACCACATATGCTTTTTTCTTCATGTTGCAAGAAACCGAAAGAATATGATGTTGTAATCTTTTAACACCAAACAGCGTTCCCTTTCCTTTTCGGCAAGAATACGAATCATAAATCAGTCGCTTATCTTGCCATTTCATAATCGTACCAACTATCCAATGATGTAGAATCCTGTCAACATACGGCGCCGCAAATATCTCCCTTTGCACCGGATCAAAAATTACATGTACCGTCCCACGATTAGGGTAATAATTCCCACTCCAAAGCGCATCACGAAGTTTGACCAGATTCTCAAACAAATTCGCCTCAAACCCGTGCGTATCCATCGTTTTTCGCTTCCCGCCCCGTCGCGCCAATCTCTCCGCGATATATAGCTCTACTAATAGCAAATTCTTCGGCTCCCTCAGCCAGTCTCGCACCTCCTCCTCATCCTCTATCTTTATAAATCCAAACAAATCCTGAAACTCTTTCCCAACTTGCATCTGCGCCGGAATCTCTGCAAGCTGAATTGCCCTACGCATCACCTTTAGCTTCTCTCTTATCTCGGCGACTTCTGCCTTCCTAGCCTTATTTCTCTCTTCTTTTGTAGCCATTCTATCTTAACCCATTAACTAGTATCTCTATTTTCACAATCGTCTCCCCGACCGCGCATATTTTTACTGCCGAAGCTATCTCATCCTCACCAAGTAACGTCATCCCCGCCCGTATCCGAAACAGTTTCCTAATCATATCATCCTTAGCTTTCTCAATGTCTATTTTCTTATCCATGAATAAAAAGTAAACCTCCATTAACTCCAACACAGTCCGATAAATCGTATCCCCAATACTGCTCCTATAAACAATATCCATTTTCTCTACTATCCGCATAATCTGACGTCCCAGCATCAGAATCGTCAAATATAGTTCTGGCGAAGCTTTCTTTGGTCTTAAAACATTATGCATTGCTTCTTTCTGTAACTCTCCCGTCTTCCTAAGGAGTGCCAAATCCGCGTCGGACAAAGCCTGTTTCATATACACAATATAAAGCCCGTCTAGTGTCTTCTCATATTTCTCAAACTCATTCAGCTTCATCGTACGCTCCAAAAACTTCTCAATCCCATTGATACAGACTATCCCATGCATCTTGGAAAACCGGTCGTTGTCTCGCTGAATCTTCGGTGTTTTCCCCATCCGGTCCGCCATCCTATACACATAGTAAAGCGCAGAAAAGTTCCCCATTTTGTACCATTCTACCTGGTCTCTATTCCTTGAATACGACGGAAAGAGTATCAACTTACTCCTATTCCCAATCTCCATTTCTTTCGCAATTCTTTTGACTTCGCGGATTCTATCTTTCCGTAACGACTCTCGTTCCTTCTCTTCACCCCATTCACTCTTACCCTTATCCGCCCCAGTTTCCATTTTCTCGTTCTCATTTTTGTTTTGTTCAAGCTTAGACAAAATCATTCGCGCCTCTTCAGGCGCAAAATCTTTCAGAATCTTCTTTCTCGACGGCACCTTCTCCGCCACAATCTTCATCAACTCCGAAGCCGGCTCTCGGTTACTCTTTTCGGTTCCGAACAATGTCCCCTGTTTTGAACCGGCTCTGGAAGTTGACTTTTTTACCATTCTATTTTATCCTTTCATTCAGTATTTTTTTGCGCACTTTTCCCGGAGTTCCCGCTCTAGGCGGGAACTCCTTAGATTTTCCAATGTTGAAAAGGGCGGGGAGGGAGAAGAAGGAACCCGGAAAACGGGGCCTACTCCCGGTACGCTCCACTGCTAGGGCTAAGACCCTAGCACACAACGGACAGAGTAACCGAGGTTGCGATTGTAGTTGCTGGCTGGGTAGATATTGCTCGTATTCGCGATGAGGCGGTACATGTAGTTGTTATTGCCGCGAGTAGAAGACCACCAGCTGCCGTAGCTACCCTGATTGCCCGCCGAGCCATTGTAGAAATAGCCCGAAAGAGGTAGGCGTAGAGCTTCTCTGTATTTGTCATAGGTATTGTAACTAGCATTATTGTATAAGGTTTGATATTCGCCGGAATTCCCAGTAGGCATTCGCCAACCTTTCGGGCAGATGTCTTCAGTGGCGTTACCAGACGAAGTGCCTGCACTGGTACCGTTGCCATAGCAGTAGGAGCCTGCAGAAGCGGCGCAGTAGTTATAGTAACCACCGTATTTCCAATTATCGGATGTGGCTAGTGATTGTTTAGGATCGCTACTGGTTCCTTCTGGAGCAGTTTTGTCTTTGTCTGCCATACTGACGAGCGGAGCGGAGTAGCTGTAGCTACTGGTCCAGTTAGAGACTGCGGCGGTAGCATATTGATCAGAAGTGGTGCCGGTAGTAGTGCCTTTGAGATAGCCAAGCGTGGTGTTGGATGCATTCGTATTGTCTTGCGTCATACCGCTTAGGACTGTACTATTTGTGAGGTCTAGGGCGAGGTTGTCTAACATCCAGCATTTGTCGTCGGCAAGTCTAGCTACTTTGTAAGTCTGACTATCACGAGGGTCAGTTAAAGTATATACGGTTTCTAGTGGAATTGTTTCTGGACAAGAAGTGACTTCTTGCATAGTAGTAGAGTTGGCGATAGTCTTCTCTTCCTCCC
>JAFRCN010000003.1 GCA_017404335.1 Candidatus Saccharimonadota bacterium | reverse complement strand
GGGAGGAAGAGAAGACTATCGCCAACTCTACTACTATGCAAGAAGTCACTTCTTGTCCAGAAACAATTCCACTAGAAACCGTATATACTTTAACTGACCCTCGTGATAGTCAGACTTACAAAGTAGCTAGACTTGCCGACGGTAACTGCTGGATGGTAGAAAACCTTAATCTCGCTGGTGGAACAGCTCTCTCGGCAGACGATACAGATGTTACCAGTGCCTATATCAGTGGCTTCTCTACAAGCAATAACCTTACTAAGACTGGTGATACTATAGTTCTCCCAGCTTCTTCAACTTCTGGTTTCAATACGGCTAACTACTCCTATGTCTATAATTCTGGCAATAAGACTAGTAATTGCGCCAGTCCAGGATGCTATTCCTATTACTCTTGGGATGCCGCTACACTAGGGTCTGGTAGAAGTATCAGCACAGAAAATACTGATGCCGAACAAAGCATTTGCCCGAAGGGTTGGAGACTGCCAACATCTGGTGCAACGTCCAATGAAGGCTGGAAACGCGGTGATTTCTATGCACTCGCTACCGCCTATGGTGCCAATCTAGAAAGCAACTATTATGAGAGTTCTGCAACTTTCTACAACAATGCTGGTCCTGGTACTACTCCTGGTTTCCTGCTCGCTGGCCTCTACAGCAATGGTTCGTTCGGCAATGGGGGTAGCTACGGCCGCTATTGGAGTTCTACGTCGTTCTCCGGTACTTCTAGCGCCCGCGATTTGTACTTCGATAGTAGCAGCGTCAATTCAGCCCGTGGCAGCAGTAGGCGCTACGGGTTTAGCGTCCGGTGCCTCCTCTCCGGCCAGTAGTCGCCTAGTCCCTTCGTTCTTTCCTTCGCACCTCTCCTGAGAACATTCTGAAGAAGGCATTTCTGGAGCCAATAAAATAAACTCTAAGATAAGCGTGAGAAAAAATTAATTCAAATGAGTAAGATAGAAATACTGGGCGATAAACAGATGAATGAGTCGAAAGCCAAAGCGGAAATGGCGAGACAGCTTTCGGCTGAAGAAAAAGTCTCATTGCGCCGAGAAGAAAATCAAGAAAAGGAAAAGCTCTTGGAGCGAGAGGCGGAAAATTATACACGCATTTTGGCACTAAAATGTTATGATGGATGGCTGAAAATTTATGACAATTCGGCGATTATCGTTTCAATTTGGTTGGATGGTAAACTAGGTAAAAGCTATGCTCGAAAAGATGATAATGGATACGGAAAGCCGAAAGCAAAATACGGCGTTGTATCAATCCCGCCGGTGTCGGTAGGGAATTTTGTGCAAGCGTTGGCTCGAGCTGGGATTAAACTAATCTATGATGATGTATGGATGCTGGATTTTGAATTGGGGGAAAGAATTGACAAGGCCGATATGGTGCGGATGCTACATGAAGATGAACTTCTGATTGAGAAGGTAAATAAGCTTGTGATGCCGAAAGAAGTACTGCCGGGGTTGAGGATGGCGGTAAAGTTGCTTCTTTCGTTCGTACATTCGGAAGTTCGAGACCACAAAGAGTCGATGAGGGATGTGTTCCTGAATGAGGTAGAGCGATTGGCGGTAGACATGAATAGAACAGTGATAGCGACGGCACGAGGAAATGTGAACATTGAGAAATGTTTGGCAGAGATAGCTCGGGCGTCGGAAAGGATGTATGAAAATGCGACGACGATGTGCGACATGGGGCTTCTTACGGCGTCTTCGTACAAGAAGTTTGTTGATTTGATTATTGAAGTACAAAAGGAACAATCGCGGATGATGAAAAGAAAGGTGATGGCGGATGTTGAGGCTGAGAATAATAAGAATAAAAAGAGGCAATAAGTGCTGACAACTGGATTACAACTCGTTGATGATGAAACGGAACGGCGCGAAATACGCCTCAGAATATTATCGAATTTAGTGGAGGGGACTAGAGCGCCGAGAGTTAAAAAGGAAAAGGTATTAAAACTAGATAGGAATTTACTTAATAGGTTGCCAGAGAATAATGCGGATCTTGAAAATGCGTTATACGAATGCTTCTTGATGGCAAGAAGAGGTAAGACTCGGACGGTAGATGAGTGGAATTTGGATGTTTTTTGGGCGGAGAATATAAGACAACTTGCACAAGATATTATTAAACGGAGATGGAAGCCGAGTTCGTCGAAAGCGTTCATATCGCATTCGCCGGTAGATAGAGAGATATTTGCGGCACAGTTTCGGGATAGGATGGTTCATCATTTATTGTATGCAGTAGTAGCGCCATGGTGGAACAAAAGATTTATTTATGATTCTTATTCTTGCATTAGAAATAGAGGAACTGATTTTGGGGTGAATCGAATGCAGAAATTTATGCGACAGGTTTCGCGAAATGGGACTCGTAAAGCGTATGTATTAAAGGGGGATTTGTCGGGTTATTTTATGAGCTTAAAGCGGAAGACTCTGTATAGAAAAGTGATGTGGGGGCTTAGGAAGCAATTTCCGAAGGGTGGATGGTTGTTTGAATTGTGTCGGTACTTATGGAGAGAAGTAATTTATGACGATCCGTGTCTTGAGGCGAGGATTGTGGGAAAATTAAATGATTGGGAATGTCTACCGAGCAATAAATCGCTTTTTTGTCAGCCAAGGGGACAAGGGATAGTAATCGGGAATCTAACTTCGCAACTACTATCGAATATCATGCTGAATGAATTTGACTGGTGGATGAAGAAGAAAATGGGATTTTGTTATTATGGGCGATATGTGGATGATTTTTTTATTATAGTAACTAAGGAAGAGCTTGATTTTGCCAAGAGTGCTATGCTTCATGAGGTGCCGGAGAAACTTCGAACAATGGGGCTTAAAATGCACCCAAAGAAGCTGTATATACAAGAGGTATCGCATGGGTGCCCGTTTCTAGGGAAGATGGTGAGACCGTTTGTCTTGACGCCGGGGAAAAGATACCTTCGTAATATGCGAAAGGCGTTTCGAGATTACGTGGAAGGTAGAGCGTCATATGAAACAATGCAGTCGTATGTGGGAATGGGGAAGCACATGGCGGGGTATACAGAGATGAAAAAAGTCGTTAGCAAACTTGAAAGTTTCTAACGACTTTTGGAGAGGTATTTTGCTTTCTGAGAGATGCGAAGGAAAGAACGAAGGGGCTAGGCGACTACTGACCGGAGAGGAGGCACCGGACGCTAAACCCGTTGTTCCTATTGTTGTTATTGGCTGAATTGACGTTACTACTATTGAAGTTCAAATTGCGGGCGTTAGAAGTATTGGAGTTCGACGTAGAACTCCAATAGTTGCCGTTGCTACCCCCATTGTTGAACGAACCATTGTTGTAGTTGCCAGCGAGCAGGAAACCAATAACTATCGTAACGTACAATTGACGTCGGTGAGACGCTCAGAGATACAATTAAAAATGCAATTATCATTATGCCTTACGGAGTTGTAGCCGGCCTGTGGTTAGTGATACGATTGTATCACTATGCGATTGTATCGCTATGTGATTATGTCTGGTGACTGTGTCACTGGTGATTATCTTGCCATGCGATTATATCGCTGGGCGACGATGCATGCAATATGTTTTAACTCTACTTTTTAGTAGAGGGTATCTCTACCTCTCGGATTGCTAATTCTTGATTAACGGTCTTGGTCTTGATATGGAGATTTCTCGCGGAGCTACTATGTTTTGCACCTGCTCACTTAGGTACTATGCGAGACTGGCTCTATATACAGACCGTCAATATGATATGCTCTCCTGTGATTATTATAAAATAAAGGCAGGGATTGAGGAAGCCAGCCGGTTAAGGCTTTAGGCAACCGATGGGGACGATATAAACGCCGTCTTTTCGACGGTAGGCGTATTTGGCGGAACCGGAGAGAATGGCGAGGAAGCTCGGTCGGGGCATTTTGTTGGAGTTTATCAGGGATTCGAGCTTAAGTAGAGTTTTTGAGGCTTCGTTTAAGGTGTCAATATCGTCTCCGAGCTTGACTTCGAATGCTCCCCAGCTGCCGTCAATTAGATGAACTATCGCGTCGCATTCTAGGCCATTTTTGTCGCGATAATAGAATAAGTTACCTTCGAGCGATTCGGAGTAGATTTTTAGGTCGCGCATGGCTAGTGATTCGAAAATTAAACCAAAGCTGTTAAAGTCCTTCGTTAGATCGTTCTCCGAAGCATAGAGAGCGGCGACGGCAAGGGAGGGGTCGACGAGATTACGCTTTTTACCGGTACGAATTTCAGTTTTACTGCGAAGAAGAGGACTCCAGGCTTCGATGTCGTCGATGATATGGATTTTTTCGAGAATAGAAACATAATTAGAGACAGTAGCATCGCTTAGGATTGCACCGGTGTTTTCGGCGATATCCTTGGTCACGGTACTAAGACGAGCTGGCTCGGATACTCCGCGAGCAAGGCTACGAAGAAGAGCGCGCATCCGTCCGGGGCTATAATAGTCGAGCTCTTTAAAACTACCTTCGCGTTCGGTTATGGCTTCGAGGTATTCTCGAGCGATTTTAGTAGGATTTTTCGGTTTTTTGATTACACTTTCGGGCCAACCGCCTCGGGCGCAGAGATAAGCTAAATTTTCAAGTCTGAGACTCGCGGAGCCGCGAATAGTTTTAGGAGTTTCGAAGAGAGTTTTTAGTGAAACTTCTCCGCTGCTGTCGCCGGATTCATAGAGGGACATTGGGCGCATTTTTACGGTCGCGATTCTGCCGGCGCCGGAATGCTTAGGGGTAGCTTTACGCGGAGTGCTAGAGCCGGTAAGAAGGTATTGTCCAGAGAGCTTTTTGTCATCGATGTCTGTTCGTATCGCATCCCATATTTCGGGGAAATCTTGCCATTCGTCAATCAAACGGGGTTTATCGCCGTTTAGAACAATATCGGGTTGGCTTTTGGCGGCTTCAATCATGGAAGCGTTCGCAGGATCTTGGAGTTTTATGGTTGATTTTGCGAACTGCTCGGCGGTAGTAGATTTTCCGCACCACTTACAACCGTCGATACTGACGGCGCCAAAAAAGCTTAGTTTTTCGCGAATTTCTTCATCGATTAAACGAGGTAAATACGAATTGTTTGCTTTCATATTTTTATTATAGCATAAATTTAATAAAACTGAGGTAATTTAGGATTTTCGCCCGGAAAAATTTAGGAAAACCGCGGGGAAAAATTTAGGATTTTCGCTGGTGATAATTTAGGGATTTCGCGTAAAAAATAGGTTTTTAGGTTCACGAGGTGGGGTTGAAAAATAGAAAAAATGAACAATACCTATGGGTACTGTTTGGTAGTTGCTGAATGGTAGTGGTAGTACCGGCTGGGATCGAACCAGCGACCTTGGGCTTATGAGTCCCACGCTCTAACCAACTGAGCTACGGTACCATATATTATATATTATACCACATGGTACACCCGACCGGAATCGAACCGATATCATTGGTTCCGGAAACCAACGTTCTATCCGTTGAACTACGGGTGCGTGGTACACCGGATAGGATTCGAACCTACGACCCCTTGTTCCGAAGACAAGTGCTCTAATCCGCTGAGCTACCGGTGCATTTAGTAATTATACCACAGGGGTTGAAATATTTCTAGATGTATGGTAGACAAGGGGAATGCTAGAGTGGATGAGGAGAGAGATACACCAATCGTATTTTGTTGTTATGTTCGCGGTTGGGATAATCGTAGGGACGATACTTGGGCTAGGGTTTCGGGTTAATTATTTTGCATCGCCATGGTTTATTTCGGTTTCGGTTTTACTACTTATTTTTGCTTATTTTAAACCATGGTTTGTGTTTACTATGATTTCTTTGATTGCGGGAATGATTTTGGCGTTTTTTCGGGTGTCGAGCGAGCTATACGGAGAAAGTTATATTCGGCAATACTTTGGGCAGACGGTTATGGTCGCGGGAGTAATCGACGGGGACGCGGAGACAGACGAGGGCGGGACGAGTTTTAAACTCTCGGAGCTTCGATTTGGAGAAGAGGAGGTTTTTGTGCGGGGGAGTTTGTTTATTTCGGAATATAGAAACGAGAAGTTGGCGCGAGGAGACATGGTAGTATTAGAAGGAAAGCTCGCGGAAGGATTCGGGACCTACGCAGGGTATATGTATCGGCCGGCGATTCAGGCGATTAAGAGACCGGAGCCGGGGGATTTAGTCTTAAGCGTTCGGAATTGGTTTGCGGAGAGGATTCGAGGGCTAGTCCCGGAGCCGGAAGTATCTTTGGGATTATCATATCTACTCGGGATGAAGGCGGGACTACCGGAAGATTTGAGCGAGAATTTAAGAATTGTCGGGTTGGTCCATATTGTGGTTGCGAGTGGGGCGCATCTTTCGATTCTAGTAGAAGTTGCAAAGAAAGTTTTTGGGAAGATTTCGAGATTTTCCGGGCTTTTATTTTCGATTTTGTTCGTGGTGTTTTTTATGAGTATGGTTGGATGGACGCCGTCGATACTGAGGGCGGGAGTGATGGCGGTATTAACACTATTAGCTTGGTACGTCGGGCGGAAGTTTTCCCCTATAAGGATAATTTTAATCGTCGCGGGGTTTACGCTGATGATTAATCCGATGTTTATCATTAATCTCGGGTGGCTGTTGTCGTTTGCGAGCTACGCGGGGATTATGATTCTGGGGCCGCTTATTTCTAAGCTGTTTTACGGGGAGAAAAAACCGGGGTTTTTCGGGTCGACAATCATTACGACGCTTTCCGCGACTCTGATGACGCTTCCGATTACGCTTTATTTTTATGGGACGGTGTCTCTAATATCGGTATTTGCGAATCTTTTGATCCTACCGACTTTGCCCTATGCGATGGGGCTAGTGTTTATGACTGGGGTGTTTGCGGGGGTGCCGGGGCTTGAGGTGGCGATTTCGTTTCTCGCGACGAAATTACTTGATTTTCATATTCTAGTCGTGGAATTTTTTGGGGGGATGAAGAGTTTTTTGGTCGAGATTCCGACGTATCAAATTTTGGTGTTTTTGATATATGGATTGATTTTTATTCCGCTTGGGATTTTACTTTTAAGACGAAAAATGATAAAATCAAGAGAAGTTAGATATTAAATTTAGAGGGAGAAAAATATGTCGGGACATAGTAAATGGGCTACGACGAAGAGACAAAAAGCGGTAGTCGACGCGAAGCGGGGCGCGCTTTTTACGAAGATTGGAAATCAAATCGCGATTGCGGCGCGGGCGGGGACGGACCCGGCGATGAACCCGTCGCTCGCGATGGTGCTTGAGAAAGCGAGGCTCGCGAATATGCCGAAGGCGAATATCGAGCGGGCAATTGCTCGCGTTGCGGATAAGTCGGCGGCGGCGTTGATTGAGGAGGTTTACGAGGCTTACGGTCCGGGTGGCGTTGGAATTATTATCGAAGTAGCGACGGACAATAAAAACCGGACGATGCCGGAAGTGCGTCATACTTTAGACAAAAACGGCGGGCGAATGGCGGAGCCAGGGTCGGTGATGTTTCAATTTAAGAGGAAGGGCGTGATAGAAATTTCCGAGAAGGGTGATGATGCGACGATGGTGGCGCTAGAAGCAGGGGCGGAAGATGTGGTTGACGAGGATGAAGGGACGGTGATTTATACGGAAGCGTCGGATTTGATGAAAGTCAGGCAGACGTTAGCGGATAGCGGAATGACGGTGACTTCGGCGGAGCTACAATACGTCCCGACTTCGTATGTGCCGGTCGAAGGGGAAGCAGGGGAGAAGCTAGAGAAACTATTATCGGCGGTAGACGACTTAGACGACGTGACGAACGTTTATACTAACGCGGAGTAGATTAAGTTTTAATTCTATAATTTAGGGTTTTAGGGTGGGGCCTGATGAATTTTTGAGAAAATTAAAGGATTTACGATTCAGAGGGGTAGAGGACCAGATTTTTAAGGCTTATTTTATTGAAAATAAGCGCGGGCTAAATGAGCTAGCGGAATACGTTGGGGTGCCACATTCGACGGTTTGTCGGCATCATCAGACAGTTTCGGAAATAAAAAATGATTATATCGAGTTTTTGGTGTTTAAATTTCGCAAAGAGTTCGAGGAAGCGAGATGTAAGGCGGAGCTTGGGCAAGCGATTTCTTTCTTTTTGATGTTTATAGTGAAAAACAAGAAGTTTTTGAGGGGATTTTTTCAGGAGGGAGCGGGAGAGATGATTTTTCGGATTTTGAGGTGGCTAAGAGACGAGAAGGGGATGGACTACCGAGTTTTGGAGGAGGGACTTTTGATAAAGGGGTTTGGGTATGGGATGTATGCGATTTTGGAGGATTGGAGCGAGCGGGAGTTTAGGGAGACGGAGATGAGGGCGGTTTTTCGGAGGATTGTGGGGCTGGTGGAAATAATTGAGAAGATGAAAGGGGTTTAAAAATGGCGGATTTAGGGTATAATGGAGGAAAGGAGTTATTTTTATGCAAAATTTAACGAAGATTTTTCTAGTTTTAAATTCGGGATCGTCGAGCGAGAAGTTTTCGCTCTATGAGGGGGAAGACGAGGTCTGTTCTCTGTATTTCGAAGGGATTGAGGAGAACGGAGCGAAGAAATTTATCTGTACGATTACGCGGGCAGACGGGAGCGAGGAGGTTGTCGATAAGAAATGGGATTCGCTCGACGTCGCGTTTAAAGAGGCGAAGGCGATTTTTGAGAAAGAAGGGTTTATTAATGAGGCGCATCCGCTCGACGGGATTTTGGTCCGGGTCGTTGCGGCGGGAAAATATTTCTCGTCGAATCACATCGTCGATGATGAGACAATGAAAGAGCTTGAGAAGGTACAGGTAACGAATCCTTTGCATGTGCCAGGGACGGAGCGGGGAATTCGAAATGCGCGCGAGACGTTCGCGGGAGTGCCGGTACTGGTAATGAGTGATTCGGAGGCTTTGACGTCTGAATTTCGGCGAGATTCGGCTTACGCTTTACCGCGGGAGATTATTGATGAATTTGATTTAGGGCGCTGGGGGGCGCATGGTGCGTCGTATGGATATATGATGGGGCGAATTCCGGAATTAGGACTTCTTGAAAAGAAAATGGTAGTTTGTCATCTCGGGTCGGGCTGCTCGGTTACAGCGCTGGTCGACGGGAAACCGGCTTATACGTCGATGGGCGAGACACCTTTAGAAGGGCTAATGTCTTCGACGCGGACGGGGTCGATTGACCCGACAATCGGTGCGTTACTCGGCGAGAAGCTTGGCGCGGCGGAAGCAATTAAACTGATGAATAAACAGTCGGGTCTACTCGCGATGGCGGGATCGAACGACATGCGTGAAATTATTGCAGGAGCGGAAGAAGGAAACGCGGATGCAGCGGCGGCGTTTGATTTGTTTGTCGACGGAGTGGCGGGGAAAATCGGCGAATTTGCGGCGAAAATGGGAGGAATTGACGCGATTGTGTTTACAGCGACGATTGGAGAGAGGTCGATTCCGGTGCGAAATGCGATTATCTCGAAATTAGAGTTTATGGGCTTTAAGATTAATAATAGTGTTTCGCTCGATAAGTCGAAGGGATATGCGAACGTAGCGGAAGAAGGGTCGAAGCCGATTTACGTTATTCCGACTAATGAAGCGGCATATATGATTAAGAAAGCCTCGGAACTCATCGACAATCAATAAAAGTTTAAAAAATTAGCACTCGGGGGTTTACAGTGCTAATTTTTGTGCTATAATAGGGGGAGAAAAGGAGATAACAGATATGAGTTTGAAACCATTGAAAGATAGAGTGGTGGCGAAGATTGAGAAGCCGGCGGAAAAGACGGCGGCAGGGATTTTGCTCGGAGATACGAAGGAGAAACCAGCTTATGCGGTAGTCGAGGCGATTGGTCCAGAGGTCTCGGCGGTAAAGAAGGGGGATAAAATCGTTTATAAGGAATACTCGACAACTGAGGTAAAGGTAGAAAAAGAAGAGTATATTATACTGAAAGAGGAAGATATTTTAGCGACTTTGTAGAGGTTTGAGTTGTGGAAAACTATGTGGAAAACATTGTGAATAAACCTGTGGAAAACTATTTAAATTGATAAAAAGGAGAAAAAATGGCTAAAAAGATTTATTACGAGACTGAGGCGAGAGAAAAGGTGCTCTCGGGGGCGAAACAACTTTACGACGCAGTGAAGGTAACGTTCGGGCCGAAGGGAAAGAATGTGATTATTGAGAAAGAGTATGGTGCGCCGGTGATTACGCACGACGGGGTGACAGTTGCGGAGGCGGTAGAGCTACCGTCGAAGGATGAAACTCTAGGCGAAGCAGTTGGAGCGAAACTGATTAAGACTGCGGCGCAGAAGCTTAATAAAGTCGCAGGGGACGGGACGACGACGGTTACGGTTTTAACCTATAATATATTGAACGAGGCAAATAAACTGATTGCGGCGGGGGTGAACCCGATGGAGCTTCGGAAGGGAATCGAAAAAGCCGGGGCGGAAGTCGTAAAGGGGATTGAGAAAGTTGCGGAGAAAATCGACGGGGATTCGGATAAGGTCGCGGAAGTCGCTACAATTTCTGCAGGGGATGCGGAAATTGGGAAGTTAATTGCGGAAGTGATTTCGAAGATTGGAAAAGACGGAGTGGTGACGGTCGAGGCAGGACAAGGACTCGAGATGGAAGAGGAAATCGTCGAAGGATTTTCTTACGATAAGGGTTATGCATCGCCGTTTTTCGTGACGGATGTGAACCGGCAGGAAGCGATGGTCGAAAAACCAGTTATTCTAATTACTGATAGGAAGATTTCGTCGGCGAATGATATTTTGCCTTTGCTTGAGAAGGTTGCGACTTCGGGGAAGAAGGATTTGGTGATTATTGCTGAGGAGGTTTCGGGAGAAGCTTTGTCGCTTTTGGTGCTTAATAAACTGAAGGGTGCGTTTAACTCGCTAGTTCTCAAGGCGCCTTCTTTCGGAGATAGGCGAAAAGAGATAATGGAAGATATCGCGATTTTAACGGATGCGACGGTGGTATCGGACGATAAGGGGCTGAAGCTCGAAGAGGTGGGACTAGAAGTACTTGGGTCGGCGGCGAAAATTATTGCTGAGAAGGACACGACGACGATTATTAAGGGAGCAGGTGATGCGAAGGCAGTAAAGGCGCGAATTGAAACGATTCATTCGCTGGCGTCGATGGCGAAGTCGGATTACGAGAGAGAAGAATTTGAGAAGCGAGCGGCGGCGCTGTCGGGTAAAGTCGCGGTAATTAAGGTAGGCGGAGCGACTGAGACGGAAATTGACGAAAAGAAGTTTAGAGTAGACGACGCAGTAGCGGCGACGAAGGCGGCGCTTTCTGAAGGTATCGTCGCGGGAGGCGGGGTAACGCTGGTTAATCTTGCGAATAAGATTTCGGGGGCGAGCGCGGGAGCGAGAATCGTACGTGAAGCTCTTAAGGCTCCGTTTATTCACATTATGGAAAATGCAGGGTTAAACGCGCAGGCGCTTCTCGCTGAAGTTGAGCGAGGTTCTAAAGACGGGTTTGGGATTGACGTGATGAATCCGGATAAGGGATTAATTGATCTAAAGAAAGCGGGAGTAATCGACCCAGCCAAGGTAACCAAGGAAGCAGTTAAGAATGCGACTTCGATTGCGGCGACGGCGATTACGATGGGGGCGTTGATTGTTGATATCCCCGAAGAGAAACCAGCTAACACGCCGGAAATGTATTAAATAAGCTAAATCAACATTTTCTCAGCGGTAAAATTGCGTCAAGATAAAAATTACAACATTCGTCGGTTCTCGAACTGGTGCTGTCCAGTTCTCGAACCGGAAGGTTGTAATTTTTATATGAGCAATTTTACATGCTTCGAAAGATGTTGATTTAATTTATTTGCTCAGCTTACATCTTGTCGATAGATTCGACGAGGTAGAGGAGGGCTTCGGCGCGCTCGGTTTCATTGGAGATTTCGCGGGCGGCGCGGTAAGCTGGTTCTAGAACAGTGTAATCTTTTAAGACGTCAAAAATGTCGCGATAGATTTTGAATTTTTGGGAACTATTCATGCTGATTTTGTCGAGGAGCGGGACAAGGTCGCGGAGGGCGGCTTTTTTAACTTCGCTGGTATTCATGGTGTCGGGGATAGGCTCGATTTCGGATTCGGGAAAAGCTGGAACAGGCTCAGCAGGAGTTTCTGGGACGACTGGAGCGAGAGGAGCTTCTTCGAAAGAGGGGGAGTGCATGGAAGAGATTGATGGAGTTGGGAAAGGTCCATTTGGCTCACCAAGTTCGCCAGTATCGCCTTCGGGTACTGAAGACGGAGCGGCGACTGGATCAGAAAAAACTGGATCAATGCTAGTTGTTTTAGTTATATCGTCAATTGCTTTTTGTAGATCATTGTCTACGGTTTGAGTTTGCTCCATTTTGCCCACCTTTTTTAAATAATATTATTAGACTTATGTTTATAATAGCACAGATTTTTTAAATACGCAAGAAATTTACGATTTTATCGAGAAAATCTAATTTTACGTCTTCCATTGGGAGTCTGGCTCCCAGAAAGTCGACGATTTGTTCGCCGGAGCCACCGGGGAAATAGACTTTTACGGAGAGGCCGAAACGTTTTTTCGGAATTAGAACAGCGGAGAAATGCGAATCTTCTTTTAAAATCCCAAAGGCTCGAAAATCTTCGAAGCTAAAAGTACGAGAACCTTCTTTTAGGCCATCTTTGTCGAGCTTGTAGTGAATCTTACGAGGCGGGCGCAGAGAAGAGATTAAAATAGTAATAATGCTTAAAATAACGAGGGCGAGAAAGGTCCACCATTTGAGAAAAATAGCGAGGACGCTAAGTCCACCGCCGATAACAAAAAGACCTAAATACCATACGAAATTATGGTCTCTAATAATATATTCTTCGCCTTCCCAGGAAATCGGTTGCAAGGGTTTTGCCATAATCATATTATAACACAGTGGGAGTAAATTTGAAAATTTGTTTTTAGTAGGAAAAATTGAAGAAATATGATAGAATAGGTTTATTGGAGGGTTACCCAAGTGGTCGAAGGGGACTCATTGCTAACGAGTTAGTCTGGAGCAATCTGGAGCGAGGGTTCGAATCCCTCACCCTCCGCCACAGATAGTTTAGGGGGATTTTTTTAGTATTCAAAATTCTCGGCGAGTTTTTTGGCTTCTTCAGAGAAAGGGGAAAGGGCATAATCGAAATCGCGAGTTTCGCCTTCTTTTATTGTGAATTCTTCACCTTCGGGGAAAAACCCGGCGCGGATAATCGCGACAGAGTGGTCGCCAGGGGTGACGTGGACGAGCCCGGAGGAAATGTCGATTGGCTCGCCGTCGAGGAGAACTGTAGCGTCGGAGGGCCGAACGAAAAAACGAAGTTTGGCAGAATAGGTTGAGTCGTGATTAGTTTTTAAAAGTATTATAATTATGATTGCGACTATGATGATAAAGACTGTTATTATCGAAAAAACAAAATAACGTTTCTTTGATGAGTTTGGGTTGGGTGTGTTATTATACATTTTTAATCCTCTTCTCCCCGGTCGGGGCCTTTAATTATATAGGTTTTTTTAAAACTGTCAATCTCTATCGTTAAATTCATCGCTTCTTTTTTGATAGTCAAGGTATGAAATGAGCCATAAGAATCTAAGATTCTTAAAGAATAGTTTTCGTTTTTAGTATCAAGTGCGACATAGCTAATACCTGCGCCAGAAGGATAGAGCGAAGCGAAGTATTCATTGATGCCTTCTTCGGTTGCGCTTAAGGTATATTTGTCAAAATCTTCTGTTAAAACGTAATTGAGACTTTCTGATAAAAATACAGTTTCTTCAAAATTTCCGTATGCGTTTTCTGGGGAAAAGCGAGGGGCATGGGTTTTAAAAATAAGAATTAACAAAATTATAATAAGAGTTAAGGATAGTATTGTAATGATAAGCTTCGTCATTCTTTTCTTTTTGTACATGAGCCTCCTTTTAATTTCTTATAGTAAATGGATCACCATATTTATTGTTGCCATATCTAATGATACACCAAAAGATTTTGTCTGAAGCGCCTCTTCTGGTTAATTTTGTTTTTCCTGGGATGAGCTGGTCGACGTTACTTTTTGTCAGGCTTTGACGATTGCCATTTGTATCATAGAAACCGGTAATGTTGTATTTGTATCCAGGATAGTTGAATTCTAAGGTGTCGTGACCGACTACCTTTGGAGGAAGAATTCGATTTCCGTTTACAACGACATCTCTTACGGCATTGATACCTCTTTCTTTGGCTTGACTGGCGCTAAGCCCCGAAAAAGGAGTTGCATACCAACCGGTGGTTCGAAACCAATTCCAGAAGTTTTCAGTGGTATGAGGCTCGTTGGGTTTTTTGCTTTCATACAAGTTGACAATCTGGGTTGCCTCTGCTTTACAACCGATAACTGAGCCGCAGTTTTCTTTTTGCACGCGATGGGCAACTAATTTGATTTGGGTTTCGGTTAGGTTATACTTTGTCCCTGGGAAGATAGTTTTATCGTCGCATCCGTTGCCGTCGATGAAGGTTGCGTCGGCTTCGGAGGTGGCTATTTTGCCTCCAGTTGAATCTGTAGGGACGCAGGGTTGTGAGGTTGCAGGGGTTGAGGAGACTTTGCCGGATTCGCCGAGGGTTTTTTTCGGAACCCATTTATTAGGAGATTGATTTTCGTGGAATTTAATCGATTGTCCGTCTGAGGTAATGACTAGGTTTGTGTTTCCACAATTAGAGTATTTTTTGAGTCCTAGGTTGTTGACTGCGTAGTTGACTTGTGTGCCACCACAGCTGCCACTATTTGGAACGACGATATATTGGGCACCGATTTCGCTGAAAAAGGCTTTTTCGTCGGATTTTTTGAATTGGCTATCGTTGTAGCCGTGGTGAGGCCACTTGAAAAAATGTACTTTAAGGTCAGTGCCAAGAGATTCAGCGCGTTTTTTTAGGAGTTCTAAAGCGGAGTTTTTGCCGTTTTTAATTTCGGATAGACCGTCCCATTCTTGATCGCCGGTAAACATGAAACGTTTCTTGCCATATTGCATGATGAATACGAAGGAACCTTTATTGCCTTTTCGTGGTCTAGGAGGGCCAATGATGAAGAAGCGTAAGTCGCCAACTGTTAGGATTTGAGCTTTAGTAGAAATGTCTAAAAAATTGGGAGTGAGGTTTTTCTCTTTTAGGGTGTCAAGTACATATTGAATATCTTTTGTGTCGCAGAGTTTTTCTTTGACGCAAGTGTTTAAGTTGACTGGATAATAAGTTGAACTTGTTGGTATATTTTTCACAATGACGGAATGAGATTGGATATGATTCCAGTGCGCATGAGAACCAATTAGTGCGTCGATTTTAGTTACGCCAGCGGTCTTCATGTAATTTACGAATTTCATTCCGGTGGTGCATTTTGCTCCACCGTTACATCGACCGCCGTCGATGACTACGATGGCATCTTTTGCCCGAATTAGAATGGCGTCGTCATCGTGGCCGGTGGAGAAAAAGTGAATTTCAAGCCCATCTACGTAAGGAGTGTTATTGGTTGATTGTATAGTTGTTTCCGTTGCTGATTGAGCGGTTGACCCATCTGTTCCGTCAGAAGACGTTGAGCAGTATTCTGGCAAGTTTGCGTTTGCAATGACGAATACGGTGTTTTTGGAGGTCGAACCGTTGGCGGCGGTAACTTTGATGGTTGCTTCGCCGAGAGATTTTCCAGTTACGTTACCAAATTCGTCGACGGTGGCGATAGTCTCGTCGGATGATTCCCATTTTAGTGTTTGGTCGCTAGCGTCTAAGGGTTGAAAAGTGACGATTAGTTTTTCGGATTTGCCGACGGCAATATTCGCAACGGTCGGATTAAGTTTGATGCTTTCAACGGGGATGCGACCGAAGATGACTCCGCCGGGGAGGAGCCAATTTAGGCCTGTCCACATCGCAAGGTAAACGCCGAGACCGAGGAGAATTTGGAAAAAGCGTTTTTTTGCGTTTGTGAGACGAGTGGGGTCGTTGCGGTTGGTAAGAATCTGGATACCAAAAAGGGAAATACCGATAACGCCGACGATGCCGATGCCGACAGAGAGAATATTAACTATATCCATGGCGAGATGGCGAGGGGTGCCACCGCCGAGGTTGGGACAGTCGATAAGGCTAGTCTCAACATCGCCGCAATCGGCGAAAACATTTGAGAATGATATAATTGTTGAAAAAATAAGTGTGAGTGTTACGGTCGAGAAAAGGACGGGTTTTTTCTTCACCTTTCAATTATAACACACCTTGTGCTTTTTGGCGATTTGTGCTATAAGTATAGTATGAAGAAGTTTATTAAAGTATTTGTATCAGTTTTAATTTCGGGAATCGTCGCTCTAGGCGGTTTTTCAGTGGTCTATGCGGATGGTGGTTTGACGACTTTACAAAAGGGTGCCGAAGCGGCGAGATGCGATGGATGTCCGGCGGATTTATTCGGGGAGACTGGAGCTTTTAAGCAGATTACGAATACGATTCTTTATATTGTTGGAATTATCGCGGTAATCATGTTGATTATCGGCGGTATTAAATATGTTTTGTCTGGTGGGGATGGGAAGAAAGTGACGGACGCGAAAAATACGGTGCTTTATGCGATTATTGGTCTCGTGATTTCGTTCTTCGCTTATGCAATTGTGAACTTCGTGATTACGGCGCTTCCGTCGTCGGACAAGCAGGCGAAAAATGAGACTTCGCTAGTTTTAGATTCGGTTAATGTTTAGCTTTTTGCGTCTAGGGTGCTCATAGCGAGAGTTGATAGGATGATTTTTTCGGCGCCGGCGGAGCGGAGGAGTTTTAGACAGGCAGACATTGAGGCGCCGGTTGTCCAGACGTCGTCGAAAAGAAGGTAGGTTGCGGTATGGTCGATTTTGAGCTTTTCGTTTAGGATGTAGGCGGTTTTCGCTTGCGCTTTTCGGGTTTCTTTGTCGGAGCCGACTTGGACGGAGCTAGTCTTTCGGAGGAGAAGTTTTTCGACGGAATAGTTTTTACCGCGGAGTTTGGCGAGATGTTTAGAGATTAGATAGGTGTGGTCGAGGCCGCGAGAACGAATATGCTTATTGATAGTTGGGAGAGGAACGATTTTAACTTTGCCGTCGATTACGGGTAATGTTTCGTCGAGGAGCTCGGCGAGTGGCTTTGCGAGAGCGCGGACGGAATTGTATTTTAGGTCATGAATGAGGTCGCCGATAATAGTACCTCGTTTTGTGACGACGAAAGTCGGCGGGAGAAGAGGGCAGTTTTTACAATTCCCGGTCGGATTTAGAGACTTACAATTCGGGCAATAGTTTTCGTGTTCTAAAATTATGTAATTTTTACAACGGTCGCAAAATGGCTTGCCGATACGGCTACAACTTCGACAGGAGTGGGGCGCGAGGAGGTCGAGAAGATTAGGAAATGTTGTTTTTTTTACAATATTTGGCATAATTCTCTTGATTTTATCATGGGGATGGTTTATAATAAAGCATAACAATATAAGTGGAGGAAATATGGCTCGTACAAACAGTGACGATTTGCTGATGGAGGATGACCTCGCGGCGGCGTTCCTCGGGGGGGATGAGGATTTAGCTCAGCCGGTGGAAGCTCCGCAACCTGTAGCTGAGATGCCGCAGGAACTTGGCGAACCGGTCGATGATGAGTGGGAAAATACCGACGATTTTCCTGGGCAGCTAGCAGTAGATGTCTACGAAACCGCCGATAAATTAGTTGTAAAAGCTAGAACCGCTGGCATTTCGAAATCTGATCTCGATGTCAGTATTTCCGATAATATTTTGACTATTTCGGGCGTTCTGTCTGGGGGAGAGGATGAACAAACGACGCGGTGGCATATTCAAGAATGTTATTGGGGCGAGTTCTCGCGAACAATTGCGTTA
This sequence comes from Candidatus Saccharimonadota bacterium, assembly GCA_017404335.1. Taxonomy (GTDB): domain Bacteria; phylum Patescibacteriota; class Saccharimonadia; order Saccharimonadales; family Saccharimonadaceae; genus Nanosyncoccus. The sequence continues at coordinate 558 of JAFRCN010000003.1, read as the reverse complement.
CCGGTACAGGTTCGCGAAGACGAAAATAGCGTAAAAGCGGAGCTAAAAGACGGAGTGCTGACGATTACGTTCGAAAAGGAAAAGACCGAAGCACCGAAGAAGATTGCGATACAGTAAATTGAGTTTTGAAAAAGCGCCTTGTGAGGCGCTTTTTTGGTGGAAATGCTTGCATTATTTTTAAAATAGTTATAAAATGAAGATAAGATAATTAAAAGGATAAAAATGAAAGAACTATTGTCGGTCATCGCTGCGTATACTAAGGGCACTGATGGTAATAGCGGTGGAAGCGTTGTTTCGAATGGAATAGGGCAGAAAATAAACCCGGTTGGAGAAGGAGAGGGCGCAGATTTAGTAACAACGACTATCCCTAACATTATTAATATTATAATTGGTGCGTTGGCAATAGTAGCGGTAGTTGTAATGATTATTGGCGGTATAACGTATATGACTTCTTCTGGTGACGCAGGGAAGGTCAAGAAAGCTAAGGATACGATTCTATATGGGATTATAGGTTTAGTGGTTTGTGCTCTTGCTTATGCAATAGTAAACTGGGTGATT